>NZ_FNDM01000017.1:0-88182 GCF_900100505.1 Bacillus sp. cl96
AGGTGGATGAAAAGGTCACAACCCTTACGGACAGGAAAAAGGTGAGATTCCTTTTCGGTAGTTGGCATTTGACTTGGTTCGCCAACAATTTATAGATTTTTATAAGAATTTTAAACCAGGATACGCAGCATGCATCATGATGAGAAGAACAAAATTGGTTTAACGGTAGCACTTTCTATCGTAGTAGGAACGATTATTGGGTCTGGTGTGTTTATGAAACCGGGCAGCGTATTAGATTACTCGGGGAGTTCTAATATGGCGATTCTTGCTTGGATAATTGGTGGTCTGTTAACGTTAGCAAGTGGTTTAACAGTAGCCGAAATTGGAGCGCAAATCCCGAAAAATGGTGGGTTGTATACGTATTTAGAGGAGATTTATGGAAGTTTTTGGGGATATTTATCAGGCTGGATGCAAACAATTGTGTATGGGCCAGCTATTATTGGAACGTTAGGGTTATACTTTAGTTCTTTAATGATTAATTTTTTCTATTTAGATAAAGTATGGAATTTACCAATCGCAATTGGAACAGTTGTGTTCCTTGGCGTTGTAAATAGTATGGGAACAAAATACGGAGGTATCGTCCAAACGATCACGACAATCGGGAAGATGATTCCAATCGTATTAATTGTTGTGTTAGGTTTTTGGAAAGGGAATAGCGATATCTTTAACGTAGTTGTGCCGATATCAGAAAATCAAAGTATCGGGATGGCGATCTTAGCAACATTATTTGCTTATGACGGCTGGATTCTACTTGCGTCAATTGGTGGAGAAATGAAGAATCCAACAAAGCTATTACCGAAAGCAATGACAGTTGGGATTTTAATTGTAACAGCTGCTTACGTATTAATTAATTTGGCGTTATTGAATGTATTACCAGCAACGCAAATTGTAGAACTTGGAGAAAATGCAACAGCGACAGCTGCAGGAATGCTACTTGGAGAATATGGCGGGAAAATTATTAGTATCGGTATTATCGTTTCTATTTTCGGTTGTTTAAATGGAAAGATTTTAACATTCCCACGTATCCCGATGTCGATGGCAGAACGTGGACAACTTCCATTTGCTAAGTTTATTGCAAAGGAAAGTCCAAGATTTAAAACACCAGCAAATGCGATTACTGTTGAAATCATTTTAGGAATTATTTTAATGATTATTAGTGATCCAAATAAGCTATCTGAGATTTCCGTATTCATTATTTATATTTTCTACGTAATGACGTTTATCGGTGTCTTCATTTTAAGAAAACGTAATAAAAATAAAGAGCGTGCATACAGTGTACCGTTATTCCCAATCGTCCCAATCGTTGCGATTTTGGGCTCACTCTTTGTAATCGGTAGTGCGATTATTAACGATCCACTAAGTTGTTTCTTATCAATTGGAATTGTCTTTACGGGACTGCCGGTATATTGGTATTTAAATAAGAAGAATAAAACTGCTGTTTAATAATTAGAAAACAGGCGTATCATACGCCTGTTTTTTATATGAAAAAATTTGAAAGTATAAAATTAGAATTATGGGGAATTACATTACCCTATTCTATAACCTAGAAACAGGTAATTAAGTATAGTTAATTATCTGTTTTGGGTAGTAACATTTTAAAGTCATAAGCATAAACTTTCTTTCCGCCTTTCACAGTGGCGAGTATAGATTCTATACCTTGTATTTCTTGTTCGGATACTTTTCTTCCGTTTGTTAAGTTGTATCTTTCTATATAGTATTTATTATTGCGCTTTGCATCATAACGTAGAACATATAATGAGTCGTTTTCGAAATAAGTTTGTTCATTATATCTAACACCATCTTTAACATGGTAATCTATGGTGAATTTATGGCTCATCGTATTATTTTTAGGGTTATATGTATATATATCCCCAAGACCGTTTAAAAAATATAATTCGTTGTTATATATATATGCGGAATTATCTAATGAAAATGGGCTGGTTGCAGTTGAGTTTTCTTCTTTATACATAAATATTGTATTTTGTTCTAAAGTGGCTTTATTAGTACGTAACAAGAATGTTTCCCCTTTTAGCGGATCATCCTTATCAATTGTACTCATAACCATGTAGTAATTCTCTGAATCTACTAAAATAGGTGAAAGATTAGCATGGTCCTCTTTTCCATTTATATTAAGCGCTGTAATATTCTCTATATTCATTGTTGCATCATTAAACGTTAATTTTTTCAATTCGTATTTATTAGTAACTAATTCTTGAGTGGCTACTAAAATATTTTCCCCATCTAATCCAGAGCTAATAATGAAATGAGGGATATTACTTTTATGAATAACTTTTTCATTTCCGAATAAAACATTTGAATTATAGTTCCCGTTCTCTTTGTCCATTCCTGAATTGTAAATAGTAACAAATATCTTTTGGTTTGCTAAATATCCATTAAAATCACCGGTATGTTGGTATTTTATTTTATGAGTAGTAGGATTTTCTCCTAGAAATGTTATAGTATTTTTACTCTCTAATAGAACTTGTTTTTTATCGTCAGATACACCAATACCGCCGAGCTCTAGACCACCCATTTTATATCCGCTAGCAACGCCTTGTTTATTTATAAATATGGCATAACTAATGCCTTTACCATCTAAATCTTGATCGGCAGTGGATGAGAAGTAAAGCACAGCCTTTTTATCATCTAAAAAATTTTTATTTTGTATTTCTTTATCTGATATTAAGTTTGCATTCTTATCTTTTATACATAAATAGTAAGCTAATACTGCAATCGTTATAATAATCGTAAAAAATAGAATTATTTTCCGGTGATTTTTCATTTTCACTTCTGCTCCTCAAATAACCAAAAAGTGAAACAAATAAATTGTTTCACTTTCAGTTTTAAAATTATATATTACGAATTAACGATGTTTTTTGCGCATCTCTAACATCTCGAGGATATACACCTGCTCCACCATCTTTATCTAAATCTAAACCACCATGTAATTTATAAGCAGACCATATCAATTTAGAACAATTCTTCGCGCCATAATGGCTAGTATTTCTATTGTTTGCGAAATTATAAGAATAGTCATCCTTTCCTACACGATCTTTCGCCCACCAAGCTGCGTCATTTTTATTTTGCCAAGAAGTATTTACAGATTTGACAACTGCATCACCTTTATCAACTAAGCGTTTATTAGTAGCAATTGTGCGCACACCTTTGTCTGGTACAGATTCAACAATCAAGTCTTTACTATAGTACATACCGACATGTCCGTGATTCATATAAGCAGTTGTAGATCCAGTATAATAAAAGTCGCCCATATTAGAATTTCCTACTTTTACATTTCCGCCGCTAGCACCATATTGAACATTAGTAGTATCTTTATTATTTCGTTGAGTAGCTTCTCGTTCTCCTTGTTCATGATTTGCTTTTAATTCTTTATAAATTTGTTCTGCTAAAGCTTCTTTTGTATTGCCCGTATTTTTTGCAACTTCAATAATATCTGAAATTAACTCTTCTGTACTTACGTCTGGCTGCAATTTCTTAATCTCATTTAAATACGGAAGTTCGTTACTTGCTGCGAAAGATGATGTAGGCACAAGCCCAGCTGAAGCTAAAATACTTGCTGTCAAAGTTAGTGCAGTTAATTTTTTCATTTCTTTTCCCTCTAAGTTTTTTGATATTCCAAACTATTGTGTGTTTGTAAAGTATAGTATTTACTCTACAAGAAAATAATAATTTTTCTGTAATTTTAATACAAGTCTAGTAAAGAAAAATCTTATTTGGTACAATTTGTTTGTAAATAATAGGAAATTTAATCAAGTTTATTATAAATTAAATTTATATATATAAATTTAATAATAAACGTTGTTTTTTATTAATATTTCTTAGTTTGATTACAAATTGGATAGAAGTAGTGATAATTTTTCAGATAAGGATCTTTATTTAAATGTTGGAGATATATCATAAGAGGGAAGTTTTTTATTATAAAAAATTATACTTGCGTCCATTTTCTATTTTGGTTACTATAATCGTAGTAACCAAAATAGAAAGCGTGGGGAAAGACTTGAATTTTCGTGTTTATATTTTAGCTATCGCGGCTTTCGTAGTCGGAACGGTTGAGTTAATTATAGGAGGAACGCTCGATTTAGTTGCCAATGATTTAGGAGTATCTATTAGCGCAGCTGGTCAGCTTATAACAATATTTTCGGTAGTATTTGCTTTGTCAGGTCCAGTTTTATTAGCTGTGACAGGGAAGTTTGAAAGAAAAACATTGTATGTTGGAGCATTATCGATTTTCTTAATCGGAAATATTATTTCCGCGTTTAGTGTGAATTACGGAATGCTAATGTTCTCAAGGGTTATTTGTGCGGCGAGTGGTTCATTAATTATTGCACTATCTGTAACACTTGCGTCTAGTGTAGTAGAACCGCATTTTCGTGCGCGTGCAATTGGAATCATTTTTATGGGAATTAGTGGATCACTTGTACTTGGAGTACCGCTCGGTCTTGTACTCGGAAATGCATACGGATGGCGTGCACCATTTGTATTAATTTCTGTGTTAACAGTTATGGCAATAGCTTGTATTTCATTGTTCTTAACGAAGGTACCACCGACATCGGTATTATCAATAAAAGAACAACTTGCTACTTTAAAAGATAAAAAAATTGTAAGTGCACAGTTAACATCATTTTTGTTTTTAACGGGGCATTTAACATTGTATGCATATTTAACACCGTTTTTAAAAGATGTTATGCATGTTGAAGCAAACTGGATTAGTGTGTTTTACTTTATTTTCGGAATCGCAGCAGTAATCGGCGGCGGATTCGGTGGCTGGCTTGCTGATAAATGGGGATCGAAGAAAAGTATTATTTCTATCATTATCGTATTTGCGTGTGCAATCTTCATACTGCCATTAATGACATTCTCATTCCCGCTCTTCATCATTATGATGGGACTTTGGAGTATGCTGAGCTGGGCGATTTCACCAGCACAGCAAAATTATTTAATTGAAATTGCACCGGAATCAGCTGGTATTCAGCAAGGTTTAAATAACTCTGCGCTTCATTTAGGAATTGCACTTGGTTCAACAGTAGGCGGAGTTGTTATTGAAAAATCATCTGTTATATATAATGCTTGGGTAGGCGGTGGCTTTATTATATTAGCACTGCTTTGCGCGATTTTCTCGATTACGAGAGGACGCTCTACTCAGTTCGTAAAAGAAGAATCTATCGTTTGATAGGTTCTTTTTTTATTTGTAAAAAATTGCAGGTTTTAGTAGGTAAATGGAGAAAAGGGTATATAGCGAGGTGATAGTATATGGATTATTCAATTATTGGTTTTATATTCACAGTATTGCCGTTATTTGTAGTTATCATTGTTTTTAGATGGATTCGTTTCATCTATCAAAATTCAGAGAAACAGGTAGAGCAAAATGAGAAAATCATTGAGCTGTTGATGGAGATAAAGGAACAAAACGAAAAGGAGTCTAAGTGAAAAATTAGACTCCTTTTTATTATTTAATTAGTATCTCAACTTCATCAACAAACTCTTAATTTCATCATCTTCCATAAAGAGATCGTGGTGCTTCTGGGTGATCTTTGCAAGTGCAACGTCGTGATAGAAAAATTCTGTAAAGAACTTTACGAAAGGTTGTGACATTGTTTTCATCGCTTGCCATGACTCTTGTTCTACGCCAGCAAATAAAATTTCACGATTGTCAACGATAAGTAGCAAGTAGCGCTCTAATGCATTAGGTTCTTCAGCTGGGATTAGAAAATGCATGTTTTCTAAGTCTGTTTCTACTTCTCCAACAATAAGGGATTCAATTTGAACACCTTGTTTTGCTTTTTGTTCTAGTAAAGGGAGATATTCTAAAAGAGTATCATTCCAAGCTGAAATACGGATTGATTCTTGTGCACTTTCAATGAGTTCTTTACTTTGAACTCGAATAGAAGATTGCATTTTTAAGCTCCACACACGGTCATCTGTAAATGATTTTTTTGATATATTTGTTTCCAGTTCTTTAATATTTGATTGGAATTCTGTCGTTAATTTTTCAATTGCTAGTTTTAGTGGTAATGCTGTATACAATTTTTTCTTTTCTGAAACAGAATCCATTACCATTCCTTTATCGATTAGGCGTGCTAGTACTTCATATATTTTTGCTTTTGGAACACCTGAATGCTTCACAATTGTTGTAGCATCTAATGGTTCATTGCTTGATACGACAACTTCATAAGCTTGGCTTTCATATTGTGAGAAACCGAATTTTTGTAACATAGTTCCCTCCGAACGAATGAGATTATATTTTAAGGATAATGAACTATTTGTTTTTGCACAAGTGGTAGTCCGTTTTCTAATTGTATTAAGGTGAGAATTAATTTCAATTTTTTAATTTTATCTATTATACTTAATATAATGATTAATAAGATTTTAATTTAATACGAAGGGGATGCTTGGGGGAAAATGTTAAGAAGTTTACGTTTAAAAATTGCGGTAGTGTTTTCAGTACTTATTTCTATGATGTTCGTAATATTGGGTACAGCTGTGTATCAATTACAGAAAGAAAAGGAAGTGCGCTCCTTAGACGAGTATTCTCAAAATGCGATGGATCTTGTGACAGAGCAACTTACGACATTTGTTCAAAGAACGGATGAAGATATGGGGTATTACGCGAACAGTGAGATGATTCGTAATATGCTTCAAGGTGGGGTTACTCCGGAAGAGGAAGCGTTTTTAACGAAAGAGTTTGCGGAGTATAAAAAGAATCATCCTGGTATTTTAGATTTATATATTGGTACGAAAGATAAAAAAACATTAAGTGCCAATCTTGCTGAAGGTGGGCAAGTGCCAGAAGGATACGATCCAACGACAAGACCATGGTATAAAGATTCAGAGGCTGATGTAAAAAAGGTCCATTGGGGACAACCTTCTTATGAAATTGCAACAGGCAAGTTAAGTGTAGGTGTTTCTAAAGCAATTACAGCTCAAGATGGGTCTGTATTAGGCGTTGTTGCGATGGATGTATCGCTTGGGACGATTCAGAAGTTGCTTCACAATATTCAATACAATAATGACGGAGAAATGTTTATTATAAATGATAAAAATATGGCTCTTGTTTATCCAGAAAAGATAGGGAAAGATGTTTCTAAAGAGCCGCTTATAAAGAGCTTAAATAAAGAGGGAACAAAATATGCGGTCACTACAATAAAAGGTGAAGATGTAGTTGTTTATAGTCAATCATTTGATACGATGAAATGGACGATAGGAATCTTTTATCCGAAAGAAACGATCGATGGGCTATTAAATAGTACGAGAAATACAGTTATTATAATGGCATGTATTAGTTTATTAGTTGGAATCGTAGCTTCCTACTTATTCTCAAGAAGATTAGCAAGACCACTGCAACTATTAAAGAATCACGTGCAAAAAGTAGCAGAAGGCGATTTAACGCTGCGAATGAAAGTGACAAGTAAAGATGAAGTTGGAGAGTTGACGAAGCACTTTAATGATATGGTTGAACAAATGAATGAAATGGTAAGTAAAATTAAAAACAGCGTATCAACGGTGCAACAATCAACGAATAGTTTACATTATTTAACGAACGAAACAGTAGCGGCTAGTAGAGAAGTTTCAGGAGCGATGGATGATGTGAGCGGAGGAGCTTCTACTCTTGCGAATAGTGTGGATGAAGTTTCAGCTCAGCTCGAGAATATGGCGGAGTCAGTAGAACAAATGAATAGCTCCGTTGGTGAAATAAAAGGAGTGGCTGGCAAAGCGGAAGAGGCATCTAAGCAAGGATTAAATACAATGAGGAATTTAATCCGTACGAGGGGACAATCATCTTCGATTGTTGTTCATACAGAAGAAGCATCGGATAAGTTAGAACAAAGAGTTGGATCGATTCAAAATGTTGTTGAGCTTATAAAAGGTATTTCGGATCAAACAAATTTACTTGCTTTAAATGCATCGATTGAAGCTGCCCGTGCAGGTGAGCAAGGTAAGGGATTTGCGGTTGTTGCTGAAGAGGTTCGGAAATTAGCGGAACAATCAAAAGAGGCAACCGGAGAAATCACAATGATGATTGGTGATGTACAATTAGAAGTAAAAAGGGTTGTAGAAGTTGTAAGTAAATTGAAAGACATTGCAGATGTGCAAAATAAAGTGACGTCAGAGGCGGAAATGGAGTTCCGTACAATTATGTCAGTTGTAAATACGATTAGTACTTCAGTTGAAAAAATTGTAGAAGAGGTACATAACATAGGTTATGAGCAAGGGGAAATTACAGCGGTAATGCATACAATTGCTGGTACGAGTCAAGAAAGTGCAGCTGTTTCTGAAGAGGTACATGCTGCAACGGAATCACAGGTGAATCATTTAGAAAAGGTAGCTCACACGATGGAAAGTTTGACAGAACATATGAGAGATTTAGAAAGATTAGTCGAGCAGTTTAAAGTGGAAGAGTAACATATTAGTAAAATGATGAGGATTTCGGTAAAATAGACAATGGATATATAAGAAACGATTATAGGAGGAAGACTACTATGGCAATTGTTGATGTATCGATTATTCCAGTAGGAACAGGTAATCCAAGTGTTAGTGAATATGTAGCAGAAGTACAAAAGGTGCTAGAGAAAAATGCGGATCGCGTGAAGTATCAATTAACACCGATGAATACAATTATTGAAGGAGATCTTCCTGTCATTCTAGAAGTAATACAACAAATGCATGAAGTTCCATATACGAAAGGTGCACAGCGTGTTGCAACAACTATTCGTATTGATGATCGTCGTGATAAAGTAAGCACAATGGAGAAAAAATTAAACTCTGTTCGATCAAAATTATAAGAAAAAGCAGCGATCTTCGCTGCTTTTTTCATATAGGAGGTAAATAAAATGAGTGAAAAGTTTAACGAGCAGTTTGATGGTTTACTGGAGAAATATACTGAGCTGTTACTTGGAGAGAGCAATGAAGAGAGAAAAGAACAGGTACAGAAGTGGGCACTGTATTCTTACATAGCTAAGACGATGCCAGCTTTAGTAAAGCATTGGAATGAAACTTATCCAGATGCGAAAGAAGAGATGGTACAGTTAATTACAGATATTAAAAGGCTGAATGAAGAGAAGCGAAATGAGCAATAAAAAAACTTGAGGTAAATATAATCGCAAGTTTTCTGTATTAATATCCTTATATAATTTACATGGAATATAAAGGATTTTATAGGCATGTCGAATATTTTCGACATGCCTATTTTATGCCTATTAAACTCCATTTTTCTAAATGTCGAAAAATATTTCGGGTATATTTATAAGCAGAAATATAGGTTTTTAAATGTTTTTATAGTATTTTATAAATTATCTAAATAATTATTTGTATCCAATAATTTTAAACAATGATATAATTTTGAAGAGGGGTAAAAAACAGATAAATTACAGTCATAGGGGTGAATTACATGGAACAATTAATGCGAAATTCGTTTCTTTTCTTATCTAAAAATAAAGCGCTAACAAAACTGGCTAAAAAGTACGGTTTACGCTTTGGTGCAGGTCGCTTCGTCGCAGGGGAGACGATTGAATTAGCGACAGCTGCCATTCAACAATTAAATAAGCAAGGTCTTTGTGTAACAATCGATTATTTAGGTGAATTCGTTGATAATGAAGCGGAAGCAAATGAAATGGCTAACCAATCGATTGAAGCGATCCGTGCAATTGGAAGAGAAGGTCTTGATTCGCAGCTTTCTTTAAAGATGACTTCTATGGGATTAGATATCTCTGATGAAATCGTAATGAACAATATGCGCCGTATTTTAGAAGCTGCAAAAGAAAATGGTGTGTTCGTTACAATTGATATGGAAGATTATACACGCTGCGGTAAAACAATTGATATCTTTAAACAATTAAAATCTGAGTACGATAATATTGGTACTGTTATTCAAGCTTACCTATATCGTACAGAAAAAGATATTGAGGATTTAAATGCTTATAAACCTAATTTACGTCTTGTAAAAGGAGCTTATAAAGAACCTGAAGAAGTGGCGTTCCCGGACAAGAAAGATGTAGATGACAATTATAAAAAGATTATTAAAATGCACTTATTAAATGGAAATTATACTGCAATTGCTTCACATGACGAAGCAATTATTGAATATACAAAAAAACTTGCTGAAGAACATAATATTCCAAGGGATCAATTTGAATTCCAAATGTTATATGGTATTCGTAATGAGCGTCAACTTGAGCTAGTAAAAGAAGGTTACAAAATGCGTGTTTACGTACCTTATGGAAACGATTGGTATGGATATTTCATGCGCCGTCTAGCAGAGCGTCCAGCAAACGTTGCGTTCGTATTAAAAGGTATGGTTAAAAAATAACCAAGGAGAAAATACTCCTTGGTTATTTTAATTGCTGAAATGCATAATGTGCCATTTTCTTCGTATCAGGATATAGTTGCGCGCGAGTAGAAGATAATACGACGTTAATGACGCGTTTACCGTCTTTTTCATCCACTGTTACGACTGTATATTTGCCAAGTGCTGATAGACCGCTTTTACTTCCAATCGCATATGGATCGTCATATAGTTCTTCTCGTCCGTAGTTTGCGATGTTTGGAGAGCGTTCTGAAGTATGTAGAGTTGTACGTGTTGAATTCATATATTCTAAAACAACTGGATACTTTAATGCTTCTTTCGTAATAATAGCAATGTCATATGGCGATACTTTATTTCCAAGTGCATCAGCACCACTTGCGTTCTTGAAAGTCGCATGCTTTGTACCGAGTTCCTTCGCTCTAGTATTCATCATTTTCACAAATTCATTTTTTGATCCTGCAATATGTTCTGCGATGGATTCAGCTATTGGATCTGCACTAATGATAAGCATCAGTTTTAATGCCTCATCACGTTTTAACTTTTCCCCAGCACGAAGTTTAATTTTCTTACTTTGACTTTCTGTTTTAATTGCGTTTTCTGTAACTGTAATTTCTTCATCCTCTTTTACATTCTCTAGTAAAAGAAGGGTTGTCATCATTTTGGCTATACTAGCCGGATAAGAGCGTTCGTCTTCGCGTTTTCCATACAAAACTTCACCTGTGTCTGCATCGATTGTAACTCCATATTGCCCAGTAATATTAGGTTGATCAGCTCTTACAGCTTGTTGCCTTTGTGCATAAGAGAAGAAAATCATCCCTGTAAATAGTGTGGCAATCATTACAATCATAACTATTGTTCGCTTCATTATAATTCCCTCATTTGTTACAAATAAATTGGGCAGAAAAAGCAGCCATTAATCATTATGCCACGTTCTCTGCCCAAAAATATAGCGTTATTTTTCGCCCATATTATGCTTTTTATATTGTTGGTTATTACCTTGGCGTCCTTTTTCAACACCCTGGTTATGCGGACCTGCGTTTCCAGTTACACTAGCTGCACTAATTCCAGCCTTTGAAGGGTTCTTCTTAAGTTTTGCCATATATATTCCTCCAGTTTCGTCAGATTATAAAAAGGGAAAGTGTATTTTAGTGAAGAAAATACATATATAGCATGGGCAAATAAAAGAAAAATATTTATTTCAGAAAATTTTATCAATAAATATATTGCGAAAATTTAAACAGTATCATATATTTATTAGTAGAGGCTCACTCATTGATTGCGACTTATGTCGAAAAATTGAATGAGCATTCATTCAAGAATAGGGGGAGAATTGGATGTTCCAAATTAAAAAGGCTGCTGTTCTAGGTTCAGGCGTAATGGGTTCGGGAATTGCGGCACACTTAGCTAATATTGGTATTCCGACATTATTGCTTGATATTGTACCACCTGCGCTTACGAAAGAAGAAGAAGCGAAGGGACTTACATTAGAACATAAAAGTGTGAGAAATCGTTTTAGTAATACGGCTGTGCAAAAACTATTAAAGCAAAAACCAGCTCCTCTGACAGTGAAAGGAAATTTAGCACTGATTGAAGCAGGTAACTTAGAAGATGACCTTGAGCGTCTAGCTGATGTAGATTGGATTATTGAAGTAGTAGTTGAAAACTTAGATATTAAAAAGAAACTATTTGAAAAAGTAGATGCGGTTCGTAAACCGGGTTCTATCGTAAGCTCGAATACGTCAGGTATTTCAGTTGAAAAAATGGCAGAAGGTCGTTCAGACGACTTCCAGAAACACTTCTTAGGCACACACTTTTTTAACCCACCACGATATTTAAAACTTCTAGAGGTAATACCGACGAAAGAAACAGATCCACAAGTATTAAGCTTCATGAAACTATTTGGCGAAGACGTTCTTGGAAAAGGCGTTGTTATCGCAAAAGATACACCAAACTTTATTGGAAACCGCATCGGTACGTACGGTTTACTTGTTACTCTTCAAGAGATGGTAAAACGCGGCTATAGCATTGGGGAAGTTGATTCTGTAACAGGCCCACTTATTGGTCGTCCGAAGAGCGCAACGTTCCGCACATTAGATGTTGTCGGTTTAGATACATTCGTACACGTTGCAAATAACGTATATGAAAAT
Source organism: Bacillus sp. cl96 (assembly GCF_900100505.1). Taxonomy (NCBI): domain Bacteria; kingdom Bacillati; phylum Bacillota; class Bacilli; order Caryophanales; family Bacillaceae; genus Bacillus; species Bacillus sp. cl96. The sequence goes on from NZ_FNDM01000017.1 coordinate 12,466, forward strand.
GTGCAAGAAGAAGAGCGTGATGTATTTAAAGTACCAGCTTTCATGCATGACATGCTGGAGAAAAAATGGCTTGGAAGTAAAACGGGTCAAGGCTTCTTCTTAAAACAAGGAAAAGAAATTTTAGAATTAAATCCTGAAACGATGGAATACGAAGCGCGTAAAAAATTAAAAGCTGCATCCGTAGAGTTAAGTAAACAAGAAAAAGGATTAGCGAATAAATTGAAAGCGCTTGTATACGCAAAAGACCGTGCAGGAGAGTTATTATGGAACATCATTACACCAACTCTTTTATACTCTGCAAAACTTCATAAAGAAATTGCTGACGATATCGTTGCAATTGACCAAGCGATGAAGTGGGGCTTTGGATGGGAGCAAGGGCCATTTGAAGTGTGGGATGCAATCGGCGTTGAAAAATCTGTTCAAAAGATGGAAGAAAACGGCGTAGTTGTTCCTACTTGGGTGAAAGAAATGTTAGAGAAAGGTTTCACTACTTTCTATAAACATGATAACGGCGATAGCTACTATTACGATAATGGCGAATATAAGCTAATCGAGCGTAATAAAAAAGCAATTTCTCTTAAGCGATTAAAAGCGAAAAATGGTGTATTAAAGAAAAATAGCGGAGCGAGCTTAATTGATTTAGGCGACGGCATCCTTTGCTTAGAGTTCCATTCGAAGAGCAATGCAATCGGTATGGATATTACGCAAATGATTAACTACGCTGTTGATGAAGTAGAAAAGAATTATAAAGGTCTTGTTATCGGTAACCAATCGAAGAACTTCTGCGTTGGTGCGAACCTAGCAATGATCTTAATGGAAGCACAAGACGACAACTACTTTGAAATTGAGTTAGTTGTGAAAAACTTCCAAGATGCAATGACGAAAATTAAGTACTCTTCTAAGCCAGTTGTAGCAGCACCATATGGTATGACGCTTGGCGGAGGTACAGAAGTTTGCTTACCAGCAGCGAGCATTCAAGCTTCTAGTGAAACGTATATGGGCTTAGTAGAAGTTGGTGTTGGCTTAATCCCTGGCGGAGGCGGTAATAAAGAGCTATACATTAAACACTTAAACAAAATGGCAAACGGTGTAGAGTTTGATCTGCAAAAAGTTGCAAATAAAGTGTTCGAAACAGTCGCAATGGCGAAAGTTTCAACTTCAGGACAAGAAGCAGTTTCTCATAACTTCTTAGGTGATAAAGATGGTATTAGTGTGAATGGTGATCACTTACTATACGATGCGAAACAGAAAGCACTTGCTTTATATGAAGCTGGTTACAAAGCGCCAATCCGCAAAAAGATACCAGTTGTTGGGGAAACAGGATATGCAACTCTTGCACTTGGTGCAGAAGCAATGCATTTATCTGGTTACATTTCAGAGTATGACCTTCACATTGCGAAGAAACTTGCATATGTCATTGCGGGCGGAAAAGTACCGTACGGAACAGAAGTTGATGAGCAATATTTATTAGATGTAGAACGTGAAGCATTTATTAGCTTAGTAAGTGAGATGAAATCACAAGCAAGAATGCAGCACATGCTTGTAAAAGGAAAGCCATTACGTAACTAATAACGAGGGGAGATATCGTTCATGAGAGAAGCTGTCATTGTTGCGGGAGCAAGAACACCAATTGGAAAAGCAAAGAGGGGTTCATTAAAAACAGTTCGTCCTGACGATCTAGGGGCGTTAGTAGTAAAGGAAACGTTAAAGCGTGCAAATTATGAAGGACCAATCGATGATTTAATTTTCGGTTGTGCGATGCCAGAAGCAGAACAAGGTTTAAATATGGCTCGTAATATCGGCGGACTAGCAGGACTTTCTTACGATGTTCCAGCTATTACAATTAACCGTTACTGTTCTTCTGGTTTACAAAGTATCGCTTACGGAGCAGAGCGCATTATGCTTGGTCACTCTGAAGCTGTATTATCAGGCGGAGCGGAATCAATGAGTTTAGTTCCAATGATGGGACACGTTGTTCGTCCGAATAGTCGCCTTGTAGAAGCGGCTCCGGAATATTATATGGGTATGGGACATACAGCAGAGCAAGTTGCTGTGAAATATGGAATTTCTCGTGAAGAGCAAGATGCATTTGCAGTAAGAAGTCATCAACGTGCTGCGAAAGCATTAGCTGCAGGAAACTTTGCTGATGAAACAGTACCTGTAGATGTAACGTTACGCTCGGTTGGATCAAACAATAAACTGCAAGAAGAAACAATCACTTTCGCACAAGACGAAGGTGTAAGAGCAGAGACGACGCTAGACATTTTAGGGAAATTACGTCCAGCATTTAACGTTCGCGGTTCTGTAACAGCTGGTAACTCTTCACAAATGAGTGACGGTGCAGCATCTGTACTATTAATGGATCGCGAAAAAGCAGTGAGCGATGGCATGAAGCCACTTGCGAAATTCCGTTCATTTGCAGTAGCTGGCGTACCACCAGAAGTAATGGGAATCGGCCCAATCGCTGCAATTCCAAAAGCGCTAAAACTAGCTGGCTTAGAGCTATCTGATATTGGCTTATTTGAACTAAATGAAGCATTCGCTTCTCAATCAATTCAAGTTATTCGTGAACTTGGTTTAGATGAAGAAAAAGTAAACGTAAACGGTGGTGCAATCGCACTTGGACATCCACTTGGCTGTACAGGGGCAAAACTAACACTATCTCTTATTCACGAAATGAAACGCCGCAACGAACAATTCGGTATCGTAACAATGTGTATCGGCGGCGGAATGGGAGCAGCGGGAGTATTTGAATTACTATAAAAAGTGGAAGCGGCTCGTTCAGAATGTGAGGGGGATGGAGCTTCAGACGTAGAGGCGTTCTCTGCCTCGCAGGAAGAAGCGAAGCCACCGAACATTCTAGCCGCTGGAACTGGATTATAAAAAAGTGCAGGTGGCTCGTTTAGAACAGGAGGGCGTTGGAAGCCCTGACGAAGAGGCGCTTTTTGCCTCAAAGGAAGGGGTGAAACGACCGACTGTTTTAGCCACTGGAACTGGATTATAAAAAAAGTGGAAGCGGTTCGCTCAGAACGAGACGCTGCCAATGCAAAGAATGGAAGCAACAAAGGTTTATAAAAAAGGGAGAGCCAGCTTCTTTCAAAAAGAGAGAAGCTGCTCATGAAAATATGAAGGAGGAAATTTTCATGGAAAAAACAGTAGGAAATGCGGTTAAAGGCGGTAGCTTTTTAGTTGATGAGATTACGATTGATCAAGTGTTTACGCCAGAAGATTTTTCATCTGAGCATAAAATGATTGCAAAAACGACAGAGGACTTTATCGTAAATGAAGTTCTTCCAGAGCTTGAATATTTAGAGCAACATGAATTTGATCGTTCAGTTCGTCTTTTAAAAGAAGCTGGGGAGCTTGGTTTATTAGGCGCTGACGTACCAGAAGAGTACGGCGGAATTGGTCTTGATAAAGTAAGCTCAGCGTTAATCGCAGAGAAATTCTCTCGCGCTGGCGGCTTTGCAATCACTCACGGTGCTCACGTAGGTATCGGATCTTTACCAATCGTATTATTCGGTAACGAAGAGCAAAAGAAAAAGTATTTACCATTACTTGCAACTGGTGAAAAATTAGCTGCATACGCATTAACTGAGCCAGGTTCAGGATCTGATGCATTAGGCGCAAAAACAACTGCACGTTTAAATGCAGAAGGTACACATTACGTATTAAACGGTGAAAAACAGTGGATTACAAACTCTGCATTCGCTGACGTATTCGTCGTATATGCAAAAATCGATGGAGAGCACTTCTCAGCATTTATCGTAGAGAAAGACTACGCTGGCGTATCTACAAGCCCAGAAGAAAAGAAAATGGGTATTAAATGTTCTTCAACTCGTACGTTAATTTTAGAAGATGCGTTAGTACCGAAAGAAAACTTGCTTGGTGAAATCGGTAAAGGTCATATTATCGCATTCAACATTTTAAATATCGGTCGTTATAAATTAGGTGTTGGTACAGTTGGATCTGCGAAACGTGCAGTAGAAATTTCAGCACAATATGCAAACCAACGTCAACAGTTCAAACAACCAATCGCTCGCTTCCCATTAATTCAAGAGAAACTTGCGAATATGGCAGCAAAAACATATGCAGCTGAAAGCTCTGTATATCGTACAGTAGGTTTATTCGAAAGCCGCATGAGCACATTATCTGAAGAAGAAGTAAAAGACGGTAAAGCGGTAGCAGCTTCTATCGCTGAATATGCAATCGAGTGCTCTTTAAACAAAGTATTCGGTTCTGAAGTATTAGACTATACAGTAGATGAAGGTGTTCAAATTCACGGTGGTTACGGATTTATGGCAGAATACGAGATTGAAAGAATGTACCGCGATTCTCGTATTAACCGTATTTTCGAAGGAACGAACGAAATTAACCGCCTAATCGTACCAGGTACGTTCTTACGTAAAGCGATGAAAGGTGAATTACCACTTCTTCAAAAAGCACAAAAATTACAAGAAGAGTTAATGATGATGATGCCAGAAGAAGTAGGCGATGAGCCATTAGCACTTCAAAAGTATTTAGTAACTAATGCGAAGAAAATCGGCTTAATGGTAGCTGGATTAGCGGCTCAAAAATACGGTAAAGCATTAGATAAAGAGCAAGAAATTCTTGTGAATATCGCTGACATCGTAAGCAATCTATACGCAATGGAATCAGCTGTTCTTCGTACAGAAAAAGCGATCAAAACAACTGGTCTTGAAAAGAATAAACAAAAAGTGTTATACACTGAAGTATTCTGCCAAGAAGCATTTAACGAAATCGAAGCAGATGCGAAAGAAACACTTATCGCAGTTGAAAACGGCGACATGCTGCGCATGATGTTATCATCATTACGTAAATTAACTCGCCACACACCACTTAACGTAATTCCGAAGAAACGTGAAATCGCTGCGAAAATTTTAGAAGATGAGCGTTACACAGTTTAATATCTTTAAAGAACAGTAGTCGTTTATACGGCTACTGTTCTTTTTTTTGAAAAAAATTTTTTTAGTGACATAAAACTAATACCATTAGTATAATAAAACTAATGGTATTAGTTTTTGTGAAAAGGGAGATGGGACTATGAGGATGATACATGAAAAAACGGTATATCAATTGTCATTTTTGCCAAGAGCGTTTCCTGTAAATTGTTACTTTGTAGAGGAAGATGATGGTTTAACTTTAATTGACGCGGCTTTGCCATATAGCGCAAAAGGTATTTTACAGGTGGCTGAGAAAATAGGAAAACCAATTACTAAGATTGTATTAACACATGCGCATGATGATCACATCGGTGCATTAGATGCATTAAAGGAAGTACTTCCTCATGTTCCAGTCTATATTTCTAAGCGGGACGCAAAGCTGTTAGAAGGAGATATGACGTTACAAAAGGATGAACCGAATATACCGATAAAAGGCGGTGTACCTAAAAAATTAAAAACGGTACCTGATATTTTATTAGAAGATGGCGACCGAGTTGGATCGCTTCTTGCGATTATGACACCGGGACATACGCCAGGCTCCATGTCGTTTCTTGATGTAAGAAATAAAGCTCTTATTGTCGGAGATGCATTCCAAACAAGAGGAGGTATGGCTGTTTCAGGACAAATGAAATTTTGGTTTCCGTTTCCGGCGATGGCAACGTGGAGCAAAGAAATATCATTACAAAGTGCAGAGAAGTTAAGAGAATATGAGCCTTCCTTGCTTGCGGCAGGACATGGAAAAATGATAAACGATCCAGTGGCTTTCATAGAGCTTGCTATTAAAGAAGCGAAGCGGAATATAGAAAGTAGAAAAGAGGGTTAATTGATGTCACCGAGAATCGGACTTACATTACAAAAGATTGTAGAAACAGCAGCAGAAATTGCAGATGCAAATGGAGTACAAGAAGTAACGTTAGCTTCATTAGCGCAAACGTTAGGGGTACGTTCGCCCTCACTATATAATCATGTAAAAGGGTTACAAGATGTACGGAAAAATCTTGGCATTTACGGAATCAAAAAGCTGCATAACAGACTGGAAGAAGCTGCCGAGGATAAACGGATGGATGAAGCAATTCATGCTTTAGGAGAAGCGTATGTAGCATTTGTCCGAAAACATCCTGGACTATATGAAGCAACTTTTTTACGAGATGAAGAAGTAAGAAAAGCAGGTGACGGAATTGTAAAGCTTTGTCTTCAGGTTTTACAACAGTATGGCTTAGAAGGAGAGAATGCACTTCATGCGACACGCGGATTCAGAAGTATTTGTCATGGATTTGCTTCGATTGAACAACAGGGCGGATTTGGTTTGCCGTTAGATTTAGATATAAGTTTACATGTATTGTTGGAAACGTTTATTAAAGGGTTACGTGAATAAGAAGCGAGGCAAACAAAAACCTTAGAAGTGATTCTAAGGTTTTTTAGTGCATATAATTCGAAAAGAGCGGTAGGCTTTTTCTCATTACATGATATTATTTTACAGGTTTGAAAAATGTGTATATGACTACGGAAAGGCAAACGAAAATAAAAGCAATAGGATCTTGATATGGACTAGGCTCAGAGCCCTTCTGGATTTCTGTAAGGAAGTCATGTGTTTTCATGTTCATTGCTCCTTTAACTAATAAGTTTTATATGATGCGAGGGTTATAGTGGATAGGAAGTATTTTTTAAAATTTCATATAATAATTATTGCATAGCAATTCTATTCCTAAAACTATAAAATATAAAGTTTTCATAATATGTAAAATTGCATATTATTCTTTTTGAAAAAATTGTTATATTATCTATATATTTGTATTAAAGGATTTTCGTTAAGGTAATGAAAACAAATGGAGGAATAGTATGAGAAAAACAGTATTAGACGCGTATAATGCAGAAAGAGAAGTAGATAACATAACATATAAAAATCTAGTTGTAACGATTGCAAGCATTCTAGGGTTCTCACTCTTAGGGGGATTATTCCTTGCTTTAGCCCTTGGAATTTTTGGAGAAGAGGTATTACGTGCTAATTTAGAGGGATATTACTTACTCTTATTCGATGCAATTGTTGTTGCTATCGTTTTATTAGCTTATAAACCAGTTCTTCATTTTATTAAATACATTTGGGATGTATCCGTTTTGAAGAATGGGAAGACATATTTATATCTATTAATTGGTTTTATTATCATTGCAGTATCACAATATTTAATGTTACATGTGTTTAGTTTTGAAAGTGCAGCAGAACAAAAGGAACAATTAGGAGGTTTAGGACTTCAAAATAACATACAAAGTATTATATATGTGTTAAGTATTGCTATCATTACGCCGGTTAAAGAAGAAATTCTATTTCGAGGTATTTTATATCGATTTTTAGAAAAGAAATATAATTTTTTAGTTAGTATCATTATCTCTTCCTTCATTTTTGGACTTCTTCATGGGGGGCTTCTAATTACAGCAACGATTATGGGAATGGTATTTGCAATGTTATACAAAAAGACGCAATCTATTATACCTAGTATTATTTTACACATTGTATGGAACTTACTTGTGAGTATAAGTATGATTGTATCTCTATAAAAATAAATACATAACCAGTATAAAAGGTGAATGGCTTAGCTATTCATCTTTTATTTTGTATGCACGTGAAAAAGTTAATTCATGTATACAATCAAAAAATAGCTAAATACTAACAGTGAACGAATAAAGAAAGGTAGGAGTATTCCATGCAAAATTTAACAGAGCTTGAAGTAGAAAACTTACGTCATTTAATTGGTGGACACGCAACAATTATTAACAAGTTGGAGCAGTATGCACAGACGTGTACAGATCCACAACTGAAACAAATGCTACAAAAAGATGCGCAAGATGCACGAAATACGAAACAGCAATTAATGACTTTCCTAGGATAGGAGGAAGCGGAAAATGAATGAAAAAGATATGGTAAATGATTATTTAGCAGGATTAAATGCAAGTTTAACAAGCTATGCAAATTATATTGCTCAGTCTGATAATGAACAGTTACATCAAACGTTAATTCAAATTCGTAATCAAGACGAGGCGCGCCAACGTAATATGTATGAGTACGCAAAGCAAAAGAGTTATTACAAACCGGCAGCACCTGCTAATCCGATGATTGTACAGCAATTAAAAAGCCAATTAAGTGCGGAATAACAGGAAAAAGAAAACGAGCGAATTTATTCGCTCGTTTTCTTTTTGTATATGTCAATAAATACATAATAAATATTTTTCCAGTTGTAACAAATATGACGAAAATGGAATATGACAATTCACAAAAAGGACAAAAACTTTGTTCAACATTTCACAAAGTATCCATGGTTTCTATCGTGGGAACCTCTATAATTAAGAATGTAAAGAACAAAAGAAATAGATTATATGATCAATTAGGAGAGATTGCTATGAAAAGACATACAAGAAAAATTGCAATTATCGGTACTGGATTAGTTGGATCAAGTTGTGCGTATTCCATTGTAAATCAAGGAATTTGCGAAGAGCTATTATTAATTGATATAAATCATGAACGTGCAGTTGGGGAAGCAATGGATTTATCACATTGCATTAACTTTACAAATACAAGAACAAAAGTATATGCAGGAAGCTATGAAGACTGCAAAGATATGGACATTGTCATTATTACAGCAGGGCCAGCACCAAAACCTGGACAAAGTCGCTTAGATACTTTAGGAGCGAGTGCGAAGATTATGGAAAGTGTTGTTGGTGGTGTAATGGCAAGTGGATTTGATGGTATTTTCTTACTTGCATCGAACCCAGTTGATATTATTACATATGAAGTGTGGAAATTATCTGGATTACCTAGAAATCGCGTAATCGGTACTGGTACATCACTAGATTCTTCTCGCTTAAGAACAATTTTATCTGAAATGCTACATGTAGATCCTCGTAGTATTCATGGGTATTCATTAGGAGAACATGGTGATTCTCAAATGGTTGCTTGGTCTCATGTAACTGTTGGTGGAAAGCCAATTCTGCAAATTTTAGAAGAACAAAAAGAACGATTTGGTGAAATAGATTTAGATGAAATTGTTGAGAAGACTGCAAAAGCTGGCTGGGAAATTTATAAACGTAAAGGAACTACTTATTACGGGATTGGAAATTCTCTAGCATATATTGCGAGTTCAATCTTTAATGATGATCACCGTGTCATTGCTGTATCAGCCATTTTAGATGGTGAGTACGGTGAATATGATATTTGCACAGGAGTACCAGCTATTATTACTAGAGACGGTATAAGAGAAGTTGTAGAACTCAATTTAACAGAGGATGAAGAATCTCGATTCGCAAAATCAAACGATATTTTACGTGATTATATGAAAACAATTGGTTACTAACTTATAGGAGAAGGTGAAACAAATGAAGGAATATATAATGTCTCGTGTATTTAAAGCATCTGCTGGAATTGCACAAGGTATTTTCGTATCCCTCGGAATTGGTTTACTGATCGAAAATATAGGAAGAATTGTTGATATACCATTACTTATTACAATCGGAGTTGTTGCAAAATCACTAATGGCACCGGCAATTGGTGCTGGAATTGCTTTTATGCTCGGTGCAAACGGTCTTGTAATCTTCTCGGCGATGGTAGCCGGAGCGATTGGTGCCGGATCCATTTCGATTACTGAAGCTGGTCTAATTATTAAAACAGGTGAGCCAATCGGTGCATTATTAACAGCAACTTTAGCTGTATATATTGGTAAACGTTTAAGCGGAAAAACTGCGTTAGATATGATGCTCGTTCCATTTGCGGCCATATTAGGTTCTGGTTTAGTAGGCATTTGGTTATCTCATAATATTACTCCTGTTTTAAATGCAGTTGGAGCGTTTATTAAAGATAGCTCAGCTGGTAGCCCATTCATCGCTTCTATCGTCATTGCAGTAGTTTGGGGACTATTACTTATCTCTCCAGCTTCATCAGCTGCGTTAGCAATTGCACTTAGCTTAGACGGTGTTGCAGGTGGTGCAGCTCTTGCTGGATGCGTTGCTCAGTTTATCGGATTCTCTGTCATCTCAGCAAAAGAAAACAATTTAGGTGGCATATTAGCTCAAGCACTTTGTACTCCGAAAGTACAGTTACCAAATATCACTAAAAATCCAATGATTCTCGTCCCAACTGTCGTCGCCAGTGCTATAGTCGGTCCAGTATCAGCATTAATTTTCCAACTGGAAGCAGGAAAGGAAATTGCAGGTCTTGGATTAAGTTCTCTTATAGCACCAATTAATTTAATTTCCAGCCAAGGATGGGAAGTTCTCCCGGCGATGGTAATTACTTATATCGTCATTCCAGTAGCTGTTTCTTATATACTTTACATTGCTCTTAAAAAAGCAGGTCGTATTCATTCTGGTGATATGACTGTACCGCAATCTTAAATTGAAAATCTCCTTAATAATAGATAAAAGCAGACTGAAGCCACAGTCTGCTTTTTTATGTTACATTTTATGATTTTGTTTTACTGGAACTTTTATTGGTTCTTTTGCTAATAAGAGCTGAACTCCGAAGTATAGTATGCTTGCAAGTGTCATTCCAGAAACGGCATCTAAAAAGGCATGCTGCTTCGTAAATAGCGTTGATAAAATAATAAGTGTACCGAAGAAAGTAAGGATGTAATATTCAAAAGCATGTTGTTCTCTACGCTTAAAGGCAGCTAACATAATTACAAATGTAGTAAGAACGTGAATGCTAGGGAAACAGTTTACTGGCTGGTCGATACTATAAATATAGCGAACTAGTTCAGAAAATACATCTGTTCCAACGACAGTCGGACGTGGTACAGTTGTTTGCCAAAAATAATAAATAGAAAAACAAGCAAGCTTTCCAAAAATAACACTACTTAAAGTAACATAATATTGCTTTCGGTCAGCAAAACAGTAATAAATAAGTGCGCCGTATAAGTATGGAAACCAAAGTAAATAAGGAATAATAAATGCTTTTACAAATGGAATCCAATCATCTACTACAGTTGTAACGTCTACTGCGTGAACAGTCGATTTATTTAATACGTCGTAAAGGGGACTTACGAGCACGAGTAGAAGTATATAACTTAACGGAAGAAAAGATGAAAGTTTAAATTTCTTCATGTTGATCTCCTATGTTTAGTAATGTAAGTAAATTCAATTGATTATAATATAGAAACGTGAATTGGGCTATCGATTTTACTTACATTTTCTTGAATTAACCTTACGTTTTTGTCACTTGACTAAAAAGAAGGGGAGGGTGCTAAATGAAGCGTTTATCGTATTTCTTATTTTTTATATTGATATGCCTAGTCGGTGCTGGGTGTGCAAAGGATAAAGAAGGAGAGAAATTAGAATATAACGGAAGAGCACTCGTAATTGGAGTTGTTGGAGAAAAACCGAAAGATACGTTTAGGAATATAAAGTTTGAGGAAATGAAGTTAGAGGAACTGGAAAAGAAATCTAAGGAAGTAGATGGTTTTCTAATAATGAAAGATCACTTTCAAGAAGCCTCAACAGAGCAATATAAAAATGTATTTTCATCACTAAAGAAACCAGTGTTTTTTATCGGTTTACAAGATAAATCATATTCGATTTTTATTACAAAAGGGATAGAGTATAACAGTGCCCGAAAAGATGTAAATGCTATGTATACGCAAGGGTTTGCGAATATCGGAAGTGGTGAAGGACAACAATGGGCAGTTGGTTTATCGAATGGTGGAAATACAGAAGAAAGTATTCATAATATGTATATCGTCGTATTTCAAACAATTGCAGATTATTTAAATAGATAATGAAGGAGCCTGCAAAAGAGGCTTCTTATTTTTTTAATCAAACGTTTGTTTAAGCTGTATGTTCGGTAGGAAGAAACCGATGTAACTCAAGGGTTAACAAAGAAAAATAGAGAATTAATCAAACGTTTGTTTAAGCTGTATGTTCGGTAGAAAGAAACTCCTGTAGTTCAAAGGTTAAGAAAGAAAATGGAGAATTAATCAAACGCTTGTTTAAGATATATGTTTGGTGCAGAATCTAAAAAATTTATATATTTATTTTTTTCTTAACAAATGGCGGAAAAATAAGAAAAATTCGCAGGATTATTAAAAATTATCACGAAATAAGTAAAAGTTTAGCGAATAATGGTTTGAAATAATAAAACGTTTTCTATATGATAAAGGTAAAGGTTAGTAAAAAAGTAGGTGAATTTATGACAGTAACATTTTATTCATATCCAAAGTGTGGCACATGTCAAAAGGCAAAGAAATGGTTTGAGGCAAACGATGTAGCATATGAGATGATTCATATTGTTGAAAATCCACCATCAAAAGAAGATTTACGTAATTTACATGAAAAAAGTGAATTACCATTAAAAAAATTCTTTAATACAAGTGGAATGCGTTACCGTGAACTTGGTCTAAAAGATAAGTTGAAAGATGCAAGCGAAGACGAAATGTATGAGCTTTTAGCATCTGATGGCATGTTGATTAAACGTCCAATTGTAACAGATGGAACGAATGTAACACTTGGTTTTAACGAAGAGCAGTTTGAAAGTGTGTGGAAAAAGTACCAATAAGGTATTTTTACATAATTAATACATTCACTGGAGGTACAGTCATGAGCATTCCAAATAATTTACGTTACTCTGAAGAACACGAATGGGTAAAAACTGAAGGTAATGAAGTTGTTATCGGTATCACTCACTTTGCACAAGGTGAGCTAGGCGATATCGTATTCGTTGAACTTCCTGAAGTAGGTGCAACAATCGAAGCTAACGAGCCATTCGGAAGCGTAGAATCTGTTAAAACAGTTTCTGAGTTATACGCACCTGTAAGCGGTAAAGTTGTAGCAGTAAACGAAGAATTAAGTGACCAACCAGAACTTGTTAACGAATCTCCATACGAGGGTGCATGGATGGTTAAAGTTGAACTTTCTGATGCAAGCCAAGTTGAGAAGTTATTAACTGCAGAAAAATATGCAGAAATGACAAACCAAGACTAATTATAGTCGACTAAAGGACAGCCTTTGTGCTGTCCTTTTTTATTTTTTGTGAAATAATGAAATTCAAGTTATATGTAAATAAATAAGCTATTATGAGAAAAACTGTTTTTTGGTAAGGTTTCATAAGTCTTCACAATCTAAACGAGCCGCTTGCGCTTTTCTTTTGCAAAAATAAACAGGAAACAACATGAAAATAACGAATATACTATATACTAAGTTCAAGGTTATATAGTATATGGTGATCGGGTGATGACATATGATTTATGTAGAAAAAGTCATTATTGTAGAAGGTACATCAGATAGAAGAAAGATTGAATCTATTATTCGTGAACCGGTGGAAATTGTTTGTACAAATGGTACAATTGGTTTGTCGAAAATGGATGAGCTCGTTGATCAATTTTTTGATAAGGAAGTGTATGTGCTAGTGGATGCTGATGATGCTGGAGAAAAGTTAAGGAAACAATTTCGAAAAGAATTCCCGCAAGCCGAGCATATCTATATTGATCGCTCGTACCGAGAAGTGGCAACTGCGCCATCTACACACTTAGCAAATGTATTATGGGGAGCCGACATTGACGTTTATACAGAATATTTACGGTAAGGAATGATAGAAGTGATTGATTGGACAGGAGCCGAAGCTACAGCCCTAATAGAGAACGAAGAAAAAACAGTATTATATGTATATACTCCAATGTGTGGAACATGCCAATTAGCAAAAAAGATGTTAACAGTCGTTGAGATGACAATTGAAGATTTGAAAATTGGGATGTTAGATTTAAATTATGCTCCGCATTTAGCGAAAGAGTATGGGATTGAAAGTGTACCTTGTTTACTTGTTTTTGAAAATGGGACACTGATGAAGAAGATATACGCATTTCATTCGGTTGAATATTTATATACGGAATTAAAGTAGGCGGCAAAATTTTTGCCGCCTCGACATATTTCTTGGGAAATATGTCGAGATGCAGGGTGGATACAGTATTTGTCGAGCGAAAATAACAGGATTGCTCTTTAGTGAGAGGGAATGGTATGTAATAGAAAGTGATATGAAGGATGTGATTTAGGGTGAGATTATATTCTTTGCTTCAATCATTTGTAAATTACGCTAATGCTCAATATCATTTAGAACCGCTTTTAAGACAAGAAGAAAAAACTGTTAATTTTCGTTTTGGAGATGAAAGTTGTTCGTTACAAATTTCAAGAGATTATATAGAGCTGGTACATGAAGAAAGAGGAACGGAACAAATCATTTGCTTAGATGAAAAGGATATAGAACAATTGGTGAATGGAAATGTACGATTGCAAATGCTAATGAATGATGGACGTGTACAATATTCGGGAACGTACCGAACGATGTTATTAGTGGAATCGATGTTTCATATATGTAAACCGATGTCAGTAGGTGCTTAAAATTCTGAAGTTTCATTTTTTGCGAAAATTTCTGTTGACATGGTGAGTGTATATTGATACAATTCAAGTCATAAAATATAGACAATTTCATAAATTTCAAATCAGACGAAAATTGAATCTGATTTCTCTTATCAAGAGAGGTGGAGGGACTGTGCCCTGTGAAGCCCGGCAACCGTCAACTTATGTTGAAATGGTGCCAATTCCTGCAAAGCAAATGCTTTGAGAGATGAGAGAGAGGGATAATGTTGTTATATACGCATAAAAACCTTTCTGCTTCTCTAAAGCAGAAAGGTTTTTTTATTGTTTGAATGTGGAGGACATTCAAATAATAAAAGTAATGATAACAGTGGACTACACGCATTAAAAATAAAAAATTGCGGAGTCGACCTAAAATCTTTATGAAATCTAGCTCCAGCGGCTAGAACAGTCGGTCGTTTCATCCCTTCCTATGAGGCAAAAAGCGCCTCTACGTCAGGGATTCAAACGCCCTCTTGTTCTAAACGAGCCGCTTGCGCTTTTTATTTAAAAAAGGGGTGATACACCATGATTCTATTAGAGAATGTAAAGAAAATATATAAAGCAAAAAGCGGTGATGTCACTGCTGTAGATAATGCCAATTTAAAAATAGATAAAGGTGAAATATTTGGTGTTATCGGATATAGTGGCGCTGGAAAAAGTTCTTTAATTAGATTGTTCAATCAGTTGGAGAAACCAACTTCTGGCCAAATTACAATTGCAAATCGTGTCATTTCAGCAATTACAGGAAGTGAACTTCGTAAGGCAAGGCAAGAAATCGGAATGATTTTTCAGCACTTCAACTTACTTTGGTCACGAACTGTACGTGAAAATATAGAGTTTCCACTTGAAATTGCAGGTGTTGATAAAGCGAAGAGAAGAAAACGTGTTGATGAATTAATTCATCTTGTTGGATTAGAAGGAAGAGGAGACGCGTACCCATCTCAGCTGAGCGGGGGACAAAAGCAACGCGTTGGGATTGCAAGAGCATTAGCTAACAATCCACAAGTGCTTTTATGTGACGAAGCAACGTCAGCTCTTGATCCGGAAACGACAGATCAAATTTTGGATTTACTATTAGACATTAATAAGCGCCTTGGTTTAACAATTGTACTCATTACACATGAGATGCACGTAATTCGAAAGATTTGTAATCGTGTTGCGGTAATGGAGAAAGGAAAGATTGTAGAAACAGGTCCAGTACTTGATGTATTCCGTAATCCGAAGCAAGATATTACGAAACGATTTGTAAAGCAGTTAACGGATTCTGAAGATACAAATGAAACGATTGAAAGTTTAATTGAAAAATATCCAGATGGAAAAGTAATTCGTTTGCAGTTTATCGGTGAGGCTGTAGAAAGACCAGTGCTTCAACGATTGATGCAACGCAGTGACATAGAAGTTAGCATTTTGCAAGGAAATATCGCACAAACGAATAACGGTTCTTACGGTAGTTTAGTCGTTCATTTAAATGGTGAGGAAACAGCGATCCAGCAAGCAATAGAAGGAATTCATCAAGATCAAGTAGAGCTGGAGGTGATTGCACATGGATAAGTTACTTGCAAATGTTGATTGGAATCAAATGTTAGAAGCAACTGGTGAAACGTTATATATGACGGCAATCGCAGCTCTTGCGACATTTGTTTTAGGACTCATTTTAGGATTGTTACTCTTCATGACAGCAAAAGATAATTTATGGGAAAACAAATCAATTAATACGGTGATTGGAGCATTCGTAAATATATTCCGTTCTATACCATTCATCATTTTAATTATTTTATTAATCCCATTCACAAAGATTCTTCTTGGAACAATTCTTGGAGCAAGTGCAGCTTTGCCGGCTTTAATTATTGGAGCAGCACCATTCTACGCGAGAATGGTTGAAATCGCACTTCGCGAAATTGATAAAGGTGTAATTGAAGCTTCAAAAGCAATGGGAGCAAAAACAAGCACAATTATTTTGAAAGTGTTAATTCCAGAATCGTTACCAGCATTAGTATCTGGTATTACGGTTACGACAATTGCTTTAGTAGGCTATACAGCAATGGCAGGAGTTGTTGGTGCTGGTGGCCTTGGAACACTTGCTTACTTAGAAGGATTCCAAAGAGGGAATAACGATGTAACAATCGTTGCGACAATTTGTGTATTACTAGTTGTATTTTTAATTCAGTGGATTGGTGATAGTTTAACGACTCGAATAGATAAACGATAATAAAAAACGGGAGGATGCTTCAAATGAAAAAATTGTTACTTACGGCACTTATTTCAACTTCAATTTTTGGGTTAGCTGCTTGTGGCGGGAAAGATAAAGATGAAAAGAAACTTGTTGTGGGTGCTTCTAACGTACCGCACGCTGTTATTTTAGAAAAGGCAAAACCGTTACTTGAGAAAAAAGGAATTGAGTTAGAAATTAAAAAATTCCAAGACTACGTATTACCAAATAAATCGTTAGCGGATAAGGATTTAGATGCAAACTACTTCCAGCACATTCCGTATTTAGAAAAAGAAATTAAAGATAAAAAATATGACTTTGAAGTAGCAGGAAAAATTCATTTAGAACCAATTGGTGTGTACTCTCAAAAGTATAAGAGCTTAAAAGAGCTTCCGGACGGAGCGACAATTATTATGAGTAATTCAGTTGCTGACCATGGACGTGGTTTAGCAATTTTACAAAAAGAAGGTATTTTAAAAATTAAAGACGGAATAGATCCAGTTAAAGCAACTCCAAAAGATATTGCAGATAATCCGAAAAATCTAAAATTCAAAACGGATATCGAGCCTGGTTTATTGCCACAAGTGTATAACAATAAAGAAGGCGACGCTGTTTTAATTAACTCTAACTATGCAATTGATGCAAAGTTAAATCCGGAAAAAGATGCAATTGCAATTGAAGGAAATGATTCACCATACGCAAACATAGTAGCTGTTCGTAAAGGCGATAAAGATAAGAAAGAGATTAAAGCTCTTGTAGAAGTATTGCATTCTAAAGAAATTGAAGACTTCATTAATAAAGAATATAAAGGGGCAGTTGTTCCTGTAAAAGAATAATTGCTGAAAAGGGCTGGTGTATGCCGGCTCTTTTTATAACTACATAACCATTGGGGAGAAGGGGAAATCATATGAAAAAGGTTCTACTGTCAGTTGTTACAGCGTTGTCTGTATTTACATTAGCTGCTTGCGGAGGAAAAGAGGAGAATAAGCTTGTTGTGGGAGCTTCTAACGTGCCACACGCTGTTATTTTAGAAAAGGCACAGCCGATTTTAGAGAAAAAGGGTATTAAATTAGAAATTAAAAAATTCCAAGATTATGTGTTGCCGAATAAGGCTTTAGCGGATAAAGAAATTGATGCGAACTACTTCCAGCACATTCCTTACTTAGATAAAGAAATTCAAGAAAAGGGATATAAAATTGTAAACGCAGGAAAAATCCATTTAGAACCTATGGGCATTTATTCTAAGAAATATAAAAGCTTAAAAGACTTACCAGATGGCGGAACAGTGATTATGAGTAATAACGTAGCGGAGCGAGGCCGTATGTTAGCATTGTTACAAAAAGGTGGCGTTATTAAATTAAAAGACGGAGTAGATGTTGTTAAAGCAACAGTAAAAGATGTTGTAGAAAACCCGAAAAACTTAAAATTTAAAACAGATGTTGAACCTGGACTTTCACCGAAATTGTATGAAAATAATGAGGGAGATGCTTTATTTATTAATTCAAACTATGCAATTGATGCAAAATTAAATCCAACAAAGGATGCAATTGCGATTGAAGGATCAGACTCTCCGTATGCAAACATCATTGCAGTTCGTAAAGGTGATGAGAAGAAAAAAGAAATTAAAGAGCTAGTAGAAGTGCTACATTCAAAAGAAATTCAAGATTTTATTAATAAAGAATATAAAGGTGCTGTACTTCCGGTAAGTGAATAAATATAAGGAAAGGGCTGGAAAATTACCAGTCCTTTTTTCTTTATATAAATAAGAAGAAAGGTGTATCATAGAAAGATGTGAAGGAAATACTTATATACATTTGTGAAAAAACGGTTACTTTTTTTCGTCGTTTGCGATATCATTTTATTTGATATAAAATTAGAATGAGAATAAAATGAGAATATGAACGTTTTAGGAATTTTTAAAATGTATATATAGGATTAATGGAGGTATTGAGATGGCTGGTTCTACATTAACGGTTAAAGACTTACACGTATCAATTGATGGCAAAGAAATTTTAAAGGGTGTAAACCTTGAAGTAAAAGGTGGAGAAATCCACGCAATTATGGGACCTAACGGAACAGGTAAATCAACTTTATCTTCTGCAATTATGGGTCACCCAAAGTATGAAGTAACAGAAGGTAGCATCATCATCGACGGTGAAGATGTATTAGAAATGGAAGTAGACGAGCGCGCACAAGCGGGTCTATTCCTAGCAATGCAATATCCAAGTGAAATTAGCGGAGTAACAAACGCTGACTTCTTACGTTCTGCAATTAACGCACGTCGTGAAGAAGGCGATGAAATTTCTCTTATGAAATTTATCCGTACATTAGATAAAAACATGGAATTCCTAGAAATGGATCCAGAAATGGCACAACGTTACTTAAACGAAGGTTTCTCTGGTGGAGAGAAAAAACGTAACGAAATTCTTCAATTAATGATGATTGAGCCAAAAATCGCAATCTTAGATGAAATCGACTCAGGTCTTGATATCGATGCATTAAAAGTTGTATCTAAAGGTATTAACGAAATGCGCGGCGAAGAGTTCGGTTGCCTAATGATTACGCATTACCAACGTTTATTAAACTACATCACTCCAGACTTCGTTCACGTTATGATGAACGGTCGTATCGTTAAATCTGGTGGCCCTGAGCTTGCACAACGTCTAGAAGCTGAAGGTTACGACTGGATTAAAAAAGAATTAGGTATTGAAGACGAAACAACAGAGCAAGAAGCGTAAGAGAGGAGCATAAACATGACAATCGGTACATTACCTTTCGATCAAGAAACAATCCGTCAACGCGCAAGCGAAGTAAACGAAGCAGCTTGGTTGACTGAGTTCCGCTTACAAGCTCTTGCACAAGCAACTGAACTTCCAATGCCAACGCCTGATAAAACGAAAATTGACAAATGGGACTTTATCGGAAAAGGCGACGCTGCTAAGCAAGAGCCTGTAAGTTCTTTAACTGAACTTCCAGAGGCAGTGAAAAACTTAATCGATGAAAATAACAGCGTATTAGTGCAACGTACTGGTACAACTGCATTCGTTTCTTTAGCAGACGAAGCAAAAGAAAAAGGTGTTATTTTTACAGACATCGTAACAGCAGCAACTGAGCACGCTGAACTAGTACAAAAGTACTTAATGAAAGACGGCGTGAAAGTAGACGAGCATCGTCTAACTGCACTTCATGCTGCATTAATCAACGGCGGTGCATTCGTATATGTTCCGAAAAACGTTGTTCTTGAAACTCCACTTCAAGCTGTATTCTTAGTAGACGGCGAAGAAGCTAACGTATATAACCACGTATTATTCGTAGCTGATGCGAACAGTACTGCAACTTATGTAGAAAACTACGTTGCAAATGAAAATGCTAAAGGTATTGCAAATATCGTAGCAGAAGTAATCGTGGAACAAGGCGCACAAGTGAAATTCGGTGCGGTTGATCTATTAGCAAAAGACGTAACAACTTACGTTAACCGCCGCGGCGTTGTAGGACGCGACGGCCGTATTGATTGGGCTCTAGGCCTTATGAATGACGGAAACACAATTTCAGAGAATGTTACCAACTTAATGGGCGACGGTTCATATGCTGATACGAAAACAGTAACAATTGGCCGTGGTAACCAAACACAAAACTTTACAACTAAAGTTGTTCACTTCGGTAAACACTCTGAAGGTTGGATTTTAAAACACGGTGTACAAAAAGATAGTGCAACATCTATCTTTAACGGAATTGGTAAGATTGAACACGGTGCATCTAAATCAAATGCACAACAATCTTCTCGCGTTCTTATGTTAGATGAAAAAGCACGCGGTGATGCAAACCCAATTCTTTTAATCGACGAAGATGATGTAATGGCAGGTCACGCAGCTTCAGTAGGTCGCGTAGATCCAGTCCAACTATACTACTTGATGAGCCGTGGTATTCCAAAACGCGAAGCAGAACGTTTAGTCATCCATGGATTCTTAGCACCTGTAGTTAATGAGCTTCCAATTGAAGGAGTAAAGGCACAGCTTGTTGAGGTAATTGAAAGGAAAGTTCGCTAATGAATATTCATGAAATACGCAAACAGTTTCCAATTCTTAATCAAAAAGTGAACGGCAAACAACTTGTTTATTTCGATAGTGCAGCAACTTCTCAAAAACCAATTCAAGTCATTGAAACGTTAGAACGTTACTATAAAGAATATAATTCTAACGTGCATCGCGGTGTTCATACGCTCGGTACGAAAGCTACCGACGCGTATGAAGGTGCACGTGAGAAAGTTCGCAAGTTTATTAACGCGAAATCAATGGAAGAGATTATTTTCACACGCGGAACGACAACTGCATTAAATACAGTAGCAGCTAGCTATGGTCTTGAAAATGTAAAAGAGGGCGATGAAATCGTTATTTCTTACATGGAGCACCATAGTAATATCATTCCGTGGCAACAAGTTGCGAAGAAAACTGGTGCAACTTTAAAATATCTTCCGCTTCAACCAGACGGTACAATTTCTTTAGAAGATGTTCGTCAAACAGTTACACCGAATACAAAAATCGTTTCTATTATGCAAGTATCAAACGTACTTGGAACGATTAACCCTGTAAAAGAAATCGGAGCAATCGCACACGAAAATGGCGCAATTATGGTCGTTGATGGTGCACAAAGTACACCTCACATGAAAGTGGATGTACAAGATTTAAACTGTGATTTCTACGCATTATCTGCTCATAAGATGTGCGGACCTACAGGTATCGGCGTATTATATGGTAAAAAAGAATTGCTGAACAATATGGAGCCAATTGAATTTGGCGGTGAAATGATTGATTTCGTAGATTTACAAGAATCTACGTGGAAAGAGCTTCCGTGGAAGTTTGAAGCAGGTACACCGATTATCGGTAATGCAATCGGACTTGGTGCAGCAATTGATTTCCTAGAAGAAATCGGTCTTGATAATATTGAAAAGCATGAGCATGAATTAGCGCAATACGCTTTAGAAAGACTATCAGAAGTAGATGGCGTTACAATTTATGGTCCAAAGCATCGCGCTGGTCTTGTTACATTTAATATTGAAGACGTACATCCTCACGATGTAGCGACTGTATTAGATGTAGAAGGCATTGCAGTTCGCGCAGGACATCACTGTGCACAACCGCTTATGAAGTGGCTAAAAGCTTCTTCAACAGCACGTGCGAGCTTCTATTTATATAATACAAAAGAAGAAATTGATACATTTGTTGAATCGCTAATCAAGACAAAGGAGTATTTCACAAATGTCATTTAATAATTTAGATACGTTATATCGTCAAGTTATTATGGATCATTACAAAAATCCTCGTAACCATGGCGTGTTAGAAGATAGTGTTACCGTTAACTTGAACAATCCAACTTGCGGCGATCGTATTCAACTTACGATGAAAGTAGAAGAAGGTATTGTGCAAGAGGCGAAGTTTGAAGGTGAAGGATGTTCAATCTCAATGTCTTCAGCTTCAATGATGACACAAGCAGTAAAAGGTAAGAAAATTGAAGAAGCACTTCAGCTTTCGAAAATTTTCTCTGACATGATGCTAGGAAAAGAGTACGATGACAGCATCGATTTAGGAGATATTGAAGCATTACAAGGCGTATGCAAGTTCCCTGCACGTATTAAATGTGCAACATTAGCGTGGAAAGCGTTAGAAAAGGGCTTAAACGAAGATAAGTAATGTTAAAGGTTCCTAAAAACGAGGTTATCTAAGGAGGGACACACCAACATGGCGAAGCAACTGCCAGATATCGGCGATTATAAATATGGTTTCAAAGACAAAGACGTTTCGATTTTCCGTGCTGGACGCGGTTTAACAAAAGAGATCGTTGAAGAAATTTCACGTATGAAAGAAGAACCACAGTGGATGTTAGACTTCCGTTTAAAATCACTGGATAAGTTCTACGAAATGCCAATGCCACAATGGGGCGGCGACTTAAACGACTTAGATTTCGATGAAATTACGTACTACGTAAAACCATCTGAGAAATCTGAGAAGTCTTGGGATGAAGTACCTGATGAAATTAAAGCAACATTTGATAAATTAGGTATTCCAGAAGCTGAGCAAAAATATTTAGCTGGTGTATCTGCACAGTACGAATCTGAAGTTGTATACCACAACATGAAAGAAGACCTAGAAGCTCTAGGAATCGTCTTCAAAGATACAGATAGCGCATTAAAAGAGAACGAAGATATTTTCCGTGAGCATTTCGGAAAAGTAATCCCACCAACAGACAACAAATTCTCTGCATTAAACTCTGCAGTTTGGTCTGGTGGATCATTCATCTACGTTCCAAAAGGTGTTAAAGTTGATACACCACTTCAAGCGTATTTCCGTATTAACTCTGAAAATATGGGACAATTCGAGCGTACGCTTATCATCGTAGACGAAGGCGCACACGTACACTACGTAGAAGGTTGTACAGCACCTGTTTACACGACTAACTCACTTCACAGTGCGGTAGTAGAAATCATCATTAAGAAAGATGCATATTGCCGTTATACAACAATCCAAAACTGGGCGAACAACGTATACAACCTAGTTACAAAACGTGCGGTTTGTGAAGAAAACGCAACGATGGAATGGATTGACGGTAACATCGGATCTAAATTAACGATGAAATACCCAGCAGTTATCTTAAAAGGCGAAGGCGCTCGTGGTTTAACATTATCTATCGCGATTGCTGGTAAAGGCCAACACCAAGATGCTGGTGCGAAAATGATTCACTTAGCACCAAACACGTCTTCAACAATCGTTTCTAAATCGATTGCGAAGCATGGTGGTAAAGTAACTTACCGTGGTATCGTACACTTCGGACCAAAAGCGAAAAACTCTCGCTCTAACATCGAGTGTGACACGTTAATCATGGATAACCAATCTACATCTGATACAATTCCTTACAACGAAATCAAAAACGATTACGTTTCACTTGAGCACGAAGCGAAAGTATCGAAAGTATCAGAAGAACAATTATTCTACCTAATGAGCCGCGGTATTTCTGAGCAAGAAGCTACAGAAATGATCGTAATGGGCTTCATCGAGCCATTCACTCGCGAACTTCCAATGGAATACGCAGTTGAAATGAACCGCCTAATCAAGTTTGAGATGGAAGGTTCTATCGGTTAAATAGAAATGCGGAGCCGACTGTTCAGACCCGTTGGCTAAGGTTCTTTCGCACAGAAGATGCTTTTTATCTTCTCGTGCGGAAGGTTCTTAGACATGAGGGTCTAGGAGGCGAAGCTGGACATATTTAAAGTGGAAGCGGCTCGTTCAGAATGTGAGGGGGATGGAGCTTCTGACGTAGAGGCGCTTTTTGCCTCATAGGAAGAAGTGAAGTCACCGAACATTCTAGCCGCTGGAACTGGATAATATATGTATGAAGAAAGCGTCCTGCTGTGCAGGGCGCTTTTTTGTTTTGCGGATTTGTCTTGGCGTGGGAGAGGATACCCGGGTGGGTGTTCAGCTAAATATATCAACGATTTTTCAAATATATCGATCATAAACGGGAATATATCAACGATTATTTCAATATATCAACGTTTCGACAAGGAATATCGATTTGTCGACAAGATAAGACAAAAGAAAATCCTCACATACCCCAAATATTTTATAAGAACAGAGAACGACTAGGTTTAAGACAAAGATACTGACAAATCCACTTGAACAACCACCCACTGAATTCTCTATTAAACTTTTTGACAAATCCACCCCTTCCTCCACTATCTGGAATTATTTCCTGCATTAGCAAAAGTTTCTCATATAAAAAGGACAATCTTTTGCTTTTTCTCACAATGCGAGTACAATGTAAAATAGCAAGAAAAGACGAAAAGTATTTACAGGATTATTGTGTGCGCATAGCGTAAATGGCAGTAAGGAACTGAGAGGAGGTTTTTTCTCTGAATACAAATAAAGAAACAATCATCCACCTTTATCATACAAACGATATACATAGTCATTTTGAAAATTGGCCGCAAATTTCTCGGTTTGTTCTAGGGGAGAAAAAGCGAAGACAGGAAGCGGGAGAGACTGTTTTGACGATTGATATCGGCGATCATGTGGATCGTTTTCATAGTATTTCGGAAGCGACAAATGGGCTTGGGAATACGAAGCTTTTAAATGAGGCGTTATATGATTATGTAACAATCGGAAATAATGAAGGCATTACGTTAGCGAAGGAACATTTAAATCGGCTCTATGATGATGCTGGATTTGAAGTGCTTGTCGCAAATTTATTTGAAAAAGAAGGTGTACGTCCATCATGGGCAAGGCCTTATAAATTGCATACAACGACGGATGGGGTTACGATCGCTTTTATCGGATTGACGGTAGCTTATCCAGAGTTTTATCATATGCTCGATTGGCATATTGAAGATCCGCTTATCCATTTAGAGTCTATTTTAGAAGAAGTGAAAGATGAGGCGCATATTACCGTTGTCCTATCTCACCTTGGAAAAAGTATGGATGAGTATATGGCAGAGCATTATGATATAGATGTTATTTTAGGTGCACATACGCATCATTTATTTGAGCGTGGTGTTCTACTGAACAATACTTTACTTTGCTGTTGTGAAAAGTGGGGACGTTACGTTGGCCACGTTCAGCTTACTGTGGATAAAGAGACGAAGAAGCTGTTGAAAAAGGACGGTAGAGCGATTAAGACGGAACGGTTAGGTGCTTATAGCGAGCCGTTATCCACAATTGAAATACTGCAGGAAGAAAGTAATCATATAATGGCAGAGCCTGTCGTTCATTTAAAAGAGTCATTACCGGTTGATTGGTTTCAGGAGACGCCGTTTTCTCATATGTTAGCAAGTGCGCTGAAAACATGGTGCGATGCAGAGGTTGGCATGGTGAACGCCGGTGTACTTCTTGAAGGGCTAGAAGAGGGTGTTGTAACGCGCGGAGATATTCACAGAATTTGTCCACATCCAATTAATCCGTGTGCTTTGAAAGTTCCAGGAAAGATATTAAGAGAAGTTATTTTGAAAGCACGTAAACCGAACATGGAGAATCTTGAGGTGAAAGGATTCGGATTTCGGGGGAAAGTGATGGGGAAAATGATTTATGCTGGTGTAGAAGTCATTCCAGATACGATTCCTGGGAATAAAATTTTACTCGAAGATGTATTAATTAACGGGGAATCGCTGGAATTAGATCGTATATATACAGTAGGAACAATTGATATGTTTACATTTGGCTACTTATACCCAGAGCTATCCACACTTTCTGACAAACAATATTATATGCCAGAACTACTTAGAGATGTGTTAACAGATATGTTAATAACTTATAAATCTTCCGTTAAACTATAGGCTAGTTAACTTGTAACACTCATTTTTCTCTTGTCATACAGATAAGAAAGAGAGGAGTGTGAACTATGGTTAATGTGGAGCCAATTATAATTGATAATTATACGTTTATTGCGGTTAGCGTGAAACTTCCAAAGACAAATTTGCTAGCTGTAATGAGCGATAAAGGATATATTATGTGTGGTGCATTAGATGTAGGTCTTTTAAATGAGAAGTTAGGTGATCGAGGAATTATTGCTGGCCGTGCGGTTGGTGTAAGAACGATTGAACAACTTCTTGAAGCGCCGCTAGAATCGGTAACGACTGGAGCTGAAGCATTAGGCATTCCAGCAGGAACGATTGGAAAAGAAGCATTATTAAAAATGAGATAAGCATATATCGTCCCTCCTTCTTGCATAGAAATGATATAAGAAGGAGGTTTTTTTATGAGTATATTTCGCTCGAAAAACTCGCGGTTTCGAAGGGGACCTATTGCCTTTCGGTATATACTGCTTATGTCGTTTATTCTTTTTATTATATTACTTACGCAAGGGTTGTGGATTGTGAATAATAATATTCAGCCGACCTTAATTAAATATGGGGAAGTAGAGACGCATAAAATGGCGACGGCAATTATGACGAAGGCAGTAAAGGATCGAATTAATGAAGGATTCGATGTAGATTCATTAATGAAAGTACAGAATGATAAAAACGGAAAAGTATCTACAATTAATTTAAATACAAAGCAAGTAAATGAAATCGTAACGTCAACGACCATGTACATAGAAAAATATTTGCAGCAAGTAGAACAAGGGAAGTTGAAGGAGCTAGGTATTTCTGAAAAAAACGGGGCGACTATGGCAGTTCCTTTTGGGCGTGTAACTGATAATGCGCTTCTTGGTAATATAGGACCAGATATTCCGATTCATTTCACGCCAATTGGGCATGTGAATACAGATATTAAACAAAAAATTGAGCCGCATGGGATTAATACTACAGCGATTCAAATTGTTATGGAAATGGAAGTAACATTGCAAGTAATTATTCCATTTCATACGAAAGAGATAACGGTGAAACAAAATGTTCCGATTGCGACGCGTATCGTTCAAGGGGAAGTGCCTACGTATTATGGAAGTGGAAGTGTTGCTGTACCTGATAAAAAGAAAACAGATAGTTAGTTGTAAATAAAGTGAAATCCGGCTCAGCCAGGCTTTTAATGGATAAAAAATAACCGTAGCAATGCAGCTACGGTTATCGTTTTGTATTTGCTCGTTCTTTGCGTTCCCAAAGGCTTAAATGCATGTATGGATCGAAGGCCCATTCTGTATAGCCATTGTCTTTATATATGCCAAAATGTAAGTGGGGCGGAAATTTTCCGGCTGTACCAGGAGGTCCATAACCAGTGCTACCAACAAATCCGATTACTTTCCCTGGCTCAACAATTTGTCCAAGCTGTATTTCTTTTGAGAACCCGCCTAAATGAGCGTAATAATGGTAATTGTTATGAAGGTCACGAATACCAATGCGCCATCCACCAAGGCGGTTCCAACCTTTCGTTTCAATAATGCCATAGCAAGTCGATCTTACTGGCACGCCATATCCGGCGAAAATATCTGTTCCTTCATGAATCCTTCTGCCGCCAAAACTTCTTCCAGCGCCGAAAGTACTACGGTAGCTATGGTCACTACGGATCGGAAGAGGAAAAGCATTTCCCTCTAAATTAATACGGCCATAATGTTTATAAATTTGGGCATATTCGCTAATTAAATCAACTGTTTTTGCACGTCTATAATATTCCCAGAGCATAATTTTAATACGGTCTTCTGACGTTCCTTGTTTCCTTAAAATAGTCGCTGCGGTATGCAGAAGATCACGGTCGCTATTTGCATTTGCAAATCCATCTTTGTCACCATCTAAACCTATTCCGCCAAATAGAGAAATTGTATGGGGGAGAGTATCGTTACTATTAATAGGTCCAGCCCATATTTCTGGTTTGAAATAAAGGGAAATGATGGCATCTGGTTTTTTCGGAATATCTTTTCTTACGCTCCGTATATTTCTTTCATATTGATCCATTGCAGCTAAGTAATACCATGGAATGCCTGAAGACTGCTCGGTTTCTTTATATAGTGCCATGCGCTTTTCGTATATGCTTTGCTGATTATCTTCACCGTAAGCGATGTTTTGGTGGAGAAGAAAACAAATAGAAAGCAAAAGAGAAATTTTTCGAAGCATGAAATAGACTCCTTTCACAACATCACTCTTTTTAGTGTGGGATATACGGAGTATTTCATTATAGGGAACGATTGGAAAAAATCTTAGAATCTTCATTTGAGCAAATCGCTTTCATACGTTAGAATAGATATGTTACATTGAAAGAAGCGAACACGGTAAACTATTTCATATTGTGCGGAGTTGATAACCATGACAAAACAAACAGAATATAAGCGCAAGCCCGAATGGTTGAAAATTAAGTTAAACACGAATGAAAACTATACAGGCTTAAAGAAAATGATGCGTTCTAAGAATCTTCATACCGTTTGTGAAGAGGCAAAATGTCCGAATATTCATGAATGCTGGGCTGTAAGAAAAACAGCAACATTTATGATTTTAGGTGCGGTTTGTACACGTGCTTGTCGTTTTTGTGCGGTTAAAACAGGCTTACCAACTGAGCTTGATTTACAAGAACCAGAACGCGTAGCAGATTCAGTAGTACAAATGGGCTTAAAGCACGTTGTTATAACAGCGGTTGCACGTGATGATTTAAAGGACGGGGGAGCAGCTGTTTTTGCTGAAACAGTACGCGCAGTACGTCGTAAAAACCCATTCACGTCTATCGAAGTATTACCATCTGATATGGGTGGAGTAGAAGAAAACTTAAAAATGTTAATGGATGCAAAACCAGATATTTTAAACCATAACATTGAAACAGTACGTCGATTATCTGACCGAGTTCGCGCTAGAGCAAAATATGAACGTTCATTAGAGTTTTTACGTCGAGCGAAAGAAATGCAGCCTGATATTCCAACTAAATCGAGCATTATGGTGGGCTTAGGTGAAACGAGAGAAGATTTAATTGAAGCAATGGATGACTTACGTGCAAACAATGTGGATATTTTAACTCTTGGGCAATACCTACAACCATCTAAGAAGCATTTACCAGTTCTTAAATATTATCCACCAGCAGAATTTGCAGAGCTTAAAGAAATTGCACTTAGCAAAGGATTTAGCCACTGTGAAGCTGGCCCACTTGTGCGTTCTTCTTACCATGCGGACGAGCAAGTACGTTCTGCAAAAGAAAAAACAGCAGAAGCTAAATAATGAAAAAAAGAGAGCTAATGATTAGCTCTCTTTTTGTTTGTACTCTAAAACGGTATTTGGACATGTTAATAAAATCTTTTTTAATTCTTCTGTGGATAATTCAATTGTAAATTCAGGAACACCAGGTGTAATTAAAATTTTATCGTACGTATAAATAGCGTTATCCACAATAATTGTTACATCGTGTGAATATCCGAAAGGAGCCACACATCCCGGCGTACAACCAGTTTTGTCTCGCAGTTCATCAGGAGAACAGAGAGATAAGCGTTCTCCTGATAGTTCTTTCATCTCTCCCCGGTTGAGCCTTGTGCCCTCTAACGTAAAAAATACGTAATAATCTCCAGACTTTGATTTTAAAAATAAGCTTTTACTTGGAGTGCCTTGTAAGCCAAGTCTCTCGCGTACGATCCGATCGGTCTCATAATCGAGTACTGGTTCGTGTTCGAATTTTTCATAAGAAACATTTGTTTTATGTAGTAAAGCAAGTACGTCTTCGTACATATGAAATGATACCCCTTTCTATTGTTAGAACAGTCTCTTCTCGTGGCGTCAACTGAATGTTTTGGAAAGGGATATTACTTGGACGATGCTTCCCATAAGCGTTTTATGATACATTGTTCGTCGATTGTAATTTCGTAAATATCAGGATTCGTTAGAGTTCTCCATTCATTAAAGCCAATCGTATGATCAAAATGCTTTAAAATGAGCGTAAGTAAATTGCCATGTGTAACAAGTAGTGTTGTCGTATGGTTTAATTGTAAAACGTCTTGAATAAGCGATAGGGCCCGGTCTGTTGCTTGTTTTGTTGACTCTCCGCCTGAAAAGGCAATATCTATATTTGTAAAAGTAGATTCTAGTTTTTGCATCCAATCATCCATTGGAATGTTGCTCAATATGCGTTCAGTTAATCGTTCATCTTCTTGGATAGATAAGTTAGCTTGGAGCGCATAGGGCCGAATGGAATCGATAGCTCGGACAAATGGGCTTGAAATAATATGATCGATTTGTAGATGATTTTCTAAGAGGAATGTAGCAAGGGTGTTTGCTTGGTCTTTTCCATCGGTCGTTAATTCATCATCACGTTTTTGCCCAATTGCTGAACAATGTCGTATTACAATAATTTTCTTCATAATTCATCCCCATCTTTCAAGTTGACGCTATATACTTCGACAAATGTAGAAATAATTCCTTTTTATTGGAAACAGCATATTGATTTAAATATGTGGAAAAGTAATGTGGATAATGAACATTTGAGGTGCAATCATGAATAAAATGATATGTATTGTATTTAGTCTTTGTTTTTTTATACACTTGTCCACAACTTATGCAGAGTCGAATCAAAAACTAAATTATCCAAGCAATCGAAATAAGTCATTTGTGAGTGAGGATGTTTTTTATAAACAGTTAGATAAGAAAATCTATAAAGAATACAATAATGCAGCATATAGTGTTCGGAAAAAAATCTTATTTAAAGAAGTGGCTGATGAGGAATTTTCTTTCCTACAAAAAACAACCATGGGTTGTCGGAGTAGTGTGATGCTTCAAGATTTTTTTGTTCATCCTGATCGCCAAGTTTATTTTTTCGCTTCCTTTTCTCAAAATGAAGTAGAAGAGTTTCATAAGTACATCGTTATAGATGCAGAAACAAAGAGGGAGCTGCAAGAGGGCAAAAGTTATCATCCATATAAAAAATAAACCACCAATTTTGGTGGTTTATTTTTTACTCCGGTACACTCATTAATTTCTCTTTCATTTTGCGAATAAGAACGACAGCGCCAATTGTACACAGAAGTGTAATTCCTTCGGCAACAAAGATATTGATTGTTTTTGTTTGGTAAAGTGCCGCGAAAAAGTCTACAAATGCGTGGAATAGTATAGCGTATACTAGGAAGATATATTTCTTCTGTTTGACTGCGTATAAAACAAGCATTGTAAAGGCGATTTGAAGCACGAGTGCCATAATTCTTTCTAAGCTACCAAGGAAGTATAAGTAGGCGGGTTGTTGAATTAACATATCCTGTAAAATGCTAAGCTCGGGTTTTTGTTCAATCAGTCGAGCGAAGCTACCATCGTTAATAGAATTAGCAAAGATTAATGCTTGTAATGCAGAAAAACCGCCAATTAAAATAGATTCAATTCCGCCGTGACCAAATCCATAAGCGAAGCCATCTTTATATTCTAGATATTTTTTTAGTAAGAAGAAGAAGGCAACGAAGCGTCCTAATTCTTCAAAAATACCAGCAGTCAATCCGCCATAAATTGCGAAGACAAACGGATTTTCTAAAAATGGAGCGATTGTTGGATTACCGCGCATAAATAGGTGGAATGGTGTTTCAAGAATTTGGGTGAATCCGATAAAGATAAGAACACCAACGCCGACCACTTTCCAATTCATATTATATTTTTTACGGAAATAAACGAGTACGATAATTGGGACCAGAATCGAGATAATGAGTTGAAAAATAATGCTGGCAATTACAGTATTTGAAACCATACTTTCACCGCTTTCTAATATATGTACATATCTATTATGCATGAAATAGGGGAGAGATGAAACTTTTAGAAAGAAAATGAATTTACTTATTGACTCTAACGTTGCGTCATACTTTATCGTATGTACTAAGGGGGAGATACAAATGACAATGAGAGTAAAAGAAGTAGCTGATTTAGTTGGAATTAGTGTGCGCACACTGCATCATTACGATGAAATTGGGTTGTTAACCCCAGACGAGACGACAGAGTCTGGATATCGTCTGTATTCCAATGAAAATTTAGAGACATTGCAGCAAATTTTGTTTTTTAAAGAGCTTGGCTTCCCTTTGAAGAAAATTAAAGAGATTATCATGAGTCCATCATTTGATCGCGAAGAGGCACTACAGCTTCATAAGAAGATGCTTCTTGAAAAGCGTGCCAGATTAGATAAGGTGATTGCGACGATTGATAAAACAATTCAGCATACAAAAGGAGAGATTGAAATGACGAATAAAGAGAAATTTGAAGGATTCGATTTCAGCCATAACCCATATGAAGAAGAAGCACGTGAAAAATGGGGAGACGCAGCTGTAGATAAAGCGAACGAATATGCAAAAGGTATGTCAAAAGAGAACCAAGAGGAGTTTAATGCTATTTATAGAAATTTAGCAACGCTTAGATACGATGCACCAGATTCTAAAGAGGCGCAGGCAGCTATTAAAGTATGGTACGATTACTTGCAAAACTTCGGTGAATATTCGTTAGATGCTTTTAAAGGACTCGGTCAAATGTACGTCGCTGATGAGCGCTTTACGAAAAATATCGATAAGTTTGGTGAGGGATTAGCGCAGTTTATGTGTGATGCGATGGAGGTTTATGCGGATCGTAATAAAAAATAAAAAGTAAAACAGGTGGAGATTTTCTCCACCTGTTTTACTTTTTAATCATATCATTCAAAGTCTGATCTCCCGTATTGTTCAAATGAGGATTTTTACTCATTTCTCGTTTTAACATATCGAGGCTTTGTGTATATTCTGTATCATTTAATGCGCCAGATTGAAGCCCTTGAATTTGAGAAATCAACTTTTGGTCTGTTGATACATATGCTTTATAATAGCGAGGAACGATGGACAAAGCAGCTCTATATACTTGATCCGCTACGAGTTTTGGATCCGTTGTGTTTGCACGGTATACAACGAACACTTCATCATCAGTAACGAGTGTAGCAGCGTTTGTAACGTCAGGAAGTTTGACTGTCATGCTTGTAATCATTTCAGCGACCTTCTCGCGATTAATGGCCCCTACTTGTTTGTTAGATACTTCATGCTTTTGTTTAGAAGAATAACCGACTCTTGTGAGTCTTGTATTTGTATTTTCCGTATGATACATGTCGTTTTTATTGGAAACAAGAACACGGCTTCCTTCTTCACGTTCCATTTCAGCTTTGTTCGCTGATTGGCAGCCTGCAAATAAGGAAAGAGTGAGAAGGGAAAGTAAAATTTGTTTTTTCACGATGTATCACCTCCTTCTCCATAGCATGTACTAATTTGCAATTTTTTGTATTTGAAATTGTTGGTTGTTATGCTTTGTGATACGATAAAAAGAAGAATGCTTAGAGAGGAAGTTAATGATGGAGCAAAAGCAAGAGATTCATGCTACGGTGAGCATTAATAATGTTCAGTACGAAGTAATTAAAAACTTTCGTGACGGTTTTAGTGAAGAAGCATTTAAAGAGCGCTATGCAGAAATTTTAAATAAATATGATTACATCGTTGGGGACTGGGGATATGAGCAACTTAGATTGCGCGGATTCTTTGATGATAGTAACCAACGTGCGACATATGATACGAAAATTAGTACGTTAACGGAGTATTTATACGAGTACTGTAACTTCGGTTGCGCACATTTTGTATTACGAAAAGTGAAGAAATAAAAAAATCCTCTTACAATTGTAAGAGGATTTTTTGCATATTTTTGCTTACAAACAAATCGAGATATGATCGCCTTCAGAAAGTATTGTATTTGGCTTCATTTGTTGTCCGTTTAATTGAATATCCCCATTTTTAATTTTATCCACAATGCGTGTACGGCTCCAGTCGGAAATATATGTGGATAAGGCTTTATCGATGCGGTGGGAACCGAAAACAATATCTAATACGATCGTGATTTCGGTTATGCCGCTTTCTTGATGTTGCGTAATGGAAATGGTAGTAGTTGTTTCTGGCTGATCCTGCTGCGTCATATCGACTGTTTCAACGTGATCAGTAAATGCTTTATAAATACGAAGTTTTTGATTCCACGTATGGTCTTTCGGACATTTATAAATGGCAAAGCGGTATATGTTTTTTCCGTTGGCGTTATGCCTACGAATATTTGTGTCGGTAAATAGGGTAGTACGTCTGCAATTTTTACAATATTTTTCGATTGTGTTTTGCTCGTTTTCATATAAACTCCAAGAAAGTTGTACTTTCTGCATTTTCCTTCACCTCTTATAGTAGTGGTAAAGGAACGTAATACAGCTATTTGGATGTCTTGTAGTATGAAGGCATGAGAAAAAGACAAGAATAAAAGGAGGTCCCCAAAGAGGAACCTCCGTAAACATCATACTACAGATGCAATACGCTCCTTTGTAATGGGAATGGGCAGACTACTCCCTTGAAAAAGCACGGTGCTTTTTTGAGAGTAATGCTATCCAATTGCTGGTCCATTACAAAGGAGTTGTTGGCATACGTCGTAAACGTCCTTTCTATCATGCCTTTCGAGAGGACCCCCACCTCTAAACGTAAGTGAAGGTGGTGAGGTGAATCGAAAGAAATATTTTATTTTTGAGAAAAACAGAAACGTATGTTCTTTTTTTGCTATAATATCCTTAACAAGGAGGTGAATAAAATGGCAAAAGAAAATCCATCAAACTATAAAACTCTTCAAATTTGGATTAAAAAAGGGCATCGTATGTATTCTTATTTTCAAGAATGTTGTCATAACGCTAAGAATATGTACAACACTACAAACTTTTATATACGCCAGGTGTACACTGGATTAACACAAGAAAAAGAGTTACAGCCATTGCAAAAAGAAGTTCTGGATCATATTCATAAAAATATTGGTAAGATGAATGACACACAACTTCTTGCCTATCAGAAGAAATTGGAAAAAGAGAAATTAAAGCCTAAAGAAGAACAGAAAGAGATTACATGTAATTTGTTTTCAGAACCTAATTTTGAAAAACCTTATGTAGATTACAACTTTCTAGATGCACTATTTAAGGCTATGATTCAAAATGATTATCGAGCTTTGCCTACGCAATGTAGCCAGTCAATCATGAAAGGTGTGTTCCAAAATTGGAAATCTTTTTTTGCTAGTTTAAAAGACTATAAAAAGAATCCAAACAAATATGCTGGAATGCCTAGGATTCCAAAGTATATTCGTTCTTCTGAAAAAGAGATTCTGTATACAAACCAAGATTGCATCATTAAAAACAGTAGATTTTTAAAGTTTCCAAAGACGAAATTGCAATTAAATATTGGGAAACTAGGTTTCACTGAAGGTAAACTGAAACAAGTTCGTGTGATTCCAAAATACAATGAATATGTAGTGGAATTGGTAATTGATGTTCCTTCTGAACAACAAATTATTGAAGAGAATGCTCGTTATATGAGTATTGATTTAGGTATTGATAACCTTGCAACCATCGTAACAAACACAGGTATGAAACCTGTCCTTGTTAAGGGCAAACATGTCAAAAGCATAAATCAATATTACAACAAAATGAAGAGTCATTTTACAAGCATTCTTAGAAATGGAAAACAAACGAATGAAGGACCTTTTACTTCTAAAAGGATAGAAAAACTTCATCAAAAACGTTACTTGAAAATAAAAGACGTCTTCCATAAAGTTAGTCACCATATCGTAAAACTAGCACAAGAAGAAGATGTTTGTAAAATCGTTATTGGTCAAAACAAAAGTTGGAAACAAGAAACAAATATGGGAAAAAGAAATAACCAATCGTTTTGTCATATCCCACATAGTTTATTGATTCAAATGATTACATACAAAGCAAATGCTGTAGGCATTCAAGTTATTGTAACTGAAGAATCATATACATCGAAAGCAAGTTTTCTGGATAACGACTTCATTCCAACGTATGGAGAAAATGACCAAAATACAACTTTTTCAGGAAAACGAATAAAGCGCGGCATATATTGTTCAGCAAATAAAACTTTAATTCATGCAGATGTAAATGCTGCGGCTAACATTTTACGAAAAGTAATCCCAAATGCATGGACAAATGGGATAGAGGGGTTAGGTGTGAAACAGCTCGCTAATGTGTTAACTCCCCTGACGTTAATCGTCCGTTAGGTCGAAACGTTAGAAACCCCCACTTCAAGCTTTGCTAAGTGGGGGAGTGTTCATCCAAATAGATTTATTCTTAATTATAATTAAAAGATTGAAAATTTAAAATAATTATAATGAAAAACACCAGCTAAAAAGCTGGTGCCTAAGATAAATTATATAAGTTCAAATAAAAATGAGCGTAATTCTTCTGCAATTTCTTCAGTCATAGAAAATGCGTGCTCTAAGTAGCCTGGTTCGTTTAAATCGTCAGCACCGATGATTGCAAATTTATTGCGTTGCATATCAAGGACAATTGTTTTACCGTAATGACGATCGGAGTATAATAGCGCTAAATCGTGACGCTCATTTTCTCCCATAAAGCTAACGAAACGAGTTTTTGTAGCGACAGTATCGTCGTACAGAAAGAAACGTTCTTCCATACACATGGCTCCTTTATTAAATATCTAAGTTTAAGTGTGGTTTATGATCTAAATGGTGATGTGTTTTAATGAATCGTACTGTTCTTGTTTTGTAACGCATTACGATAGAGTATGTTTCAGCTAAGTCTCCGCCAAGGAATTTAACACCGTCTAATAACTCACCAGCAGATACACCAGTTGCTGAGAAGATTGCATCATCCCCAGATACTAAGTCATCTAACATAAGAAGTTGACGAGGATCTTCTAATCCCATTTCACGACAACGAGCTTCTTCTTCTTCGTTCATTGGAACTAAGCGAGCTTGCATTTCACCTTCAAGGCACTTTAATGCTGCTGCAGAAATAACACCTTCTGGAGCTCCGCCAATACCTACGAATAAGTCGATACCCGTTCCAGGTAGTGCTGTTGCGATTGACGCACCAACATCACCGTCACCAAATAATTTTACGCGTGCACCTTTTGCACGAACACGGTCAATAATATCTTGATGACGTTCACGTTCTTGAACGATAACTGTTAGATCGCGAATCTTTTTATTGTTAGCTTCTGCTACAATTTCAATTGTTTTTTCAATTGGATCATCTAAGCTAATTTTACCAGCTGCTTTTGGACCAACCGCGATTTTTTCCATGTACATATCAGGAGCATGAAGAAGGTTCCCTTTGTCTGCGATTGCAATAACTGCCATTGCATTTGCAAGACCTTTTGCAACGATGTTTGTACCTTCTAATGGATCAACGGCGATGTCTACTTCTGGACCATTACCTGTTCCTAGTTCTTCACCAATATACAACATCGGTGCTTCATCAAGTTCTCCTTCACCAATTACAACTGTACCTGCCATGTTTACTGAATCGAACATATCACGCATTGCTGTAGTTGCTGCATCATCTGCTTCATTTTTCTTTCCGCGGCCCATCCACTGTGCGGATGCTAAGGCTGCTGCTTCTGTTACACGGACAATTTCTAGTGCGAGTTCACGTTCCAAGATTCCATTCCTCCAATTTCAAAAATCATACAAATATAACTATAACAAATAACGGAGAAAAGGTGAATTCGAAAAATTGTCGATTTTTTCAGAAGAAAGCGTTACAATTAAAATGTAAATGCTTTAATTTCCAGGTAGGTGACATTCATGTATTTTGTAGACAGAAAGAAAATAGAACAAATGCTAGTATGTTTAGAACGAGCAACAAGTACATTTCAAGAGAAAAAGATATATGAAACCGAGTTTGAATTTTACGCATTAGAGCGCATAGCCCATCTTATTATTGATTGTGTATTAGATGTAGGAAATGCGATGATTGATGGATTTATTATGCGTGATCCAGGAAGCTATGAAGATATTATTGATATTTTAATGGACGAGCGAGTGATAAGTGAAGAAGATGGACAAGGGATGAAAGAAATTATCCTTCTTCGAAAAATGCTTACGCAAGATTATATTCAAATGAATCATGATGAATTATATAAGACGATTCAAAAACATATTGCAGTGGTAGAGAAATACCCAGCAAATATTCGCAGTTATTTAGAAAAGGAATTAGGACCTGTATCTGCATTTGTACCAGAATAATTATGCTTATAAGATCCCCAGAGAATGCCTTTTGGGGATCTTATATTGTATGTGAGAAAGAAAAGGGAGAAGGGTGAAGTATGGGGGAAGCACGTACTACGAAAGACGAGATTGTACAATTGTTGAAAGTAAAGGGAGAGCACACGGTAGCGGAACTAGCTGACGTTTTAGAGATTACAGAAATGGCGATTCGAAGACATTTAAGTAATCTTGAGAAAGACGGACTCATTTATTCTAAGATGGTAAGGCAACATGTCGGAAGACCAACTTATTTGTATGGATTAAGCGAAAAGGGAGAAGATACATTCCCGAAAGAGTATAAGCAATTTGCGATTGATATGCTAGAAGATTTAGCTCGAATGGGCGATGAAAAAATACTTCGTTACGTTTTAAAAGAGAGAACGAAGCGAATGGAAGAACAGTTACAAAAGAGAGTGAGTAATCAAAAGAATTTAGCATATAAAGTGCAAGAGATAGCAGCTATGCAAGAGAAAAATGGTTATATGGTTCAAATAAAGAGAGATGGAGAGAAATCTTTCGTAATTGAAAAACAAAACTGTCCGTTAAAGGAAATTGCCGAGAGATTCCCGCAAGTGTGTGAAGATGAAAAAGAAATGTATAAGCGTTTATTTACGAACGCAGAAGTGAAAACGCTAGCAAATATGTGCGAGGGCGATTGTAGTTGTTCTTACCAAATAAAAGAGAAAAAATGAACGTTATGGGGCGCTTTAAGGTAAAGCGTTTTTTTCTTTTGGAAAAGCGGGTAATATAAGAGTGGTATGATAAGGTGAGAACGTTAGCATAGAAGGAGAGACATAATCGATGTATAAAGGTTACTTAATTGACTTAGACGGTACGATGTATCGCGGAGAAGAACAAATTGAAGAAGCAAGCGACTTCGTAAAAGCATTAGGAGAGCGCGGCATTCCATATTTATTCGTTACGAATAACTCAACTCGCAAACCGGAACAGGTAGCAGAAAAGCTTGTTCGTTTCGATATTCCAGCGAAAGCAGAGCAAGTATTCACAACGAGTATGGCGACTGCGAACTTTATTTATGAACGTAAACAAGACGCAACTGTATATATGATTGGTGAAGAAGGCTTACACGATGCACTTGTGGAAAAAGGATTTGAACTTGTGGATGAAAATCCTGATTTCGTTGTTGTGGGTTTAGATCGTGACATCACATATGAAAAATTAGCAAAAGCATGTCTTGCTGTGCGTAATGGCGCAACGTTTATTTCTACAAATGGGGATATTGCCATCCCAACTGAGCGAGGATTATTACCAGGTAATGGTTCATTAACATCAGTTGTAGCAGTATCAACAGGTGTGGATCCAATCTTTATCGGAAAACCAGAATCAATCATTATGGAACAAGCTTTGAAAGTGCTTGGCATAGAAAAGAATGAAGCATTAATGGTTGGGGATAACTACGATACAGACATTTTAGCAGGAATAAATGCTGGTATGCATACGCTTCTTGTCCACACTGGAGTCACAACTGTGGAGAAGTTAACAGAATACGAAGTTCAACCGACGCAAGTTGTGCATAACTTGACGGAGTGGATTGAGAAGATGTAATGAAATGCAGGTAGCCGGAAGAGGTTACCTGCATTTTTTATGCATAATTGCATATGTACTATAGGTATGCGGAATGTAAAATTTAAATGTATTGATATAAGGGAGGAATAAGAATGTACTGGATGTCATGTATTATGCTTGTTTTTACATTATGCGTTTTGTTCTTTGTTCTATGGAAAATATATATAATAAATGAAATGAAAAAAAGCGCAGGAAAACTTATTGCAATGTATCCTCGGGTGAAAAGACGTTGGATTGCATTACTTGGACCAGCATATTTCATTGGACAATGTATGTATATATATGCTCAGTACGTAAGTGGCGATATTGATACAGTTGAACAGTTTTTTATTCAGCTAGGTATTCATGCTGTAGCAAGTTGTTTTATGACTTTAATAGCTATACATCTTATTAAAAGTGTACAAATATATGAAAAAGGTGTAATAGATGGATTAAACTTTTATTCATATGAAGAATTGAAAGGCTATAAAACATCAACATGGGAAAATCCAAAAGAAAATATATTTTTATATCGCGGGCGAGAAAAAATGAATGACAATGTGAATTTACTTATTAGACAGGAAGATATGAATGAATTAGAAAGCATTCTTCAAAGATATATTCCGAAATTAATGATGAAATAAAAAAACTCCGGTTGTTAAAGCCGGAGTTTTTTTATTAGAATGCACGATTCACAACGTCTTTTACTTCTTCAAGATATTGTTTACGCACATCATTATCCACAGAAGGGACACTTGTATAGAATGTATGCTCAATTGTTTCAATACCTGTGAATTCAAAAATACCAACATCCGCTGTTTTCTTCATTGCATCAAACATGCCGCCTGCTGTGTATGCTTCTTTCGTATTTCCCATTGTAGATAATAACAATCCTTTTTTACCGCTTAATAACTTTTCAATGCCGTTTTCACCGTAAGCATAAGCAAATCCATGGCTGAATACACGGTCAACGTATCCTTTTAAAATAGCAGGAAGTCCCGCCCACCACACTGGATAAATGAATGTAATGCTGTCAGCCCAAGAGATATGTTCTTGTTCTTCTTTAATATCTTCTGGTGTATTTCCTTGAGAAAATGAGATGAAATCGGAAGCGCCTAATACTGGATTAAAGTTTAATTCGTATAGATCGCGAACGCGTACTTCGTGACCTTTTCCTTCTAATTCACTTTTTACCGTTTCTAAAATCGCATGGTTGAAGCTTTCTGTATTCGGGTGTGCATAAACGATTACATGTTTCATTTTTCTTCCTCCTATTTGTGGATATGTGAATAGCTATTTGTATTTCTGTAACTATTATGGTTACTACTTTTATAGAAGTCAAGTAATACATATGTATGTATAAAAAGACGCTCGAAAATCGCCTTTTTATACCCCGCTCATACAAAGTACAAAGAAGACGAATAAAATGATAACAATACCAATGCCAAAGTTAAATACGAGAGTACTATCCATATATGTAGCCTCCTTGTTTGAAAGTAAAAAGCACTCTAGTTAAGAGTGCTTTTTTATTTTGAATCTACTTTATAACTTTTAGAAAGTGATTCATGCGTGTCATGATTTACATTATTTTATGTATTTATACTTTGAAATGAGTAAGTCCTTGTTGGATATAGAAAAAAAGACACTCGTTCGAGTGTCTTTTAAGATGACAAAATGTGCCAATTGC
Organism: Bacillus sp. cl96; assembly: GCF_900100505.1. NCBI lineage: Bacteria > Bacillati > Bacillota > Bacilli > Caryophanales > Bacillaceae > Bacillus > Bacillus sp. cl96. The sequence goes on from NZ_FNDM01000017.1 coordinate 53,739, forward strand.
TTGAGGTTGATAAGACGCTAATTTCCGTTTTAACGCCTTTTCTCTAATCAAGAAGTGTAGCAACAGCGATTCAAATAAATTGTACCATCTGTTTAATAGCTGTGCGTATGCAATTGTGCATATGATGATCATGAGGTAGGTAATGAACTGTGAATAATTTGAAGTGATTTATTTACGATTTCTTCTGCGGCATATATGCCGATTGCGTCTGTTTTTAAAATATGGGGTTGTAAGTTATCATGCATTGCCCCTAACTCACCATGAAGTGGTGCGAAGGCATGGTTCGCCTTTTCAAGCATGCATAAATCAAGTAAAGAATCCCCAGCTGTAATAATCGTATCTATTTGCAAAATTTCTTTTATATATTGCACGGCGTCCCATTTATTAATTGGTTTTGGTACAAAGTATAGCTTTCTACCTTGAAGTGAATGATTCCAGCCTTGTTTGTCTAACCAGGAAGTGAAGGATGATAATTCATCATAAGGAATGTTCTCCCGTTTAATAATGCAATAATGGAATAGATCATCAGCTGTTTTTTGCGATATAACCCAATCCTTATGAGCTATTTGTCCAAATTCCTTTAGTATGTCGTTTCTCTCTATACATTCAACCGATAGTCTTTCTTTTACTTTCCTGTTCCAAGTACCATCTTGTTTCCCGTTATGAAGGATATTGCCGCCGTTACTTGTAATGGCGTATTCGGGAATGATTTCGTTTTGGAATAAAGCAATACGCTGAAACTGCTTAATAGTTCTTGTTGTAACTGGGATGAAATGTGAGTGCAGTTGTAATTTTTTTAGTAGTAAAATGGTTTTATGTGATATGAAAGAAATTTCTTTCCCATCTATAGTTTCAATGAGTTGAATTGATTCATCTTCTATAGGGGCACGAAACGATTTCCGGGAATAAATAAGCGTCTGATCAAGATCACTGGCGAAAATCATCTTGTTTCCTTCCTAAGAGGCTTAATGAGCCCGCAACATGAATAAGCCATATTCTCATAGATTTCAATTGGGACATTCTTTTCTTTAGCGAGAAGTAAAATATGCTTTAAATCGGGATTGTTTTGCTTACGTATTAAAATTTTCCACGGTATTCTCCGGAGTAATACACGAGTTGTTTCACCGACTCCTGGTTTAATTAAGTTAATATCGTCAATTTCAAAGTGATTTTGGATAGACTGTATATCTTTTAATCCTTGCCAAGAGGGATCAGTGTAAGTTGAAGTAATATAACGTAATTGATTATCTATATGAGAATGAACAGAAGGGAATAACTCTGTTACCTCATCAACGAAGAAATTTGATAAGTCTTCTTGTTCTAGCTCTTTATAATATTTAACACCATGAAAATCATTTGGACCGATATAGGTGTCATTTAGTACAGTGCGACTAATTAGTCCAGAGACTGTTGCATTTAAGCAAGCGCTAGGAATAAGAAAATCTTCACGTGTACCGTAAATTGAAGTACAGTAACCGGGATCAGCAAGCACAGCCATACAATGAGAAATGTGTGTATTATTTCGTTCGTTAAATGTGTGTACTGCATATTCTAATTCTTTTTTTATTGCACCTTTTCCAGTCCACCCATCAATGAATTGAATTGTTTCTTTAGGGTGATGTTCCAAAATATAATGGAGTGCATTTTCATCAATACCGCGTCCGCGAACAATAGAAATACAATAGTGAGGTACATCAAGGTTGTATTGATAGCGTATGTAGCGTTTGATAAGAATGCCAATAGGTGTACCAGCACGAGCTAATGAAACGAGGACAAGGTTAGTTCCTTTAGTTTGTATAATCTGTTCGGCGACAACTCCAACAGCGATGGCTAGTTTGTGTTTATATTGTTGCAGGGAAGAAAAGAATAAATCCATATACGCTTTAGATGGTTTATATTCCATTGGTAACATTTCGGAATAATGTGTGCCAGCTTGAATTGCTTGTTCTCTAGTTTCCGTGGAACTTTCTTTCATTAAATCACTAATATCTTTTAATAGAAAAATAGCATCATTTGGATTGTAACTACTAATATGAGAATTTACTTTTACCATAATTATCAACCTTCCTTTTCTATGCTATTTGAAAATGAGACGATATGAATAAAAGGAATAACTGTTTGTAACTGCTGTAGAAGAGGAAACAGGGCTTCTTCTCCTAAATCACGCTCAATAAAAACAAATACTTCATCGTAATCATGAGGTGAAATATTATAAAAGTAATTTGTAATAGTAGAATTTTCAGGACTTGGATATGAGAAATGATTATGAATGGCGTAGTTTACATCATTTGAAACAGGATGGATAGGGCTTCTTGTTGTAGATTGATATAAAATATTTTCACCCATTTCAGCAGCAATTTTCATTGGGATATACATAAATTCACCCGTTCCGAGACAGAGTGTTCGTTTTCCCATTCTTTCTCTTTTTAAAGTTTTTCCTGCTTCTTGAGCGAAAGAATGAATGTGCTTTTGTTCATATGCTGAAATGCCAAATCGCCCAGTATATTTTATATAATTTGATGTATAGGGTGATTTTGGACAGGTAAGGGTATGCTTTTTGAAATCAGGTTTTGTTTCTTTAATTTGAATATCTGTTTTTGCAATATTTAATGGTTGGCCAGTTGTATGAATACTGCCTTCTAATAAAGAAATAACATGAATCTTAATTTGAAGTTCTTCTTCTAATTGTTTAAATTGTTTTCTATTAGTATGAGAACGCCAGTCTAATAAAGAAGCAATTATATATTCTTCTCGTGGGAATTTATTTTGAATAGATCTAATAATATTTAATGCTGTTTTTCCTGTTGTCATCTCATCATCTACGAGAACAATCGGGTTGTTGTTTTGAAAAAAGCCTTCATCTACATAACAACGGTGCGATGTTGCATGAGAATGTTCTTCCTCAAATGTAATGACAGATTCTAGGTGGGGTATCGATTCCCTAGTTGTATGCACATACTTTGCATTTTGAAAGCATTGAAACATAGAATGACCAAGTGCTGTCGCTGTTTCAGCGAATCCGATGAACACAACTTCTTCTTGCAGAGGATATTGATAACGAAATACTTCCTCTGGGATTTCATCAATTTCTAATGAAATGAGATTTAAAATTTCTTTTTGAAATGGATGAGAAATATTATGTAGTATTTCCAAATATCTTGCAGCGAGAGCAACTCCACTTGATAGAGAGACTGCAGGTTTAATAGGAAGATGCTTTCCAAGGATTGTACTCACAAATAAAAAACTACGTTTCTTATTTATTCTCGCAGCCATTTGAAAAAGATTGTCTAGCGCTAAATTATATGGATTATCATGTACTTCTACATGGACTTGTATATTATTTAAAACGTTATACGTGTTGCTTTGCGTTTGTAATAAGGAGATCGATGAATTGTTTGTTTTCATGTAGCACCCCGTAAATATTAGATTTTAAAATGGTTTTGCGAGCCCAGCCATAATGAGGTTTTACTTCATTCATTTTGTTAGAAAAACTGCTTTTTAGCACTCCATTATACGTATCTGCATTTTGTAAAATTGATCTCGCATCTAAATAATCTTCCATTGTGACAATGTGCATTGCCTGTACAACTTTAATATGAGATGGGTGAATAACTGTCTTTCCGATTAAGCCATTTGCATGGTCAAGTGATACCTCTTGAATAAGCCCTTCTTCATGATCATTAGAAAAATATTCCCATACACATCCTGAAATAATATATTCATTTGTTGCCCTTGAGAAAACGTTAATAATGTCTGAAATACAATCACGGACAACGGTAATATGATAGATAGGTGTGTATTTATTGCGCCGAATACTAAATATACTTGAAAAATCAGTAGCACCAATACGTACATTTAAGATGTAATCGTGATAAGAATCTAGTAAATCCTTTATTTGTAATAATGATTCTGCCCGTGTTTCCTTATACATAATTTCGGGGGATTCTAAAATCGGCATGCCATATAGCGATAATGAGTATAACTCGTTTATATATGCAAGCTGATCGATATAAGTCTTTCCGTTAATCGGTGTGAATTTTGGAAAGACAAAACCACATAAACAATGAACAGCACTACCTAATTCAGTAACAATTGTCTTCAGTTGACTTGGCTGCCGAACTCTAATAAAAAGAAGCGGGATGTCTGCTTGATTTAGTATGTTGGCACTGACTAAGTTAGCGATTTGCTGTATTTGAACGACGATGTTTTGCTCTGCAAGTTTTACTTCCTCATCGCTGATAGCGTCCTCTAGACAAAGAATAATTGAGGTAGCATCCACATGTTTCTTTCTAATTATATCTTCCGCAATCGTTTCTTTCGTGCCAGGAGTATATAGTGTGGCGCCTAGTGCGTAAGCTAGTTGTTCTTTCCCTATATTTTTTGAAAAACTAAGAGGTTCTTTATAGAAAAAATTTTGCCGTTCTTCCGAGGAGAGATAAGAAAAGTAATTCAAATTGTCACCACCTTATTTGTAATGATTCTGTTTAATCGTAACATAATAAGAAAAATCTTCCATAAAAATGAAGCGATAAATTTAAAAAATATATTGAGAAAGATGAATTATAAGATGAATATCGAATATTGTTAATAGAAATATAATAGGGGGAAAGAGAAAGTGGATATACATAAGTTAACGATAGAAGAAGCAAAGAAGATAAATACGTGGACGTACGAGGAACCTTATAGTTTATATAGTTTTTCAGGCGAGAAAGAAGTAATAGAAGAGCTATTAGATGGAACGTATTATGGCTGTTGTGACGATCAAGGAGAGTTCATCGGCTATTTTTGTTTTGGAGAAAATGCACAAGTACCAGGTGGAAGAGATGCTAATTTATATGATGGAGAAGATTTGATTGATATCGGACTTGGTATGAAACCGGCGTTAACTGGGAAAGGAATGGGGAAAGAATTTTTCCAAGCTGGAATAGCGTTTGCCACGAAAGAGTTTAATGCAAAAATGTTTCGATTAAGCGTAGCAACATTTAATACAAGAGCGATTACGTTATATAAAAATATCGGATTTAAACAAGGGACTATTTTTTTGAGTCGCGGAAGAGAATTTATGCTTATGGAATACGAAAGGCCGTCAGCATGAAACTGACGGCCTAGAAAACATTATTATTCTGAGTGCTCAGCTCGGTGCGCTAAACGGCTTGAAGCAGCGGCAGCGATTCCGCCAACGATATCATCAAGGAATGTATGCACCTTTCCAGTTGATTTATCATTTAAGTATTCTAAAATACCAGGTTTTAATTTATCAATATATCCAAAGTTCGTGAAACCGATAGAGCCGTACACGTTTACGATAGAAAGTGCGATAACTTCATCAATTCCGTATAAGCCTTCATCACGTTTTACAATATCTTGTAACGGTTCACTTAGCATTCCCTTTTCAGCAAGGACATCAAGCTCGATACCAGTAATCAGTGCGTTTTGTACTTCACGTTTTGATAGTACACGTTCTACATTGTAACGGCATTCTGACATCTCTAAATTTGGATGATATTTTTTTTGAAGAAAATGAACAAGTTCAGCAATATCGTCAATTGTTACACCACGTTCTTGTAATAGTTGTAATGCTCTTTCTTGTAGTTGATTTGATTCTTTCATGTTTATCACCTTTTTTTCTTTTTAGTATTTGTATACGTTTCGTTGCTTTATCATGTGCATAGGAATGAAAGGCGAGCACAAGCTCATATATATAAAGAAAAACCATAGGTGGCGACTGCGATGATTCAGCATATTTATGAGCATTATCACATGCATGTTAAAGAATTAATCCCCCTTGGCCCCTATAAAAGCTTTTGGATTCGCAACAAAATTTATGTACTTGTTCCAATTGGAGAAATGGAGGAAGAAGTACTTGTAGAGATGAAAAAGCTCAGTGACTATATGAACCAGCAAGGGGATATAACTGTAGCGACTTTCGTTCCAACTATACACGGCTACTATGTAAGTGAGATAGAAGAACAAAATTACTGCTTATTAAAAGGTATGCGAGCGTTAGAACGACATGCTACGTCATTAGGAAGTGAACTTTCTATATTCCATAAACGAGGTGCATTCTTTCCAGAAGAAATCGAGCAATTAAGCCGCATTGGTGAATGGAAAGCGTTATGGGAAAAGAGACTCGATCAGTTAGAAAAGTTTTGGCAATCACAAGTGATGAACCACCCTACAGACGTATTCGATCAATTGTTTATTGAATCCTTCCCGTATTACTTAGGAGTTGCAGAAAATGCCATTCAATATGTTGTTGATACAGAAATGGATGATACGCCGCAACTAACGGATGCAGCGACAATTTGCCAAGAACGATTCACACCTTTATTATGGCATCAAACGAAGCGTCTCAAACTTCCTTTTGATTGGGTGTATGATCACCCAACTCGAGATATAGCAGAATGGATTCGCTATATGATGATTGAAAAAAAGAAAGACTGGGATCAAACAATCGTTCAATTTGTTACAGATTATGAACGGAATTACTCGCTGTCCTCATTTGGTTGGCGTTTATTATTTGCAAGGCTCCTGTTCCCGCTTCACTATTTTGAAACGGTCGAACGATATTATCAAACTGGAAACGAAGAACAAAAAAGCATATATAGAGATCGCTTAGAAGCCATTTTACACGATGTAAACCGCTCAGAGCAATTTATGAAGCACTTTTATGGCTCACTTCGTTTACCAGTAGATAAGCTCGGGATTAGAAAATTAGATTGGTTATCTTAAAAATATAAAAAAGAGACCGAGTGAGGCCTCTTTTTTATATACCACAATTTTATGTAATACATTATGCCCCTACCTGCTGATCTGTACATATATTTAAAACGAATTGATGCCTTTCGAGCTTTTCATTTACTTTACCCAATAATTCTTGCTGGATTTCTTTAAATAAAAATTGATAGCTTGTATTCCATGTTGGTATAACGGATGAAAGGCCTAATAAATACTCTTTTTTCTTTTCTAGTTCTTGAATTGTTACAAAAGTGTTCCCCATTTTTGGCATCTGTCGTCCCCCTATGTTTTTTTACTGTATATGTGTGAACGATTCACTATATAGTATTAATTATCGCATTTTTTGAGAAGGATTTCCAATTTTGTTTTATGATGTTAACGGATAAATGTGATTTGAATAAAAAAAGAGACCAAATTTGGTCTCCTTTTAGAAGGCGATTCTGAACGAGCCGCTTCTGCTTTTAGATTAATATCCAGCTCCAGCGGCTAGAACAGTCGGCCATTTCGCGCCTTCTTGTGAGGCAAAAAGCGCCTCTTCGTCAGGAGCTCCAATGACCTCCTGTTCTGAACGAGCCGCTTCCGCTTTTAGATTAAAATACTTGTTCTACTTCGATAACGCCTGGTACTTCTTCAAGTAACGCGCGCTCGATACCAGCTTTTAGTGTGATTGTAGAACTTGGGCAGCTTCCGCAAGCACCCATAAGGCGTAATTTTACGATACCTTCTTCAATGTCTACTAATTCAACGTCTCCGCCATCGCGAAGTAAGAATGGACGTAATTTATCTAATACTTCTAATACTTGTTCTTGCATATGTGGGTTTTCCATTTTTATCGACTCCTTTCATCAGTTTTATTATAATCAAGATAGAGGGGAAAATCTATTTTTTCTCTTCTTGTTTTATTGTCGAAATATTGTATCGTGTTTTTTCAGTATAGGGGTATGGGATAAGATTGTAAAATGATGTGCTTATGTAATAAGACATCTGAATATACTGTTGGGACAAGAAGTGGGGGAGAAGAAATGGTTAATGTGCAAGTGTATGGGACGAAAGTAATTTGTGCGAGCTGCGTCGGAATGCCATCTTCAACAGAAACGTTTGAATGGTTACAAGCGGCAATTGGTCGTAAATATGAAGGACAAGAAAATAAATTTAATTTCGAGTATATTGATTTCCAAGAAGAACAAGAAGATGCGGATAAAAAAGCATTCGCTGAGCGCGTAGTGGAAGAAGATTTATTTTATCCGGTCGTTCTTGTAAATGGAGAAATTGTTGGAGAAGGAAATCCTCGTTTGAAGGATGTTTATGAAGAAATCGAGAAATATTTATAAAACAAGAAGTCTTTGCGAATTTGCAAAGGCTTTTTTATTGGAGGGATAGATATGAAAAATGGAGTGAAGCATGCGTTACCAACGGAAGTACAACGGTTAATGGAGTGGTACACAGTAGAATTAAAAGAAATTTTTTTGGATGAAAAAATAGTCGGGGTATATATTTACGGATCCATCGCACTAGGTGCATTTCATAAGGAAACGAGCGATGTTGATTTTGTTACAGTGATAAATGATTCCGTGAATGAAGCTGAAAAACAGCAGCTTGTGGAACTACATAAGAAACTTAGTGACAATACGCTAGGTAAAAGAATGGACGGTATGTATATTCCGCTTGCTGACTTAGGGAAATACAATGATGAAATGAACGAGTACGTGTATTGTGCAGACGGTAAAGCTAATGTTGGTCATTGGGACATTAATGCGGTCACATGGTGGACGTTGAAAAATCAAGGCATTACAGTTACAGGAAAAGAAGCAGAAGATCTTCCGCTGCAAATACAATGGAATGATGTAGTAAATACGATGAAATACAACGTAGAACAGTACTGGAGTGAAAAGGCGAAGAAGCCATATTTATTTTTTATAGAAGAGTGGGTAGAGTCAGCTGTCGTTACGATGGGACGCATTTTATATACACTAGATCATAAAACAATCGTTTCAAAAGATAGAGGGTTGCAATACTTGTCAGAACGTTCAGCGGAAGAGTGGGAGCTCTTATTAAAAGAAGTAGCGAGAATACGGCACAATCCAAAAGAAAAGCGAATGCTCTCAAGGTGGAGAAGAGCAGATATGACGAAGAGGTATTTACTGCATTTAATTGAGACGTGTAGAGAGAAATGGTAGGGAAGAAAATGGACAATACAGTGGGGTGTATTGTCTTTTTTATTTTGTAGTAGATAGAAAAGTATTTACAAGCATTGTGTAGAGGAAAGATAATAGAAAAAAATATGCGCATGGGGGAAGATGATGAGTAAATATAAATTACATATAGATAGAGAACAATTATGGAAAGGGTGCGTTTTAAATTCGATTGCCCATGCAATTAATGTAGCGCATTGTCCAGATTTCTCACATGAAAGTTCATGGGATGGATTTAACTATAGTATGCAAGATAGCCAAGGCGGACAAGGGACAATTACGTTTCACCCGAATTACACGATTGTATGTCTTCAAGATGTGAATAGTGAGAGAATTGATGAGTGGATTGATGCGAAAAAATTTTTTGAAGGGGCACCTTCGGAAGTAATAGATATTGCGAAAGAAGAAGCACTTCAATACGTATTAGAAGAAGTAGAAGGCGAAACAGTTCCTTTTATTACAACTGCATTTTGGATTGAGGATAGCGGTGCGTATTCAATTGATTCATTTGAAGAGATGGAAGAGCACGGCGGATTCTTATTAGAAATTCCATTACTTGATACAGAATCAGCAATAGAAAGACTAGAAGAAGAGTATGAACTGACAGAGGAACAAATAGAGCTTTTACAACTCGTGTATAAGAAAAAAATCCAAAGTCCAAATGAGGAAATTAAGTTGTCTAAAGAAGAAGTAGCAATGATTGGAACGGAAGATAGCGAAGGATTGGAAGTTAGTAAGGATTCATTTGAAGAAATGAATATTACTTGGGAGTTGTAGGGGGATAACATGTTTCCGATTTAAAAAGTTACAAGAGGAATATAAAGCACTAGTAGAAAGTACAATGTGAAATTACATTGTACTTTCTACTAGTTTTTTCATATACATATCAACTTCGTGAAAGAATATGGGCTCTTTTTCCTCGGTATTCAGATGCACGGTGCAATGTAAATATTGCTGTAAGTAGCGATTAGCTTGTTCGTACTGTTTTAATTTGTAGAAAGAAAAACAGGTAAGAAGTAGAAACGCTTTTTCTTCTAATATTGGAACGACAGCTAGTACCGGAGTAATGGAATGTATATTTATTTCCACTAAATTTTCATAAGATGCCCACGTTTGAAACCAGTCGAAAATAGTAGAAAGGTAATTCGGAATGTTGATAGTTTCATGTGAAACATTGTGCAATAGCTGGTTCTGTTTGATATGTATAGGCTCTATTCTTGTTTGTAGAATGCAAGCGAATATTGAAATGTTTTCTTTTATTTGTAATTGGTTCGTAATAAGCTGCGGGAGACCGATAGGGTGAACTCCTATATTTATATAAAAATCATCTCCAAACTGGCTTTTTTGTATGTTAATGAGCTTATAAAATCCGTTTTCAGCTTTGAAAAATGTATGTCTTTTTTTCTTAAAGCCGAGTGGTTTTAAAGTGGCGTGTAAATTTGTAATAAAATCTTGCTCCTTTTTAGAGCCAGGCTTATTCTTCGTCATATTCATAAGTAGTTAAGTTTTGTAAGAAACTTTCAAAGTTAGGTGCTAATTCAATAATTTCCTCAAACTCATTATCGATAAATATAACTGGAGGATTTTCAGCTACATTTCGATAGTCTAATGCAATCCATGTATGTCCATCACCAGATAAAAGTACGATATTCTCAGGCATTTCCCATTCTCGAATTAAATAGCGGCTCTCTAAAATACTAGATTCATTTTCATTAAAAGAAATACCATATAAACCAGATACATTAACGTGATCGTCTGCCCAAGAATTTGGCTTTGGAGTAGGGTGAACATCGAGACGAAGAGTTCCCCCATTTTGTTCTTTTAGAAGGGTTATATATGATTCTGGAAGCTTTACGTTCAGTACTTCTTCTGCTTTTTTGATTAGTTCATCGTTAATGGGTGCTAGTTTTAAATAGTCATCGTCTGCCCAAATTGTACTCTTCATATTCGGTCACCTCAAATAATAGTTTTAAGAATCTTATGTCATATATTATAGTTAGTTTAGATAACACGCAATAGAGGGAGGGACGGAGTATGGATGTGTATGAATACCTCGATCACGTAAATTCTAAAGAAGATTTATTAAAATTTCTTGTATACCTCCAAAAGGATTTTAAAGTGAATAAAGATGAATGGGAGAATGTAGAGGTAGAGACTTATTTAGAGGCATTAAATAGTTGGTTAGGTTCTTGTGAATCGGTTTATATAAATCAAGGAGAGAAGTTTCCAGAAAATATTTCATGGAAGTTTATTGCTCAAATGTTACTTGCGGCAGCTCATTATGAATAAAATTAGATTCTTAAAAGATAGAATGGAGAAGATATCATGATTAACCATAATAAAATTAAACAACTTTTAGCACATGTAGATCGTGCTGAGGATAATGAAATTGAGCTAGAGTATGAATCTGAACCTATGACGATAGAATTGTTTAATAGTGAAGAAATAGAAGAAGGGCAACTTGGTTATAGTTTTGATGAAGAAGGACAAAGCTTAGTCGGGAATGAAGAAGGAGATTGGAAAGAAGGATGGATTGTAATAGGGATAGATTCATATCTTGGAGACCCGATTTTTGTAGATAGTAATGATGAGAATTGTCCAGTTTATACAGCTATGCACGGTGAGGGAGAATGGGAGCTGGAATGTATAGCGGAACGTATAGAAGATATTATTGAGAAAGTGAAGGGGAATGTGGGGGAAATAAAATAGTATTTCAATGTGATTAAGAGGGAGGAAATGTAGTATATATTCACTAAAAAGGATGTATAAAAATGATTTTGATGCATCCTTTTTAGTGAATATATAAAATAATTAACTTAGTGTATTAAAGGTATGATACACGATTATTTTAATATATTTAAAAGTAAAATGAAATAAGAAACGGATAATTGTCGGAATATATTCGATTTCCGTTCACTTTTATGAAATATGTGTACTTTTTGTTAGATTCCTTCATTTTGTCCATATACAATAAATGTATATAGAAATAAGAAAAGGATGATGTACGTGAAGGACACGGTTTTACAAGAAACGATTTCTCCACAAGAATTACATAAAGTTGTTCAAAAGAATACAGCTTATTATGACTTTAAGTGGGGTAAAGTAGAAAATCCAGCGCAAGGGAATACATGGAATTGGGTAGCCTTTTTCTTCCCAACTTTTTGGTTAGCTTATCGTAAAATGTATAAGTTATTTATTATATTTGCGTTATTGGCTATACCTAGTATAGTTATACCCCCTTTTATAGATATTCCAGATGGGATTTATGTAACATTTAGTTTAGCTCTTCAATTAGGAATGATGATATTTACTGGATGGCAAGGAAACCGTTTATATTATAAGCAGGCTGTTCGTGTTTTTCGTAAGGGAGAAGATGCGTCTGATCATGAGAAGGCGTATTTCTTACAATCAAAGGGCGGCGTGAGTATTGCTGGTATGATTGGTTTACAGATTATAGTCGGGATTGTGTATGGATTAGCTGCGTTCGGGCTGTCCTTTTTACCAACTGAGCCGAATATTAAAAACGTTGTTCGTTCAAGTGGCGAAGGGGTTACTTTAGAGATTATGACTGATAATCCAACTTGGAAGTTTGTGAAGAAAGAAAAAGATTATGACGTAGTAGAGTTTACTGGTTATGATTATACAGAGAAGAAAAACGTGAAAATTAAATTTGCTGTTTATTTCGATGAAGATTATTTCGAGTGGCAAGAGGTATATGAAAATAATAAGAAGTTAAGTGAAGAAGAAGTAGAAGAATATCAAATTTACATTGAAGAAAATAATTGGGGTTTCTAGAGGGAACTCGTTCATTTTGAAAAGAAGAATCTTGTGAAGGTTCTTCTTTTGTTTATTAGGGGGAGAGAAATGATTTCAGCAGTAATAGAAGCTCTAATAGGATCGATTAGTTTAAGTACGGGTTTACACACGAAAAAGATTGATGCTAACATACTTTACTTGCAGCAGTATGAATGGTTTCGAATGATATATGAAGACGAAAAGTATCGAAAGTTATTTATTACGAACTACAAAGTTCGCTCATATTTACAAAGTAAGCTAAGAGTTCGATTGCTTGTAAAAAATAAAAATGCACAACGAAGATTTTTAAAATTAGTAGAAGAGCAAATAGAAAAACGGCATACAAATTGAAATTTTGTAAAATACAATAAAAAATGAGAATTTGAGGTAGGCTTGTCAATAACGTGAGACTATGGCACTATAAAGAAATGCTATACAAATTTTATTTATCGAGATGTAAACATCAATTTTGATTTTTACGTATAAATAATGAACGGAGGAAATGAATTTATGGCTACTTTACCAAATTGTCCAAAATGTAATTCAGAATATACGTATGAGGATGGCGTTCTTTTCGTATGTCCAGAATGTGCTCATGAGTGGGGCCAAGAAGCAGAAGCTGAAAATAATGATGGTGCGAAAGTTGTAAAAGATGCGAACGGAAACGTTCTTCAAGACGGCGATGCAGTTACTGTTATTAAAGATTTAAAAGTAAAAGGAACTTCTTCAGTTGTGAAGATCGGTACGAAAGTAAAGAGTATCCGTCTAGTTGATGGCGATCACGATATCGATTGCAAAATCGACGGCTTCGGAGCTATGAAGTTAAAATCACAGTTCGTTAAGAAGGCGTAAGTAAATAGAAGAGGAGGCGAATAGCCTCCTCTTTTTATTATGTCACTTTTTGTCGGTAAATCGATATTTCGTACAAAATCGTTGATATATTCTGAGTTATGATAGATATATTTGAAAAATCGTTGATATATTGCAAGTTATGATAGATATATTGAAAAAATCGTTAATATAATTTCATTCATCGTGAACTACGCACCATTCACCTCGTACCATAGTCAATTTCTTTCAATTGACATCGCTTATTAAAGAACGTTTTATATCCAAGCTGTAAAAAGATAATGACAGCAAAGGCAGTACTTCCAGAAATACCGAGTATGATGGCGATTTGATATTGAATGGCTGTGAAGGGTGATACACCGGATAATATTTGACCAGTCATCATGCCTGGTAAGCTTATAATTCCCATTCCGACCATAGAATTAATTGTTGGTAAAATAGCAGAGTCAAAAGCGTCTCGAATGAGCGGAGCAGCTGCTTCTTTCGGTGTTGCGCCGAGCATAAGTGCACCTTCAATTTGACCTCTTTGCGATTTCATATTGTTTAAGAACGTATTTGCGCCGAGAGAAACACCAGTCATGGCATTCCCAACTAACATTCCTGTAATAGGGACGATATATTGCGGAGCATACCACGGATCATGTCCGATAATAACAAAGATAAATAGTAGAAGTGGCCCAATTGATCCAGCGACCATGGAAAGGGCGGCTACTCGTTTTAATTCTTTAGACATTGGGATGTTAACTCGTTTATAAATATTAAAAATTGCAAAGGTAGTAATAGAAGTAATGAGAGCAATTGTATAAAATGGATTACTGTTTTCAAATACGTATGTAAGGACATATGCAACAAGTACGAGCTGAATCGTCATACGGAATGTTGCGAGCGCGATTTGTTTTTCGCGAGGTATTCCTTTTAATTTTACAAGTCCAATTAAAATAAGAATAAAAATATAGGCAGCTGCAAGTTGCCAAATTTGGAGTTCAATAACGCCCTTCAACAGAGAGCACTTCCTTTCTAGTTGCACCGTTTGCTTTACTAATCTCAATAATGTCGTCTGCAACTTCTTTTGGAAGTTGTTGTGAGTGTGTGATGAAGATAATTGTTTTTTTCTTTTTTCGTGCTAGTTCAGTAAATTGTTTCATAACGTGGCGTTCTGTATCACTGTCTAATGCTGAAGTAGGTTCATCTAATAAATAGACAGGCGGATCCATAAGTACGATACGTGCAAAGGCAAGTCTTTGTTTTTCACCGCCAGATAGTGAGGAGGCGCTATCTTCTAATTGCTTGTCTAAGCTAACGGTTTGTAATGCACTCCGCAGGGCATCATCATTTGGAAATGGTTTTTCAGAAAGACGAAGTCCCATTAATAGGTTGTCTTTAACGGTTCCATCAAAAATAGGTGGAGTTTGCCCAAGCATAACTACGTCACGACGTAATTGAATAGGATGATAATCAGAAATTAATTGTCCGTTATATTCAATTGTGCCGGATGTTGGAGATTGTAAATCGTTTAACATGCGAAGCAACGTGCTTTTTCCGCTTCCGCTTTCACCGATAATGCAAGTAATCTTTTCTTTTTGAATCTGTAAATAAGGAATGTGTAGTATATCTTTATATATAACGTTTTTTAATATAAACATAAATCGCTCCTTTCTGATTCTAGTTATATCGTATCAAAAAAGAGAAGATAACGGTTATAAAGAGCAACGTTTTTTCTTCGTCTTGAGTTTTATTAATAAGTTAAGTAAACGATCTAATTCTTGGCTGAAAGAAATCACTTTATCATGAGTCAATCCGTATCGTTCAACGAGATAGATTAACTCTTTCTTTTTCGCTTCTATTCGATTGTTTAGTTTCGATAAGTTCATAAGTGGAATGTAATGCCTCCTACAAAAGTATTTATCACATAAAAAATAAGACCGAATGAATTCGGTCTTCAAGGAAATAATAAAACAACTTACAAATAGCATACAATGTTTATCAATATTTTTTAATATAAAAATGAAAAATAAATCATTATAAATATTGAGAAAGATGTGTCTGATAATTTTTAAAAACTGATGCAAAGAGGCTGCCTACATAGTAGACAGCCTGTAAAGTATTAACCCTTATGATATTTGTACATCCAAAGAAGACCAGATTTTAATAATCTCGGTACACGTCCCATTAACGGTTGGTTTGCGAGTAAACCAAATCCGTGTTTTTTACCAAGAGATCCTAGAACACCTTTTAATTTAATAACAGGTAGTTCATCAGGGAGTGGTTCATTATTCCAACGTTTTAATAATATTTGGACAATTTGTTCTCCTTGACCTTCAGCAAGTTGGGCAGATGGTGCATGTGGAAGTGCTGCGCAATCTCCTACAACGTAAACATGCTCGTTGTTTGGAATATTGTGATATTTCGTTAAGACAACCCGTCCGCTACCATCTTGTTCAACTGGAAGGTTTCGAACAACTTCATTTGCTTGAATACCAGCTGTCCAGACAATTGCATCACATTCAAGTGGTTCATCGTGATTATACACAATATTTGGTTCCACTTTTGTAATGTTAGAGTTTCTTATAATATTAACTTTATGTTTTACGAACCATTCTTCTACGTATCTACTTAATTTCTCTGGATACGGGAATAAAATTCTATCTTTTCGATCAAATAAATAGATTTTTAAATCAGAACGGCTTTCACGAAGTTCACTTGCTACTTCAACGCCACTTAAGCCAGCACCAACAACAGCTACTGTTGCATTTGGTTCTAGACTATTTAATTGTTCATATGTTTTACGTGTTTGTTCAATTGATTGTAGACTATGTGTATATTCCCTAGCCCCAGGAACGTTATGATATTTATCTTCACAGCCAAGTCCGATAATTAAGTCATCATATTGGATTGCTTCGCCGCCATCGAGATGAACAGCTTTTTCTTCGAGGTCAATATTTGTTATTGTGCCGTATTGAATATTGAGGCGTGGGTGTTCAGGAAACGGTATACGAATATGCGTTTCTGAAATAGTACCCGCAACTAATGCATAATATTCAGTTTTGAAGCAATGATATGGTACTTTGTCGATTAATGTCACTTGTACATCATCTGGAAGTTGGTTGCTTGGAAGTAGCCTTTGCAGAATTCTCATTCCACCGTAGCCGCCACCTAGTATTACGAGGTGTTTCATGATGGATTACCCCTTTTCTGTTGAAATATCCCCTAATCATAAAATTTTATATTAATAAAATATTTTGACTTTACTCAATCAAATTATATCGAATTTGTGAACAAATAACAATGCATGAATGAATACTCTGTTGTACAATAAGAAGAAAAGTAAAATAAACTGTTTTTCCTTTGTAGTTACTATTTCATTGGAAGTAGCATGTTATATAGAAGAAGTCATCTACTTTGAAGTGAAGTAATGAAGTAACTAAATAGTTTAGACTGTGTAACGAAAACAACAAGAAACAGCTTAGTTTTCTTCTTATAGATAAAGTGAAAAGGTAATTTGTTTTGTAGTACAGGGGGGAGAATTTTGATTAAACCATTAATTGAATTTTGTGTAGGTAACCTTGCAAGTGGTTCACAAGCAGCTCTAGAAAAATTAGAAAAAGATCCGAATTTAGATGTAATGGAGTACGGTTGTCTAGGGTATTGTGGTATTTGTTTTGAAGGACCGTTTGCACTTGTAAATGGTGAAGTTGTACAAGGTGCAACAGTAGAAGAGCTTGTTAATAATGTATATGAGTATTTGGATGAAAATCCAATGTTTTAAGGTGTTGCGAATTAGCAGCACCTTTTCCATTAGATAAAACTTTATTTTGTGGGGAAGACTAATGCTGATTATTAGCCTTCCCCAATTGAAAATAGTGGGATAAATAAAAAAAGGCCCTTTTTAGAAGGGCTTTTTTCTTACACAAATTGTGTAAGAGTGGCTCATCGCCAAACGTTGTCAAATATGAGAAACGGGGGACATTCATATTGTGTTCTAAAAGCATGCATTTTATACTTAACATAACAAATTATTTTTGGAGTGAATATAAATGAGCCAATTTTCTTTTACAAAAATGCATGGTCTTGGCAATAGTTATATATATGTAAATATGTTTGAAGAGCAAATTCCTGAAGAAGATTTAGCCCTTGTGGCCGAAAAGGTTTCAAATATTAATACTGGTATTGGAGCAGACGGGATGATTTTAATTTGCCCTTCAGACGTAGCTCCGGTGAAAATGCGCATGTTTAATAATGATGGTTCTGAAGGAAAGAGCTGTGGTAATGGTTTGCGCTGCGTAGCGAAATATGCGTATGAGCATAAACTAGTAGAAGAAACAGTTTTCACAATTGAAACGTTAGCTGGTATTGTAACGGCTGAAGTAACAGTAGAAGATGGTGTCGTGACATTAGCGAAAATCGATATGGGGGCACCGCGTCTAACACGTGCAGAAATACCGATGCTTGGTGAAGGTGAAACGCCATTTATTCGTGAAAACTTCTTATATAATAATCATCGTTATGCATTTACAGCTGTTTCAATGGGAAATCCGCATGCGGTTATTTTGGTTGATGATGTAGAAAAAGCACCTCTTACAACACTTGGACCAGTCCTCGAGACACATGAAATGTTTCCAGAGCGAGTAAATGTTGAGTTTATCGAAATTTTGAATGATGACGAGATGAACTTCCGCGTTTGGGAACGTGGATCTGGTGTAACGCAAGCTTGCGGAACAGGAGCGTGCGCTGCAGTTGTAGCTGCTATTTTAAATGGAAAGATGGAACGCGGTAAGGAAATTACTGTTCATTTAGCTGGTGGCGATTTAATGATTGCGTGGACTGAAGAAGGAAACGTGTTGATGAAAGGCCCTGCGGAAGTAATTTGCTGCGGAGTGTATGAGTACAAGATAGAAGCGTAAAGATGTATAATGGACTAAGAACAGAAAGGAAGGTGTATTTCATGATTGAAGTAACAGAACAAGCAGCTTTTCAAATTAAAGATATGTTAAAAGATGCTGAAGATGGAGAGAAGTATGTGCGCCTTGCTGTACACGGCGGCGGATGTAGCGGTCTTTCTTACGGCTTAGGATTTGAAGTAGAACCAAAAGAAGACGACACAGTTCTTGAGTTTTTCGGTGTTGAATTTGTTATCGATACAGAAAGTGCTCCAATTGTTAAAGGAGTAAAAATTGACTATAAACAATCTATGCTTGGCGGTGGATTCACAATCGACAATCCAAACGCAATCGCATCATGCGGATGTGGATCATCTTTCCGTACAGCGACGAATGCTGGTAAACCAGAAGAGTGCTAAGTTTTTAGACGAAATAGAAAAGGCCTTTTTAGCGATGGAATAAAATCGTTAGAAAGGTCTTTTCTTTTGGCATTAAAACAGAAAATGCATGTAAAGTTACTTTGGAATTTAATTTAAATGTTATTATATATAGTATATGTGATTTATATTGTGAATTCCAGTTTCATATTGCTCGTTTTAAGATAAGATTTCGTAACGGAAATGTAAATAAATAGAAGAAATATACTATTTATTAGTTATATTTAATGTTAATATTTGTAACGAAGATGATTGGCGATCGTGTTCGGACTAGCTGTAGTTTCACTTTATATAAAAAAGGTGTATGAGGGAGAAGGCTATAGCAAATTGTATAGAACTGAATAGTTCCGTATTCATTAAAATACGTTGATTACTAGATATTAAAAAACACCGGGGGGGATTAGAATGAAGTTATTTAAGAAAGTACTTATAGTAGGGGTGGCGCTGACTACAGTATCGATTTTGGGAGCTTGTTCTAGCGATACAGACGTATTAACAAAAGTAGGAGCAAAGCAACCAGCGAAGGCCGAAGGTGAAGAAGTATTAAAAGATCAGAAGAAAACACCTATGACCACGAGTAAACGTGAAAGTATTAAAAATGAGGATGCTCCATCATCAAAGAAGCGTTATATTTCTCATGACGAATCTCAAAAGATTGAGGAAGGTATGACGTATACGGATATTCTTAATACGATTGACTACGGTGGTGAGAATATAAAACATTATAATAATAATGAAAAACGCGTATTTTATACTGAAAAAGATACGGATGGTACATATGAAATTATGGTTGAATTAAATACATATGGTTACGTTGTGAATATTGAACGTACTGCTATAAAGGGTACAGATAAAGAGAATGAGGTATCTATGAAACGTATTGAAGAGTCTGTAAAGGAATATGAAGAAAAAAACGATCGTGTACCGTGGTATAAAGATGTAAATAACAATTCGGCAGCAGTAAGTTACAATCACTATTTGAAAATTAAAAAAGGTATGCCCGCGAATCAGGTAAAAGCTGCAATTGGACAGCCACATGTGATTGAGAAATATAAATCTTATTCAGTATATGACTATACTGGTTATGGTGGAGAAGGATCATTACGTGTAATCTTTGAACCGAATGGAACTGTTACGGATGTAGTGGAAGACGGTTTACCACGATAATAAATTAGTTACGGGAAGAGTTGTAGTAAAGTTGTCTTTGATTTTATAAAGTTTTTGGGAGCATCCCCAAATATAGATGAAAAAATAATTCTTTTAGCCATGTTATAGTATTAGTGTTTACCGAAGTTTCTTCCAAATTCAATAGCGTTATTGTGGATGTTGTTGTCGTATTATTTTTGTTGATATATACCGCAGTAGGGCAGCAATTGTAATTGGACGTAAAAGGACGCGGAGGAGTAGCAGCTTCCTTTTGAAAAAAGGAGGGAAATATGATGGAGGATATTCTTGAATTCATAAGGAAATACGTAATTAAACCTATTATTAGTTTAATAAGATACCTTGTAATAGAGATTATAATTGAGGGTATAATAGAAGGCGTAATAAACGGTATAAGGAAATTACGTGATAAGTGGCGAAATTGGCGTGAAAGACGTTATTGGCGGTAGTGTAGCTGAGAAGCGTGCGAAACAAAAACGTTATACAGAAGTTTAATGAAATGATAGAAATCGACCCGCATTTACAATCTGTACTCGTTTCAATTGGTGATGGAATGACAGTCTCCAAAGTAAAGAAATAATTATTATCTTACAAAAGTGTAATGTTCATGTCATGTTTTTGAATTTCTTCTTTAAGCTCTGGGCTTTAAGATAAGAATATAAGAAAAAACATATGAGGTGAAGGAAATGAAAAGATACATTGCACTATTTAGTATTTTAGTTGTATTCGCAAGCTTGTTAGTTGGTTGTGATTTAAACCGTATGGGTAAAGATGAGTACTACGTTCAAATTACAGTAGATGGAAAAGAAGTTCATAGTAAAGCTGATAATGGTCAAAAATTTAAAGATTATGAATATAAGTTGACTGGCTTTGATAAAGACGGTAAAGAGAAAGAATTAGAATTTACAGCTCAAAAAAATCTTCGTAAAGAAGCATTCCTACGC
The DNA here is from genome assembly GCF_900100505.1 of Bacillus sp. cl96. Classification (NCBI taxonomy): domain Bacteria; kingdom Bacillati; phylum Bacillota; class Bacilli; order Caryophanales; family Bacillaceae; genus Bacillus; species Bacillus sp. cl96. The sequence goes on from NZ_FNDM01000017.1 coordinate 74,735, forward strand.
GTATATCACTCAGATAAAAAAGGTGTATCAGCTTGGGAAGAAGTAAAGAAAGACGAGCTTCCAGCGAAAGTGAAAGAAAAATTAGGCGTGAAATAAGACAGATAGAAAAGGAATTGACGAACAGGGTCAATTCCTTTTTTTGCTTTCAAATTCTTCTTCTGAAATGACTTTAAATCCGTGTCTTTTAAATAAAGCAGTAGTTACCCCGTAACCAGTTTGCTTATTGCCATTAAATTCTCCAGTGTAAATTGTAGAACTACCACAAGATGGACTACGTTCTTTCAAAATAATATATTCTGGGTGTAAATTTTTAATTTGTTCTAGCGCTTTATAAGCACCGCTCACGAAAGCTTCTGTAACATCTTCACCATCTTTTGTCATCACTTTCGCTTTTCCGTCTAAAACGTCGTCGCCATTCCCGCCAATAATTTCAGCTGAGGGGCGAGGTGTTGGTAATCCCCCTAATACTTCAGGACAAATGAGGACTGTATCTTCTTTTTGCAAAAGCTCCTCTATTTTTGAAACGAGATTGTCATTTCCATCATACCGACAAGCGATACCACCTAAACAAGCACTAATTACGATCATATTTTCATCTCCAATAAAAAAATATTAACTATCACGCCAATTTTTCTTCCTGCCTCTTATTTATAAGTGAGGTGATAAAAATGGGAAGCTTATATAATTTAATGAAACCATACAGTGAATTTCAAAGTAAAGAAGAGTTTAATACATATCAAAAACAAGTTTTGAAACATTATCGATTTCAATTAAATAAAACGGATGCTACCATTATTCATTTTTTAGGAAAGTATGCAGTGAATGAGAAACAGAAAACAGTGGGGGTTGCTTGTCCATTAATGGAGACGATTGCTACAAATGTTGGAAAGAGTATTCGTACAGTACGCCGCTCTATTGCAAAGTTAGAGGAACTAGGAATTATAAAGCGTGTTGCGACAAAAGAAAGACATAGGCGCGGCGGATATAGTGCAAACTTATATGTATTTCTTATATCTGCAATTGACCGCATGGATGACCGTATGAAAATGTCCGCATGTGAAAGTGAGGATTATACAGCTGGCTGTAGCGGAAAGGAGCAAAAAAGCGAAAGGGAAACAATTCTTTCTAAAAACATTCCACAAATAAAAGAGAAAAGAAAAATAACGTACGAGCTTGATGAGACGTATTGCCGTCATGATATACCGAAGCCTTTTATATACGCACTTCTGCCGATGACGAGTAATCCGAAGAAGATTAATATATTTTGGAGTAAGGTGGAACTTGCATATAAAAAGAGTGGATTACTAGAGCAAGGTGTTTTACTGGAGCAAATATTAGCTGATGAAGAAGTGTATGGGAATTTCATTTGGCGCGTGAAAAGTGTTGTGAGGGCGTATAAATACGGGGAAATCCGTAAAAATGTGAAGGCACTTTTATATAGTACAGTGCGGGATTTATTTTTAGAGGTTGGATTAGAATGGGGAGCAGCTGTGAGAAGAAGTAAGGGGATACCGTTATTTGATCCTTTTAAAAAGGAGCCATGCGTAAATGCATGACTCCAAGTAGTTAATCAAACTTTCTTACAACTGGAACACGAATCGCTACAAAGAGTACGAAGACAATAACGGCGATTGCACCGCTTTTCATAACGGTTACGATTGGAATTCCTATTGCAAGCGCGATGGATGTGAATGCATAAGAGAGCGGGATAAAGCCCATTGATGATAGCATAAGTAAACTCATTACGCGTCCCATCATTTCTTCTTTGACTGTCGATTGAATCATTGCCATAAGCGGTACAATCGCCATTGCGATTGTAATACCGTAAAACATGCCAGCTAATAATGCTTGCCATAGTACGGTACTAAAGTTGATGGATAAGAAGAAGACACCAGACAGTAGCATCATGATAATACAAAATAGACCGCGTCTACGATTAATATTTTTTAAACCGACAATGACAGCACCGATTGCCATTCCGCCGCCTACAGATGCTTCTAAGTAACTAAACTGGAGCGAATCACCATGCAGCACGTTTTTAACAAAAAGCGGGAAACCAACTTGCATCGGACCGATTAAAAATAAGTTTAAAAAAGCGCTACAAATAAGGAAAGTTGAAAGGAATGGCGATTCCTTTACATATAAGATTCCTTCTTTAATGGAAGTGAACATACCTTTATCTGTATCTTTTTGTTCTGGCATCGTAAATTGTATTTTTTGAACGAGTATGGCAGCGACAATCAGTAATAAAATCGTAATGGAAAATATTGTCTCATAGTTCGTGAATTTAATGAGAATTCCGCCAAGTACAGGGCCTAAGATGACCGATGCTTGGTTCGTCATTTGTGTAAGTGAATTCGCTTGTGTTAACCGGCTTTTTTCTACCAATTCCGGTAAGATAGATCCATCTGCTGACCAGAAGAAAGCATCAGCAAGTCCAAAGAATAAAGCGAATAAAGCAAATGTATATAGCGTTATATCACCAACGATAAACCATGTGAGAATGGTTGCGACAAGAATCGCTCGAATGATATTGGAGTAAAACATAATATTTTTTTTCGGGAATTTATCAGCTACAGCGCCGCCGACAATCATAAAAATAAGCCTTGGAACACTAAGAGCTACGAAAACAACACCGAGTGAAGCTTCAAGGTTTAATGTTTTTGCTATGTACCACGTTTGTGAAAAAGTAAAAAAGGCTAAAGCAAAGCTTGAAAAAAGAGTAGCTGCCCAAAGAAAAAGGAAATTCGTATTTTTTAATAACGGTTTTCCGCTTCCTTCTAAAGCAGTTTTATTTTGTTGTAGTTCCTCCATATTGCTTCCTTTCTATGTGACAAATTTAAACTAAAAAACCAGTAAACGCCCGATTGGTGAGGGCTAATACTTAATGGGAGATGCCCCCACTGATTATAGTTTCACTTTATACAGTTTCTAATATTTCTATACTGCACTTTCTCATTGTAGACAATAATAATGAATTTGCCCAGTAGCTATTTAACGACAAAAAAAGATGCCGAATGGGCATCTTTTTTTAGGCTAACGCAATATAAATATCCAATTGTGCATGATTTGGGTCTAATGCTCTTTCGTCGTAAAGCTCGAAGTCTGTTGTGAAGGCACGTTTATTTTCTTTCGACCATTGCCAAATATATTCCCAAGCTTCGCAAACGACTTCAGCAACTGGTCCCTTTCTCGTTGTAAATACCGCATATGTAGTAGCAGGTATTGTTAAAGTTGTCATATTTTCAGGAACGTCTTCTAATGAAGAAATGGTTGTACCGATTGTGAATGTATATGTACCAGTTTCATCTGATTCGTAGTTTGAGTAGAAAGCAAATGTTGCTTTCGTTTTTTTGTTTGGGATGTGATGCATCATTTGTTCTTGGAAGTAGCGGTTCCAAAGCTCGGAGATTTTTCCTTTAGTAGATGCCTCTCTTTCGTTAGTCGTCGTAACTGAAACGCCGATTGCTTGGAAAGCTTCTTTTTTCATTATAATGGGCTCGTTAATCATGAAAATTCCTCCTTTAAAATAAGAACATTTGTTCCTGATTTTAATATAACATATTTTTATATGTGGAGTTTTTTGAAAATTTTAATTATAAATAAAAATAAGTAAAAAATGGTAAAATTTCTATTTCGTGTATAAATAGATTTGGGAGTATGTTAAGATTTTTATGTATCCTTTAACTGTTATATAAACCTATACAATAGGGCATTTTTTACTATGTTAAAAAATGGTGAAGGTTTGTATAAGTGTCCGATATATATATGCTATTTTTGATAAATTAAAATAGTAATATTCTATGAGATTTATATTGTTGACATTTGGATTTCAACAATACATTTTCGTAGGTCGGATTGTTGCGAGTGGATATATATTGCTATGTATACGGCTACGAAATTAAGTAGACGGATAGCAAGCATATAGAAAGGAGAAAGGTAAAAAATATGAAACAAGTATTGAAGTGTTTTAATGTCGTAACAATGATCACACTTCTCCTATCCATCATATTGCCTTCACCCAGTGCTTTTGCAGAGATAAATAAAAAAAGCTGGGATGAGTTACAAGGAAATGATGTGAAAATTAAGGCAGAGCAAGTAAATGCCGAAATATATAAGGGGGAAGTAGCTAAGAGGGAGCACGTATTTCAATATACGATTGAAAATACGGGAGCTACACCAATTCAAGAATTGGTGCTTAAACAAAATAATGAAAATGAAATTACGTTCCTCTCGCAATCTGTGAAAGTAAACGGAGAGAAGTTACCTGAAAATAAAGTAGCGGATTTCTATGTAGAAGAAAAAGATAAGGGAGGAAAACTTCTTTCTTCTAATCTTAAAATTCGAGATTTAAAATCACACGAAAAAATGACTGTGCTAATAAAGGCTAGTCGCACGCAGCATTTTAATAAAGAATACAAACAAAAGATTAGTGTGCAAAAAGATAAAGTACAAATAGGAAACATGTCTGTAGATGTTGAGGGAATCCCTTCTGAAGAAAAGGTAGCAGCTAATGCCGATGAGGAGGCTGACAGTAGTAAGAAAGAAGTTGGCCCATCAGCTAATAATACAATCAAAAAAGTTGATGAAAAGCTAAAAGTATCTGTAGAAGATAAAAATAACCCTACATCAAAAACAGAACTACCAAAACAACCAGTAACCGAAGCTGAGAAGCAGCCAGAAAAAGAGGCAGTAAAGCAGAATGTTGCAGAAGTACAAGCTGCATCAGAGAATGCTTCGAAGGTTCAAATGCAAACAGGGGATAAGCAAGGATTTGGAGATCCACTGTATTCTACAATTACTGCTGGTAATTTAGTACAGACTGGTAATGTAACACTTGGTTTGACGACCGATCATTATGGCAGACAAAGTCTGGGGTATAAGACGAATAAAATGACTGTGGACGTTGATAACGATGATAGTACTTTTAATTCGTCAACAGGAGCTTTTCCTAACATTCCTGCTGGAAGTAAAGTGAAAAAGGCTTATTTATTTTGGACAGCAGCTATGGGAACGCCAACTTATCCATCTAAAGAGTATAGAGTTAGCGATGCAGATGTAAGAGAGCCCGTTAAAATGAAAATGGGGAATAAAGGATACGCTGAAGTAAGTGCTGATAGTATACGAAAAGCGGATTATTTACCGTATATTTCAAATTACTCGGGTGCTGGTGCCGGTTATGTTGCATATGCTGACGTAACAAATGTAATTGCACAGCAAGGTATTTCTCAAACGGTGACAGTTGCGAATGTGCCACAAATTAAATTTGAAAAAGGCAGTGGTTACTACTGGGGCAACTGGAATCTTATATTAGTGTATGAAAACCATAAAGAAACCGTAAAAGATATGAAGATTTGGGAAGGGCTAGTCTCTCAAAAAAGTACAGCCTGGACAGATATTAGTGTTAATAAAATAAACACACCAAAAGAAGGTGCTTTTAAAGCAAAATTTAGTTATTTTTCATCGCAAGGTGATCCAGCTGAGAAAGATGGATATGCCTATGATTATGGAGAATATGATTTTGGCGCTGGATATATAAAGATAAAAAATATTAACGGTAAAGATAATGATGCGAATGATTCTTCTATGACAGAAGTACAAGTAGACGGTACTAACGAGTTTGTTACAAAAAAATATCCAGGATATAACCCGGATTGGACAAATTCATTCAGTACTGACATTCATACGTATCATCTTGAAGGACCGACTCAAGTAAAGAATGATTTGAAAGAAGGAAAAATGCGTTTTAGAGCATATGCTGGTACTGGTGATATTTACGTATTAAACAACGCCACATTTGTTACAGAACATAATGCTCCAAACTTACAAGTTGATAAAAAGGCATTAGATAGTACCGGTAAAGAAATTAAGGAAATTAAAGCTGGGGAAGAGTTTACGTATCAAATTGAAGTGAAAAATGATACGAAAAATAATCAAGCGCCGGTATCGAATGTAAAAGGTTTTGATAAATTAGATGATCGTTTAGAGTATGTTCCGGGATCTATACAATATATTTCTGGAAGTAATAAAGGAAATAAAACAGATGATGCAAGCGATGATGAAGCAGAGTTTGTAAATAATCAAATTGATTTCCGTGTTGGTGAAGGTGCTAATGCTAAAGACGGCGGTGTTTTAAAGCCTGGTGAAAGTGCCATTATTACATTCAAAGTAAAAGTGAAAGCTTCTGTACAATCAGATACAACAGTAAAAAATATCGTTGTTGTAAAGGGACAAGATAGTACCGAGGTAAATTATGAAACTGCAGATGATGCAGATATTACGGTTACGACTCCAAAAGAGATCCCTGGAGAAATAGAAGCTAAAAAAATAGCATCTAATAAAACACCGAAACTAGGTGAAGAAGTAGAGTATCGTATTACATTTAAAAATAAGACAAAAGATGGACGTCTAGATGTATTGACGATTGAAGATGAATTACCAAGCAATCTTGAATACGTGAAAGATAGTTTGAAAGCAGAAGGTGCAAAACCAGAGCCAGTAGAGCTGAAGTTTGAAAATGGAAAAGTAATTGCAAAGTATCCAGAAATTATGGATATGGAAGAAAGAAGTATCGTCTTTAAAACAAAAGTAAAAGAAACTGCAAAAATTGGTGAAGAAATTGTTAATAAAGCAACCGTTAGTGATAAAACAAATCCACCAAAGAATCTAGAAGAGAAGATTACACCACAGCATAAGGCCGGTAAAATTGCTGCAAAGAAAAAAGCAACAAATAAAAAGCCGAAGCTAGGAGAAGAAGTTGAATATCAAATTAGCTTCCAAAATACGGTGGAAAACGGAAAACTAGATGCAGTTACAATAGAAGATGAAATTCCAGCTAACTTAGAATTTGTTCAAGGCAGTGAGCGAGCTGAAGGTGCTGAACCAAATCCAGTAGAGTTAAAAGTAGAAAATGGTAAGGTAATCGCCAAATATCCAGAGATTATGGATACAAAAGAGCGAAGCATTGCCTTTAAAGTGAAAGTAAAAGAAGAGGCAAAAGCCGGAGAAACAATTGTTAATAAAGCGGTTGTGAGTGAGCCAAATGGACAAACTGAGCATCCAGAAGAAAAGATTACGCCGGATTATAAATACGGTAAAGTGGATGTTGAAAAAAGCGTAACGAATCAAACACCAAAACTAGGAGAAGAAGTGGAATACCGAATTACATTTTATAATACGGTAGAAAACGGAAAACTAGAAAAGGTGCTAGTAGAAGATACACTACCTAAAGGTGTTGAATACGTGAAAGATAGTTTGAAAGCTGAAGGTATAAAACCAGAGCCAGTAGAACTAAAAGTGGAAGACGGAAAAGTAATGGCAAAGTATCCAGAAATTACGGATACAGAAAAAAGAAGTATTGTTTTTAAAGTGAAAGTAAAAGATTCGGCAAAAGTAGGGGAAGCAATCGTAAATAAAGCAATTGCAAAAGATCCGAAAAATGAGCCTGTTGAATCAAAGGTTGTTATTACACCGCAAAGTAAAAAAGGTGAAATTGCTGCTACAAAGGTAGTTAATAATAAGAAGCCAAAGTTAGGCGAAGAAATCGAGTACCGCATTAGTTTTCATAATACGGTTGAGAACGGAAAACTTGAAGAGGTGCGAGTGGAAGATACAATTCCAAAAGGTCTTGAATATGTAGAAAATAGCATCAAGGCCGAAGGAGAAGCACCTGGACCAGTAGAATTAGCTGTTGAAAATGGAATAGTCAAAGCTAAGTATATCGATATTATGGATATGAAAGAAAGAAGTATCGTCTTTAAAGTAAAGGTGAAGGAAGAAGCAAAAGTAGATAAAGAGATTGTCAATAAAGCAATTGTTGATGATACGAAAAATCCACCGATTGAGCCGGAGGAAAGAATTACTCCGCAACATAAGGATGGAATAATTGATTCGAAGAAGACAGTAGATAATCCATCACCAAAACTAGGAGAAGAAGTAGAATACCGAATTAGCTTTAAGAACACGGTAGAAAACGGAAAACTAGAAAAGGTAATAATAGAGGATACAATTCCTAACGGTTTAGAGTATGTAAAAGGCAGTGAAAAGGCTGAAGGTGATAAACCAGCTCCATTAAAGTTAAGTGTGAAAGATGGAAAAGTCATTGCTGAATACGAAAATATTACGGATATGAAAGAAAGAAGTATTGTCTTTAAGGTAAAGGTGAAGGAAGAAGCGGAAGTAGGTAAGGAAATCATCAATAAGGCAATTGTGGATGATATGAAACATCCGAAAGAACCAGAAGCAAAAATCACACCATTACACAAAGATGGAAAAATTAAAGCAAAGAAAAGCGTAAATAATGAAACACCGAAGTTAGGAGAAGAAGTAGAATACCGAATTAGTATGAAAAATACGGTTAAGTACGGAAAGCTAACAGAGGTGATAATAGAGGATACTCTACCAGAAGGTTTAGAGTATGTAGAAAATAGTTTGAAAGCAGAAGGTGCCGGAACAGATTCAGTAGAGCTGAAATTTGAAAATGGTAAGGTAATGGCAAAATATCCAGAAATTATGGATACAGAAGAAAGAAGTATCGTTTTTAAAGTGAAAGTAAAAGAAGGAGTAACAGTCGGTAAAAAAATCATTAATAAAGCAACTATTGATGATTCGCAAAATAAGCCAGTTAATCCGACAGCGGAAATTATTCCTCAGTATAAAGATGGAAAAATTGAAGCGAAAAAGATGGTAAATAATGAAACGCCGAAGTTAGGAGAAGAAGTGGAATACCGAATCAGCTTTAAAAATACGGTAGAACATGGAAAGCTAACAGAGGTAAAGATAGAAGATGATTTACCAAATGGATTAGAGTATGTGAAAGATAGTGTAAAAGCAGAAGGTTCTAAGCCAGATCCAGTGGAATTGAAATTTGAAAACGGTAAGGTAATGGCAAAGTATCCTGAGATTACAGATACAAAAGAGAGAAGTATTACCTTTAAAGTGAAAGTAAAAGGTAAAGTGAGCGATTCAATTGTTAATGAAGCGATTGTGAGCGATACGAAACATCCGCCAGAAACACCGACAGCAGAAATTATTCCGCAACATAAAGACGGAAAAGTGAAAGCGAAGAAGACGGTAAATAATGAAACGCCGAAGTTAGGAGAAGAAGTAGAATACCGAATTAGTTTTAAAAACACGGTAGAAGACGGAAAACTAGCAGAGGTGAAAATAGAAGATACTTTACCAGAAGGTTTAGAGTACGTAGAAAACAGTGTGAAAGCAGAAGGTTCTAAGCCGGATCCAGTAGAATTGAAATTTGAAAATGGTAAGGTAATGGCGAAGTATCCAAAGATTACGGATACAGAAGAAAGAAGTATCACTTTTAAAGTGAAAGTAAAAGATGAAGTGAAAATCGGTAAAAAAATCGTCAATAAAGCAATTATTGATGATACGAAAAATGAGCCAGAAACACCGACGGCAGAAATTACTCCACAGCATAAAGACGGAAAAGTGGAAGCGAAGAAAACGGTAAATAATGAAACACCGAAGTTAGGAGAAGAAGTGGAATACCGAATTAGCTTTAAAAATACGGTAGAAAACGGAAAGCTAGCAGAGGTGACAATAAAAGATGATTTACCAAATGGATTAGAGTATGTGAAAGATAGTCTACGAGCAGAAGGTTCTAAGCCAGATCCGGTAGAACTGAAAGTGAAAGATGGAAAAGTAATCGCAAAATATCCAGAAATTATGGATACAGAAGAAAGAAGTATCGTCTTTAAAGCGAGAGTAAAAGAAGAATTTAAGGTTGGTGAAGGCATTGTCAATAAAGTAGTTGTTGATGATACAAAAGATCCAACAACTTCAGAAGTAACAATTACGCCAGAATATAAAGACGGTAAGCTTAAAGCAGAGAAATTTGTAAACAATAAAAAACCGAAATTAGGAGAAGAAGTAGAATACCGAATTAGTTTTAAAAACACGGTAGAAAACGGAAAACTAGTAGAGGTTACAGTAGAAGATGAAATTCCAGCTGGATTAGAGTACGTGGAGAACAGTTTACAAGCAGAAGGTTCTAAACCAAGTCCGGTAGAATTGAAATTTGAAAACGGCAAGGTAATGGCAAAGTATCTAGAAATTGCGGATACAAAAGAAAGAAGTATTATTTTTAAAGTGAAAGTAAAAGAAGAGGCAGAAATAGGCAAGGAGATTGTTAATAAAGCAATCGTAGTAGATACAAAAAATGAGCCAGAAGAGCCTCGTGTGGAAATTACTCCGCAATATAAAGATGGTAAAATTGCTGCGCAGAAAGTAGCAAATAATCATAAACCGAAACTAGGAGAAGAAGTAGAATACCGAATTAGTTTTAAAAACACGGTAGAAAACGGAAAACTAGTAGAGGTAAATATAAAGGATACATTACCAAATGGTTTAGAGTATGTAGAAGGCAGCATCACAGCAGAAGGTTCTAAACCGAAACCAGTAGAGCTACAGGTGAAAAATAATAAGGTAATGGCAAAGTATCCAGAAATTACAGATACAGAGGAAAGAAGTATTGTCTTTAAAGCGAAGGTAAAAGAAAGCGTAAAAGTGGGAGAAGAAATCGTAAATGAGGCAATTATAGATGATACAAAGAATCTGCCAGAAGAGCCTTATGTACCGATTACACCACAATATAAAGATGGAAAAATTGAGGCAAGAAAAGAAGTAAGTAATCATGAACCGAAGTTAGGTGAGGAAATCGAATATCGAATTATTTTTAATAATACGGTGAAAGATGGAAAACTAGCAGAGGTAAAAATAGAAGATGAAATTCCAGCTGGATTAGAGTTTGTAGAAGGAAGCGAAAAGGCTGAAGGTGAAGAGCCAAAACCAGTGGAGTTGAAAGTAGAAAATGGTAAGGTAATGGCAAAGTATTCAGAGATTATGGATACGAAAGAAAGAAGTATCGTCTTTAAAGTGAAGGTGAAAGATTCAGTTGCAATAGGTAAAGACATCACAAATAAAGCGATTATCCATGTTGATGATCCGAACCATCCAGTAATTGATCCGACAGCAAAAATTACACCGCAATATAAAGACGGTAAAATTGCTACTCATAAAAAGGTGAATAATCATAAACCGAAGCTAGGGGAAGAAATCGAATACCGAATTTCATTTAATAATACGGTGAAAGATGGAAAACTGGCAGAGGTGAAAATTGAGGATGAAATTCCGTCTGGTTTAGAGTATGTGAAAGATAGTCTAAAAGCAGAAGGTGATAAGCCAGCACCAGTAGAGTTGAAAGAAGAAGCTGGTAAGGTTAGTGCGAAGTATGAAAATATCACTGACATGAAAGAAAGAAGCATTATCTTTAAAGTGAAGGTGAAAGATTCTGTTGAAGTGGACAAAGCAATTGTAAATAAAGCAATTGTTGATGATACAAAAAATCCACCAGAGCGACCAGAAGTAGAAATTACCCCGCAGCATAAAGACGGTAAAGTTAAAGCTGATAAAAAGGTAAATAAAAAAGATCCAAAGCTAGGAGAAGAAGTAGAGTACCGAATTAGTTTTAAAAATACGGTAGAAAACGGAAAACTAGCAGAAGTGAAAATTGAGGATCAATTACCAACTGGTTTAGAGTATGTGAAGGATAGTTTAAAATCAGAAGGTAATGAGCCAGCGCCAGTAGAGTTAAAAGAAGAAGCTGGGAAAATTACAGCGAAGTATGAAAATATTACTGATACAGCTGAGCGTAGTATTATCTTTAAAGTGAAAGTAACGGAAGTAGCAAAAGTCGGTAAGAAAATCGTGAATACGGCAATTGTGGATGATGACAATCCGAAGAATCCGCCGCAAAAACCAGAAGCGATTATTACGCCGGAGTATAAGGACGGAAAACTAAAAGCTGAGAAAACAGTAAATAATCCAGCTCCAAAATTAGGAGAAGAAGTAGAGTATCGAATTACTTTCCGTAACGTAGTAGAGCATGGAAAAGTAGCGAAGGTGAAGATTAAGGATGAATTACCAACTGGCTTAGAGTTTGTAGAAGGTAGTGAAAGAGCCGAGGGAGAGAATCCGAAACCGTTGTATGTGAAAGTGAAAAACGGAATCGTCCTTGCGGAATATCCAGAAATTACGGATATGAAAGAAAGAAGTATCGTCTTTAAAGTGAAAGTGAAAGAAAAAGCTAAAGTAGGCGAAGAGATTGTGAACAAGGCGATTGTGGAAGATACAATAAATCCACCAGAGCAACCGAATATCTCTATTCAGCCTCAATATAAAGATGGTGCATTACAAGCAGAAAAAACAGTAAGTAATCATGAACCAAAGTTAGGAGAAGAAGTAGAATATCGAATTAGCTTTGAAAATACGGTAGAGAACGGAAAACTAACTGAGGTAAAGGTAGAAGATGAAATTCCAGCCGGTTTAGAATACGTACAAGATAGTATAAAGTCTGATGGGCCGGAACCATATCCGGTGGAACTTAAAGTAGAGAATGGAAAAGTAACAGCAAAGTATCCAGAAATTACGGATACGAAAAAAAGAAGTATCATCTTTAAAGTGAGAGTACAAGAGACGGTACAAGTAGGAAAAGAGATTGTAAACAAGGCGATTGTTGATGATAATAATCCGACGACTCCGCCAGTTGAGTCACTTATACCAATCACACCGCAATATAAAGATGGGAAACTAGAGGCAAGGAAAGAAGTAAGTAATCATGGACCAAAGCTAGGGGAAGAAATTGAATATCGAATTACTTTTAACGGCACAGTAGATGGCGGGAAGTTAGTTGATGTAAAGATTGAAGATGAAATTCCGTCTGGTTTAGAGTATGTGAAAGATAGTCTGGAGGCCGTAGGTGATAAGCCTGTGCCTACAGAACTTAAAGTAGAGAATGGAAAAGTAACAGTGAAGTATCCAGAAATTACGGATACGAAAGAAAGAAGTGTCATCTTTAAAGTAAAGGTAAAAGAAACAGCAAAAGTTGGAGGAGAAATAACAAATAAAGCGATTATTGAAGTGGATGATCCGAAACATCCAGTTATAGAACCGACAGCGAAAATAAAGCCAGAATATAAAGATGGTAAGTTAACAGCAGCGAAGACAGTAAGTAATAAAGAGCCAAAGCTAGGAGAAGAAGTAGAATACCGAATTAGCTTCAAAAATACGGTGGAAAACGGAAAACTAGATGTAGTTACAATAGAAGATGAAATTCCAGCCGGTTTAGAATACGTGCAAGGTAGTATTAGATTTGAAGGGGCTGAGCCAAATCCAATAGAGTTAAAAATGGAGTTTGGAAAAGTAATCGCCAAGTATCTAGAAATTACAGATACGAAAGAACGTAGTATTATTTTTAAAGCGAAGGTAAAAGAAGCGCCGAGTAAAGGGATAACAAATAAAGCAGTAGTGGACGATAAAATAAATCCGCCACTTGAGCCTACAGTTACAATTTTACCGAAAACAAAAGAAGATTTTAAGATACCAGAAGATCCGAAAGATCCGAAAGAGCCGAAGGAGCCAGAAGTGAAACC
>NZ_FNDM01000023.1:0-44140 GCF_900100505.1 Bacillus sp. cl96
CGAATTCATCACGCACCGTTGCATTTCAAGTTTTTGTACCAACTATCCCTGCTGTAAACCCAATTACAAATCAATCAAGCACAACATTCCAATATACGTATGATCCATCCAAACCTGCTGTGATGCAGATGGTTGCTTCTAACACTGTACAGACAACTATTAATAACGCCTCAATTGCCGCTACTAAATCTGCAGATAAACAGTTTGCTAACGTAAATGATATTATTACGTACACGACTACTTTAACGAATAACGGGAACACACTTGCATCAAATGTAATATTTACAGATGTAATTCCAAACGGAACATCGTTTATTCCTAATAGTGTTACTGTAAATGGGAATACACTGCCTAATGTCAATCCAGCAAGCGGAATTGCAATCGACCCAATAAATCCGAATGCAAATACAATCATCTCATTCCAAGTACAAGTAAATTCTATCCCGAATCCAAATCCAATCCCGAACCAAAATAATACAACGTACCAGTATGTCGTAGATCCTAACTTACCTCCAGCATCCGCCAATACGTTAAGTAACGTAATAACAACTCAAATTAATAACGCTACTATTGTCGCTACTAAGTCTGTGAATACACCGACAGCTGCAATTGGTGATATCGTTACCTATACGATTGCAGTAACAAACACAGGAAATATCCCTGCTAGTGCAACTGTTTTAACAGATGGACTTGGCGCAGGAGCTTCATTTATCCAAAACTCCGTAACGATCAATAATGTTCCACAACCAGGATTAGATCCATCACTTGGTGTTCACTTGGCAGATATTTCGCCAGGAGATACTGTATTCATTACTTTTCAAGCACAAATTTTAGCGATACCACCTAGTGGCACATTAACAAATAATGCTCTTGTAAATTATGAATATACCGTAAATCCAAACCAATCCCCTGCTGTTGGTAGCACAATAACAAATACAACAGTTACACCAATTATTGACGCTACTCTAGCAATAAATAAAACCGCCAATACAACATTCGCTACAATTGGCGATACAATTACATTCACTTCAACCATTACAAACAACGGAAACACTACCGCAAACAACATTATTTTTACAGATACAATTCCAAACGGTACAACCTTTATCCCAAATAGCTTTAAGATAAATGGAACAACCATCCCGAATACAAATCCACAAAACGGGATCAATATTGGTAACTTAAATTCAAATGCATCGGCTACACTCAGTTTTCAAGTAAACATTACAACACTTCCAAACCCGAATCCAATCCCAAACAAATCATCGCTTCAATATAGCTTTATTGTAGATATAAATGAACCGCCAGTTTCACGAACAGTTCAATCTAATAAAACCTTCACACAAGTAAATACTGCTTCTGTTATCGCAACAAAAACTGCAAGCAGTGCTTTTGCTGCTGTTGGAGATACAATTACGTATACAACTACCCTCACCAATAGCGGAAATACTACCGCAAACACACCTGTTTTTATCGATATATTACCACCTGAACTTTCATTCGTTCCTGATAGCGTACAAATTAATACCATCCCACAACTTGGATTTAGACCAGATAGCGGGATTTCTTTAGACTCAATTCCAGTTGGAGGAACAACAACAATTAGCTTTCAAGCTATCGTTGGCTCAATACCAGCTACAAATCCAACATTGAACCAATCTAGCACAACATACTCGATCATTGTTGACCCTACCCAGCCGCCGGTGACAGAAACAGCTACAAGTAATCCAACGTTAGTTCAAATTAACGAAGCGATTATTCAAGCAACGAAAAGTGTGGATCGACTATTTTCTGACATAGCACCTGGAAATTCATTTTTAACGTATACAGTTTTATTAGAAAATATAGGAAACACAACTGCTACGAATATCATTTTTACAGATCCAATTCCAAATAACACAGTATTTATAGAAGATAGCGTTCGAGTAGGCGGAGTTTTATTACCTGGAGTAAATCCAACGAACGGGATACCAATTGGAGATATTATTGCAGGAGATTTTACAAACGTTACCTTCCGTGTGCAAGTAGTTAGCATTCCAAATCCAATTTTCACAATTGGACCAGGCGGACCAAACTCACCAGTTATAAACGGCGCTTCCATTGATTATAAATTTATGACAGGACCTAATTTACCACTCGTTTCAAGAAATACGACATCCAATCCGGTTTCGACACAAATAAATTCCGGAGAAATTACACTTGTTAAATCTGTAGATAAAACTTTCGCAACAATTGGCGATACAATTTCTTATACAATTACATTAAGTAACCCTGGAAATGTCACTTCACAAAATATAATTTTCACAGATACTTTACCTGACGGAACGACATTCATATCTGGCACTCTTACAAACGATTCTGGTACACAGCAAATCGGAAATCCAGCGAACGGGATTCAGATTGAAAATATAAACCCAAATGGAACGGCTGTGATTACTCTCAACGTACTTGTTACAAACATTCCAAGTATAAATCCAATTTCTAATTTTAGTTCTGTACAATTTGCACATGTAGTTGATCCTAGCCAACCTGCCGTAACACAAACGAACGTATCTAATGCTGTTTCGACAACAATTAATAGTGCAATATTAACGACCCAAAAAAGCGTTGATAAATCTATCATTTCTGTTGGAGATACGATTACGTATACAACAACTATTACAAATACAGGAAATACAACCGCAACGAATATAACGTTCACAAGCGCAATTCCAGCTAACACTACCTTTATACCAAACTCAGTCAAAATAAACGGCGTTCAGCAATCTGGTGCGCAACCAGCACTTGGAGTAACTATACCAAATATCGCTCCTGGTGAAACAGTAACCGTTACTTTCCAAGCAAATGTTCTTTCTGTTCCCCCTTCAAGTTCGATTATGGGTAATGACACAATTTTATATTCTTATACTGTCGATCCAAACGGAACTCCTATTACAACTTCTACTTCAACGAATATCGTTACAAACCCGGTACTAGATGCTATGATAACAATGATAAAATCGGTAGATCAAACAATTGTAACACTAGGTGATACCATTACCTATACAACAATTTTAACGAATAATGGCAATACAAACGCAACGAATATTACGTTCACTGACCTTATACCAGACGGCACAACGTTCATTACGAATAGCGTCACAATAAATGGCAGCACACAAATCGAACTCAATCCTAATACAGGTATAACAATCGGAGCAATTGCTCCAAACAACTCAATATCTATAGCATTTCAAGTGACCGCTACTTCGACACCAAACCAAAATCCTATAGCCAATTCCGCTACTGCTTCTTACACATTTATCGCTGATCCAAATGCACCGATTGTTTCAAGAAATGTTACTTCAAACTCAGTATTCACTACAATTAATACAGCTACCATTCTTTCATCTAAACAAGTTGATAAATCATTTAGTCATATCGGGGACACACTCACTTATACTGTTACCTTAACAAACAACGGAAATTCATCTGCACAAAATGTTATATTCACAGATACAGTGCCAAGCGGAACAACATTTATTGCAAACACATTTTCTATTAATGGAGTTCCTCAAAGTGGGGCGGATCCATCGAACGGTGTGAATATTGGGACAATAACAGCCGGGACTACAGTAACAGTTTCGTTCCAAGTTACTGTAACATCATTACCAACCCAAAACCCAATTGTAAATTTCTCATCAACATCGTATCAATTAGTCTCACCGCCTGATGCAGAAACTTCAATTAGTAATCCCGTTTCAACCCAAATTAAAGAAGCAATATTATCCATGACGAAAAATGAAAGTGTATCCTTTGCAGATATCGGGCAAACTGCTTTTTATACTACTTCTATTACCAATATAGGAAATACCGATGCAACTAATATAGTATTCACAGATGCATTACCAAGTGGACTCACATTTGTTCCTAACACATTAACTATCGATGGCGTTTTACAACCTAACGCGAATCCAAATACAGGCGTATTACTTGCAACACTTCCACCAAATGAAATATATAGTATCGTATTTCAAGTTACAGTAAACAATATCCCACCTAGTAACCCAGCACCAAATACAGCAGCAACGACGTATGAATTTACTGTTGATCCTGTTAATCCTCCCGTTTCAAGTACAGCTAATTCCAACACGACACTCCTTCAAATAAACAACGCAACTATTATTAGCACAAAAACAGCAAATCTTACTTTTGCCGATGTTGGTAATACAATAACATTTACACTTAACCTTCCTAATACCGGAAATGTAACCGCAACTGATGTAACCATTATCGATATTCTTGATAGCAACTTAAGTTTCGTTCCAAACAGTTTCACAGCTAATGGGCAAACCATTCCAAACGCCGATTTATCAACTGGTGTAAATATCGGTTCCATTAATGGTGGTAATACGGCAATCGTTACATTCCAAGCAACTCTTATTACACTTCCAACACTTAATCCTATTTCTAACTCTGCTTCTACCACATATCATTATGTCGTTGATCCTAGCCAGCCACTTATTACAACTTCCAATCAATCTAATACAACGACCACACAAATTAATAGCGCTATCCTTACTGCACAAAAAAATTCAAATGTATCTACGGTAGATATCGGGCAAGATATTACCTACACCGTTACAATTACAAATAGCGGAAATGTAAGTGCAACAAATGTTATTTTTACCGACCTTATTCCAGACGGAACTTCCTTTGAACCGAATAGCTTTACACTGAACGGAACTAGCATCCAAAATGCAGATATCATTACAGGCGTTCCAATCGGTGATATCGCGCCAAACGAATCTGTCATCGTAGCATTTAACATTATCGCCAATGAAATTCCGCCTATAAACCCAATTACGAATCAAGCTAGCGTTAGCTTTCAACATATCGTTAATCCAGCTAATCCACCAATTTCAAAAAATATTACTTCTAACAACGTTACAACAAAAATTGAAAGTGCTATTTTAAACACGATTAAAATAGGAGATAAAACATTTGCAACGATTGGTGATACGATTACGTATACAACGACTATTACGAACACAGGCAATATTCCTGCTAACAACGCTATATTCTCAGACCCTTTACCATCGTGGACACAATTTGTTGCAGGATCAGTTATTGTTGATGGCACTCCATTACCATCCGCTTCGATCATTAACGGTGTTGGCATAAATACAATCAATCCAAATCAAACTGTAACAATCATATTCCAAGTACAAATCGTAAGCAATCCAACAACGTTCACACCTGAACTCCAAAACTTAGGATTTGTTAACTTCCAATATAACGTAGGCAATGCATTACAGGCTCAACCTGGCAATGTGGAAACGAATGTCTTCGTTACTTCTATTAATACAGCAATACTTTCAGCTGTAAAAACCGCTAATACAGCCTTTGCAAACATCGGAGACACAATCACTTATACAGTTTTAATTCAAAATAGCGGCAATACAAACGCTACGAATGTAAATTTCTCAGACCCAATTCCAGCAGGAACAACCTTTGTTGAAAATAGTTTTACTGTAAATGGAAGTACCATTCCAGGTGCAAATCCAAATAACGGAGTGAATATCGGAACAATTAGCGCGGATAGTTCCTTAACCGTTACTTTCCAAGTCATAGTTACATCAACTCCACCTTCAAATCCGATTACAAACGTAGCATCTATTCAATACACATTCATCGTTGATCCGGCCTCTCCTCCTGTTACAGGCACGATAAATTCTAATAGCGCTTCAACACAAATTAATAACGCGACTGTTACAACTGTTTTACAAGCAAATCGTTCAATTGTGTCTATCGGGGATGTAATTACGTATACAGCAACATTAACGAATACTGGAAACTTCCCTGCAAACTCTGTATTACTCATTAACGGAGTTCCTGAAGGAGCATTATTTGTTCCAAATAGTGTCACGCTCAACGGGATTTCACTTCCAGATGCAAGTCCAACTCTCGGTATTCCCGTTGGTATTATCGCACCAGGTGATTCCGCTACTATTACGTTCCAATTTCTTGCAAGTTCTATTCCACCACAAGGAGCAATTATAAATCAAGCACTTACAAGTTACACGTATATTGTCGATCCAAGTCAACCTCCTGTTACAGCAACATCCTCGTCTAATACGGTTAATACAGCTGTTGTTGATGCATCATTATCCGTAATTAAAAGTACAGATTCTCTCGTACAATCTACTGACGGTACAATCACTTACACAGTAGTCGTTCAAAATAACGGAAATACTACTGCAAATACAGTTACTTTAACAGATTTGGTCCCCGAAGGAACTGCCTTTATTCCGAATAGCGTAACTATTAATAGCGTTTCCGTTCCAGATGCTGATCCTAACGTAGGAATACCATTAAACTCCATCACACCGTCAGAAATCGTCACTGTAACATTCCAGGTTATCGTTCAATCTATTCCAAGCGTAAACCCAATTTCTAATACAGCCCGTATTGACTATACTTTTATCACCGATCCAACTGCTCCTATCGTCTCTCGAACAATTACGTCTAATCCTGCTTTCACACAAATTTCGGATGCGACTATCCTTTCTTTAAAAGCAGTCAATGCACCGCAAGCAACAACAGGTGATATTTTGACTTACACAATAACACTAGAAAATACCGGAAATATTCCAGCTACGAATCTCATATTTTCAGATACGATCCCCCAAGATACTACATTCGTAGAAAATAGTTTTACACTTAACGGAACAACTATACTTGATGCCAATCCAAATGTAGGTGTTACTTTACCTACCTTAGCAGCAAACGCTACTCACCTTATTTCGTTCCAAATTCTTATTAACGATTCATTCTCCCAAGAATCGATTACAAATCAATCCAATACAACATATACAATCCAACCAGACCCAGGGCAACCGCCTATTACTGAAATATCTACTAGTAATATCGTTATTACAAATTTCGTGCAAGCACAATTGGCAATTACAAAAACATCCAATCCAACAACTGTAGATATCGGTGGAACTATACTTTATATTTCTGAAGTGAAAAATATCGGTAATGTTGACGCAATAAATATTAATTTCACAGATTCTATCCCTGCTGGGACTACATTCGTTCCCGATAGTGTCACAATTAATGGTGTCCTTCAGCCAGGTGTAAATCCTGAAAACGGAATACCGATTGGAACAATTCCAGCAAACAGTTCCAAAACGATACTATTTCAAGTGCAAACAAATAATCCACCGAATGAAACTGAAATTGTAAATCAATCTTCAGCAACTTACCAATATGTAAGTATTCCTACAGCCCCACCAGTAAATCGCTCTGCAAATTCTAACATTGTTACAACATCACTTCAAAATGCAAATATTATTTCTGTTAAAAGTGCGGATGTAAATTTCGTATCAATCGGGCAAATGATTACCTACACAAATACACTACAAAATATAGGAACCGTTCCGGCTAACAATATCGTGTTCATTGATAACACTCCAGAGGGTACTATATTCATTGAAGATAGCTTAGCAATAAATAATGTAATTCAGCCTGGCGTGAATCCTGAAAACGGAGTAACTCTCGGCACGATACAACCAAATGAAACAGTCACTATTTCATTCCAAGTACAACTTACAAATATACCAGAGGGCAATACAGTCATTAATATTTCAGACACTTCGTACGAATACCAAATTGAACCTAGTTCTCCAATTATTCAGCGTAGATCGTTATCAAATGCAGTAAATACTGAAGTGCGAACGGCAAATGTTAGTGCAATTAAATCCGCTAACAGATCCATTACACGTATCGGTCAAATCATCACATATACAGTCGCAGTTACAAACGCCGGTACCATACCTATTACAAATACTCTCCTACTTGACGCAATTGCTTCTGGCACCACATTCGTTCCAAATAGCATTCTTGTAGATGGCGTACCAAGACCTAACGAAAATCCAATTACCGGTATCAATCTTGATATAATTCTTCCAAATAATACGATTATTGTTACGTTCCAAGTAAGCGTAGTTTCTATACCGCCACAAAATAACATTAATAATATTGCCGTCATTCACTATGAGTATCGACCAGAACCAAGCACACCACCAATTTCAGAAACGACCTCTTCCAATGCTACAAACATACAATTTATTGATGCTATTCTTATTGCTACAAAATCTGCTAATACTGTATTAGCTACTATTGATGAAACCATTGAATATACAGTATTCATTCAAAATAATGGATCGGCTACAACTAATTCCATCTTTTTTACAGATACTATAGCAGATGGAACAGTATTTATTCCAGGAAGTGTAATAGTTAATAATACTGTACTTCCTGCAGCAGATCCGAATATCGGCTTTTCCATTCCTAATGTCGCAGCAGGTCAAATGACTACAATAACATTCCAAGTTTCCGTTACGAATTTACCTACTGTAAATCCAACACCTAATACTGCAAACATCGTCTACGACTTTATTTTCAATCCTGACTTTGCACCAATTCAAAAATCTACTACTTCCAATACTACTTTTGTTCAAATTAATGATGCTGACATCGTTTCACTTAAAACTGTTGATTTAACCTCTGTAACGATTGGTGACATTTTAACTTATACAACAACTTTAACGAATACAGGGAATACGGATGCCACTGCTGTTGTATTTACAGACAATATACCTGATGGAACAACCTTTATTGACGGTAGCGTTTTAGTAAATAACATTCCGCAGCTTAACGCCAATCCAAGTGTAGGTATACTTGTAGGAACGATTGCTCCTAACATTTCTATCCCAGTCACATTTTCTGTTACCGTCGTAGCTCTTCCTGCTAGCGGTCATGTTCAAAATCAATCAACTTCTCGTTATACAATTAACGTGGAAGAACAAATATCGACTAGCAATATTACCTTCACTGAAGTTATTTCCGCTAATGTAATTGCGACAAAAACAACACCTATCCAATATGCTGACTTACAAACTATCATCCCTTATACAATTTCCATCATAAATAACGGAAATATACAAGTCGAAAACATTATTGTTACAGATATTATCCCGGCAAATACGAGCTTTATAGAGAATAGTGTTATTGTGAACGGCAACGCTCGGCCAAATGACAACCCTCTTAACGGTATACAAATTGATACCATTCCACCTAATACGACAGCAACCATTCTATTCCAAGTACGGGTTACTTCGATTCCACAAACAAATCCAATCTCTAACACGAGTACAATTGAATATGAATACACGGTACCAGATCGACCACCTATTACCGAAACTATTATTTCATCAGCTGCCGCAACAGAAATTAATCACGCAAATTTGAATAGTAATAAAGCTGTTGACCTTGCATTTGCAACGGTTGGTGATACGTTAACGTATACGATTACACTAAATCAAACCGGTAATGTTGCAGTAAATGATGTAATCATTCAAGATATTATTCCTCAAGGTACTACGTTTATAGAAAATAGCGTCATTGTAAACGGAGAAACTCTTCCAGGAGTGAATCCAGTAAGCGGCATACCAATTGGTACTATAATTGTAGGTGGAGGCGCTATCGTTTCATTCCAAGTAACTGTGACTTCTATTCCAACACCAAATGAACTAAACAACAACGCAATTACTACTTTTAATTATATAGTCAACCCAAATAACGTACCTGTTACAAATACGACTACAACAAACACGGTCACAACTACTGTCCAAAATGATAATGTCATTGCGATAAAAGCTGTTGATTTCACAAGTGCCTTACCCGGTCAAACTTTAACGTATACCATCACGATTACTAATAATGGTAATATCATTATCGAAGACCTTCTTTTAGTAGACACAGCACCAGCAGATACGACATTTGTTATTGGTAGTGTTACGATTAACGGAATCAATCAACCTAATGCGAATCCGGAAAATGGTATTACGTTAGGAAATCTTGCTCCAAATGAATCTGTTATTATTACATTCCAAGTGACAATTTCTTCTTCTACTCTTCAATCTACAATCAATAACGATGCTACTATTTCCTATACGCCTATTGTCGGTCTAATCCAACCACCTATTACGATTACAAAGCAAATAAATACAGTTACAAAACAAACAAATACCGTTACAACGACAGTCGTTGATCCGATGGTTGACATTGAAAAAACAGCTGACAAATCTATTGTCGTTATAGGAGATATCATTACATTCACATTAGCGGTATTTAATCACTCCCCAATTCCGACAATCAGTACTTCTGTTATAGACAGCATTCCAGCTGGTACAACATTTATAGAAAACAGCGTAACAATTAACGGTACTCCCGTTACAAATGTTCGTCCAGACACTGGTATTAATATCGGCTCTTTACCTGCAGATTCAGTAGCAACTATAACATTTCAAGTTCTCGTAACTTCTATTCCTTCAAACAGTACAATTATAAATTCTGCAACAGTTACCGCTGCCTTTCAATTGACACCACAGGATCCAATTATCACTTTCATTGTTAATTCAAATATCGTTCGTATACCAATTCAATTTATAACTGTAACAGTCACGAAAAATGCTTCCGTCAGCTCAGCTTATTTAAATCAATATTTTGATTACACGGTACGTATTACAAATACTTCCAAAATTTCACTCTCAAATATTTCTTTACAAGATACCATTCCAGCAGGTTTACAATTTATAAACGGCACTGTCTTTATTAACGGTGAACGCTCTCCACTAGCGAATCCGAATATCGGTTTCCTAGTTGCCACTAATTTGGAACCAAACGAAACAATTATCGTATTATTCACAGTACAAGTAATAAGTCCACCTGTTAATAATGAATTTAAAAATACGGCCAATATTTCGTTACAACTTCAAGTCTCGCCTACCGACCCACCAATTACAGTAACCGTTACAAGTAACGAAAACATCGTCACTTTTGTTCCAGAAAATCCAGATGAAACACTTCCAAATTTAAATTGCTTCTTTGACGGTGAACGCTTCATTCGCATTACTCCTCGAAATGTACGAAATTACCTTTGGACTTGGATTTGGTGGAAGTAATTGAAACAAAAAAGAGATTGTAGTTTGGTTGAAACCAAATTACAATCTCTTTTTCATTACCTATATCCCACTACGTTGTAACTCGTCCAAGGATATACAATCAAACAACATCTCAAGTTATCTTAGTCGTAATAAGTTGGCCAGCTTCATTAATAGTAACTTTCCATTTCACTCCACTAGCAGTCTTCATGATTATACCTTTACTTGCCTCTATTTCAATATCTCCAAACATTCTTCCGCCAGTTGTCGCTAACCAAGCGTTCCCATTTTCCATAGAAGACCTTGCAAAAATACGATTAATTCGAAAACGCTTATGATCTTGAGAATAACCACTTAATGTAATTCTAACTTTATATAACTGACTCG
Organism: Bacillus sp. cl96; assembly: GCF_900100505.1. Taxonomy (NCBI): domain Bacteria; kingdom Bacillati; phylum Bacillota; class Bacilli; order Caryophanales; family Bacillaceae; genus Bacillus; species Bacillus sp. cl96. Next base: position 11,379 of record NZ_FNDM01000023.1, read on the forward strand.
CCTTCATATTCGATATAATTGTATCGCCAACATTTAATGGAACATCCAACGCGATAACCCAACTTCCAGTTGCGCTTAATGCATATTCAATTTTAATTTTCTTTGGGCTCTCTCCCCACCCAAAATACATTCCAAAGCAATTTAACATTTGTATTGGTTTTTTCGTAAAATCCAGTTCAATTACAACTGGATTACTATCTGGAACGTCAATATAGTTTACACTTTGTTCATCTATTAAATTAAAGCAATTTGCGAGATTCCCCCCGTAAGGCACTTTCCCACTTACTTGCTTAATCGTATACTTCTGCTGAGCATTTACTAAAATATCATCTTGATTCCCTATTAAATGTGGTTTATTTAACGTAATCGGTAACTGAATTCGAAGAGATTCTTCATAGGTAGACTTACAAACATTGTATTGTCCTTTATCTACAATAGTTGTAGAAAGTAAATTTGAAAAAAGGTAGTTACGATGCGAATTAGAAGAAAATTCAATGACAATTTGTTCACTACTCATCCGGTACGTATCCCAAATCATACAATCAAATGTATTATACGCACCTGAGCAACGAATTGCTTTTTTCGTTTGTTGTCTACATTGCACTTGAATATCATGAAACGTATTTCCTGAACTTTCATTTGGCAAATCACTATTTCCATCTACTTCAATCCCATACACACATCCATCAATAAATATTGATTGAAATACATTGGCATTAATCCAGCAAGGTGTATTAATATCATCTATATACTCTGTTTTCAAATATATTGCAGTTTGAAAGTTTTTAATTTGAATAAATTTAACTTGAAAGAAACTAATATAATCCCATGCCTTTTGACAATAAAAATGTATAGCTTTTCCTTTATACGATGGAGTTGTATTTATTATATTTATATTTGATATAACAGATTGATTAGGTACTTCGATTTGTTGTGAACCAGAAACATAAATGACAGCCGATTGAAACAACGAATTTATAACTTGAATAGTACCACCAACTATCGAAGCGTTACTTTGTAGCTCAAATGCATTAAAATCCCCATCAATTTGCAGCGTTACGGTAGGATCTAACTCTAATCTTACGTTTGATTTAATAACAATCGGCTTTACAATTTTGTACGTATTTACCCCTGTAATTCTAACCGTCGAAATTCGATTCGCTACACAATAATCAATAGCTTGCTGAATTGCTAATGAGCTATCATTTCCCGAGTTTGGAACTGCGCCAAAACAATCAATGTGAACGCTACTTTCTGGCGCACAATCTTCTTGGGAAGAAATATATTCTGACAAAATAAATTCACTCCTCATATTACCTTTTTTCATATAATATGTGAGTTCTCTCTTAAAAGTTTCTATAATTAAAAAAACAAACGACCTACCCGGTCATTTGTTTAACTCATATATATTTTTCGTTTCTTCTATCATTTTAGCTAACGAGAAATACCTCACTGCTTTCTCTCGTGCTTTCAATCTAATATCATTTACCCTTTGTTCATCCCCTTGTAGTTCTTCAAGTGCACTTGCGAATTCAGATTCGCAATATTCAGATATTAAAACACCTGATTCTCCATCTATTACCGCTTCATGTATTCCACCAACATCTATTGAAACAATTGGTGTCCCTGTAGCCATCGCTTCAATTACTACCATTGGAAACACTTCACGAAAAGATAATAAAAGTAAAGCATCCATATTCCCTATAAACTCATGCGGCTCTGAAATATTCCCTAGCATCTTCACCCTTTGCTGTAATCCATATTTTTCTATTTCTTTCATAATCGATTCTTTCTCTGGTCCATCACCAGCAATATAAAACATAAAATCATTTCTCTTTTTCAACACATTTGCAATTTTGACAAATAGTTGATGGTTTTTCTCTTTGGATAATCTAGCTAATATCCCTATTTTATATGTAGATTCTTTCTTTTTCTGCTGGAATAAAAACTTTTCAATATCGACACCGTTATAAATTGTATTTATTTTTTCTTCTGCTACATGAATTGAAATTAAATTATTCTTCTCAAACTCACTTACTGTAATAATATTGTTCACATATTTATTCATGAAATAACGAAAAAGCGTTGGCATTTTCTTTTCTAATATCGTTACATTATGTTTCGTATAAACAATTTTCATCTTTTTTTTAATAAACTTTTGAATTAGAAAAGCATATAATACCATTCGCAAACTATTTGCATGAATAAGCTCTATCTTTCGTTTACAAATTTCGTTTCGTAAATAATAAATATTTCTCAAATGATTCCATCGACTAAGTAATATAAAATTTTCTTTTCTAGTAAGAGATTCATATAGTTCTCCATCACCTGCAGCTGTATAAATCTTAAAATCATCATAACGCAAATTACTTTCCAATTTACAAAAATAGCTCTCGGCTCCGCCAGTTATCAATTTATCTGTCATCAACAGTATATTCATAATTGCGTCTTCCCAACTACATTGATTTTATTTTTTTTATAAGCATGATAAGCATACTTACTAAAATAGTAAAAAATTTGCACCGAATTCAGTCGTTCTTGTTCCCTTAACAATTTCCAATACCGGAAAGCTGCTCTAATTTTATTTCTAGAAACAGAATTTGTAACAATTCTATATTTTGCTAACACTTGCTGTATCCCTTTTGCTTCATACCCTTCATGTAATAAGTTCAGCCATAACGCTGTATCTTCCGGCTGTATACTAGGCATTTCGACATATGGAATTTTTTCACGATCAATCATCACTGTTAAACAACCGATAATTGTATTTCCTACTAAATAATGATAGTCAACAGATTTTGGTGCACTCACTTCACGATTTAATTCATTACCGTTTTCATCAATTAAACTATACGACGCATATGAAAAAGCAATATTCATTTCTTCCATAAATAACAATTGTGTCTTCAATTTATGCGGCAACCATATATCATCGCTATCTAAAAAGGCAATGTACCTTCCTCTCGCCTCTTGGATCGCTAAATTCCGAGCTTTAGCAGCACCAACATTTTGTTTTAATGATAATAACCTAATACGTGAGTCTCCTTCTATTATATCTTTAATTTTTGTGGCAGATTGGTCGGTTGAACCGTCATCAACGATAAGCATTTCCCAGTTTTCATACGATTGATTCTGTACAGATAAAATTGTCTCACCTATAAATCGTATACTATTATAAGAAGGTGTTATTACAGAAACATAAGGCGGCTCGTTATGTGCTGATAGACATTTTACCATCTATCTTTCCCCTTCCTTCATATATTGAAATATACTTCACAACAACTGCTAAAAATAAAAAGAAGGCTTCGTTAATAATGAGTGACAATGACATCATCTGAAATATAAATGCAATCATAGTCAATAGAAGATATGGTTTTTCACGAAACAAAGTATGCTGCGCTAGCTTGAACATTAATATGAATAAAAACGCGCTATATAGAAGAAAACCAATTGTACCCGATTCAGACAAGATTTCTAAAAATGTATTGTGTACATATAATTTTTCATTAAATTGATACTCATAATAATTCGAAAAGTTAAAAGCACCGATTCCGATATATGGATTGGATAAATAATATTTAAAAGCAGCTTCCCATAATGTAAATCTACCACTTCCATTATCATGGGAAAAATCAGAAATTCGTTTATTTAATATGTCATCTAATTGCCCCCCCATTACACTATTCGATAAACTAAAAATAACTACACTAAACAATACTAAACTTATAATTATTTTTATTTTTTTAGCGAAACTAGACATACATATATATACAAAAACGACAAGCACAAGCGCTAGTATACCCCCCCTTGAAAAAGTTAATAAACTCGTCGTAACACATAAAATTAACCCTAGAATGTTAGTGATATTTTGTAAATTCGTCATATAGTACATAAAAAATATTGTATTATAGAAAATAAAGATGTTAGGATCATCTAGCAATCCAATTAACCGTGGATATCCTCTATCCACTAATAAACCAGCAAAAATTTCTCTCTCTTCTCCACCGTATAAACTAAAGTATTGTAAACCGATTATATAGAGTATTAGACTTACAACATTAAATACTACTCCTACATAAGCAATAGATGATTCAAGTACCACTATTTCAGTATTCCCCAATAAATTCCTCATTATAAAATAGCATCCTAAAACGAGTAGCACGCCAAAAATCATACGAATACTAGCATTTAAATACATAGAAAGAATTCCACTTAAACAATAAATGAAATAAAACAGTAAAAATATAACTTCATGAAAATATAATTTTTGAATATGAAAGTCTTTAATTGTTAAACAAAAATATATGACTAAAAAAATCATATATATCTTCAATGAAAATCCAATATATAAATTGTATTTACTTAACATAACAAATAATATTAGAAGAATAATCCATCCCATCGATACTTTCATATTATTTTCCATAGGCTATATCCCCTGTTTCGTAATATAATCCTTTTTGCGTATTTTTCTTATAAAAGAAAGAAGAAGTTTTTTTAGCTCATAATCATATAGGAATATGGCAGCTAGTACAATTAGTATATTAAGAACAAGCGCAATTAAATGATATGTATGCAATATATATTGCACTCCAATAAAGGTTACACCAAAATAAATTGTATACGGTATTACAATTTGGAATACAATTTTTTTCTTCACTACACTCACTGCTATATATCCCACTAAAGCGACTATTTCAAATAAAACCATAGCGTATGCCGCTCCTATCACTCCACCAAGACTACTAAAGCTATACAGCATAACCCCACCTATCACCAATGCTACACACTGCACAACAGTTCTCTTATTTTGACATCCACTCGTCGTTAAACCGTCAGCAATGGCAATATTTAAACTTTGTAGCACAATAAGAAATGATAATATTTGGAGTGGCTCTACTGCATTGCTCCATTCTTCATGAAAAAATATAGAAATAAAGTATGGTGCTAAATGATATAAACCGATCGTCATACATATTCCTACAATCGCCATTGATTTAATTTGAAGTAAATTTAATTTCGTATGCTCTTCTATATTATTCTGGTTATAATGCTTAAAGAGCACTGGAAAAAATGCACCTGCAATTACCCCTGGTACTTGATATAAAGCTGCCGGCATCCGGTACGCCACTGCAAAAACACCTACCATACTTAATGGCAATGTATAGTTAAGCAAGATAGGTGCTAATTGTGGCGTACTCATTATTAAAAAACCGCTAATAATAAAGGGAGTTAATTGCCAAAATAACGCTTTATGAATTACGACTTTCATATTCATTTTCGTCTTTTTTCTCATGATATATATACTGAATAAACCACCGATCATATACCCAAAAGCATATAAGCGAGCTGTTACATACACCGGTAACTCTCCGAAAATACAAAAACATGTAATTATAATGACAACTGATGCTGATACAACTTTTATGAGCGCTATATACTTCATACGTTCCGTCAGTTGAAAATAGGCAATCCCTATGTTTTGCCAAGTTAATCCTATTAACATGAAAAACATTACGTTTATCATCATATAAATTAAATTTTTATCCGCATACATATAATGAATAGCAATATAACCGATGATAGAAATAAAAATAAGTAGAATCATCCTTATTTTTATATACGATGATAAAATCTTCTCTAAATCTGCTCCATCCTTTGCCCCTTCTCGAAGAAACGTATTACTAAGTCCTAAGTCTGTAAAAAATAACATAACAAACGTCACTGCTATGGCAACACTAAACATCCCATAATGTTGTGCGTTAAAAAAGTTTGCTAAAACAATTAAACTGACGGCCTGAAGAAGGTTAGCTAAAATCGTACTATAAAATAGATGGATAATATTGCTTAGAATAGATCTACCCATACAAGTTCTCCTTTGCAAGTAACCTACTTACATATGTTGTTTGTTTACATATATATTTATCTTGCACCATTACCGTTCAATACAATTAAAACGGTTTTACATAAAATACGGATGTCCATCCGAAATGTTTTCATTTCAATATACTCCATGTCCAGCCTCAACTTTTCCTTTGGATCAAGATTATACCCTCCATTTATTTGTGCCCATCCTGTTAGTCCTGGTTTTACTATTAAACGTTCCTTAAATTCTGGAATATACGCATCAAACTCATTATAAAAAAACTCTCTCTCTGGTCTAGGGCCTACAAAAGACATATCTCCTCTTAAAATGTTTAAGAGCTGTGGTAATTCATCAATTCTCGTTTTTCTTATAAACAACCCAACTTTTGTAATTCTTTGATCATGTTCTTTTGCCCATTGTGGTCCGTTCATTTCAGCATCCTTTACCATCGACCTTAATTTAAATACATTAAACTTCTTCCCGTTTATACCTAAACGTTCTTGAAAGTATATTGGAGCCCCTGATGTTTCTAAGGTAATCATAATACAAAAGAACAACATAATTGGTATTGTTAATAGTAACAATATGATTGAAAATATAATATCAAACAAGCGTTTTACACTTCGATTCAATATGCTAGGCTTTTCTTGAGCCGGAATCGTATACAACTTGGCTTGATTTGTTTCACGAATCATGGATCGTTACCCCCACATTCAAGAATATAAAATTATACCTATTAATTCACATTCTTTCCTATTTATATCCGCTATTACTTTTTGCACTGTACGTAATGAATCTTTTTGCTTTTTAACTGCTAAAACCACTCCATCGCATTTCCCTGCAATAATGTGCGTAGCAGGAAGTTCAAATACTTCAGAAGAATAAACGAAAATGTAATCAAAATCTTCTTTCCACTTAGCAATCGCATTATCAAATTCATCCATAGCAACTAAGGGCGTCCCTGTGTGTACTGTTTTTTTTGCAGGAATACAATATAAGTATTTAGACAAATTACTAGAAAAAGATTCATAATTGCAGGGGGAAGAGCTTATTATATCGTTTACGGTTATCATGTGATCACTTTGCAATAATACATGTAATTGAGGGTCAGAAAAATTCACATCAATAAGTAACACCTTTTTCTTCATTTCCGCAAACACTAGACCCATATTTACTATAAGCGAGGCAACAACCCCTCTGTCCTTCGTTGAACTAACTGTGAACAGTTGTTTCCCAGATTTTTTCAGCTCGTGATACACCGTATAAAACTGCTCTTTCATCAGATCATCATGCAAATCGGATGGCAGCTGTTTCTTTGTCCTAAACATCGACATGTTCACCTCGATATATAGATGATTGTTTATCAACCTCTGTAGGTTTCTTTTTTCTATTCGGTTTCACATTTATGTGACCAATAACAGAGACTGTTGTTATTTTCTCTAAATCTTGTTCCGTGTATATACGTTCATCAAAATAATCTCGAAATACAGCTAAACCTATCCCAACAAAAAAACTAACAATTAAAGAAATAGGAATGATCAGTTGAAATTTCGGAAACAATTTTTCAGCCTGTTCCTGTAACTCAGGATCCGTCAACACTTTCACACCTTGTACATTTGTGTACTGTTGAAAACTTTGTTGTGATTGCTCTGCCAATGTCTTTACAATGTCTTTCACGATTTTCGGATTGGAATCTTTTACTGTAACAGTTACAATTTGTGAGTTGTCCGTATTCACAACCGAGATTTTTTGTGCTAATTCATAACTTGATTGCTCTAATTTCAAAGTTTTTTTGACTGTTGAAATAATTAATGGGCTTTTTAAAATATCAACATACGATGTTACTAGTTGCTTATTTTCTTGTGTTTTATTTGTTGAATTTTCCTTATTAAACTCATCTAAATTCCCAACAAGAATTTGCGTTGAATATTGATATGACGGCTTTAAAACATACATAGAGATAAGAACTAAAGAAGCGGTTAAACAACACATCGTTAAAATAATCGTTACGAATCTTCTTTTCAGTAATTGTTGAAAATCTTTTATACTCATTTCTTGCTTCAATTATTTCACCGCCCTTTTCTGAATAACATCCTGCAATTCACTCTTTACAGATAACCCTTTCTCTCTTCTATCCACTTGTTTTGTTACATACTTTCCGACTCCGAATGCAAATTTTTCTACATATACATACGAAAGCATTGCAAGTATAAACGAAAAAACAAGTGAAAAAATTAAAATAATAGGCAACGGTAATATTTCATGGAGCATGTATATAAGGGAAAACAACGATATAATATGGTATAAATAAAGACTGTAAGAAATCTTCCCCAAATATAACAAATATTTATTATGTAGCAAGGACGACAAAGTTGATATTGACAAACTTAATATGACAAATAGACTTGCACTTATCGCCACTACGTAGTCTCGAAATATAAAATTATTGAGCACTTTAATTTCTCCTATAAGCCCTTCATACATAAAAAGTAAAATCGCAAATAAAAACCATGCAATTTTTGTGTTTTTAGTACAATTACTATAAAAAACTATTAAATTATTTTTATACTTCGCAACTAGTGCTCCTAGTAAAAACAGTACTGTGTAATGCAATGTTAATGCATAGCTTGTTAATGTTAAGCCCGAGCGAAACAAAAATAATATTACGACAGAACATATACTAAAACTAAACAATAATAGTAATGAACACCTTAACGTTTTTCGTAAGCAAATCATCAAAATTAACGGAAAAATTATTGATATTCGCATTTCATGGACAAGTGACCAAATCACACCGTTATATGCATCTGTATTATATTTCCCAACCAATAAAATATGTTGTGCGATTAAGCTTGAAGAACTTTCAATCGTCCATGAGCGATTAAACCATTCACTTAAATAAGAAATACCATATTCACTAATTGTAATCTGGCATACAATAGCTATAATTATTGCCACAATATAAGGAATATATATTCTGCATATACGTTTTAAAAGGTATGACCCATAGCTACTATAGTTTTTTTGAATAGATTCATACAAAACAAATCCGCTCAAAACAAAAAAGATAATAACTGATTCGTTACCACTACTAAAAATTAGACGAGCAGGCGTTTCTTTTAATAGATACACAACAAATGGTTTATTATCTTCATAACTGTAATTTTGAAATGCTGAAAAAATCATTAAATGATGACCAATCATTACTACTAATGAAGAAATCCCTCTTATAGAGTCCAATTCTTCGTATCTTTTCATCTTTTTACATCAACTCCTAATGAAATGATAATAATCATTTCAAAGCGACATCTTTATTCATATTCCTCTCCTTTCTTTTCATTCCAATTTTTCATATTAAAATGATTTTATAGTATAAATTTGAGTGTATTGTAACATTTTTTGTAATATTTTGAATAGAAAATCTCAAAAATTGGTATATACCAATTTCAACCTCGAAAAATGAGTAATATTGATAGAAAAACGCTATAAAAATATCTTGCATATTTACAAAATTAAAGAACTGAATAGCGTTTTTTCAATATAAAATAAAAAAGATAGCCTACATAGGCTATCTTTTTTATTTTATTTAATTACTGGCACCACTATATGCTACATGTCGTTTCTCAATTCTCTCTTCAATTTCTTTCATATTTTCTTTATTATTTAATAGTGATTGTTTATTTTCAATTAATAATTGTTTAAAAGATTTTCTCACTTTTTTTCTCATTTTCATTGTCCTCCTTGGGGGATGGTTTATATAAAAGATAAAGAATTATCTGTGTGTTCTTATAATAATTGATTGTTGTGAATTCTATTTGAACTTCATATGAAAATTCCGTTTATTTTCTGACAACTTTGTGAACACGAAAAAATGATTATCTAAAACTATGTTGAAATTAATTCACTTCATGATAAAAGTTATTATTTTCATCAACTTTTATCATTATATCTTGTCGAAATATTTATATATTTAAAATTGAGTTCGACATAATTTTATTTATTATAATACTGTTTACAAAAACAAAAAGAAGGTGTCACCAAGTCAAAGTTCGACTTATGCAACATCCCTCTTCCCAAACTATTTATAGCATATTTATTAATATTTCAGGTCTTCCCCAATTCATTTCTTCACAAACAAATCTAAGTTTTTCTTCATCCATTGTGTGTAATCCTTCTTCTAGTGAACATGAAATTGGAACTTCACAGTGAATTTGGGCTAATTGTAACGAAATATTTAAGTTCTCTAAATCACTTTCAATCTTCGTACGCTGCGCTTTTGTTAATGACTCTACATTTTCTAGTACAGCGGATACTGTTCCGTGCTCTTGAATAAGCTTATACGCTGTTTTTTCACCGATACCTTTTACCCCTGGATAATTATCACTTGTATCTCCCATGAAAGCTTTTGCATGGACGATTTGCCACGGCTCTACACCTTTTTCTTCCATGATTTTCTCCGGTGTGTAATATTCGTAATTTCCAATTCCTTTACGCAGAAGCATAACTGTAACGTTCTTATCAACAAGTTGAAGTAAATCTGTATCACCAGTTAAAATATAAACTTCAGCTTCATTGCAATATTGTTTTGCAAGCGTACCGATACAATCGTCCGCTTCGTAGCCTTTCATACCGATAACTGGAATGGATAATTTCGCAGTCATTTCTTGCACTAAATCAAATTGAGGAATTAATTCTTCTGGTGGCGCTGCACGATTTGCTTTATAATTCGAGAACGATTCTGTTCTAAATGTCGTACTTCCCATATCCCAGCATGTAACGATATGTGTTGGTTCGATCGCTTGCGTAGCTGTTAACAAGTGTTTCATATAACCATGAATCCCGTTCGTAGGGGTTCCATCTTGTCGTTTCATAAATTGTCCGTAGACACTTGTTGCGTAAAAAGCACGAAATAATAGTGCCATACCATCAACTAATAATACTTTTTTCATAATTCCTCTCCTATTAAAAAAATAATAACCTCACGTTATCACGTAAGGTTATATAAATAGATTACCATTCTACGTTTTTGCTCAACTTTGTCTATTATACATTGTTTTTGTATATTTAGCACCATTAACACATTAAGACGTTCTACTACAACAAGTATGCAATATGCCTGAATACGTATTTTTTCCAGTAGAAACAACGATAGCTTTTGCATTTCCACTAACGATATGCGAACCTTTAAAACATACATTTTCAAGCTCAAGTGGATTATAATCTTTCATCCGTTTTAATGGAATAAATCGTTTACGTTCAAGGTGATAGCAGCTCTCAAACTTCTCTATATTCGCTTCGTTTCCCGTTAACACAGACTCATTCACTAATAAATCATCTGCATAAATAATACGTACATCAGCTGGCACAGCATCTCCAGCCGAAAGAAAAATCATATCTCCAGGTACAAGTTCTTGCACTGGTATCTCCATCATTTTCAGTTCACTATTTAACCCTGTACTACTAGAACATTCTACTCTAGATACAGTAATCGTTTCACGTTGTAATTCATCACACACACGTTGTTTTGAAAAACCTGGAATCATGCCACCAAGCTTCATCATTACTTCTGCGAGAAGTGCTCTTTTTGAAGTTAGTTCATTTCGGCCATATACTTGAATACGTTTTTGCGCCTCTTTCATTGATAGTCCGTCTCTTGTTGTTTTAAAATATGCAAATACAGATTTTACATCTCTTGTTGCAATTTCAATTAATAAATCTTTATTTTTTTGGAGCATTGTTTGTTCTTTTATTGATTTTTTACTTAGTTTATATGACGTGTTACCCACAGTTTTGTTTGCATATAACATATTATCGTCTCCTCCTTTACAACATAGGAAGAAACGCTTTGTTTCTCAATTTATCCACTTTACTGTGAAAGTGTCTCGCGTTTTATAAACGCTACATTATGATAAATATAGAGGGAGGAACAAATCGTTTCCTGCCTACATCATATATTTTTGATTTGAAGTATATGGGTAACGGAACCGAGTCAGAATTTGACATGCTCCTCACCTCCTCGTTTAATTTTATAGTTTATACTATGAAATTACTCATAGCTTGGTAACAAAAAAGGCCCCTACCCTTAAGAGAGTAGCGGCCATTACATACACAAATAAACGATTTCTAATATAATTAGAAATCTACGGACCTCTCCCTCACCGAGTTTTAGCACTGTATAGCATAGGTACATTACCAGCTACGTTAAGAAAAACCTTAATTCGATCATTCCTGTTGACCCATTGGCGTCTCTCGACATTTTTGGGCAGTAGCATTTCTCTATACAGGAGCCTCACCTAACAGAGACTTATTTTCATTACATTGAAAATGTTACTCTTATTTAAAATAGATGTCAACCGTAGCCTACAATTTTTTCAAAAGGTATGGCAAACTAACATATATAAAGTGTAACTTTAATCAGTGGAGGTTTTGTTCATCCCCCACTGATTATTAGCCCTCACCAATCGGGCTTTTACGGGATAAAATAAAAAACTTTACGTTTAAACGTAAAGTTTTTAATAAGTTATACAACCAGCAATTACAATCCCAATTGAAATTGATAAAAACATAAGAAAAAGACCGACTGCTTGATTATCTTCTTCGAGACTTTTGTTTATATTAAAGCGTGGTGTAAGCCACTCAGCTAAATAAAAGACGATAATTTGAGCCAAAATCCCAACTGCTCCCCACGAAATCATATCAAGAAGTGAAATTGAATTAGCTGCTGTCGAATATAAAACAACAGCTAACCCAAGTAATCGTCCTCCAAGCACATAGCTTACCGCCTTATTTCCTTGAGCCATTAACTTAAATTCCTTTACTTTCGTTGTCACTTCCATCAAGAACAGACCTATACATAAAAGGCCGAGTGTTACTACTAAATATAATAAAAAATTAATCATTTTTTCCCCTCCTTTTTATACCTACCGGTAAATAGTACGATTCATTTCCTGTAATCTTTTCTCCCGCACGAATACCGATACTACTCGCTTTTCCAGCAATTAAAAACGAACCAAACACATATGACAGTTTCTCGATCCCTTTTTCTGTTTCCAAGGATACGACTGGCAGTTCGATATACTTTTGAAATATCGGCAGTGACGCTTTATATGTTTGGTGTGCATTTTGAAGCATAATATTTTCGTCTTTATCGCGAATCGTAATTGTATCTCCTTCTCTCCCAAATGAAGGTTTTTGAACGAAAGAACCTTTTCCTAAAAATAAATCTGGTTCTAAATATGTAGGTAACATATATTCTTTAATCCACTGTTGTTCCTCATTTGTATAAAAGGCCTCTTCTTCTGCTAACCCCCAAATAAGACACTGAATTGATTTTGGCTGAAGTAAAAATGCTGACAAAGGATTTATTATAAAAAGCTTTCCGGCTTTTACAAGTTGTAACAGTTCCACACCTACCAAATCTCCTGTTTCAGGATCTTGATCCTCAATTAAATCTTCTATCGGATATGTTTGGCGATATAAAACATCAATCTTCGCCCCATCTTTATCGACTAGAGCATCCTTTGTAATTCTAAGTTCTGACATTGGCACTACTTTATTTTCAACATGGCATAGCTGACTTAAATACATAGTGGTATTCCAATCCTCGATATGTTCATGATGTGCTGTAAAAACAACATTTGGATTATCTAATCCCTTTGTCGCTTCCATTACTGCTTTCGTTACACCAGAAGATAGCAATCGTTCTTGATCCGAGTTTGGATCATCATAGCCTAGATTTCCACATACTTTCCCATTCATTTGAAAACATTCCACAATAAAAGTTGGTGTATCACTATTAAACTCAAGCATTTTGATTTTGTTATCCTCTGTTACAGCAAAATCAAATCGCGAAATTACAGATTCAGGATAGAGCCCTTTCATTCTAATGAAAGATAAACTCGCGGATGGAAAGCCAAGATCTAGAAGCTGTTCGTCACTTAAATTACGCAGCAGTCTAGCAGTCTTAAAAAATATTTTCCCCATTCGTTCAGTCGCTAAGTGTAATTGGTCCAAAGTCTGATTTGTTATAGAAAAAACATGAAACAAACTATACTCACATTCATATAAATCCGACCAAAAATCCGGATATTTTAAATAAAATTCTTTTCGATCCCTTATGTATTGCGACATATTTTAGCCCCCAAATCCTCCCTTTGAACCACTTCCAATTCCACCTTTAAATTCAGCAGACGATTGATACGATTTAAACGCCGATGAATTTTTAAAAGTGGATTTATTTTGATAGTATCGCCCACCATAGAAATAATGCCCACGATAACCTGAACTACTATCATCACACTGCCATACCCCAAGTTCATCATCCCAATCCCAATCAGAACAACTATTATCATTTGGTTTTGGGGGAAGATCTTGTGCGCAACCAAATAAAGTGCCAGTCATTAAAGACGTTACGACACCACCTACTAGCCATTTCGTTTTTGTCACCTTCGCACTCCCCTTTTTAAATTCTATTCCTATTATATAGGATGGCATGATAAAGTAGAAGAAAAAGGAAGAAGAGGGATTAAATGCGCTTAGAATATCGACTTAATGATGAAACGAAAGGGTATCCTGCTTTATGGAACTACGCCAATATTTCTAATTCTGAAATTATCGCACGCATGACTTGTGAATATTTTATTAAAGAGAAAAATACTTATGTTGTTACTGCAACTTCGGTTGATCCAGACGGAACAGCAGTTATTTATATTCAAAAAGAAGTTTTCGCAAATGACCCTTCAGACCCTACATACTCCTACATCGGTTTTGAAATTAGAGAACTAAGTGAAACGAGTTCAAACATAGTAGATAGTCAAGATGTATGGAACTATGAAGAAATTTTACCATCTCTTCATTCAGATATTATATATATTCAGCGAGACGGCATGTCTATGGAGTTCTCCTTAGATTCAAGAGAGATTGATGAAGACAGAAAGTGCTACATTTATTACGGAAACTTCACAGGTGAATCAAGATAATATTGATATATCTATGCAACAAAAAAACCTTACGTATAAAACGTAAGGTTTTTATATAGCCCCACATATGCCGTTCTCTCTAGATGTCCATAAACCTGCTCTCACAGGTGGATGCTCTCACAAATGTTTGTAACTTCCTTCTTAAAAAGATGGCATGTTAGCTACATTTAAATATTGAACTTCCATATTAAACTTATTGGTTTAAGACATGCATAAGCTACGTACACCGTAGGAATTTTATATAAGGTTAGTTGAAATAAGACCCCCGCACGTGCCGCTCCTCGTAAATGTCCAAAAACCCGCTACTCGCAGGTGGATGCCCTCACAGTTACCGTACATCTTCCTCCACAAGGAAGGCTTGATGATGGTCGCTAAATATTGAGCTTCCGTATAACTAACATCGGTTTTAGACATAAATAAGTTACGCACACCGCAGGATGTATTATTTACTTGTCGTTATATTATCACATTGTTTCTAATGTGTAAAATACAAAGTTTTTCGAGCAATCTCTTGCTTGTGACCTTATTTTAATACAAATTATTTTTGCATGCAAGTGATTAATCTTCTTCTTTTGCAATTTGATTTTCTGGATAAGAAATCCAATCACTCCAGCTACCTGCATACAATTTTACATTTTGGAATCCAGCCAATTTTAATGCAACGATATTTGGACATGCCGTAACACCAGAACCACAATATACAATTGTTTCCTTATCTTTCGACAGATTTTGGAATCGTTCTTGTTGCCCAGCTTCATTCTTAAATTGTCCTGATTGCAACATTCCATCCTTCCAGAAATGGTTTACCGCTGTTGGAATATGTCCTGCTTTATGATCGACAAGTTCCTCTACACCAGCATAACGTTTCGGCTCTCTTGAATCAATTAATGTAACATCCGCACCTGCACGGATATTCTCTCTGACCGTTTCCATCGTTACAAGCATATAATCTTGTATATTAGCTTTGAATGTTTTTCGTATAGCAACAGGAATTTCCGCTGTTGTCGGTAGTCCATTCTCTTTCCAAGCCGGGAAACCACCATCTAATATATATACTTTCTCATGTCCTACATAGTTACATAACCACCATAAACGAGCAGCATTTGCACCGGCTTGACTGTCATACGCAATTACTGTCGTATGCTCATCAATACCAGCCTCCGAAAGCTTGTCTGCAAACTCCTCAATATTTGGTAAAGGATGGCGGCCACCATGTTCTGCTATAGGACTTGATAAATCTAAATTCAAATCAAAATATAACGCATGAGGAATATGTCCTTCTTCATACTTTTCTCTACCCCAATTAGGATTCGCTAAATCAAAACGACAATCGATTATACGGACATTCTCATCTTCTATATGCTCACGTAACCATTCGACTGTAACTATCATCTTTAACGACCTTCTTTCTCTTTCAAACGACTTACATACTCCATAACCATTTCTTCTGTAACATATTTACGCTGCAAGGTAACACCATTTTTTGCAAGATCATTAATTTGCTTCGTTACAACATTAATGACATCAACCGAAAATTCTTTCCCATTTGACGCAAGAGATACGGCAGCTTCAATAGCCGCTTCACGCTGTGCATCTAATTGTAAACATGCTTTTACACTTTCATTTTGTTTACGAGAATGTGCTGTAATTGCTTTATGTACTTCCATCTTCTCTTCCCCCTAAATAGTTATACGTTTTTATTCAATTCCATTGCAAGCCGGATCATATCACGACATACAATCCCATTTTCAATAATCTCTTCTTCATAATGCTTCGAAAAGTAATCAAAATCAATAGAAAAAATACGAAATCCACATTTTTGATATAAAGCAAGTTGTGAAACACTAGAATTGCCTGTACCAACTTCAAGTTTTGACATACCATATCCTTTAGCAGTTTCTACAGCATGCCTTAATAGCTTCTTCCCAATCCCTTTTCCTTGTAAATGCTCTGCAACCGCAATATTCATGATTTCCATCGTCTTTGGCCTTGTTTCCAAAAGAACATATACACCGATAACGCTCCCCCCCTGCTTAGCTACGTATGTTAATCCTCTTTGTACATATGTAGCTATTTGCCGTTCACTTGGATCAGCAAGTAGCAATAAAGACTTCGGTATAGCCTCTTTTGGAATACGTTCTATTACAACAGACATAAAAAATTCCCCCTTCTCTATTGTTCTAAACCCTCCTTGTCTACCATAAGTAATAGAAAGGAGGGATTCACCATGGACAACAATGAGAAAAAATGCAACGTCATCTCTATTGATGGAAAGAAGAAGAAAAGCGACACGTATTCCTATCCCAAATTAGTAGTTGAAAACAAAACATATGAATTTTCTTCATTCGTCTTATGCGGTGAAACACCAGATGGCAGACGACTCGTTCTTACTCATATGATTTCTACCGATGAATTTGCTGGATTTGTAAAATCTTTAGATACTGTACTGCAAAAGAAAATTGAACGAATCTTTTTCTCATAACGACTATATAACATAAATTTCTTTTTCAATCTCTACTAACTGCTTTTGCAATTGTTCTTTACTTTGTTCATATAGAGATACATCGATCGTTTCAGCCAATGCAAACAATATACTTTCATAATAGTTCATCACATCTTGCTGCATCACTTTTTGGAATAAGTTCCACTTCATATCCCACTCTTGCTTATAATGATGAACAAATAAATCTTTTTCATCAGCTACATAGTTTGATACGAACGGTTCTAATACAGATTTAGCGTCTTCTTGCATAAAAGCTTTGTCATTCTTTTCAAAAAAGCTTTTCTCATTTTTAAAATGTGCCAGTGCTTTTTTGAAATCTTTTATTTCAACTGAAGGGAACGGTTCTTTATGTGTAATATCTTTATATTCATACTCCACTGTTCCATTCATAGAAATTGATTCATTTTCTACTTTACAGTTCACTACAATTTCGTCCTTTGCACGCTTCATCGCTTCGTCTATCCATTTTTCAAGGCGTAATGATGTCGCACGCATTTCTTGCAATAAATCATGCTGAATAAATGCTACTAATTCCATAACACACTGTTGCAATTGTGTTTTCACATTTCCATCCGTTCGAAGTGACGCCGGATTAATAAATTCAGTAAACACATCGTTATAGCGTAGGAATAGACGCTGTTGCACGTAATAAAGCAACTCTTTCACTTCATTTTGCATCGCCTGTTCTTCAGCAAGTACACTATATGATGAAATGATATGAAGTAGTTGATCACGCTCTGCTTCATATTTTTTCGTTTGCTTCTCTTTCTCTTCATTCCCCTGTTTTGCACCCTTTATCATGTTTACTAAAAGCTGATCTGCCCCTTGCAAAGCACCATATAGAGCATGCACAGAAACAAGCATTAAATCTCTCATCATAAAGGACGTAAATGATTCCTCAAACTTCGTAATCCCAGAGTTTTGTAAAATACCATACTTCTCTTTTTCAACATTCTTTCCTTGTTTCTCTTCAAGCGCACATAAACTTGAAATTGCAAATAAACGCGGATTTCTAATACCGTATTGCAGCAGCTGATCTGCGATATAACCTTTTACCATTTCAAGTTCTTCTTCAGACTCTGCTAAATCCGCCGCATTAATTAAGAAGAACATTTTATCAAGGGCAAAAGTATCCTTTACACGACCAAGCTGAATTAAAAATTCACGGTCAGCACGAGAGAATACATGATTATAATATGTTACAAATAAAATAGCATCTGCGTTTTTAATATACTGGAATGCAACATCCGTATGGCGAGCATTAATAGAATCCGCTCCAGGTGTGTCTACAAGCGCTACTCCCTGCCTTGTTAAAACACAATCATAATAAAGTTCCATATACTCAACGAAGCATGATTTCTCTTCATTCGCTACATAATCAGAGAACTCTTCTAATGTAACTTGTACTTGTTCTCCTAAATAAGTAGAAACTGCATCATATCCTTTTTGTACCGCTCGTAAAAAGCTAAATGTTGTTTTTTGCTTCCCAGTTGGTGAAGGATATTTCATAACTTTATCAATTTGTGCTAACGCTTCATCTAACGTAGCAATCTCATAATGAAACAGCTTATAAACAGCTTTCATATCTTCTAATAACGCTTGCTTTGATTTAAACTGAACAATTACTGTTCCGTGTGGTTTTTCCTCTGTAACCGGCAAAATTTGATTAATCGTTGCCGTCGTCGGGTTTGGTGATACAGGAAGTACTTTCTCACCGAGTAAGGCATTGGCAAATGATGATTTTCCAGCACTAAATGCCCCGAATAACGCTACTGTAAATTGTTTTGTTTCCACACGTCTTCTTTTCTCTATTACCTCTTGCTGTACATGTTTCAGCGCTGGCAATGGCTCTAATATCGTTTCAGCTTTTTTCACTTTCTCTAATATCCGCTGAATATTTAAAGCCGCCGTTCCTTTCAGCTCTTCTTCATGAACCGCTACGTTATCGCTTACGATTTCCTGCTCTTGTAGTGTAAATTTCTCACTAACAATTTGCTTTTCCCTTTGCAATATCTCATCTATTTGCAGCCCTTCAGGCGTAGCAACATGATCGTGCCAAACATTTCGTAAATAGTCTTCATATGCCTCCAAATTGTTACTGTATTGTAATTGTGTTTCTTTCGCCGTTTGCAGCATCGTATATGTTTCAATCTCTTCTTCAATACGAGCAACTGCTTCTCTCACCTTTTGCTTTAAAACGACCGCACTTTTATCAAAAATTTGCTGCGCTTTTATAAAATAACGTTTCTTCAGTTCATTCGCTACATCCGCTGTATAAAGAAGTAAGTAATCACCTGTGAAACCTGCGCCTTGTTTAATTACTTCAGCCAACATTTCTGGTCCGAAAGCAATTTCTAACCCATATATGTCTTTCCCAATTTCCTCCGTGAACAATCCTTCTTCTTTTAAGAAGGCTACAATAAATTCCTTCACATGAAAATCAAGCTGCGTTTCAACTGTCTTTTGAAGGGCAGAATAAAACGCCTCTACACGTCTTTGTTTTTCTTGCCCCGTCTTTCCTTTCGCAAATAGCAAACCGACCTTAAATTTTGTTAATTTCGTTTCTAAATATGCATTTGCCAATTCTCTCATTTCAAACGGCATTAAATATGCGTTATCTAATATAGCTTGTAAACCTTTTATAAATTCATTTCTCACATAAGATTCTTTACTTGCCTCACGATTTTTCGCTTCCGTTAACTCTTCCTTCTTTTCAACTACCTCTGAAATAGAAAGTGGTGATGCTAACTCTTCCTCATATTTCAAGAGAGCTTTTTCATTTTCAGAAACAATAAACGAGAAATGTTCTCCCATTAAATATTCTGTTTCTCGCTCCATTCCAGTCCTTACATACTGCTCTTTTTCTTTCATAATAGAAGTAATTAACGCTTCTAAGCTTCTAATTTCATTATGTGGATGGTCCATCATTCGTAATGACGTATAATAAACACCATCTACTTCAATATCCCAGTTAGAGAATGATTGTTTTACACTATCTTTATAATTCTCAAACGATAATTCATTTTCTTTATGTTTATCTATTTGATTTACAACGAGATAAACCGTTTTATTACGTTGTTTCAATTCTTTAACAAATTGTAAATTCACTTCCGATTGGACGTGATTATAATCCATCATATAAAAAATGACATCTGCCAGATGAAGTGTCGACTCTGTCGCTAATTGATGGGCATCATCTGTTGAATCAATCCCTGGTGTATCAACTAACATAACCCCTTCAGGAATCGGCGCGTCGTTTCGATAAATATGAACACCAATTACTTCATCGCCGTCTTTACAAATTTGTTTTAATTCTTCTGCTGAATATGCACCGTCATATTCGTACTGCTCTCCAGATTTAACCGTTACAACAACACGATCCATTCCTTTTTCAATTTTGACAACGTTAGCGCTTGTCGGAATTGGACTTGTCGGTAACAACTGCGCTTTATATAGATGATTCATCATCGTTGATTTCCCTGCAGAGAAGTGACCGCAGAACGCTATCATAAGCTGTTCTTGTTTATATTTTTGAATTACCTCAAACAACTTTAAACTATTCTCTGCATCGCCGTGTTTTTGCCACTCTTCATAAAAACAAACAAGTTTTTTCATACCGTTTGTCTGTACTATGTTTGTCATCCCCTTGTTCCCCTTTATCCAAGATGTATATACTTTTCCCCGCTATTTGCGAGCTCATAACCAGTGAGAGTTACACCTACCCATTGATTACAGTTTCACTTTACTATCATACTAAATTTTCAGCATATTCTCATTAAAAATAAAAAATCCCTTTCATTCTTTTTACAAATGAAAGGGATTTTATGTCATATCACTCATTTTGCTGTTCCTACTCCATTTAAAACATACTTCGCAATAACTGCATATACAGCGACTGTACCTGCTACTAATGCATATACCATACTTACGCACCAACCTTTTTTTGATAATGATTATCACTTTTGAATACAGTTTATCATTAAAGAGAATCATTATCAACACTTTTCATAAAGAAAGCTCCTTATAAGAAGGAGCTTTACTGCCTGTTTTGAAAAAGGTTAAAACTTGTTGTGCACTCTTATTATATCTCATCCTACATAACTTAACAGTTTAAAAAAATGGAAATATCCCCTATCTCCTCCACCTTACATTTCGTATAATAAAAGGGAATTACTTAACAAGGAGGAAAAAAATGACACAAAATCTCACACAAGACGAGAGGATACACTCCATTGATATTATTAGAGGAATAGCTGTACTAGGTATTTTTCTTGTGAATTGGCCTGTTATCGCCGGGGTTGACTCACGTGATCTTTCAGGAATTTACGAAGGGATAGACAGCTACATTCGCCTATTTTACGACATGTTTATTCAAACGAAATTTTATACAATTTTTTCGTTTTTATTCGGATTAGGTTTTTATATTTTTATGAGTCGTGCTGAAGCGAAAACAGATCATCCAAAAATTTTATTTGTTCGCCGCTTACTTATTTTATTATTATTCGGTTTCTTACATTACGTTCTTTTATGGGACGGAGACATTTTACATACTTATGCGATTGCTGGATTTTTCTTATTTTTATTTTATAAGAGAGAACCTCGTACTATTTTAATATGGGCTATCGTTTTATTGAGTATTTTTCAATTCATTATGCTAATGGCTGGTATTACGGTTGCATTGGTACCAAAGGAAGAGCTAGGTTTTTCCTTACCTATCATGCCATTAGAAGACTGGCTGTCACAAATACAAAATCGTTTCCATGCATTTTACGCTGATGGAATTGGATTAAATTTACTTATGCTACCAGAAACAGTTGGGCTGTTTTTACTTGGTTTATACGCCGGCAAAAAGGATATTTTCCGCCGCGCGAAAGAGTTAGATCCAAAGCTTAAAAAATGGCAAATTATTATGTTCCTTTTTACATTACCAATGTGGTTCTTCATGGTTCGTTACTTCTTATCAAAACCATTTTATGAACCAATTTATATGCAGGTCTTTACAATGTTTAGCGGAAAAACGTTATTCATATTCTACATTTTCACACTAATGCGTTTATTACAAAAAGAAAAATGGCAAACGTTATTACGTCCATTCCAATACGTTGGACGAATGGCATTAACAAATTACATCTCGCATACAATTGTTACATTACTTTTATTCGGGCTATTGTTTAAAAATGATTATCTGGCTCCACTATGGGTTGGACCACTATTCTGCATTAGTTTCTACACGTTACAAATCTTTATTAGCCGCTGGTGGCTTTCACATTACCAATACGGACCACTTGAGTACATTTGGCGTCTTGGTACTTATGGGAAAATGATGCCACTTAAAAAGAAAAGCAAGGTCTCATAACGAGACCTTGCTTTTTTACGCTTCTCTTACTGCACTTTGCATAGATACTGGCTCTTCTTCTACTTTCACTTTGCGCTGCGGCACCATATTAAATACGATATTTAAAAGTACTGCTGACGCACTTCCAAGTACAATTCCGTTATCTGTTAAAATACGAATGCTTTCTGGGAGTTGTGAAAATAATGTAGGAACGACTGTTACGCCAAGCCCAATTCCGACAGAACATGCAACGATTAATAAGTTTTCTTGTCTTCCGAAGTCAACGCTACTTAACATTTTAATACCATATGCCATAACCATACCGAACATCGCTAACATCGCACCGCCCAGTACTGATTTTGGAATAATTGTTGTAATAGCTGCGATTTTTGGAATGAAACCAAGTGCGATTAACATACCACCGCAAGTATAAATAATAACGCGATTTCTTACTCCAGTTAATTGAACAAGTCCTACGTTTTGAGAGTATGTTGTATATGGGAACGCGTTGAAAATGCCACCTAACACCATCGCTAATCCTTCTGCGCGATAGCCTTTTGTTAATTCTTTTTCACCGATTTTTTTATTGCAAATATCAGATAATGCAAAGTATACACCCGTTGCTTCTACAATCCCTACACAAGCAACGAGAATCATCGTAATAATTGGTGTTAATTCAAATGTTGGTGTACCAAAGTAAAATGGTTGAATACCGTGGAACCAATCCGCCTCTCCAACCGCTTGCAAACTTACTTTCCCCATAAACGCTGCAACGATAGTACCGAACAATAGACCTAGTAAAATAGAGATTGAACGAATAAATCCATCAAAGAAACGATACATAATGATGATAAATAATAACACACCAAATGCTAATGCTAAATTTTCAAGACTACCGAAATCCTTACTTCCTACTCCTCCAGCCATATCATTAATTGCTGCTGGAACAAGTGTAACTCCAATTACAGTAACAACAGATCCTGTTACAACAGGTGGAAACAGTTTTACAAGTTTTCCAAATAATTTCGCAAAAATAACAACGAATAACCCAGCAGCAATAATTGCTCCATAAATTGAAGACACACCGTATTGTTTTCCAATCGCAATCATCGGTCCAACGGCTGTAAATGTACAACCAAGTACAACGGGAAGTCCTATACCGAAAAAGCGATTTGATAATGCTTGTAAAATTGTCGCAACGCCGCACATTAATAAATCAATTGAGACTAAATATGTTAACTCTTTTTGATTTAAACCAAGTCCACCGCCCACAATAAGCGGAACGATAATTGCTCCAGCATACATTGCAAGCATATGCTGCATACCAAGCGATGCAATTTTAAATGGATGCTGCTTCATCGTTTATTTCACCTCCGCAGTTTCTTGCTGTACAAATGTAACTGCGTTATTATCAAGTGATGCAATTTCTGCTAGTGATTCAACACGAACGCCTTGTTCACGAAGCTTCTTTCCTCCATCTTGAAATGCTTTTTCAATAACAATTCCAATTCCTGCAATACTCGCTCCAGCTTGCTCTACTAAACTCATTAAACCTAAAGCAGCCTGACCGTTTGCTAAAAAGTCATCGATGATTAATACACGATCATTTTCATCGATATGATTTCGAGATAATGAAATTTCATTTGTTTCTTGTTTTGTAAATGAATATACGTTTGCAACGTACATATTATCTTGTAACGTTAACGATTTACGTTTTCGTGCAAAAATTACTTTTACACCAAGCTCTAATGCAGCCATAACTGCTGGTGCAATGCCTGAAGATTCAATCGTCACGATTTTTGTAATGTTCTCTTCTTTAAAACGTTTAGCAAATTCTTTTCCGATTTCTTGCATAAGTACTGGATCAATTTGATGATTTAAAAAAGCATCTACCTTTAATACGTCACCAGATAAAACCTTTCCTTCGTTCAAAATCTTTTCTTGTAATACTTTCATGTTTGTTCCCCCTCTTATGCAATAAAAAAACTCCAAAAGCCGCCACCACTCGTTACAAGTGAGAGACGCGCTTTTGGAGTTTCGCAAAAAAAGAATGCTAAACAAGCAATTATATTCGTCCTCACTCATAGTCAAAGTATTTACGGTACTTCGGTAGAAACTTGCAGGCCATATCCCCGCGATTATATGAGTGTAGCTAACTATTTATTTTATAGAAGGATTATAACGTACTTTTTATGCTTTGAAAAGCATTTATCGAAAAAACACGTACAAATTTTTAAAAACTACTATTTTTGTTCGAGTTTTGCAAACTCTTTCATTTCCAATTACAACTTCGTTAAAATGATTGGCCCATCTTTTGTAATCGCAATTGTATGCTCATATTGAGCTGATAATTTCCTGTCCATCGTTCGTGCAGTCCACCCATTTAAATCTACTTTAGAATATCGCATACCTATATTTACAATCGGTTCAATTGTAATTACCATTCCTTCTTGTAACTGAGGTCCTTGTCCTTGTTTCCCAAAATGAAAAATTGCTGGTTCTTCATGAATCTCTTTACCGATTCCATGTCCCGTAAAGTCTCTTGCAACAGAAAAACCTTCATTTGTTACATAACTTTCAATTGCATAGCCAATATCTCCTACATGGTTATCGATTATCGCCTGGTCAATTCCTTTATACAAAGCATTCTCAGCTACTAACAACAACTTTTCTGCTTCATCAGAAACTTTTCCAACTCTATACGTCCAAGCAGAATCTGAAAGACCCCCATTTAAGTTTACTACCGTGTCAATTGTTACAATATCACCCTCAGTTAAAGGAACATCGGCCGGAAACGCATGACACATTTCATCGTTTACAGATGCACATATCGCATATGGATATCCGTTGTACCCTTTCTGCTCAGACGTTGCACCATGCTGTTCTAAATATGCTTCAACAAACGTATTAATTTCTTTTGTAGTAATACCTGGTTTCATCATCTTCGCAATTTCTCTATGACATGAAGCAAGTAATTTTCCAGATTCATGCATTAACTCTATTTCATTTTTCGTTTTAATTATACTCATGCTGTCTCTCCTTACTAAACTTGCTATTTACTATTAAACTTCAATCATACACATCCTCTTCCAAAATTTCAAAACTTCCAATTACAAAAAGTATGATTTATTTCTGCATAAAAAAACAGAAGGAGATTCTTCTGTTTTTTAATCATTTTTACATATATAATTCATTTTCAAAAACTCAAAACAACTACCATTTGTTTTCTGTATAAACGTTCCAACTACTTCAAACCCTGCCCTTTTATACACTTTAATCGCTCTCTCATTAAATATAGCTACTGATAGTGTTATATACTTGCATCCATATTTTTCTTTACTAAAAGCTAGTATAGCGTTTAAGAACTGTAAACCAAATCCGTTCCCAGTTATATTAGGTCTCATTCCAAGACCAATATCAACCGTTCCGTCATTTATTTTACAAACAGTAAAATAACCAATGAGAGTGCCATTTTCCTTCACAGAAAATGTATGATTCCCTCTACTTTCATCATGTAAAAATTCAGCTAAATCTTCTTCATCTGCCTCTATATCGTAAAAGGAATATTTCCCTTCATAATGCCAGTTGTATGCAATTTCTTCTGCTTCTTCTTGCGTCATTACTTTATATGTATAGTCCATTCTCCCATCCCCCTTTAAAAAAGAGCTGCAATTAAGCAGCTCTTTTTTTACAACTCATAAATCTCTTTATATTTCGCTTCTAAATAATCGGCTAAGTAGTTTGCATTTAAGCCTTCACCTGTTACATCTTCTAAAATTTCAAGTGGCTTTTTCGTTTTACCGTATTGGTGAATGTTTTCTGTTAACCATTCACGAATTGGTGTTACGTTTCCTTCTTCTAATAATGCATCAAAGTTCGGAATGTCTTTTAACATTCTTTGCTTAAATTGCGCTGCATACATATAACCAAGTGCATAAGATGGGAAGTATCCAAATGAGCCACCAGCCCAGTGAACATCTTGCAATACACCTTGCGCATCATTTTCCGGACGAATTCCTAAATATGCTTCCATCTTATCATTCCAAGCTGCTGGTAAGTCCTTCACTTGTAATGTACCATCAAATAATTCTTTCTCTAATTCATAACGCACCATAACATGAAGCGGGTATGTAAGCTCATCTGCTTCTATACGAATGAATGACGGCTTCGATTCGTTAATTGCATCATAAAATTCATCGACTGACATATCATCAAATTGACCATCGCTATACTCTTTTAATAAATCATAATTTTTCTTCCAGAATGATTTATTACGGCCGATAAAGTTCTCAAAGAATAATGATTGTGATTCGTGAATACCCATAGATGTACCACTGCAAAGTGGTGTACCTTCAAATTGTTCTGCAATATTTTGTTCATATACTGCATGACCACATTCATGGATCGTTCCAAAAACAGCCATACGAAAATCTTTTTCATCATAGCGTGTCGTAATACGAACATCCCCTCTATTTAATGTAATTTCGAAAGGATGCACTGTTTCATCAAGACGACCTGCTTCAAAGTCATAATTCAATTGCTTTAATAGTTCTAATGTAAAGTTCTTTTGTTTTTCTTTTGAAAATTGTTCCGATAAAGCACTTGTTTTTAATCCTTTTTTAGACTCAGAGATTTCTTTTACAAGCGGCACGATGCGCTCACGAAGTTGACCAAATACGTGATCTAAAACTTCTACTGTAATACCTGGCTCATACATGTCTAATAATGTATTATATTTATATGTTTCATAACCCCAATATGTAATAAATTTCTTTTTAAATTCAACAATTTTTTCTAAGTATGGGCGGAACATTTCGAAATCAGATTTTTCGCGAGCTTCTTCCCACACACTCTCTGCTTTCGCTTCTAATTTCACATAAGCCTCATATTCAGCTTGTGGAATTTTTTTATTTCTATCATATTCTTTCCGACACTCTTCAACCATTTTCTTCGTTGTTTCAGAAAGTTTATCTTCACGTATTAAAGCTTCAAGCTCTGTTAAATAGTTTCCCATCTCATCTGAAGTCGACATAGCAAACACTTCTGACGAAAGCATACCAATTACTTCTGAACGCTGATCTACACCTTTTTTTGGTGCACCTGTTCTTAAATCCCAAAACATTAAACTTAATGCTTCTCCGTAATTCTGTATCTTCTTCACGTATGTTAAAAATTGTTTTTCTACCTCATATGTAGCAACTGTCATCGTATAAAAGCCTCCTTTTTCTACCTCAAACTTAATTCGACACGGAAACATAAATTCCTTTTATAATAGAAAAAAAGCTTGGCAAGCGCCAAGCTTTCTCCTTATAATTCTTTACCTTCTACCGGCAGTACATTTTTCACAGCTGCAACTACTTTCTCATCTTCTGAATCAGATAAGAAGATTGATATAGCACCTTTATCTTCACTTGTACGAATTAAACGCCCAATTCCTTGACGAAGTCGTAAAATCATATATGGTACATCTACATCCCAGAATGGATCATTTACGTGCTTACGTTTCGCTTCAAACACAGGATCGTTTGGAGGGAATGGTAATGACCAAATAATAACGTGTGATAATGATGAACCAGGAATATCTAAACCTTCCCATAAATGAACCGCACAAAGTACAGTCTCTTCTTCATTTTGGAAACGAGAAACGAGCTGGCTAATTTCCTGATCTCCTTCATATAAGAACGGAACCGACATTTGCTCCTTACTTACATACTCTTTGAACGCTGCAAGCTCTTGCGTTGTACGGAATAATACAAGCGTACGTCCATTTGTTTTTTGTATATTTTCAAGTGTATATTGACACTTTCTTTCCCATTCATTTTCTTTCGTATGCGATAGTAAGTTTACTGCCATTTGCTCTTCGTAATCAAACGGTGAAGCAACTGAGAATGATAAGTAATCTTTTACCCCTAGGCTATTAGCTGTAAACGCGAATGAATCATTGTTCGATAATGTCGCAGAAGAGAAAATATACGGTATTTTCTTCGAGAACACTTTCTCTTGTAATACTTCTTCAACTGCACGCGGCATAATCACTAATGTGAAGGCACCATCACCTTCTTCACCCCAAGTGATTACATTTTTCTCGTGCATGAACAGACGAAGTGAATGTTCTAATACATCTAAATGCTCATCAACAATATTTAAATCATACGTGTTTACTGTATGCATTTCACTTTCGAATACTAATGCATCTCCAACTTCACCGATTTTTGCATAAAGTCGTTTCGCTTCAGCTGTTACTTTTTCTGTCACAGTAATTTCTAAACGATCAGAACCGGCAATTTCTTTTTTGTTTTCTTGTAACACATCAAAGAATCGCTCTGTTTGCCAAATTGTTTCTTCTACTAAATGTGCAAACTCCTCACGAATATCGTTTTGTAGCAATCTCGTTAAAAGTTGCTCCATCATTGTTTGCTTTAAACGGTATGTTAAAGCTTTTTGAGCTGCATATTCTACAAGATGTCCTTCATCGAATACAACGCAGCTACTTTCTGGTAATAACGGAATTTGCCCTTCACGCTTACGAGCATCGTACGTCCAAATATGATCCATATAGAAATCTTGAGAACAAATAATTAAATCTGCTGCTTTACGATAATGTTCACGAGAAAGAGTTTGTCCACAACGATGACGAGAATCACAAGTAAAACAATCTTGGAAGTAATCCCAATTTACTTTTGACCATTCTTCGTCATTTAAAAGTGGAAATTCTTTTCTGTCACCATAGTGAGTAAAGTTTTGCATCGTACCATGATCGAATACAAACTGTGGTAACTCATAATATACGTCTTCAATTACTTCTGGAGCTCGTCCACTCATAACATCTTCAAGTTTACGTAAGCATAAATAATTATCCATTGATTTTGCAAGCCTTACATCAACAGATAGCCCTAATGCTTCAGATAACTTAGCGATGTCCCCTTCTTCTTTCACAAGCTGCTCAATTAACGTTTCATCTGCACAAGCAATAATAGCTGGTTTCCCAGTATAACGCGCGTAACAAATTGCATATAGAAGATATACAATTGTTTTCCCTGTTCCTACACCAGCTTCTGCGAACATAACTTTCTTTTCTTGGAAAGCGCGTTCTAACTGAAACGCCATAAAAATTTGTTCATCACGCTCTTCAAAGCCTTTTTCCGGAAGGATGTCGTAAAACACATCTCCAATCCACTCATTCAACTTATCATAAAAATTATCTTGTTTTCCTACTTCAAATGGTAATCTCTTCTCAGTAAACATCCTTAGCCTCCAACCAAAAAGTTTTTCTATAAAAAGATAATAGCAACTGCTACGCATATGTATGCATTTGCTTTCCCCTGTTGCAATACATAGAAATTCACGAAAAAAAATTTTCCTTTCGAAAAAGGAAAATTTTCTTCTATATTAATGACTTTAAATACCGTTTATCAATCGCTGTTTCATGTGAAAGAGCTGACAAATATTCTTCTTGTGCTTTTTGTATTTCATCTACAATCGCACCTTGACTATCCACTTCTTTTCCGAGCTCATCATACGTACGGTGAATAGCTTTTTGAATCATTGATAATTGAAAATTATCCATATGACTTCCTCCTTTACGCATTACATAATAGCCAGTATATGCGCGCTGGAGGAGTTTTATACTATGAATTACGCGGTGGACGTTTTCCGAAATATTGGTAGTAATCTGCCACCAAAACAAACTCATAAACCTAGTAATTTAAAGGTTTCCTCTAATTTCTTTTTTCCGAATCATTTGTTACTACTTCCATAATAATATGTCTAGAAAAAAAATACAATGGATTTATGTATTAGACACATCGTTTTATCTTAACATAATTAGATAACATCTTCAATAATTTATTATATCCTAATTATGAGATGACTATTTGATTCAAAACTGGACAATCTCATCACTTCTCATTAATCATCTGTATTAGCAAAAAGAAATCGCATGATACTAAAGAAAAATAAGAAGACAAAAAAACCAGCAAAATACCCTGCTGTCACTAGCAAATTTGTATATTTCACATTAACATCTAATACATTCAAATAACCCAAAATAAGTAAATAGAAAGTAGATAAATTCACGCTCAATTCTGTTATATACCTTATCACATACCATCTTTCTCCATTTAACTTATAACAAGTAAGTTTCTCCCAATAAAAATGATATATAAGAAGTAAAAAAACTGATATTATCCCTCCTAATATCACTAAGTAGGCTAAAAAGTTCATTATCATTACAAATACTAACAGGACCTTCTTTAAATATTGATGAGCCATCAATCCCATAAATTGATTATTTAAATCTACAAAAAAATTATAATCAAAACTTTTAATAAAGAACAAAAAGGTCAACAATAAAAAAAGAATTACTTGTATTTTCTGTAATGAAATTTCTTTAAATTCCTTTATACTACGAATTGCTTGTGTTTCAAGTGCCATCTATTTACCTCAATTCTTAAACTTGTATTTTACAAAAATCACAGTATTTATACCCCTATATTTCTTACTAAATTCAACAATAACTTCCGGTTATTCGACATCTGCTAATTTAGATATAAAATTCATCAATTATAACTTCTCCTTTTCAAAAAAGAATTCTTTTTTACACTAGCACACTAATCTCACTATTTTATTAACCTGCCAAAATACCAATAAAAACAAAAACTATAACAATAATTATAATTAAAACCACACCACATCCAACTATATCCATGGTTTGCCCTTTATTAAATTGCTCTTTCCTTCTTTTATACTCTTCTGCATCATATTCCATGTTAATGAATTCACTGTTTCCAGAACGTTTATTTTCTGCTACTTGTTGCAAAAGTTTGGTGTACAATTTAATATCACATTCTATCAAATCTACATATCCATTATGATATCTAATTATTACATGAAATGTAGAATCATTCTTTGCAGACAAAGCCCCTGCTAACGCTCCTGCACCACCTAATGCAATATTCCCAATAACGCCACGAACTACAGCACTTTGCACATTTTTCACACTATCTTCACTAACAATTTCAAGCATTGAAATATTCTGTTTCCATTTTTTTGTATCAATATTTATCAATTCACTTTTTACTTTTTGCCCAATGATTAATTCTTGATTACGCCAATTTAATGTATATCCTTCTTTTAGTATCTGCCCTGTTACCGTCACCCCTGTAAATGGTTCTAAATTCCCCATCCCTACGCCCTCTTTCCTTTAATAAAATTTGCACTTTACTAATAAAAATACCATATTTTTCCATACACATAAACTTCCTATTATGTACTATTTAAAACGATTTTATATTACCCTTAACAAAAAAACAGAAAATTCAGTTTTTTGTTGAAAAACAATTAAGTATAATATCTATTATATTCTATTCTTGCTATCATTATTTATAAGAATCTATAAAATCCAAAGGAGGATATCATGAACGTTCAAACAAAGGGGAATGAACAGATTACAAAGTTATTAGATAACTGGTATATAGAAATTCGAAAAAGAAATTTAAATAATGCAAAGCAACTAAAAAAGGAACTCGATAAAAACATTACCAGTGTAAAAGACGATAAAAATGTACTTTTATACCACTCTTTATTGAACTTCCGTTATCAATACTTGATGGACAGTTTAAGTATTGGCAAAGATAGTTTTAAAGAAATAGAATCTTTTGATATACCAACAGATGAACCTTTATTATATTATTACCATTTTTTCAAGGCAATGCACTCAAACATAACTGGTGATTATAATTTGGCAAAAGAACATTATGAAAAAGCCGAAATTAAATTAAAACAAATCCCAGATCAACTTGAACAAGCAGAATTTTATTTTAAACTTTCTACCTTCAGTTGCCATAACCAACAATATGTTTTAGCACTTAAACAGGTTTCTAAGGCAAAAGAAATTTTTTCTAAATACAATGGTTATGAATTAAACATTGGTTACTGTAATAATCTTTATGGATTAGCATGTATACATTTGAAAGAATATGAATTAGCAGAAGAATGTCTTATCTCTGCATTGGATATATTCCAAAAACAAAACGAAGAACAAGCAACCTTATACGTTCGACATAACTTAGGTTTTATGTA
>NZ_FNDM01000022.1:0-47433 GCF_900100505.1 Bacillus sp. cl96
GAAAGCATCTAAGCATGAAGCCCCCCTCAAGATGAGATTTCCCATAGCGTAAGCTAGTAAGATCCCTGAAAGATGATCAGGTTGATAGGTTCGAGGTGGAAGCATGGTGACATGTGGAGCTGACGAATACTAATAGATCGAGGACTTAACCATATAATATGTAGCAAATGTTATCTAGTTTTGAAGGAATATGCCTTCATAGTTTGGTGATGATGGCAGAGAGGTCACACCCGTTCCCATACCGAACACGGAAGTTAAGCTCTCTAGCGCCGATGGTAGTTGGGACCTTGTCCCTGTGAGAGTAGGACGTCGCCAAGCAACTAAACACGAGTCAAATGACTCGTGTTTTTTCGTGTTTTCTTTTATAATCCATAGTAATTAAAAAAATGTGCTTAAATAATTACTATTTTGATTAAATGCAGGGGAATGTGGCTAGGATAGTGAATAAGCAAAAGAGTTGCAAATTTTATTAATACGTATATAATTAAAGTCAAAGATAGTCAAAGTCAATAAAGGTGGCGGATAAATGAGAAATATATCTGATATCATTGAGCAATATCTAAAGCAAGTTATTGACTTAAGTAATAATAATGTGATTGAAATCAAAAGAAATGAGATTGCGGATCGATTCGAGTGCGTACCATCTCAAATCAATTATGTAATCAATACCCGTTTTACATTAGAAAGAGGATTTGTAGTAGAAAGTAAACGTGGTGGAGGAGGTTACATTCGCATTATAAAAGTCAAACTGCATGATGATATAGACATTATTGATCAAATGCTTCATATGATTGATCATAGCGTTGCACAAGGGAATGCAGAGAGTATGATTATACGTTTATTAGAAGAGGGAATCATAACAGGCCGTGAAGCAAAATTAATGTTAAGTGTACTAGATCGTTCTGTATTATCAATGGATATTCCTTCTCGAGATGAACTTAGGGCTCGAATATTATGCGCAATGTTAAGAACACTGAAATATAAATAAATACAGCTTTTGTAAAAGAATGATAATTAAGATAGGGCAGTTAAATATTGTAGAAGTTTTGAAAAAGAGCATGTACTTTTATCTGAGTGGATTAAGGAAAGAGGACAATCTAGTAATGTATGAAAAGTATCATGAGGTAGATCGTTCCTGTTGTAAAGGTGGGGATATTGATGACTTGTCAAAACTGTAATATAAGACCAGCAACTTTACATTATACAAAAGTAATCAACGAGAAGAAGGCGGAAGTTCATCTTTGTGAGCAATGTGCGGAGCAAAGTGGCTATACGTCTTTCTTTCAATCATCACAGTCTAACTTTTCATTTCATGATGTATTTGCTGGTTTATTACACGGTGAATCAACAATGTTTGGAGAAGGAAAAAACGGGTTTTCAAATACAAATACAGTAAGATGTCCAGATTGTAAGATGACATATGAACATTTTACAAAAGTGGGACGCTTTGGTTGTGCTTCTTGTTACGATACATTTAAAGGACACTTAAACCCATTGTTAAAGCGACTTCATGGTGGACATACAGAACATTGTGGAAAAATTCCGGAACGAATGGAAGGAAATATCCACTTAAAGAAAGAATTAGATGAACTAAAACTTATTCTGAAACAATATGTACAGAATGAGGAGTTTGAGAAAGCTGCTGAGGTAAGAGATGAAATTCGAGGGCTTGAAACTCAGCTTAGTGAGCATAGAGAGGGGGAGTAGTTCTATGTCACTGGACAAAATTATGAATGAAGCGATTAGTCCATGGATGAAGGGGGATGGCCCTGATTCTGATATTGTTTTAAGTAGTCGAATTCGTTTGGCTCGTAATTTTAAGCAATATCAATTTTCTACTATGCAAAACGAAGAGGAAGCTCAAAAGGTTCAAGAATTATTTAAAAAGAAATTTATAAATAAAGCGGTAGAGCCCTTTGGGAAGTTTGGACTATTAAAAATGAATGAACTAACTCCTCTTCAAAGGAGAGTT
Organism: Bacillus sp. cl96; assembly: GCF_900100505.1. Taxonomy (NCBI): domain Bacteria; kingdom Bacillati; phylum Bacillota; class Bacilli; order Caryophanales; family Bacillaceae; genus Bacillus; species Bacillus sp. cl96. Next base: position 1,973 of record NZ_FNDM01000022.1, read on the forward strand.
TTAGTCGAAAAGCATTTAATTAGTCCAAATCTAGCAGGGACCGAATATGGAGCATGTCTGTTATCAGAAAGCGAACACATTAGTGTGATGCTTAATGAGGAAGACCACATTAGGATTCAGTGCCTATTTCCAGGACTACAGTTATCAAAGGCGCTTCAAAGCGCCAATCAAATAGATAATTGGATTGAGAAAGAGGTTGAATATGCTTTTGATGAATCACTTGGATATATTACGAGTTGTCCTACTAACGTTGGTACAGGATTAAGAGCTTCTGTAATGATTCATTTACCAGGGCTGGTTTTAACAAAAAGAATTAGCCGTATTATACAAGTAATTCAAAAATTAGGTTTAGTAGTAAGAGGAATATACGGTGAAGGTAGCGAAGCGTTAGGTAATATATTTCAAGTATCAAATCAAATGACGTTAGGGAAATCCGAAGAAGATATTATTGCAGATTTAAAGAGTGTCATGCAGCAAATTATACAACAAGAAAAATTGGCCAGAGAATTAATTGTACAAAATTCGAGCATTGAGCTTGAAGATAAGGTTTATCGTTCTTACGGTATACTAGCAAACAGTCGTTTAATTCAATCTGCAGAAGCGGCAACTTGCTTATCGGATGTACGACTCGGTATTGATCTAGGATATATAAAAGGTATATCGAGAAATATTTTGACTGAGCTAATGGTTCTTACGCAACCTGGTATTTTACAACAATATGCAGGAGGACCTTTAGGACCAGAAGAAAGAGATTATCGAAGAGCAACCTTAATCCGTGAGCGATTACGTATTGAAAAAAACTAAGCGCAAGTAGGAGGCGATTTCTATGATGTTTGGAAGATTTACAGAAAGAGCACAGAAAGTATTAGCTTTATCTCAAGAGGAAGCAATTCGCATTGGGCATAATAACATTGGAACAGAACATATTTTACTTGGGCTTGTACGCGAAGGTGAAGGAATTGCAGCAAAAGCGTTAATTGCTCTTGGATTGAGCCCGGAGAAAGTGCAAAAAGAGGTAGAAGCGTTAATTGGACGTGGAACAGAAGCTTCTCAAACTGTACATTATACACCTCGTGCTAAAAAAGTTATTGAATTGTCTATGGATGAAGCGCGTAAGCTAGGACATTCTTACGTTGGAACAGAACATATTTTACTTGGCTTAATCCGTGAAGGTGAAGGTGTAGCGGCACGTGTATTAAATAATTTAGGTGTAAGCCTCAACAAAGCAAGACAACAAGTGTTACAACTTCTTGGAAGTAACGAAGCAAGTTCAGGTCATCAAGGTGGTTCATCGACAAATGCAAATACACCGACACTAGACAGTTTAGCGCGCGACTTAACAGTTGTTGCACGTGAGAATCGTTTGGATCCTGTTATTGGACGTAGTAAAGAAATTCAACGTGTAATTGAAGTGTTAAGCCGTAGAACAAAAAACAATCCAGTGTTAATTGGAGAGCCTGGTGTAGGTAAAACAGCAATTGCTGAAGGGTTAGCACAGCAAATCGTAAATAATGAAGTTCCTGAAACGTTAAGAGATAAGCGTGTTATGACACTAGATATGGGAACAGTGGTAGCTGGGACGAAATATCGTGGTGAGTTTGAAGATCGTTTAAAGAAAGTAATGGATGAAATACGTCAAGCAGGGAATATTATTCTATTTATTGATGAACTTCATACATTAATCGGTGCAGGTGGAGCAGAAGGTGCAATCGATGCATCGAATATTTTAAAACCATCTTTAGCACGCGGAGAATTACAATGTATTGGTGCGACAACTTTAGATGAGTATCGTAAATATATTGAAAAGGATGCAGCTTTAGAGAGACGTTTCCAGCCAATTCATGTTGATGAGCCGAGTCTAGAAGAATCGACTCAAATCTTGAAAGGGTTACGCGATCGTTATGAGGCGCATCACCGTGTGTCTATTACAGATGATGCAATTGATGCAGCTGTAAAACTTTCAGATCGTTATATTACGGATCGTTTCTTACCGGATAAAGCAATTGATTTAATTGATGAAGCTGCTTCAAAAGTTCGCTTGCGTTCTTATACAACACCACCAAACTTAAAAGAGCTTGAAGTGAAGCTTGAGGAAATTCGAAAAGAAAAAGATGCGGCTGTACAAAGTCAAGAGTTTGAAAAGGCTGCTTCCTTACGCGATATGGAACAACGCTTACGTGAGAAATTGGAAGATACAAAACGTCAGTGGAAAGAGCAACAAGGAAAAGAAAATTCAGAGGTTACGGTAGAAGATATTGCAAATGTCGTTTCTACATGGACACGTATCCCTGTTTCTAAACTTGCACAAACAGAGACTGATAAATTATTAAACTTAGAATCCATTCTTCATGATCGTGTCATCGGTCAGGATGAAGCTGTAGTGGCTGTAGCGAAAGCTGTTCGTCGTGCAAGAGCAGGATTGAAAGATCCGAAACGTCCAATTGGTTCATTTATTTTCTTAGGGCCAACAGGTGTAGGTAAAACAGAATTAGCAAGAGCATTGGCAGAATCTATGTTCGGTGATGAGGATGCAATGATTCGCATTGATATGTCTGAGTATATGGAGAAACATTCAACTTCTCGCTTAGTTGGTTCTCCTCCAGGATATGTTGGGTATGAAGAAGGCGGACAATTAACAGAGAAGGTTCGTCGTAAGCCTTATTCAGTTGTCCTATTAGATGAAGTAGAGAAGGCACATCCTGATGTATTTAATATTCTACTACAGGTATTGGAAGATGGTCGTTTAACTGATTCTAAAGGACGTACAGTTGATTTCCGTAATACGATTGTTATTATGACGTCTAACGTTGGTGCTGAGGCGTTAAAACGTAACAAACATCTTGGATTTAACGTACAAGATGAAAGCCGTGATTATTCGGATATGAAAGGTAAAGTAATGGATGAGCTGAAAAAGGCATTTCGTCCAGAATTCTTAAACCGTATTGATGAAATTATCGTATTCCATATGCTTGAGAAAAAACATATTCAAGAAATTGTGACTCTTATGGTAAATCAGTTAGTGAATCGCTTAAAAGAACAAGAAATTGAATTGCACTTAACAGAAGGAGCGATTGCAGCTATTGCTGATAAAGGGTTTGATCGTGAATATGGTGCTCGTCCACTACGTAGAGCAATTCAGAAGCATGTAGAAGATAGACTATCGGAAGAACTTTTAAAAGGTGCTATTGAGAAAGGTCAAAAAGTTATCTTTGATGTAGAAGGGGAAACATTTGTCATTCATAGTGCTGAAAAGGTAAAATAAGTATAGACAAACTAAGAGGGCTACGAGATAGCCCTCTTTCTTGTACGAGAAGGTCAAATGTTTATAGATGAAAGCGAAGTGAAATATAAAAAGATATGGCTAAAAAGAAAACAAAATTCACATGTCAAGAGTGTGGTTATCAATCACCAAAATATATGGGTAAATGTCCAGGGTGTGGTCAATGGAATTCGCTTGTTGAAGAGATGGAACCCGTTGTATCATCCAGACGCCTAAATTATGCAAATGCAATTCAAACAGAAGTAACAAAACCAAGACGTCTTACAGAAGTAGAAACAAAGTCTGAGGCACGTATTGAAACAAAATTTCAAGAGTTTAACCGTGTACTAGGTGGCGGAATTGTAGATGGATCTTTAGTACTTATTGGTGGGGACCCTGGGATTGGAAAATCAACGTTATTATTACAGATTTCCTCGCAATTAGCAGATGCTTCATATGATGTATTGTATATATCAGGTGAGGAGTCAGCAAAGCAGATTAAACTTCGTGCAGATCGTTTACATGTAAATGGTAGTAATCTATTTGTTGTATCAGAGACAGATTTACAGCGTATTGCAGCACATATTGAAGAGATGAATCCTGCTTTTGTTGTTATTGATTCTATTCAAACGATACATTTACCTGAGGTGACATCAGCTCCTGGTAGTGTGGCGCAAGTACGTGAATGTACAGCAGAATTAATGAAACTTGCAAAAACAAAGGGAATCCCAATTTTCATCGTAGGACATGTGACAAAAGAAGGTGCAATTGCGGGACCGCGTATGCTAGAACATATGGTCGATGCAGTTCTTTACTTTGAAGGAGATCGACACCATACATATCGTATTTTACGAGCTGTAAAGAATCGTTTTGGTTCTACGAATGAAATGGGTATCTTTGAAATGAAAGAACTTGGCCTTGCAGAAGTCTTAAATCCTTCTGAAATTTTCCTTGAGGAAAGACCAGTTGGAGTTGCAGGTTCAACAGTAGTTGCCTCAATGGAAGGAACAAGACCAGTTTTAGTAGAAATACAGGCATTAATTTCCCCTACTAGTTTTGGAAATCCTCGAAGAATGGCGACAGGAATTGATCATAATCGTGTCTCGCTTATTATGGCGGTACTAGAGAAAAGAACAGGTTTACTATTACAAAATCAAGATGCGTATTTAAAAGTAGCTGGTGGTTTGAAATTAGACGAACCGGCAATTGATTTAGCTGTCGCCTTAAGTATAGCTTCAAGTTTTAGAGATAAATCTACGGCACCAACTGATGCGGTAATAGGAGAAGTTGGATTAACTGGAGAAATAAGAAGAGTATCAAGAATTGAACAACGTGTACAAGAAGCAGCTAAATTAGGATTTCAACGTGCTATCATTCCTAGAAAAAATTTAGGGGGATGGACAATTCCAGAGGGGATTGAGGTTGTAGGTGTTTCTAATTTGGGAGAAGCGCTTCGTTTGACATTAGGAGGCTAGGCTATGGAAGAAAATAAGCAACGTGTCAAAAGTATGATTAACATTTTACAGCTCGTGGCCCCAGGAACACCACTGCGCGAAGGGATAGATAATGTACTTCGCGCACAAACGGGGGGACTAATTGTTCTTGGGTATAATGAGCAGATTAAAAGCATTGTTGATGGTGGTTTTCATATTAATTGCGCATTCTCTCCTGCTAGTTTATATGAATTAGCAAAAATGGATGGAGCACTTATTTTAAATGAAACTGGAAGTAAAATTTTAATTGCAAACGCACAGTTAGTTCCAGATTCATCTATTGATTCTATTGAAACAGGTATGCGTCACCGAACAGCAGAGCGTGTAGCAAAGCAGACGGGCAGCCTTGTTGTGGCCATTTCACAAAGACGTAATGTAATTACGCTATATCAAGGGAACTTACGTTATACATTAAAAGATATAGGTGTCATTTTAACGAAGGCAAATCAAGCAATTCAAACGCTAGAAAAATATAAGGCTGTATGGAATGACGGCATTACGAATTTGGGTATTCTAGAATTTGAAGAGGTCGTTACAATGTCCGAGGTGGTTCACGTTTTACATAGTGTTGAAATGGTGCTGCGTATTAAAAATGAAATATTGAGCTATATTCATGAGTTAGGAACAGAAGGTAGGTTAATTCGTTTACAGCTTACAGAATTACTAGCTGATTTAGAGGCAGAGGCAGCATTGTTAATTAAAGATTATCACCAGGAGAAAACACAAGACCATCATCAAATCTTGAAAAAGTTACAAGATCTTGCAAATACACAACTTTTAGAGGATAGTGATTTAGTTAAATTGCTTGGCTATCCAGGACAAACAAGTTTAGAAGAAAGTGTGACACCTAGAGGGTACCGAATCACAAGCAAGATTTCTCGTGTTCCGCCACTTATTATCGAGAATTTAATTAATCGATTTAAAACATTGCAAGGTGTTTGCCGAGCAACTATTAATGAATTGGATGATGTGGAAGGAATTGGAGAAGTGAGAGCGAAGAAAATACGAGAAGGTCTAAAAAGAATTCAAGAGCATCTCTATATGAGTAGACACAATTAAGAATATTACATTGATTCTATAATATAACGACACTAGAACATTTTTGGTATATGATATGATATATTGGTAAATAAAACTATTTACAAAAAAACACGTCCGCTTTTGCATTCGGCGTTTTGATTAGCGAAACAATGGTTAATAATGAGTAGGAGGTGGTTGGATGTTAAAACGGATTGTACAGCTCTTCTTTTTAGTGATCGGGGGAGCGTTAGGGATTTACTTAATCCCAAAAATTATTAATGTATTAGATATCGGTGCGGTTCCTTTGTTGGAAGGATCGTATGTTCGTGCAATTATTGGTGCAATTATTTTATTTTTAACAACATTTTGGCTTGTAGATTATATTGTTCAACTTATTAAGCATATTGAAGAGGCTCTTGTAAAGGCGCCTGTAGCAGATGTTTTATTTGGTACATTAGGATTAATCTCTGGTCTTATTGTTGCATATTTAATTTTGATACCAATTCGTGAATTTACAATTCCAGTTATTAGTACGGTGTTGCAAGTGTTCTTCACCCTTTTACTTGGATATTTAGGATTCCAAGTAGGATTTAAAAAGAGGAATGAATTGCTAGGATTATTTACATTACCCCAACGCGGAGGTAAGAAGAAAAACAATAGTGAGAATGAAGAGGTAGAGGTCGAAGCAGAAAAATCTACGACTCATTGGAAAATTCTCGATACGAGTGTAATTATTGACGGACGTATTGCAGATATTTGCCAAACAAAGTTTTTAGAAGGAACAATTGTCATTCCGCAATTCGTATTAGAAGAGCTTCAGCATATTGCCGATTCTTCAGATGCTTTAAAGCGTAATCGTGGCCGCAGAGGGCTAGACATTTTAAATCGTATTCAAAAGGAGATGCCAATTCCGGTAGAAATTTATGAAGGCGATTTCGATGATATCCAAGAAGTAGATAGCAAGCTTGTAAAGTTGGCAAAAATCACTGGTGGAACTGTAGTAACAAACGATTTCAATTTAAACAAAGTTTCTGAATTACAAGGGGTTACGGTGTTAAACATTAATGATTTAGCTAATGCGATTAAACCAGTCGTACTCCCTGGTGAAGAATTAAGTGTTTATGTTGTGAAAGATGGTAAAGAACAAAATCAAGGTGTTGCATACTTAGATGATGGTACGATGATTGTAGTAGAAGATGGTAGAGAGTATGTGGGTTCACAACTTGACGTACTTGTTACTAGCGTATTACAAACATCGGCTGGTCGTATGATTTTCGCAAAACGTAAATTGCTAGAAAAAGCATTATAAGTAGAGGATTATTAATATGTATACATTAATTATTCCGGCAGCGGGCCAAGGGAAACGAATGGGTGCTGGTAAAAATAAGTTATTTTTACTTATAGATGAAGTACCAATTATTGTGCACACATTGCGTGCTTTTGAAAAAGATAAAGCGTGCAAAAGTATTATTATGGCAATTAACGAAGAAGAACGCCCGTATTTTGAAGAGTTGGTGCAGAAGTACCAGATTGAAAAGCACGTACAATTTATTCAGGGTGGAGCCGAAAGACAAGATAGCGTATATAACGCACTTCAGTATGCGAGTGGTGTCGAATATGTTCTTGTTCATGACGGGGCGCGCCCGTTCGTAACGAATAAAGTGATTCGCGATGTATTAACTGCAGCAGAAAAATATGGAGCTTCCATTTGTGCAGTGCCAGTAAAAGATACTGTTAAGAAAGTAGAGCAGGGTGTTGTTGTAGAAACGGTAGAGCGATCTCAACTTAACGCTGTACAAACACCACAAGGATTCTCTGTTTCTCTTTTGCTAGAAGCTCATAGAAGCGCAAAGCAAAGTTGTTTTCTTGGCACAGATGATGCAAGTCTCGTAGAACGTGTGGGGAAGCAAGTAGGTGTAGTAGAGGGGAGTTACTATAATATTAAAGTGACGACTCCGGAAGATCTATTAATTGCTGAAAGTTTCCTACGTGTTCAGAAGAAATAACATTGATGACGTGTTAATAAAGAAAAGCTCGGCAACAGCCGGGCTTTTCTTTATAAGGATAGCGATATAATATAGAGTCATAAAGCTCAGTAGTTTAGCTTAAGGAGGAAGTAAGGATGTTTCGAATTGGACAAGGTTTTGATGTACATGAATTTGCGGAAGGGCGCCCGTTGATTATCGGTGGAATTACAATTCCACACGAGAAAGGATTAATCGGTCATTCAGATGCAGATGTATTGTTACATACGATTGCTGATGCATGTTTAGGTGCGATTGCAGCAGGAGATATCGGAAAGCATTTTCCTGATACAGACCCAGCTTTTAAAGATGCAGATTCAGCTGTATTGTTACAAAAAGTTTGGGAATTTGTGCGTGAACAAGGTTACGAGTTAGGAAATTTAGATTGTACAATTATTGCTCAAAAACCAAAAATGGCACCACATATTGAGAGTATGCGTAAGCGCATTAGTGAACTGTTAGAAACGTCTATCGATAACATTAATGTAAAGGCAACAACAACAGAAAAATTAGGATTTACAGGTAGAGAAGAAGGGATTGCTTCTCAAGCGGTTGTTTTATTACAGAAAAAATAATGGTTTTTAATTCGTAAGATGGATAATCACATTTTTTTGGTGTACAATTATAGAATGTGTTGACATTAAGAATGGAAGGTGTACCAATTATGGAAAAGCAAGTGAGAGTGCGCTACGCGCCAAGTCCAACAGGACACTTACATATCGGAAATGCGCGTACGGCATTATTTAATTATTTATTTGCTCGTCATTTAGATGGCAAATTTATTATTCGTATTGAAGATACTGATGTAAAACGTAACGTGGCTGGTGGAGAAGAAAGCCAATTAAAATACTTGAAATGGCTCGGTATGGACTGGGATGAAGGTGTTGATGTTGGTGGTGAATTTGGACCATATCGCCAAACAGAGCGTTTAGATATTTATAAAAAATTATATGAAGATTTATTAGAGCGTGGTCTAGCTTATAAATGTTATATGACAGAAGAAGAGCTAGAAGCAGAGCGTGAAGGACAAATCGCTCGCGGTGAAACACCTCGTTACGCAGGTAACCACCGTGAATTAACTGAAGAACAAGTGAAAGAATTTGAAGCTGAGGGACGTATTCCAAGTATTCGTTTCCGTGTACCAGCTGATCGTGACTACACATTCAAAGATATTGTAAAAGATGAAGTTGCGTTCCATTCAAATGATTTCGGTGATTTTGTTATTGTGAAAAAGGATGGAATTCCAACTTATAACTTTGCAGTAGCAGTAGATGATCATCTAATGGAAATTACACATGTACTTCGTGGTGATGATCATATTTCAAATACACCGAAACAAATGATGATTTATGAAGCTTTCGGCTGGGATATTCCACAATTCGGTCATATGACTCTAATTGTTAATGAAAGTCGTAAAAAGTTAAGTAAGCGTGATGAATCTATTATTCAATTTATTGAGCAATATAAAGAGCTTGGGTATCTTCCAGAAGCAATCTTTAACTTTATTGCACTACTAGGTTGGTCTCCGGTAGGAGAAGAAGAAATCTTCTCTAAAGATGAGTTTATCAAAATGTTCGATGCAGCTCGTTTATCAAAATCACCTGCATTATTTGATTCTCAAAAACTAAAATGGATGAACAACCAGTATATGAAAAAGCAAGATTTAGATACGGTTGTAGAGTTAAGCTTACCGCATTTAGTGAAAGCTGGACGTGTGGGAGAAACTTTAAGCGAACAAGACCAAGCTTGGATTCGTGATGTAATTGCTTTATACCATGAACAAATGAGTTTTGGAGCTGAAATTGTAGAGCTTTCTGAAATGTTCTTTAAAGATCATGTTGATTATGAAGAAGAAGGACAAGAAGTATTAAATGGTGAACAAGTACCTGAAGTACTTCGTGCATTTGCTGGTCAAATAGAAGCTCTAGAAGCAATGGAGCCAGCAGCAATTAAGGCAGCCATTAAAGCAGTTCAAAAGGAAACAGGACATAAAGGTAAAAATTTATTTATGCCAATCCGTGTTGCAACTACAGGACAAACGCATGGTCCAGAGCTTCCGAATGCTATTGCACTTCTTGGAAAAGAAAAAGTTTTAAATCGTCTTCAAAAAGTAATTGGTTAACATTTTCTAGGTTTAGAAATATAATAAGTATACCTAAAACCTAATAAGGAAAAGCGACGAGAAGGAGAAGTAGAAAATCAGGCTTTTTACAGAGAGAACCACCTTTAGGCTGGGAGTGGTTTATAAGCGGATTTTTGAAATGCCCCTTCGAGTCTTCTGCTGAACAGCGAATTGCTTCGTGGGATGTCTTAGGCCGCAAAGTAAGCAGAAGCGGTTTACACCGTTATCATGGATGAGTTTGAGGCTTTTTTAAGCCTAAACAGAGTGGAACCGCGCTTAAAAGGCGTCTCTGTCAATATGACAGAGACGCCTTTTTTTTATACCGTGTAAATAGGTATGAATATAGAATTTATCTCCTTATATAAAGAATTAGGGGAGAAGTGATGAGTTAGGGGAGTTAGTTCGCTCGACAAAAAAGCAGCCCATAAAGGGGAGGGAACACCGATGTTTAAGAGGCTTCGGGAAGATATTGAAGTCGTTTTTGAACAGGATCCAGCGGCAAGAGGTTATTTCGAAGTCATTTTAACTTACTCTGGATTACATGCAGTTTGGGCCCATCGAATTGCACATGCTTTTTATAAAAAAAATTTTTTCTTTCTTGCACGTTTTGTTTCACAAGTGAGCCGCTTTTTTACTGGCATTGAGATCCATCCAGGAGCAACTATTGGTCGACGTTTTTTCATAGATCATGGAATGGGAGTTGTAATCGGAGAAACTTGTGAAATTGGTGATAATGTAACGATTTATCAAGGGGTTACATTAGGTGGTACAGGAAAAGAAAAAGGAAAGAGGCATCCAACAATTCAGGATAATGTATTAATTGCGACGGGTGCTAAAGTTCTTGGTTCTATTACTGTGGGAGAGAATTCTAAAATCGGAGCAGGGTCTGTCGTATTAAAAGAAGTTCCTGCACATTCTACAGTTGTAGGTATACCTGGCCGTGTCGTTATTCAAAATGGAGTAAAGATTGGTCAAGAATTAAATCACTCTGACCTTCCGGATCCGATTTTTGATAAATTAAAGGCTATGGAAATAGAACTTGATAAATTGAAGAAACAATTGGAATTAAAGGTAGAAAGGAAGGATAAAAATGACTATTCACATTTATAATACGTTAACACGTCAAAAAGAAGAGTTTGTTCCATTAGAAGAAAATAAGGTAAAGATGTACGTATGCGGACCTACAGTTTATAACTACATTCATATTGGGAATGCAAGGCCTCCTATGGTATTCGATACAGTGCGTCGTTATTTAGAATACAAAGGATACGATGTGCAATATGTATCTAACTTTACGGATGTAGATGATAAATTAATTAAAGCGGCAAATGAATTGGGTGAAGATGTACCGACAATTGCTGATCGTTTTGTTGAAGCGTACTTTGAAGATGTAACAGCACTAGGTTGCAAACACGCAACAGTTCATCCTCGTGTAACAGAAAATATGGATATCATTATTGAATTTATTCAAGAACTTGTGAATAAAGGGTATGCATATGAATCAGAGGGTGATGTGTACTTTAAGACGAAGGAATTCGAAGGTTACGGTAAATTATCACATCAACCAATCGCAGATTTACGTCACGGTGCTCGTATTGAGGTAGGGGAAAAGAAACAAGATCCTCTTGATTTTGCTTTATGGAAAGCTGCGAAAGAAGGAGAAATCTTCTGGGAAAGCCCTTGGGGGCAAGGACGTCCAGGATGGCATATTGAATGCTCAGCAATGGCGCGTAAGTACTTAGGGGATACAATTGACATTCATGCTGGTGGTCAAGACTTGGCTTTCCCACATCATGAAAATGAAATTGCGCAGTCAGAGGCATTGACTGGAAAAACGTTTGCACGTTACTGGATGCATAATGGATATATTAATATTAACAATGAGAAGATGTCTAAATCGCTTGGTAACTTTATTTTAGTTCACGATATTATTAAGCAATACGACCCGCAGTTAATTAGATTCTTTATGTTATCAGTACACTATCGTCACCCGATTAACTTTAGTGAAGAGTTATTACAAAGTACGAATAATGGACTGGAAAGAATTAAAACAGCTTATGGAAACTTAAAGCATCGTATGGAGAGTAGTACGGATTTAACGGACCATAATGAGAAATGGTTAGCTGAAATAGAGAAATTCCAGACTGCATTTGAAGAGGCAATGAATGATGACTTTAACACTGCAAATGCAATTACCGAATTATACAACGTAGCAAATCATGCAAATCAATATTTACTTGAAGAGCATACATCTAAAGTTGTGATTGAAGCATACGTAAAACAACTGGAAACGTTATTTGATATTTTGGGATTAGAATTATCAAAAGAAGAATTACTGGATGAAGAAATTGAAGAGCTTATCCAAAAGCGCATTGAAGCTCGTAAAAATCGTGATTTTGCATTGTCTGATCAAATTCGTGACGATTTAAAAGAACGTAATATTATTTTAGAAGATACCGCTCAAGGTACAAGATGGAAAAGAGGATAAGGATGATCGATGCAAAGCAATTAAACAGCTTGGCGTTAGCGTATATGGGTGATGCGGTATATGAACAATATATCCGCTATCACCTCCTTCAAAAAGGAAAAGTTCGCCCTAATCAATTACACCGCTTAGGGACGAGCTTTGTTTCAGCAAAAGCACAGGCGAAAGTTGTTTATCATTTATTAGAGACGGCATTTTTGACAGAGGAAGAAGAGGCGGTATTAAGAAGAGGGCGTAATGCAAATTCAGGTACAGTTCCGAAAAATACGGATGTACAAACATATCGACATAGTACAGCCTTTGAAGCGCTAATTGGTTATCATCATTTATTAAATAATCGTGAAAGATTAGACGAAATTGTATATAAGGCAATTGCAGTTTTAGAAGAACAGGAAGGGGGCACATCATCATGACTAGTGAATATATTATCGGACGTAACCCTGTAATTGAAGCGTTAAGATCAGGGAGAGATATTAATAAAATTTGGATCGCAGAAGGTGCTGCCAAAGGACAAGTACAAATTGTACTAGCGTTAGCGAAAGAAAATAAGATTATTTTACAACATGCACCAAAGAAAAAGTTAGATCAATTAGTTGAGGGTAATCATCAAGGTGTAATTGCTCAAGTAGCTGCATATCAGTATGCAGAGTTAGAAGATTTATTCAAAGTGGCAGAAAAACGTAATGAAGATCCATTCTTCTTGATTTTAGATGAGATTGAAGATCCGCATAACCTAGGTTCTATTATGCGTACTGCTGATGCAACAGGAGCTCATGGAATTATTATTCCGAAGAGAAGAGCTGTGGGACTTACAGCATCAGTTGCGAAAGCATCAACAGGAGCGATTGAATACATTCCTGTTGCGCGCGTAACAAACTTATCTCGTACAATTGATGAATTAAAAGAGCGTGGACTTTGGATTGCTGGTACAGATGCTAAAGGGAAAACGGATTACCGTAATTTAGATGGTACAATGCCGATTGGGTTAGTAATTGGTAGTGAAGGAAAAGGTATGAGTCGTATTATTGGTGAAAAGTGTGATTTCTTAATCACTTTACCGATGGTTGGTAAAGTTACATCCTTAAATGCTTCAGTAGCCGCAAGTTTGTTAATGTATGAGGTATATCGTAAACGTCACGAAATTGGTAAATAAAAAATGAACGATATTTTAATCGTTGACGGTTACAACATTATCGGAGCTTGGGGAGATTTGAAGAAACTGCGGGATGTAGATTTACAATCATCAAGAGATGCGCTTATTGATAAGATGGCGGATTATCAAGGTTATACAGGTACAAAAGTGATGATAGTCTTTGATGCCTATACAGTCCATGGTATTGAAAAAAAGATGAAACAATCTCGTGTAGAAGTAATATTCACACGAAAGAATCAAACTGCAGACGAAAAGATAGAGCAACTTGCGATAGAGCTTAGAAATATAAATACACAAATATATGTTGCGACTTCTGATTATACAGAACAATGGGTTATATTTGGGCAAGGTGCCCTTCGAAAATCTGCGCGTGAATTAGAGTTGGAAGTACAAGCGATGGAACAACAAGTAAGAAGGCGCACAAAAGACACGAAAGAACAGCAGCCCGCCATGCGAAAGATATTTAGTAAAGATATTACAGAAAAATTAGAAAAATTAAGAAGAGGAGAGCGTTGAAGCATTGACGCTCTTTATCTTTTTACTGTATAATATTGCTAAATAAATAGCGGTCGGAGGGATCAAGGTGGAAGCAGGCTTCGTAAGTATAGGCGACGTTACATTTCGTGATTTAGAGGATGAGGCAATCGTTGAGTTAGTTCGAAAAGGTAATACTGACGCTCTAGAATATTTAATTCACAAGTATAAGAACTTTGTTCGTGCGAAATCAAGATCTTACTTTTTAGTGGGTGCCGATCGAGAAGACATTGTTCAAGAAGGTATGATAGGGTTGTTTAAAGCAATTCGTGATTATAAAGAGGACAAGCTGTCTTCATTCAAAGCATTTGCTGAACTATGTATCACTCGACAAATTATTACCGCTATTAAAACGGCAACAAGACAAAAACATATTCCTTTAAATTCGTATGTGTCTTTAGATAAGCCGATTTACGATGAGGAATCTGATCGAACGTTATTGGATGTTATTTCTGAAGCGAAGGTGACTGATCCTGAAGAGATGATCATTAGCCAGGAAGAATATACAGACATAGAATCAAAAATATCTGAATTATTAAGCGATTTAGAAAGGAAAGTGCTTTCTTTATATTTAGATGGTCGTTCTTATCAAGAGATTTCAGAACAGTTAAACAGGCATGTGAAATCTATTGATAACGCTTTACAAAGAGTAAAGAGAAAATTGGAACGATATATGGAAATGAGAGAAAGTACAACTTTAAATTCATAAGAAGTAACAAGTGCTACAGGTGTAAAATAAATCACCTGTTTTCTTTTGTAGAGAGTACAAAATGCATGTCATTGACATTGTCTTTTATTGTATGATACATTTTTAGGGACATAATGTTACAAGGTTGGTGTAACTAATGAGGAAAAAAGTTGTACTCTCATGTGAAGAGTGTAAAAATCGAAACTACTCTACTATGAAAGATACGAGCTCAATAGAGCGACTTGAAATAAAAAAGTTTTGTAAAACATGCAATCAGCATACAGTTCACAAGGAAACAAAATAAATAATTGAAATAATACACTGGAGGTCCCGCAGATGCGTTTAACGAACTTTTTCGGCGATGTAGGTCGCGAAATGAAAAAAGTAAGTTGGCCTAAAAAAGATGAATTACTCCGCTCAACAGCGACTGTTGTTGCTACAGTTGTGTTCTTTGCGATTTTCTTCGCAGTAGTTGATATGGGCATTTCTTCTTTAATTCGGTTAATTCTTGGTTAATTCTTGAATAAGAAGCACTTATCCATGATATAATGTTATTTATAAGAACTGTGTAAAAGCCCGGTGAACGGGTTTTTTCATTTGCGCAAAAAAATGTACGTCAGGGAGGGAAGGACGCTCGTCCTAAATGAATGGAAAAAAGTTGGTATGTTGTCCATACTTATTCTGGATATGAAAATAAAGTAAAAGCAAACCTAGAGAAACGTGTAGAATCAATGGGTATGCAAGATAAAATTTTCCGTGTTGTTGTCCCGGAAGAAGTAGAAGTAGAAATGAAAAACGGAAAAGAAAAATTAATGAAAAGAAAAGTGTTCCCAGGTTATGTATTAGTAGAATTAATCATGACTGATGACTCTTGGTATGTTGTACGTAACACGCCGGGTGTAACTGGGTTCGTTGGTTCTTCTGGTTCTGGATCTAAACCATCACCTCTATTAGAAGAGGAAGTTGTTACCATTATGAAACATATGGGAATGGATAACGAAGTGGTTGATTTCGACTTTGAACTTCATGAGACAGTACGTGTAAATGAGGGACCATTCGCAGATTATACAGGTGCTATTGAAGAAATTGATGTGGAGAAGAAAAAGGTTAGCGTGCTTGTGGACATGTTTGGTCGCGAGACTCCAGTTGAACTTGACTTCCATCAAATTGAAAAATTATAAAATGAAACTTGAAATGAATTGTAAAAAGTGATAATATCTTTTAAGTCAGTACGTCTTCGTTATCGGAGACGTTTTTTGAAAGATTTTATCCTTACAGATAAAATATGACGTGGGAGGGCAAATCACTGTCCAATTGACCACATCACGGACTTAAGGAGGTGTGTCTCGTGGCTAAAAAGGTAATTAAAATGGTAAAGCTTCAAATTCCTGCAGGTAAAGCTAACCCAGCTCCACCAGTTGGTCCAGCATTAGGACAAGCAGGTGTTAACATCATGGGCTTCTGTAAAGAGTTTAACGCTCGTACAGCAGATCAAGCTGGTCTTATCATCCCTGTTGAAATTACGGTATTTGAGGACCGTTCATTCACTTTCATTACTAAAACTCCTCCTGCTGCTGTTCTTCTTAAGAAAGTAGCTGGTATTGAGTCTGGTTCTGGTGAACCAAACCGTAATAAAGTGGCAACTGTTAAGCGTGATAAAGTACGCGAAATCGCTGAAACTAAAATGCCTGACCTAAACGCTGCTAGCGTAGAAGCTGCAATGCGTATGGTTGAAGGTACTGCACGCAGTATGGGCATCGTTATCGAAGACTAATTCGATTTGTTTTTAAAAAAGGTTGCGGGTCTGGAATTCCAATTCGCAACCTTTATTATCGTAAATGATTATCGTTTTTAAATAAATGGATGGCGCTCATCCTCAGGTTATACCTGAAAACAGGCGTAAACGTGGGAGGTTATTCCGCTAAAACCACATTCGAGGAGGAAATAAAAATGGCTAAAAGAGGTAAAAAGTACGTAGAAGCTGCAAAGCTTGTTGATCGTGCAGCTGCTTACTCTGCAACAGAAGCAGTAGAATTAGTAAAGAAAACAAACACAGCTAAATTTGATGCAACTGTAGAAGCTGCATTCCGTTTAGGTGTTGACCCTAAGAAAGCTGACCAACAAATCCGTGGTGCAGTTGTTCTTCCACACGGTACTGGTAAAGTACAACGTGTATTAGTATTTGCTAAAGGTGAAAAAGCTAAAGAAGCTGAAGTTGCTGGAGCTGACTTCGTAGGCGATACTGATTACATCGGTAAAATCCAACAAGGTTGGTTCGATTTCGATGTAGTAGTAGCAACTCCTGACATGATGGGTGAAGTTGGTAAACTTGGTCGCGTATTAGGACCTAAAGGTTTAATGCCAAACCCTAAAACTGGAACAGTTACTTTCGATGTAACTAAAGCTGTTAACGAAATCAAAGCTGGTAAAGTTGAATACCGCGTTGATAAAGCTGGTAACATCCACGTTCCAATCGGTAAAGTATCTTTCGAAGATGCTAAATTAGTAGAAAACTTCAAAACAATTGCTGACACTTTACAAAAAGTTAAGCCAGCTGCTGCAAAAGGTACTTACATGAAGAACGTAACAGTTGCTTCTACAATGGGACCTGGCGTACGTGTAGACGTTTCTACATTAGCGTAAATTTTGGAAGTTGACTTCATAAAGAAGTTTTAATATAATCATTTATGTTGTGAATTTAATTAGTGTACCGTAGACAGTAGGTGTCAATAGACTTAATTTCCTACCTAGGTGTTAATATACGAAGCGGAATCTTTTTTCTGTGACTATATGCCTCCATGTCTACAAGTTGGGCATGGAGGTTTTTAGTGCACTTTCGGTACATCTTCTATATAATCTACAGGAGGTGTAATAACATGAGCAAAGTAATCGAAACTAAACAACAAGTTGTAACTGAAATCGCGGACAAACTTCGCGCTAGTAAATCTACAATCGTTGTTGACTACCGTGGTTTAACAGTTTCTGAAGCAACAGAATTACGTAAGCAATTACGTGAAGCTGGCGTTGAGTTCAAAGTTTACAAAAACTCTCTAACTCGTCGTGCTGCAGAATCTGCTGAAATGGCTGAGTTAAATGAATTCTTAACAGGACCAAACGCAATCGCGTTCAGTAACGAGGATGTAGTTGCTCCTGCGAAAGTATTAAACGACTTCGCTAAAGATCATGAAGCTTTAGAAATTAAAGCGGGCGTAATCGAAGGTAAACTTGTAACACTTGATGAGGTTAAAGCAATCGCTACTCTTCCATCACGTGAAGGCTTACTTTCTATGCTTCTTAGCGTTCTTCAAGCTCCAATCCGTAACCTTGCACTTGCTACTAAAGCAGTTGCAGACCAAAAGGAAGAGCAAGGCGCTTAATTTTTTAAAAGATAATTACGTATTATCGATAAAACAATACAAACCTATTTAAGGGAGGATATTTACAATGACTAAAGAACAAATCATTGAAGCAGTTAAATCTATGACTGTATTAGAACTTAACGACTTAGTAAAAGCTATCGAGGAAGAATTCGGCGTAACTGCTGCTGCTCCTGTAGCTGTTGCTGGTGGCGCTGGAGAAGCTGCTGCTGAGAAAACTGAATTTGATGTGGAACTAACTAGCGCTGGTGCACAAAAAATCAAAGTTATCAAAGTTGTTCGTGAAATCACTGGTCTTGGCTTAAAAGAAGCTAAAGAATTAGTTGACAACACTCCAAAAGTAATCAAAGAAGCTGCTGCTAAAGAAGAAGCTGAAGAAATCAAAGCTAAACTTGAAGAAGTTGGCGCTGCTGTAGAAGTTAAGTAATTAACTTTTGATGCTTTAAAAAAAGCTCGCTCTCATGCGAGCTTTTTTTTTAACTGTAAAGAAAAGAGGTGGCCATATGGCAGACCATTATTTTTCTAACGACCCTTCTAGTAAAAGTGATCGTAAGCGATGGGAGTTTGCCCTTCGTGGATCTCGATTTACTTTCTTATCTGACCATGGGGTGTTCTCGAAAAACGAAGTGGACTTTGGTTCCCGTCTTTTAATTGAAGCGTTTCAAATGCCAGATATTAAAGGTAATATATTAGACGTAGGTTGCGGATACGGTCCTATTGGTTTGTCGTTAGCGAAAGAGTTTCAAGGTCGTGAAGTTCACATGGTGGATGTGAATGAGAGGGCACTTGGGCTTGCGAAAGAAAACGCCGCTAATAACAAAATCGAGAATATACGTATTTTTCAAAGTAGCGTCTATGAAAATGTAGATGGTAAGTATGCTGCTATTCTATCTAACCCTCCAATTCGTGCGGGTAAAGATATCGTACATGAGATTTTAGAAAAAGCTGTGGAGTATTTAGTTCCAGGTGGAGAACTTTGGATTGTTATTCAAAAGAAACAAGGTGCACCGTCTGCGCTAAAAAAACTAGAAGAAGTATTTTCTGAGGTTGAGGTTGTAGAAAAGAAAAAAGGATATTATATCATAAAATCAAAAAAACGTTGACGGTTATTTTTGGCTATGTTAACATTATACAATGCCAATATATGATTTTCTGCGTTGAGAAAGATGTATATTTTTGTTTCTCTTGGAAAAGATAGTAAAATCAGCAGATTATGAAACAGAATGATGGTTTTCTTATAGAAGCCATTTTTCTTTTTTGAGCAGGTAGAAAGACTCAACGTATTTATCTTTAAGAGAAAGAGACTACGCTAATAGCAGTAGTTGTATTTATTTGTGATTTTGCACAAATTTTTTTGTGCATTTATAATACTCATGATTTGAGGGGTGAAGCAGTTGACAGGTCAACTAGTTCAATACGGACGCCACCGCCAACGAAGAAGTTATGCCCGTATTAGTGAAGTATTAGAGTTACCAAATCTTATCGAAATTCAAACCTCTTCTTATCAGTGGTTTCTTGATGAGGGTTTGCGAGAAATGTTCCAAGACATTTCTCCGATTGAAGACTTTACGGGAAATCTATCGCTTGAATTTATCGACTACAGCTTAGGTGAACCTAAATACTCTGTAGACGAATGCAAAGAGCGTGATGTGACGTATGCAGCACCACTTCGTGTAAAAGTGCGTCTAATCAACAAGGAAACTGGTGAAGTAAAAGAACAAGATGTGTTCATGGGAGATTTCCCACTCATGACAGAGACTGGAACATTCGTAATTAACGGTGCAGAACGTGTTATCGTTTCCCAGTTAGTTCGCTCTCCAAGCGTATACTATAGTGGCAAAGTGGATAAAAACGGAAAACGTGGTTTTACTGCTACTGTAATTCCAAACCGCGGAGCTTGGTTAGAGTATGAGACAGATGCTAAGGATGTTGTATATGTGCGTATTGACCGTACGCGTAAACTTCCTGTAACTGTTTTGTTACGCGCATTAGGGTTTGGCTCTGATCAAGAAATCACCGAGCTTTTAGGTGATAACGAATACTTAAGCAACACATTAGAAAAAGACAACACAGATAGCACAGAAAAAGCATTGCTTGAAATTTATGAGCGTCTACGTCCTGGTGAACCACCAACAGTAGAAAATGCTAAGAGCTTACTTGTGTCTCGTTTCTTTGATCCGAAGCGCTACGATTTAGCAAATGTAGGTCGCTATAAGATCAACAAGAAGTTACACATTAAAAACAGATTGTTTAATCAACGTTTAGCTGAAACATTAGTGGATCCAGAAACTGGTGAAATTTTAGCGGCAGAAGGAACAATCTTAGATCGTCGTACACTTGATCGCATTTTACCTTACTTAGAGAAAAACATTGGATTCAAAACAGCGAAACCAATGGGTGGAGTGGTAGAAGGCGATGTTGAGCTGCAATCTATTAAGATTTATGCTCCTGAGTCGGAAGGCGAACGCGTAATTAATGTAATTGGTAATGCAAACATTACTCGTGATGTGAAACACATCACACCAGGTGATATCCTTGCTTCTATCAGTTACTTCTTCAACCTACTATACAAAGTAGGGGATACAGATGATATTGACCATTTAGGAAACCGTCGTCTGCGTTCTGTTGGAGAACTGTTACAAAATCAATTCCGTATCGGTCTTTCTCGTATGGAACGTGTTGTTCGTGAGAGAATGTCGATCCAAGATACAAATGCAATTACACCACAGGCACTAATTAATATTCGTCCTGTTATTGCATCTATTAAAGAGTTCTTCGGAAGTTCTCAGTTATCTCAGTTTATGGACCAAACAAACCCATTAGCAGAGTTAACTCACAAACGAAGACTATCTGCATTAGGACCTGGTGGTTTAACGCGTGAGCGCGCAGGCTTTGAAGTGCGTGACGTTCATTACTCTCACTACGGTCGTATGTGTCCGATTGAAACACCAGAGGGACCAAACATCGGTTTGATTAACTCATTATCTTCGTTCGCGAAAGTAAATGAGTTTGGTTTCATTGAAACACCATACCGTCGTGTTGACCCAGAAACTGGTCTTGTAACAGGGCATGTTGATTACTTAACAGCAGATGAAGAAGATAACTATGTTGTAGCCCAAGCGAATATGAAATTATCTGACGAAGGTGAATTCCTAAGTGAAGATATCGTAGCTCGTTTCCGTGGTGAAAACATTGTCACAAATAGAGAACGCATCGACTACATGGATGTATCTCCAAAACAAGTAGTGTCGGCAGCGACAGCTTGTATTCCGTTCTTAGAAAACGATGACTCTAACCGCGCACTTATGGGAGCGAACATGCAACGTCAGGCGGTTCCGTTAATGAATCCGGAATCTCCGATTGTAGGTACAGGTATGGAGTACGTATCAGCAAAAGACTCAGGTGCTGCAGTAATCTGTAAACATCCTGGTGTTGTTGAGCGCGTAGAAGCACGTGAAGTTTGGGTACGTCGCTATGTAGAAGTTGACGGTCAAACAGTAAAAGGCGACTTAGATCGCTACAAAATGCAAAAATTCATTCGTTCTAACCAAGGAACTTGTTACAACCAACGTCCAATCGTAAGTGTTGGAAATGAAGTTGTAAAAGGTGAAATCCTTGCGGATGGTCCTTCTATGGAATTAGGTGAACTAGCACTTGGACGTAACGTGCTTGTTGGCTTCATGACTTGGGACGGTTATAACTACGAGGATGCGATCATCATGAGTGAGCGCCTTGTAAAAGATGATGTGTACACTTCTATTCATATTGAAGAATATGAATCAGAAGCTCGTGATACGAAGCTTGGACCAGAAGAAATTACACGTGACATTCCAAACGTTGGGGAAGACGCATTACGTAACCTTGACGAGCGCGGTATCATTCGCGTTGGTGCTGAAGTAAAAGATGGAGATTTACTTGTTGGTAAAGTAACACCTAAAGGTGTAACAGAATTAACAGCTGAAGAACGTCTATTACATGCTATCTTTGGAGAAAAAGCGCGTGAAGTACGTGATACATCACTACGTGTACCACACGGTGGTGGCGGTATTATCTTAGACGTAAAAGTATTCAACCGTGAAGATGGCGATGAATTGCCACCAGGCGTGAATCAACTTGTACGTGCATATATCGTTCAAAAACGTAAAATTTCTGAAGGTGACAAGATGGCCGGACGTCACGGTAACAAAGGTGTTATTTCTCGTATTTTACCAGAAGAAGATATGCCTTACCTACCAGACGGTACGCCAATCGATATCATGTTAAACCCATTAGGGGTACCATCTCGTATGAATATCGGTCAGGTATTAGAGCTTCATCTTGGTATGGCAGCAAGATACCTTGGCATTCACATTGCAACACCAGTATTCGATGGTGCTCGTGAGGAAGATGTTTGGGGCACAATTGAAGAAGCTGGTATGGCAAATGACGCGAAAACAATCCTGTATGACGGACGTACTGGTGAACCATTCGATAACCGCGTATCTGTTGGTGTCATGTATATGATCAAACTTGCGCACATGGTTGACGATAAACTTCATGCTCGTTCTACTGGACCATACTCACTTGTAACGCAGCAACCTCTTGGAGGTAAAGCTCAGTTCGGTGGACAGCGTTTCGGTGAGATGGAGGTTTGGGCACTTGAAGCTTACGGTGCTGCTTATACTCTTCAAGAAATCTTAACAGTGAAGTCTGATGATGTTGTTGGACGTGTTAAGACTTATGAAGCAATTGTTAAAGGCGAAAATGTTCCAGAACCAGGCGTTCCTGAATCATTCAAAGTATTGATTAAAGAGCTGCAAAGTTTAGGTATGGACGTTAAAATGATGTCTAGCGACGATACAGAAATTGAAATGCGTGATACAGAAGATGACGATGATCATCAATCAGCAGATAAATTGAATGTCGAAGTTGAGACAACTAAGGAATAATTGGGATAACCTGTAGACTAAAAGGGAGGTAGGCCCCTTGATAGATGTAAATAACTTTGAATATATGAAGATTGGACTTGCTTCACCTGACAAGATTCGTTCTTGGTCATACGGTGAAGTTAAGAAACCAGAAACTATTAACTATCGTACGTTAAAGCCTGAAAAAGATGGCTTGTTCTGTGAGCGTATTTTCGGACCACAAAAGGACTGGGAATGTCATTGCGGAAAATACAAACGTGTACGTTATAAAGGTGTAGTTTGTGATCGATGTGGCGTTGAAGTAACGCGTGCAAAAGTACGTCGTGAACGTATGGGTCATATCGAATTAGCTGCTCCTGTATCTCATATTTGGTATTTCAAAGGTATCCCGAGCCGCATGGGACTTGTCTTAGACATGTCCCCTCGCGCGCTTGAAGAAGTAATTTATTTCGCTTCTTATGTTGTAACAGAAAGTGGAGATACACCACTTGATAAGAAGCAATTACTTTCTGAAAAAGAATACCGTGCATATCGTGATCGATATGGTAGCACATTCCAAGCTGCTATGGGTGCAGAAGCAATTAAAAAGCTACTACAAGACATCGATTTAGATAAAGAAGTAGACTTCTTAAAAGAAGAATTAAAAACAGCACAAGGACAACGCCGTACTCGTGCTATTAAACGTCTAGAAGTATTAGAAGCATTCCGTAACTCTGGAAATGAACCGTCTTGGATGATCTTAGATGTTCTACCAGTAATCCCACCAGAACTACGCCCAATGGTACAGTTAGACGGTGGACGTTTTGCTACTTCTGACTTAAACGACTTATACCGTCGTGTAATTAACCGTAACAACCGTTTAAAACGTCTATTGGACTTAGGTGCACCAAGCATCATCGTTCAAAACGAAAAACGTATGTTACAAGAAGCTGTAGACGCATTAATCGATAATGGTCGTCGTGGCCGTCCAGTTACTGGGCCAGGTAACCGTCCATTAAAATCACTATCTCACATGCTTAAAGGTAAACAAGGACGTTTCCGTCAAAACTTATTAGGTAAACGTGTTGACTACTCTGGTCGTTCTGTAATCGTTGTAGGACCGAACTTAAAGATGTATCAATGTGGATTACCAAAAGAAATGGCGCTTGAACTGTTCAAACCTTTCGTAATGAAAGAGTTAGTTGAAAAAGGATTAGCACATAACATTAAGAGTGCGAAACGTAAAATCGAGCGTGTACAACCTGAAGTTTGGGACGTTTTAGAGTCTGTGATTAAAGAACATCCAGTACTTCTAAACCGCGCACCAACACTTCACCGTCTTGGTATCCAGGCGTTTGAACCTACATTAGTAGAAGGTCGCGCAATCCGTCTTCACCCACTTGTATGTACTGCATACAACGCGGACTTTGACGGTGACCAAATGGCCGTTCACGTACCTTTATCATCAGAAGCTCAAGCTGAAGCTCGTCTTCTTATGTTAGCGGCACAAAACATCTTGAACCCGAAAGACGGTAAACCAGTTGTTACTCCATCTCAGGATATGGTATTAGGTAACTATTACTTAACACTTGAGCGTGAAGGTGCAATCGGTGAAGGTATGGTCTTCAAAGATGCAAATGAAGCATTGCTTGCATATCAAAATGGATATGTTCATCTTCATACACGTGTTGCAGTAGCTGCAAGTGCAGTAAACAACGCAACATTTACTGAAGAGCAAAAGAGTATGCTTCTATTAACAACAGTTGGTAAATTAATATTTAACGAAATCTTACCAGAGTCGTTCCCTTATATTAATGAACCAACAAATTCAAACCTTGAAAAAGAAACACCAGCGAAATATTTCGTTGAAAAAGGTGCGAACATTAAAGAAATTATTGCTAGTCGCGAAGAAGTGGCGCCATTTAGCAAGAAGATCCTTGGTAACATCATTGCGGAAGTGTTCAAACGTTTCCAAATTACAGAAACGTCTCGCATGCTTGACCGTATGAAAAACTTAGGATTCAAGTACTCTACAAAAGCTGGTATTACAGTTGGGGTATCTGACATTCTTGTATTAGGCGAAAAAGATGAAATTCTCCACGAAGCACAAGCAAAAGTAGATAATGTAATTAAACAATTCCGTCGCGGTTTAATCACGGAAGAAGAACGTTACGATCGCGTTATCTCTATTTGGAGTAATGCAAAAGATGTTATCCAAGGAAAACTGATGAAATCCTTGAATAAACGCAACCCAATCTTCATGATGAGTGACTCAGGTGCCCGTGGTAACGCATCTAACTTTACTCAGCTTGCTGGTATGCGTGGTCTTATGGCCAATCCATCTGGTCGTATCATCGAACTTCCAATCAAATCGAGTTTCCGTGAAGGTTTAACAGTACTTGAGTACTTCATCTCTACGCATGGTGCGCGTAAAGGTCTTGCCGATACAGCACTTAAAACTGCCGATTCTGGTTACTTAACACGTCGTCTTGTTGACGTTGCACAAGATGTAATCGTTCGTGAAGATGATTGTGGAACAGATCGCGGTTTATTAATTGGTGCGATTAAAGAGGGTAATGAAGTTATCGAGTCATTATATGATCGTCTTGTTGGACGTTTTGCAAGAAAAACTGTAAAACATCCTGAAACAGGTGAAGTATTAGTTGCTGAAAATCAATTAATTACTGAAGATATCGCTCATATCGTTGAAAATTCGGGTGTTGAAACTGTAAACATTCGTTCAGCGTTTACGTGTAACACTCGCCACGGTGTATGTAAGAAGTGTTACG
The DNA here is from genome assembly GCF_900100505.1 of Bacillus sp. cl96. Taxonomy (NCBI): domain Bacteria; kingdom Bacillati; phylum Bacillota; class Bacilli; order Caryophanales; family Bacillaceae; genus Bacillus; species Bacillus sp. cl96. The sequence continues at coordinate 27,803 of NZ_FNDM01000022.1, forward strand.
GTCGTAACTTAGCAACTGGAACAGACGTAGAAGTAGGAGAAGCGGTAGGTATTATCGCAGCTCAATCTATCGGTGAGCCAGGTACACAGTTAACGATGCGTACATTCCATACAGGTGGGGTTGCCGGAGATGATATTACTCAAGGTTTACCTCGTATCCAAGAGATCTTCGAAGCTCGTAATCCGAAAGGTCAGGCAGTTATCAGTGAAATCGACGGTGTTATCGCAGCGATCAACGACGTTAAAGATCGCCAAGAAGTAGTTGTACAGGGTGAAGTTGAAGCTCGTACGTATGCTATTCCTTACGGTGCTCGTCTGAAAGTAACTCCAGGACAGCCAATTAGCCACGGTAAAGAGTTAACAGAAGGTTCTATTGATCCGAAAGAATTACTAAAAGTAACGGACATTACGGCGGTTCAAGAATACTTATTACGTGAAGTTCAAAAAGTATACCGTATGCAAGGGGTAGAAATTGGTGACAAACACGTAGAAGTAATGGTACGTCAAATGTTACGTAAAGTTCGTGTAAGTGATGCAGGTGAAACAGATGTATTACCAGGAACATTACTAGATATCCATCAGTTCACTGATGCGAATGCTAAGGTCTTACTGCAAGGTAAGCAACCAGCAACAGCTAGACCTGTTCTACTTGGTATTACAAAAGCTTCACTTGAAACAGATTCATTCTTATCTGCAGCATCGTTCCAAGAAACAACTCGTGTCTTAACTGATGCAGCAATTAAGGGTAAACGCGATGAACTTCTAGGATTAAAAGAAAATGTTATTATCGGTAAACTTGTTCCTGCTGGAACAGGTATGAATCGTTATCGCAAAGTGGATCTTGTAAAAACAACACAAGATGACATGAATGTAGAAAACGATGAGGTTTATGTGGAACAGTAAAATTTTCCGGCATAAATTTTGTATAAAAACAATTAATCTTAGTTGACATTGTATGAGTCAAAATGTTACTATAATCAAGGTTGCTCCTGAACGATGCTTTGGAGGATATTTATATGTCTTATCAAAAAGTATCAACTGCTGAAAATGTAGTCGTTGGTCATAAACGTACATTGGAGGCAATCAAAAATGGTACAGTTAAAGAAGTTGTCATCGCAGAGGATGCTGACATGCGGTTAACCCATGCTATCATTCGTATTGCAATGCAATATAACGTGCCCATAACAAAAGTTGAATCAGTTCGTAAGCTTGGTAAAGCTTCGGGGATTCAAGTGGGAGCTTCAGCAATAGGAATAATAAGTTAAAACTGTTTTTGTGAGGAGAGAGCATTTGCTCTTCCTTGCAAAAACTTTGTTTTCAACTAATAATGAACCACCTGGATATGTGGTCATACAAACATGCGAAGGGAGGATAATCAAATGCCTACTATTAACCAATTAGTGAGAAATGGTCGTACTGATAAAGTATGGAAATCTAAATCACCTGCGTTAAACAAAGGTTTTAACTCTTTAAAGAAAAAATCAACTGATATCTCTGCACCTCAAAAACGTGGTGTATGTACTCGTGTTGGTACAATGACTCCAAAGAAACCTAACTCAGCGTTACGTAAATACGCTCGTGTACGTTTAACAAACGGTATCGAGGTTACAGCTTACATCCCAGGTATCGGTCATAACCTACAAGAGCATAGCGTAGTATTAATTCGCGGTGGTCGTGTAAAGGATTTACCGGGGGTACGTTACCACATCGTTCGTGGTGCGCTTGACACAGCTGGTGTTGACAAACGTATGCAAGGACGTTCTAAATATGGTACTAAGAGACCAAAACCTGCTAAAAAATAATAACTTTAAAATGAAAGGAGGAACTCAATATGCCTCGTAAAGGACCTGTTGCGAAACGTGACGTGTTACCAGATCCAATGTACAATTCGAAGCTAGTAACACGCCTTATCAACAAAATGATGGTTGACGGTAAAAAAGGTAAATCTCAAACAATTCTTTATAATGCGTTCGATATCGTAAACGAACGTACTGGTAAAGAGCCAATGGAAGTATTCGAGCAAGCTCTTAAGAACATCATGCCTGTTCTTGAAGTACGCGCTCGTCGTGTTGGTGGTGCTAACTACCAAGTTCCAGTTGAGGTTCGTCCAGAACGCCGTACAACTTTAGGTCTTCGTTGGTTAGTAAACTACGCTCGTCTTCGTGGTGAAAAAACTATGGAAGAGCGTCTTGCTAACGAAATCTTAGATGCAGCTAACAACGCTGGTGCATCTGTTAAGAAACGTGAAGACACTCATAAAATGGCAGAAGCTAACAAAGCATTTGCTCATTACCGTTGGTAGGATTCAACGTAAAATAAATGTAAGCATAAACCGCTTTATTTGTCGCTTATGGAAGTGTGGAGAGGGAGAATGCCTCTCCCTTTCATCGGGCGCTCGTTTTACATAATGAGAGTACTGGACATACTGACATGTGTAACAATATAAAGTGGCTTTTTTGCTACTTAAAATAAAAAAATCCAATCCATATATGGAAGGAGCAAGACACCAAATGGCAAGAGAGTTCTCTTTAGAAAACACTCGTAATATTGGTATCATGGCTCACATCGATGCTGGTAAAACAACAGCAACTGAGCGTATTCTGTACTACACAGGACGTATTCATAAAATCGGTGAAACTCACGAAGGTGCATCTCAGATGGACTGGATGGAGCAAGAGCAAGAGCGTGGTATCACAATTACTTCTGCTGCAACTACAGCACAATGGAAAGGTCATCGTGTAAACATCATTGATACTCCAGGACACGTAGATTTCACAGTAGAAGTAGAACGTTCTTTACGCGTACTTGATGGCGCTGTAGCAGTACTTGATGCGCAATCTGGTGTAGAACCACAAACAGAAACTGTTTGGCGTCAGGCTACTACTTACGGCGTACCTCGTATCGTATTCGTTAACAAAATGGATAAGATCGGTGCAGATTTCTTATACTCTGTAGGAACAATCCACGATCGTTTACAAGCAAACGCACATCCAATTCAGTTACCAATCGGTGCTGAAGATGAGTTCAATGGTATCATTGACCTTGTTGAAGAGTGTGCTTACATGTACGGTAACGATTTAGGAACAGACATTCAACGTGTTGAAATTCCTGAAGAGCACAAAGAATTAGCTGAAGAATACCGTGGAAAACTTATTGAAGCGGTAGCTGAGCTTGATGAAGAAATGATGATGAAGTACCTAGAAGGTGAAGAAATCACTGTAGAAGAGCTTAAAGCTGGTATCCGTAAGGCTACAACTTCTGTAGAATTCTTCCCAGTAATCTGTGGTTCTGCATTCAAAAACAAAGGTGTTCAAATTCTGTTAGACGCAGTTATCGACTACCTTCCATCTCCATTAGATGTACCTGCTATTAAAGGTACTCTACCGGATACAGATGAAGAAGTAGAACGTAAGTCTAGCGATGAAGAACCATTCGCAGCTTTAGCATTCAAAATCATGACTGACCCTTATGTTGGTAAGTTAACGTTCTTCCGTGTGTACTCTGGTGTGTTAAACTCTGGATCATACGTGAAAAACTCAACTAAAGGTAAGCGTGAGCGTGTAGGTCGTATCCTACAAATGCACGCTAACAGCCGTGAAGAGATTTCAACAGTTTACGCTGGTGATATCGCTGCTGCTGTAGGTTTAAAAGATACTACTACTGGTGATACTCTTTGTGACGAGAAGAGCCTTGTTATCCTTGAGTCTATGGAATTCCCAGAGCCAGTTATCTCTGTAGCTATCGAACCAAAATCTAAAGCTGACCAAGATAAAATGGGTACAGCATTATCTAAGCTTTCTGAAGAAGATCCAACATTCCGTGCTCACACTGACCAAGAAACTGGCCAAACTATCATCGCTGGTATGGGTGAACTTCACCTTGATATCATCGTTGACCGTATGCGCCGTGAATTCAAAGTGGAAGCAAACGTTGGTGCTCCTCAGGTAGCATACCGTGAGACTTTCCGCGCTGCTGCGAAAGTTGAAGGTAAGTTCGCTCGTCAATCTGGTGGTCGTGGACAATTCGGTCACGTTTGGATTGAGTTTGAACCTAACGAAGAAGGTAAAGGATTCGAATTCGAAAACAAGATCGTCGGTGGTGTAGTTCCTCGTGAATACATCCCAGCTGTTGGAGCAGGTCTTGAAGATGCACTTAAAAATGGTGTACTAGCTGGTTATCCACTAGTTGACATTAAAGCTGCATTAGTTGACGGATCTTACCATGATGTCGATTCATCTGAGATGGCGTTCAAAATCGCTGCATCTATGGCACTTAAAGCTGCGGTTTCTAAATGTAGCCCAGTAATTCTTGAGCCAATGATGAAAGTTGAAGTTGTAATTCCTGAAGAGTACATGGGTGACATTATGGGTGACGTAACATCTCGTCGTGGACGTGTAGAAGGTATGGAAGCTCGCGGTAACGCACAAGTTGTTCGCGCTATGGTTCCACTTTCTGAAATGTTCGGTTATGCAACGTCATTACGTTCTAACACTCAAGGACGCGGAACATTCTCTATGGTGTTTGACCACTATGAAGAAGTACCAAAGTCTGTTTCTGAAGAAATTATCAAAAAAAATAAAGGTGAATAATTGATTTTTATCGATTGTTCAAGTATAACTACTTATGTAAGCTTAGAAAGTGGGACGTAAGTTTCACTTTCTAGTCTAAATATAAAATAACCTATATAAACTAAGGAGGAATTTAGAATGGCTAAAGCTAAATTCGAACGTTCTAAACCCCATGTTAACATCGGTACAATCGGCCACGTTGACCATGGTAAAACTACATTAACTGCTGCGATCACTACAGTTCTTGCAAAAGCTGGTGGTGCTGAAGCACGCGGATACGATCAAATCGATGCTGCTCCAGAAGAAAGAGAGCGCGGTATCACAATCTCAACTGCACACGTTGAGTACGAAACTGAAACTCGTCACTATGCACACGTTGACTGCCCAGGTCACGCTGACTATGTTAAAAACATGATCACTGGTGCTGCTCAAATGGACGGCGGTATCTTAGTAGTATCTGCTGCTGATGGCCCAATGCCTCAAACACGTGAGCACATCCTTCTTTCTCGTCAAGTAGGTGTTCCTTACATCGTTGTATTCTTAAACAAATGCGACATGGTAGATGACGAAGAATTATTAGAATTAGTAGAAATGGAAGTTCGCGACCTATTATCTGAATACGGATTCCCAGGCGACGACATTCCTGTAATCAAAGGTTCTGCTCTTAAAGCTCTTCAAGGAGAAGCTGATTGGGAAGCAAAAATCATTGAATTAATGGCTGAAGTTGATGCTTACATCCCAACTCCAGAACGTGAAACTGACAAACCATTCTTAATGCCTGTAGAGGACGTATTCTCTATCACAGGTCGTGGTACAGTTGCTACTGGTCGTGTTGAGCGCGGTATCGTTAAAGTTGGTGACGTAGTAGAAATCATCGGTCTTGCTGAAGAAAATGCTTCTACAACTGTAACTGGTGTAGAGATGTTCCGTAAACTTCTTGACCAAGCTCAAGCTGGAGACAACATCGGTGCTTTACTTCGTGGGGTTGCTCGTGAAGACATCCAACGTGGACAAGTACTTGCAAAAAGCGGTTCTGTAAAAGCTCACGCTAAATTCAAAGCTGAAGTTTTCGTATTATCTAAAGAAGAAGGTGGACGTCACACTCCATTCTTCGCTAACTACCGTCCTCAGTTCTACTTCCGTACAACTGACGTAACTGGTATCATCCAATTACCAGAAGGTACTGAAATGGTAATGCCTGGTGACAACATCGAAATGACTATCGAACTTATCGCTCCAATCGCTATCGAAGAGGGAACTAAATTCTCTATTCGTGAAGGTGGACGTACAGTAGGTTACGGTGTAGTTGCTACTATCGTTGAGTAATCTTAACTGATATAAAAAAACCTAAGGGATTTTCCCTTAGGTTTTTTGTTTGCGTTTATATAAGGAAGAAGAGGGTGTTTTTTGTTTTGACGAGTTTCTTCTATAGTATTATAAAAACGACAAAAGATAATCCAGAAACTGTAAAATGAATTCTGTTAGATGAAAACTTGAAATTCTTTAAAGTGCCATGTATAATAGCAAAAGTAGAGAAAAGCAGATGCATACAAAAAGATGCTTGCATCTAGACGAATAACATTGTATAATAGACAATGTTGGTCTTTGACTGCGATGAAGTGGAAGGTTGCTGACACACCCGGCCGCTTTGCCATGGCATGGTGTGGGGAAATTTCCATGGAGAAGGTCTATTTTAGAAATAGGCGAACGAAGGAGGGAAAATAATGGCAAAAGAAAAAATTCGTATCCGTTTAAAAGCTTACGATCACCGTATTCTTGATCAGTCAGCTGAGAAAATTGTAGAAACAGCTAAGCGTTCTGGGGCAACAGTTTCTGGTCCGATCCCATTACCAACTGAAAAAACTGTTTACACAATTCTTCGTGCTGTTCATAAGTACAAAGATTCTCGTGAGCAATTCGAAATGCGCACGCACAAACGTCTAATCGACATCGTGAGTCCTACTCCACAAACAGTAGATTCATTAATGCGTTTAGACTTACCATCTGGTGTAGATATCGAAATCAAACTATAATTTATATAACTTAAAAATGTAGGAGGTGTAACTCATGACCAAAGGAATCTTAGGAAGAAAGATCGGTATGACTCAAGTATTTGCTGAGAACGGTGAGTTAATCCCAGTAACAGTTATCGCTGCTAATCCAAACGTTGTTCTTCAAAAGAAAACAACTGAAACTGATGGCTACAATGCAATCCAGTTAGGATTTGAAGATAAACGTGAAAAGTTAACTAACAAACCTGAACAAGGCCACACTGCTAAAGCATCTACAACTCCTAAGCGCTTCATTCGCGAAATCCGCGATGCAGACGTGGACGGATTAGAGGTTGGTCAAGAGGTAAAAGTTGACGTATTCGCTACAGGTGAAATCGTTGATGTAACAGGAATTTCTAAAGGTAAAGGTTTCCAAGGTGTTATCAAACGCCACGGACAATCTCGCGGACCTATGTCTCATGGTTCTCGCTATCACCGTCGTCCAGGTTCAATGGGCCCAGTTGCTCCGAACCGTGTATTCAAAGGCAAAAAACTTGCTGGACGTATGGGTGGAGACCAAGTTACTATCCAAAACTTAGAAATCGTTCAAGTTGACACTGAGCGCAACTTATTACTAGTAAAAGGTAACGTTCCAGGTGCTAAGAAATCTCTTGTAGTTGTTCAAGGCGCTGTGAAGGTTAGCAAATAATTCACAATAGGAAGGAGGAATTCCAATGCCAAAAGTTACTGTATATAACCAAACTGGTTCACAGGTTGGTGAAATCGAATTAGCTGAAGCTATTTTCGGTATCGAACCAAATGAAGCTGTACTTTTCGAAGCTGTAATGATGCAACGTGCATCTTTACGTCAAGGTACACACAAAGTAAAAACTCGCTCTGAAGTTCGCGGTGGTGGTCGTAAACCATGGCGTCAAAAAGGAACTGGACGTGCTCGTCAAGGGTCTATCCGCTCTCCTCAATGGCGTGGTGGTGGTACGGTATTCGGACCTACACCAAGAAGCTATGCGTACAAACTTCCTAAGAAAGTTCGTCGTTTAGCAATCAAATCTGCATTAGCTACTAAAGTAGTTGAGAACAACATTGTAGTTCTTGAAGACCTAGTGTTAAATGCACCAAAAACAAAAGACATGCTAGCAGTACTTAAAGGATTAACTGTTGAGAAGAAAGCTCTTATCGTAACTGCTGATGCAAACGAATCTGTAGAGTTATCTGCTCGCAATATCCCTGGAGTAACAGTAATCACTGCTGATGGCGTAAACGTTTTAGACGTGCTTCATCATGATAAGCTAATCATGACAAAAGCGGCAGTGGAAAAAGTAGAGGAGGTGCTTGCATAATGAGAGATCCTCGTGATATCATTAAGCGCCCAGTTATCACTGAACGTTCTATGGAAATGATGGCTGAAAAAAAATACACGTTCGATGTGGACGTTAAATCTAATAAAACAGAAGTTAAAGATGCTCTTGAAGCGATCTTTGGTGTTAAAGTAGAAAAAGTGAACATCATGAACTACAAGCCGAAAGCAAAACGCGTTGGTCGTCACGCTGGTTTTACTAGCCGTCGTCGTAAAGCAATCGTTAAGCTAACTGCTGACAGCAAAGAAATCGAAATCTTCCAAGGCGTTTAATTCTTACTAAAGAAGGAGGGAAATTGAGATGGGAATCAAAAAGTATAATCCAACTACTAACGGTCGTCGTAATATGACTACGAATGATTTCGCTGAAATCACGACTGATAGACCCGAAAAGTCATTACTTGCTCCTTTAAGCAAGAAGGCTGGTCGTAATAACCAAGGTAAAATCACTGTACGTCATCAAGGTGGCGGACATAAGCGTCAATACCGTATCATCGACTTTAAGCGTAACAAAGATGGAATTCCAGGACGCGTTGCTACGATCGAATACGATCCAAACCGCTCTGCGAATATCGCATTAATTAACTACGTTGACGGTGAAAAACGTTACATTCTTGCTCCTAAATCTTTAGAAGTAGGTATGGAAGTTATGTCTGGCCCAGAAGCTGACATTAAAATCGGTAACGCATTACCATTAATCAACATTCCAGTAGGTACTGTTGTTCATAACATCGAGCTTAAGCCTGGTCGTGGCGGACAATTAGTTCGTTCTGCTGGTACATCTGCTCAAGTACTTGGTAAAGAAGGTAAATACGTACTTGTACGTTTAACTTCTGGTGAAGTACGTCTTGTATTATCTGCTTGTCGCGCTTCAATCGGTCAAGTAGGTAACGAACAACACGAACTTATCAAAATCGGTAAAGCAGGTCGCTCTCGCTGGTTAGGTAAACGCCCAACAGTTCGTGGTTCTGTAATGAACCCTGTTGATCACCCACACGGTGGTGGTGAAGGACGTTCTCCAATCGGACGTAAGTCTCCAATGTCTCCATGGGGTAAACCAACTCTTGGATTCAAGACTCGTAAGAAAAACAAAGCGTCTGACAAATTTATCGTTCGTCGTCGTAAAAAATAATGGGATTGTAGTACGGTTCATTTCTAGAACCGTACGCCAATCACGAAGGGAGGCACCAAAATGGCTCGTAGCTTAAAAAAAGGACCATTTGTCGATGATCACTTAATGAGCAAAATGGAAAAATTAGTTGCATCTGAGCAAAAACAAGTTGTTAAAACTTGGTCTCGCCGTTCAACAATCTTCCCTCAGTTCATCGGACACACAATCGCTGTATATGATGGTCGTAAACACGTACCTGTGTACATCACTGAGGATATGGTTGGCCATAAGTTAGGTGAATTCGCACCAACTCGTACGTACAAAGGTCACCTTGCTGACGATAAGAAAACTAGAAGATAATGAGAGGAGGCACTTCAATGCAAGCTAAAGCAGTAGCGAGAACAGTTCGTATTGCTCCTCGTAAAGTTCGTTTAGTAGTAGACTTAATCCGAGGTAAGCAAGTGGGTGAAGCGATTGCTATCCTTAACCACACACCAAAAACTGCTTCTCCAGTTGTAGAAAAAGTTTTAAAATCTGCAATCGCAAATGCAGAGCACAATTATGAGATGGACATTAACAACCTAGTTGTAGAAAAAGTTTTCGTTGACGAAGGTCCAACGTTAAAACGTTTCCGTCCACGTGCAATGGGTCGTGCAAGCCAAATTAACAAACGCACAAGCCACATCACAGTTGTGGTATCAGAAAAGAAGGAGGGATAATCGATGGGTCAAAAGGTTAATCCAATTGGTCTTCGTGTCGGCGTTATCCGTGACTGGGAATCTCGTTGGTTCGCTGAGAAAGATTACGCTACATTATTACATGAAGACATCAAAATCCGTGAGTACATTAATGTACGCTTAAAAGATTCTGCTGTTGCTAAAGTAGAAATCGAACGTGCAGCAAATCGTGTAAATGTTACAATTCACACTGCAAAACCTGGTATGGTAATTGGTAAAGGTGGTACTGAAGTTGAAGCACTTCGTAAAGCTCTTAACCAATTAACAGGCAAGCGTGTACACATCAACATTTTAGAAGTTAAGAGAGCTGATCTTAACGCTAAATTAGTAGGCGAAAACATCGCTCGTCAATTAGAAAACCGTGTATCATTCCGTCGTGCACAAAAGCAAGTTATTCAACGTGCTATGCGTGCAGGTGCTAAAGGTATTAAAACACAGGTTTCTGGTCGTCTTGGCGGAGCTGATATCGCTCGTGCAGAATCTTACAGTGAAGGAACTGTTCCACTTCATACACTTCGCGCTGATATTGACTATGCAGCAGTTGAAGCTGATACAACATACGGTAAATTAGGCGTAAAAGTATGGATCTACCGTGGAGAAGTCCTTCCTACAAAAAAGAAAGCTTCTGAGGAAGGAGGAAAATAATATGTTAATGCCAAAACGCGTAAAATATCGTAGAGAGCATCGTGGTAAAATGCGTGGTCGTGCTAAAGGTGGAACTGAAATTGCTTTCGGTGAATTCGGTTTACAAGCACAAGCTGCTTCATGGATTACAAACCGTCAAATCGAAGCTGCTCGTCGTGCAATGACTCGTTACATGAAACGTGGCGGTAAAGTATGGATTAAAATTTTCCCTTCTAAACCTTACACTGCAAAACCTCTAGAAGTACGTATGGGTTCCGGTAAAGGGGCACCAGAAGGCTGGGTAGCAGTAGTAAAACCTGGGAAAATTATGTTCGAAATCGCGGGTGTATCTGAAGAGGTAGCACGCGAAGCATTACGTCTTGCAGCTCACAAGTTACCTGTGAAATGTAAATTCGTAAAACGTGAAGAAAATGGTGGTGAATCTAATGAAAACTAATGATATTCGTGAATTAACCACTGCCGAAATCGAAACAAAAGTTAAAGCTTTAAAGGAAGAGTTGTTTAATCTTCGCTTCCAACTTGCTACAGGACAATTAGAGAATCCAACTCGCATTCGTGAAGTGCGTAAAGCAATTGCTCGTATGAAAACTGTAGTTCGTGAAAGAGAGATCGGAATTAATCGATAAATTGAGGGGAGGTTTGCATAGTGAGCGAACGTAACCAACGCAAAGTTTATACTGGTCGTGTAGTGTCTGACAAAATGGACAAAACGATTACAGTTTTAGTTGAAACTTACAAAACTCATTCCTTGTACGGAAAACGTGTTAAGTATTCTAAGAAGTACAAAGCCCATGATGAGCAAAACCAAGCGAAACTTGGCGATATCGTTAAAATCATGGAAACTCGCCCGCTTTCTGCTACTAAGCGTTTCCGTTTAGTTGAAATCGTTGAAGAAGCGGTTATTATCTAAATAGACGAATCGGAATTTTTAGTCCGAAGGGAGGTTTCATAACATGATCCAACAAGAATCTCGTTTGAAAGTTGCTGACAACTCTGGTGCACGTGAACTTTTAACAATTAAAGTATTAGGCGGCTCTGGTCGTAAATATGCTAACATTGGTGACATTATCGTTGCTACGGTAAAACAAGCAACACCAGGTGGCGTTGTTAAAAAAGGTGACGTTGTTAAAGCAGTAGTAGTACGTACGAAGAGCGGAGCTCGTCGTCCGGACGGTTCTTACATCAAATTTGATGAAAACGCAGCGGTTATCATTAAAGACGATAAGAGCCCACGTGGTACTCGTATCTTCGGACCAGTAGCTCGTGAATTACGTGATAGCAACTTCATGAAGATCGTTTCTTTAGCTCCAGAAGTTCTATAATTTAAGGTATTGCCTTGCTAAGGAGGTGCAGAATTAAGATGCATGTAAAAAAAGGTGATAAAGTACAGGTAATCACTGGTAAAGACAAAGGAAAACAAGGCGTTATCCTTGTGGCTTTTCCAAAGCAAAACCGTGTTATCGTTGAGGGTGTCAATATCGTTAAGAAGCACTCTAAGCCATCTCAATTAAATCCACAAGGTGGAATTATTACTAAAGAAGCACCTATTCACGTTTCTAACGTTATGATTTTAGATCCGAAAACAGGTGAACCTACTCGCGTAGGCTTCAAAGTAGAAGATGGTAAAAAAGTTCGTATTGCAAAAAAATCTGGTGAATTATTAGATAAATAATTTTCTTAAGAAAGGAGGTCACTTCATTGAATCGCCTTAAAGAGAAGTTCCAAAAGGAAATTACTCCTGCTCTAGTGAGCAAGTTTAACTATAAATCTGTAATGCAGGTACCAAAAATCGAAAAGATCGTAATCAACACTGGTGTTGGTGACGCGGTATCTAACTCAAAAGCGTTAGACAACGCAGTAGAAGAATTAACACAAATCACAGGTCAAAAACCTGTTGTAACTCGTGCTAAAAAATCAATCGCTGGTTTCCGTCTTCGTGAAGGTATGCCAATCGGTGCGAAAGTAACTTTACGCGGCGAGCAAATGTATGAGTTCTTCGACAAATTAGTATCAGTTTCTTTACCACGTGTACGTGATTTCCGTGGTGTTTCTAAGAAATCATTCGATGGTCGTGGAAACTATACATTAGGTGTTAAAGAGCAACTTATTTTCCCTGAGATTGATTATGATAAAGTAAGCAAAGTCCGCGGTATGGACATCGTAATCGTTACTACAGCGAAAACTGATGAAGAAGCTCGTGAACTTTTAACACAATTCGGTATGCCATTCCAAAAATAATGGAAGCCAACGCTAAGTAGAGGAGGCGAAAACGTGGCTAAAAAATCTATGATAGCGAAACAAAAGCGTACTCCTAAGTTTAAAGTACAAGAGTATACACGTTGCGAACGCTGCGGTCGTCCGCATTCTGTATACCGCAAATTTAAACTTTGCCGTATTTGTTTCCGTGAACTTGCATATAAAGGTCAAATTCCTGGTGTTAAAAAAGCTAGTTGGTAAAACCCACAAATGGGAAGGAGGTAAAACACATGGTGATGACAGATCCAATTGCAGACATGCTTACTCGCATCCGTAATGCGAACATGGTACGTCATGAGAAATTAGAGGTTCCTGCTTCTAAAATCAAAAAAGAGATCGCTGAACTTTTAAAACGTGAAGGTTTCATTCGTGATGTAGAATACATCGAGGATAACAAACAAGGTATCCTTCGTATTTTCCTGAAATATGGTGCAAACAATGAACGTGTAATCACTGGATTAAAACGTATCAGTAAACCTGGCTTACGCGTTTACGCTAAAGCTGACGAAGTACCACGTGTACTTAACGGATTAGGTATCGCTCTTGTTTCTACATCTAAGGGAGTAATGACAGACAAAGACGCTCGTCAATTACAAACTGGTGGAGAAGTAGTAGCATACGTTTGGTAATATATATTTAAAACGAACGGAGGTGTGACCACATGTCTCGTATTGGTAAAAAGATTCTTGAAATCCCTGCAGGTGTTACTATTACAGTTGCAGAAGACAATACTGTAACAGTAAAAGGCCCTAAAGGTGAATTAACTCGTACTTTCAATGCTGATATGCTTATCAAAATTGAAGAGAATACATTAACAGTTGAGCGTCCATCTGAACAGAAGGAACACCGTGCATTACACGGTACAACTCGTGCTTTAATCGGAAACATGGTTGAAGGTGTAACTGAAGGTTTCGCACGCGGACTTGAATTAGTCGGTGTTGGTTACCGTGCTCAAAAACAAGGTGATAAACTTGTATTAAGCGTAGGTTATTCTCATCCAGTAGAAATGACTCCGGAAGCAGGTCTTGAAGTTGAAGTACCTGCACCAACTAAGATCGTAATTAAAGGTATCGACAAGCAACGTGTTGGCGAATTCGCTGCTAACATCCGTGCTGTACGTGCTCCTGAGCCTTACAAAGGTAAAGGTATTCGTTACGAAGGCGAAGTTGTTCGTCGTAAAGAAGGTAAAACTGCTAAGTAAACCCGTTAGGTGAGAGAAAGGAGTGACAAGAATGATCACTAAAGCTGATAAAAATGCGACTCGTAAGAAAAGACATGCACGTGTACGTGCTAAACTTACTGGTACTGCAGAGCGTCCACGTTTAAACGTGTTCCGTTCTAACCAACATATTTACGCTCAAGTTATTGATGATGTGAATGGTGTAACGTTAGTAAGTGCATCTACTCTTGATAAAGACCTTGCTCTTAACGGTACTAGCAATATTGAAGCTGCTACGAAAGTTGGAGAATCAGTTGCTAAGCGTGCTGTAGAGAAAGGCGTTAAAGAAGTAGTATTTGATCGCGGTGGTTACTTATACCATGGCCGTGTTAAAGCTCTAGCTGAAGCTGCTCGTGAGGCTGGATTACAATTTTAATGGTCAAAGGAGGGAAAATTGATGCATCGCATTGACCCAAGTAAATTAGAACTTGAAGAACGTGTAGTTACGATAAATCGTGTCGCGAAAGTTGTTAAGGGTGGTCGTCGTTTCCGCTTTGCTGCACTAGTTGTAGTTGGCGATAAAAACGGTCATGTTGGATTCGGTACTGGTAAAGCACAAGAGGTACCAGACGCAATCCGTAAAGCTATCGAAGACGCTAAGAAAAACTTAATCGCTGTACCATTAGTTGGTACAACAATTCCACACACAATCAACGGTCATTTTGGCGCTGGTGAAGTATTCTTAAAACCTGCTGCTGAGGGTACTGGTGTTATTGCTGGTGGACCTGTTCGTGCGGTCCTTGAATTAGCTGGTGTACAAGATATTCTTTCGAAATCTCTTGGTTCTAACACACCAATCAACATGATTCGCGCTACTGTGAACGGATTAAGCGAACTTAAGCGCGCTGAAGATGTTGCAAAATTACGCGGTAAATCTGTAGAAGAGCTACTAGGTTAAGGAGGGAAAACAAATGGCGAAAAAGTTAGAAATTACCCTCACTCGTAGTGTAATTGGTCGTCCACAAGATCAACGTGCGACGGTAGAAGCTTTAGGTCTTAAAAAGTTGAATTCAACTGTAGTTAAGGAAGAAACTCCTGCTATTCTTGGTATGATCAACAAAGTTTCTCACCTTGTAACTGTAAAAGAAGCTTAAGGATAACTCATTAATATAAGGAGGTGCCTGGGAATGAAACTTCATGAATTAAAACCTGCAGAAGGTTCTCGTAAAGTACGTAACCGTGTCGGTCGTGGTATCGGTTCTGGTAACGGTAAAACTGCTGGTAAAGGTCATAAAGGACAAAACGCACGTTCTGGCGGCGGTGTTCGTCTTGGCTTCGAAGGTGGTCAAACTCCATTATTCCGTCGTTTACCAAAACGCGGCTTCACAAACATTAACCGTAAAGAGTTTGCTATTGTAAACTTATCAACGTTAAATCGTTTTGAAGATGGTACAGAAGTAACACCTGAATTATTGCTGGAAACTGGCGTTATCAGCAAGTTAAACGACGGTGTTAAAGTTCTTGCAAGCGGAGCAGTAGAGAAAAAACTAACTGTTAAAGCGCACAAGTTCTCTTCAAGTGCTAAAGAAGCAATTGAAGCAGCTGGCGGATCAGTTGAGGTGATCTAATGTTTCGTACAATCTCCAACTTTATGCGCGTTGCTGAGATAAGACGTAAAATATTATTCACTTTAGCGATGTTAATCGTATTCAGGATTGGCACGTTTATCCCCGTGCCATTTACAAATGGAGACGTACTGAAGGCACAAGATCAATTAAATGCTTTAGGTATTCTAAATACATTTGGCGGTGGAGCCTTGAAAAACTTCTCCATCTTTGCGATGGGAATCATGCCGTATATTACAGCATCCATCATCGTGCAATTATTGCAGATGGATGTTGTTCCTAAATTTTCGGAATGGTCGAAGCAAGGTGAAATGGGCCGTCGTAAATTAACGCAATTCACGCGTTACTTTACAATTGTTCTTGCGTTTATTCAGGGGTTTGGTATGTCAATCGGTTTTAACGGTATGGTAGGTGGACAATTAATTTTGAATCCAGGTTGGAGCACTTATTTATACATTGCTACGGTACTGACTGCTGGTACTGCATTTTTAATGTGGTTAGGTGAACAGATTACAGCTAAAGGTGTAGGTAATGGTATTTCCATCCTTATCTTTGGCGGTATTGCCGCAGCGATCCCAAGTGTTATATCTCAAGTGTATCAGCAACAGTTTCAAAATATCGGAGATCAATTGTTCATGAGTATCGTTAAAGTTGCATTGATTTTACTAGCTGTGCTAGCAGTTATTGTGGGTGTTATTTTCATTCAACAGGCTGTTAGAAAGATCCCAATTCAATATGCGAAGCGTGTAACAGGAGGAAATGGTGGTTATGCTGGAGCACAAAACACACATTTACCGCTTAAGGTAAATAGTGCTGGTGTTATTCCAGTAATTTTTGCTGTTTCATTCTTAATTACGCCTCCGACTATTGCACAGTTCTTCCCGAAACATGATGTATCGCAGTGGATTATTGCAAACTTTAACTATTCTCACCCAGTGGGAATGATCATATATGTTGCGCTCATTGTAGCCTTCACATATTTCTATGCATTTGTTCAGGTTAATCCAGAGCAAATGTCAGAGAATCTAAACAAGCAAGGTGGATATGTTCCAGGTATTCGTCCGGGTAAGAATACGGAACAATATCTAACAAAAATCTTGTATCGTTTGACCTTTGTAGGATCAATTTTCCTAGCAGCGATTGCAATCTTACCAGTTATCTTTACGAAATTGGGAAATCTTCCTCCATCTGCACAGATCGGTGGAACGAGTATGTTAATCGTTGTCGGCGTTGCTTTAGAAACAATGAAGCAGCTAGAAAGCCAACTGGTAAAACGCCATTACAAAGGGTTTATCAAGCAGTGAGTAAGTGGGAAGAATTGTCTTCCCTACATGCTCATGTACTCTGAGGGGGAACAAGGATGAACTTAATTTTAATGGGGCTTCCTGGTGCTGGTAAAGGTACACAAGCCGAACAGATTGTTGCCAAGTATAACATCCCTCACATTTCAACAGGAGACATGTTCCGTGCAGCTATGAAGGCTGAAACTGAAATGGGTCTACAAGCAAAATCTTTTATTGATAAAGGTGCACTTGTTCCAGATGAAGTTACAATCGGAATCGTTCGTGAACGTTTAAGTCAAGACGACTGCGTAAGAGGTTTCTTACTAGACGGTTTCCCACGAACTGTTGCACAAGCATCAGCTCTTGAAGAAATTATGAAAGATCTTGGCAAAAAAATCGACTATGTTTTAAACATTAATGTGGATTCAGGGTTGTTATTAAAACGCCTTACAGGCCGTCGCATTTGTAAAGAGTGCGGTGCGACTTACCACTTAGAATTCAATCCACCAGCAAAAGCTGATGTGTGCGATAAATGTGGTGGCGAATTATATCAACGCTCTGATGACAATGAAGAAACTGTAGCAAATCGTTTAGATGTAAATATTAAGCAAACAAAACCTTTGCTTGATTTCTACGAAGAGCTTGGTTATTTACAAAGCATTAATGGTGAGCAAGATATCAATAAAGTATTTGCTGATATCGATGTTCTCATCGGAGGCTTAGCGTAATGATAATCTGCAAAACTCCTCGCGAGATAGAAATCATGCGAGAAGCTGGCAGGATCGTTGCTTTGACTCATCAAGAGTTGAAACAGCACATTACTCCAGGAATTACAACGAAAGAGCTCGATCAAATAGCGGAAAAGACGATTCAAAAATATGGTGCTACGCCATCTTTTAAAGGATACAACGGATTTCCGGGGAGCATATGTGCTTCTGTAAATGAAGAGCTTGTACACGGAATTCCAGGGAAGCGCAAGCTCAAAGAGGGCGATATCATCAGTATCGATATTGGTGCGAAATACAATGGGTACCATGGAGATTCTGCATGGACGTATCCAGTTGGAAACATTTCTGAATCTGTTCAAAAGCTACTTGATGTCACAGAAAAATCGTTGTATCTTGGTCTAGAACAAGTAAAACCAGGCGAGAGATTATCAAATATCTCACATGCGGTTCAAACCCATGCTGAAGAGAATGGATTCTCGATCGTTAGGGAGTATGTTGGTCACGGAATCGGGCAAGACTTACATGAGGACCCTCAAATCCCGCACTATGGTCCACCAAATAGAGGCCCTAGATTAAAGCCGGGAATGGTCATCTGTGTTGAGCCGATGGTGAATCAAGGAAGACGATATGTAAAAACACTATCTGATGACTGGACAGTGGTAACGGTAGATGGTAAATGGTGTGCCCATTTTGAGCACACGATTGCTCTTACAGAAGCAGGATACGAAATCCTTACCACTTTATAAGTAGCTGGCTCTCCGGGATTTCAGAGCAGTGTAAAATGTTACTGATTTGAAGAAGGGAGAACTATTGAATGGCTAAAGATGATGTAATTGAAGTCGAAGGTACCGTTCTTGAAACGTTGCCAAATGCTATGTTCAAAGTAGAATTAGAGAATGGGCATGTCGTATTGGCTCACGTTTCTGGTAAAATCCGTATGAACTTCATTCGTATTTTACCAGGAGACAAAGTTACGGTAGAATTATCTCCGTACGATTTAAATCGTGGTCGTATTACGTACCGTTTTAAATAATATAGCACTCCGTAATCTTTAAGGAGGTTCGAGACATGAAAGTAAGACCGTCAGTTAAACCAATCTGCGAAAAATGTAAAGTTATTCGTAGACGTGGAAAAGTAATGGTTATTTGTGAAAACCCTAAACATAAACAAAAACAAGGTTAATCAGAAGGAGGTGCATTCGTAATGGCACGTATCGCAGGTGTAGATATTCCTCGAGACAAACGCGTTGTTATTTCTTTAACTTACGTATTCGGCATTGGTCGCACAACTGCTGAAAAAATTCTTGCTGAAGCAGGTATTTCTGAAGAAACACGAGTTCGTGATTTAACGGAAGACGAATTAGGACGTATCCGTGATATCATCGATCGTATTAAAGTTGAGGGAGACCTTCGTCGTGAAGTATCTCTTAACATCAAACGTCTAATGGAGATCGGTTCTTACCGTGGTCTTCGTCACCGTCGTGGTTTACCAGTTCGTGGTCAAAACTCTAAAAACAATGCTCGTACACGTAAAGGTCCACGTCGTACAGTAGCAAATAAAAAGAAATAATAAGTAAAGGAGGTTGAACTAACAATGGCACGTAAAACAAACACTCGTAAAAAACGTGTGAAAAAGAATATTGAAGCTGGTATAGCTCATATTCGTTCTACTTTCAACAACACAATCGTAACACTTACAGATACTCACGGTAACGCACTTTCTTGGTCTAGTGCTGGTGCACTTGGTTTCCGTGGATCTCGTAAATCTACTCCATTCGCTGCGCAAATGGCTGCTGAAACTGCTGCTAAAGCTGCAATGGAACACGGTTTAAAAACTTTAGAGGTTACTGTTAAAGGTCCTGGTGCTGGTCGTGAAGCTGCAATTCGTGCTCTTCAAGCTGCAGGTCTAGAAGTAACAGCAATTAGAGATGTTACTCCAGTTCCTCATAATGGATGTCGTCCACCAAAACGTCGTCGTGTGTAATTTTTCTGTATAGAATTTTCCCTTTTGTCTATAATGGATATGATGCATTATCGAGAAATTTCGTACAGAAACATCGCTTGTTGTGCACAATCGGGAACTGCCTAAGGGGGACTTTCGGTTAGACAGGGGTTATACCTTTGTTTAACCGGGGTTTCGACGTTTTGAAGGAGG
>NZ_FNDM01000029.1:0-15982 GCF_900100505.1 Bacillus sp. cl96
TTTATATTGTCGCGGGGTGGAGCAGCACGGTAGCTCGTCGGGCTCATAACCCGAAGGTCGCAGGTTCAAATCCTGTCCCCGCAACCAAATGGTCCCGTGGTGTAGTGGTTAACATGCCTGCCTGTCACGCAGGAGATCGCCGGTTCGACCCCGGTCGGGACCGCCATTTCATATAAAGAAAAGAACGAAACAAGTTGTTTCGTATTTTTTTATTTGTTTTAACAAAAAACTAATAAAGACAGTCAAACTATCCTTAGGACAACTCCTAAGGACTTTTTTATATATTCAAAACCTGTATAATAAAGAGCAGAGAACATTGTGAGTAAAGTAGGTGAAGTCTGTGAGTAAATATGAAGTAACAACAAAATCTTCTGAGGAAACACAAAGGTTATCAGAAAAACTAGGTGAGCTCGTAGAGGCACAAGACGTAATTATTTTAGAAGGAGATCTTGGAGCTGGTAAGACGACTTTTACAAAGGGACTAGCAAAAGGTCTTGGAGTGAAAAGAGTTGTAAATAGTCCTACCTTTAATATCATTAAAGAATATAAAGGAAGATTACCGCTATATCATATGGACGTGTATCGCTTAGCAGAAAGTGAAGAGGACTTAGGCTTTGATGAATATTTCTACGGTGAAGGAATTACGGTAGTAGAATGGGCTCATTTAATAGAAGCATATTTACCGAATGAAAAGTTACAAATTAGTTTATTCCATGCTGGAGATGACACAAGAAAAATTATACTCGAGCCAATTGGAGATCGCTATATTAGATTATGTGAGGAGCTATTACAAGATGAAAGTACTAGCAATTGATACTTCAAATTACGTAATGGGTGTATCCCTTATTGAGGAAGAAAACGTAATTGGGGAAATCATTACAAATTTAACAAAAAACCATTCTGTACGTCTTATGCCAGCTGTAGAGAAACTGTTAAAAGAGTGTGGCGTAAAACCGAAGGAATTAACTAAAATCGTTGTAGCTGCTGGACCTGGATCCTATACAGGTGTTCGTATAGGCGTGACAGCGGCGAAAACATTAGCTTGGTCACTTCAAATACCAATTGTAGGTGTATCAAGTTTAGAGGTAGTAGCTGCAAACGGTGCTAACTTTAACGGGTTAATTTGTCCTTTATTTGATGGAAGACGTGGGCAAATTTATACTGGGTTATATACATATGAAGGAGAGCAGTTAACTTCAATAGAAGAAGACCGAATTATTCTTATTGTAGACTGGTTGCAAATGTTAAAAGATAAAGGACAGCCTGTTTTATTTATCGGTAACGATGTTAAATTGCATAAAGAAACAATTATAGAACATTTAGATGATCAAGCTGTATTCGCTTCATTTACTAAAAATAACCCAAGACCAAGTGAGCTAGCATTCTTAGGATTACAAAAAGAAGAACAAGATGTGCATACGTTTGTTCCAAGCTATCTTCGTTTAGCTGAAGCTGAAACAAAGTGGTTAGAAAGTCAAAACAAGTAGGAGCTTGCAGAAGATGGATATGATATTTAGAAAGATGGAGCTTGATGATATTGCTCAAATTGTAGCTATTGAAGAAGCGTCTTTTTCAACTCCTTGGACTGCAGATGCCTTTCACCGTGAATTAACGATGAATGAACATGCACATTATATTGTGTTAGAAAAAGATGGTCGTGTAGTCGGGTATTGTGGATTGTGGATAATTATTGATGAATCACATATAACAAATATAGCTATTTTGCCAGAATACCGAGGTCAAAAGTTAGGAGATGCCCTATTGAAAGCAGTTATTTCTGAAGCGAAAGAACTAGGGGTAAAAACAATGACACTTGAAGTACGTGTATCAAATGAAGTAGCAAAGCAGTTATACAGAAAATACGGATTTCAAAATGGTGGGATTCGTAAACGATACTATGCAGACAATCAGGAAGATGGTCTCGTAATGTGGGTGAATATATAATGGAAAAAAATACGATTATACTTGGTATTGAAACAAGTTGTGATGAAACAGCAGTAGCAGTTGTTAAAAATGGAACGGAAATTATTGCGAATGTCGTTGCATCACAAATTGAAAGTCATAAACGTTTTGGCGGCGTTGTACCAGAGATTGCATCACGTCATCATGTAGAAGAAATTACAGTTGTGTTAGAAGAAGCTTTAAAGGAAGCAAACATCACATTTGATGATATTGATGCAATTGCTGTAACAGAAGGTCCTGGTTTAGTAGGAGCACTTCTAATTGGAGTAAATGCAGCGAAGGCAGTAGCGTTTGCACATGATATTCCGTTAGTCGGTGTTCATCATATTGCTGGTCATATTTATGCGAACCGTTTAGTAAAAGAAGTTCAATTCCCGTTATTATCACTTGTTGTATCTGGTGGGCATACAGAACTTGTTTATATGAAAGAACATGGTTCATTCGAAGTAATTGGTGAAACACGAGACGATGCAGCTGGAGAAGCATATGATAAAGTAGCTCGTACGTTATCTATGCCATATCCAGGTGGTCCTCATATTGATCGCCTTGCACATGAAGGAGAACCGACAATTGATTTGCCTCGTGCATGGCTAGAACCGGATTCGTATGATTTTAGCTTTAGTGGATTGAAATCAGCAGTTATCAACACTGTGCATAACGCAAAACAGCGCGGTATAGAAATTGCACCAGAAGATTTAGCGGCAAGTTTCCAAGAAAGTGTAATAGATGTACTTGTAACGAAAGCAGCTCGTGCAGCAGAAGCTTATAATGTAAAGCAATTACTTCTTGCTGGTGGAGTAGCTGCTAATAAAGGACTTCGTGCGCGATTAGAAGAGGAATTTGCACAAAAAGAAAACATTGAATTAATTATTCCGCCGCTATCTTTATGCACAGATAATGCAGCGATGATTGCAGCGGCAGGGACAATTGCTTATGAACAAGGTAAGCGTGCAACATTAGCCTTAAATGCAAATCCAGGATTAGATATTGAAGCATAGTTATACACATAATTAACCACAGGTTGTGGATAAAACCCATATTATCTGTTGATAATGTGGGTTTTATTGTGTATATAAAATGTTGATAACTTTTTTACTGACTGTGGATAATGTGGAAAAGTTATTTTGATGTTTATTTTATAAAGGTGGATATGTGTATAAACTTGTGGATAAATAGGTTGATGTCAGACCTTTGAATTTGTTCTTTTTCGGGAAATAAAAAGCAAGAAGATATCCCCGAAAAACATTTTGAAACATCTCCCCATTATAGAAGATGCTAATCTTGTCAATCTTTGTCGTTAAAACGATATTTCGTGTCGAATTGTTAATATATATAGGGTTACAATAGATATATTTAAAAAATCGTTAGTATATTCTAAGTTACGATAGATATATTCAAAAAATTGTTTAAGTACTAAAAAAAGATGTCACATAGTCAAAAATCCTGACTTATGAGACATCTTCCTTATTTAAATATGCTTATACATGCAGCTCTTCCCATTCTGCCATACAAGTTTCAAGTTGTTCTTGTAGCGTTTGCTTTTTAGTTGTAATTTCACTAGCTTTTTCATAATCTGCATATATTTCTGGTAAGCAAAGTTGATCTTCTAACGTAGCAATTTCTTCTTCTAATTCCACTATACTTTGTTCTAGCTCTTCAATTTTTCTAGTGCGTTGACGCTCTAGTTTTTTACGCTCTTTTTCTTCTAAATAATTTAATTTCTCTTGTGCAACCACCTTTTGAACAGGAACCTCACTTTCTTGCTGTTCAAGTTCTGCACGTTCAATCATTTCATTTTTCTTTTCAACGTAGTAATCGTAATCCCCTAAATATTCCTGTGCACCTTCTGTTGATAACTCAACCACAGTCGTTGTTACACGGTTAATAAAGTAGCGGTCATGTGAGACGAATAGAAGAGTCCCTGGGTAATCAATTAAAGCATTCTCCAAAATCTCTTTACTATTTAAATCAAGGTGGTTCGTAGGCTCATCTAGAATTAACAAATTTGACTTTTGCATCATAAGTTTTGCAAGAGCTAATCGAGCTTTTTGTCCACCACTAAGGGAAGATACTGGTTTCAGTACATCATCTCCTGTGAATAAAAAATTCCCAAGTATAGTACGGATTTCTTTTTCCGGTTGCAGTGGATATTCATCCCATAGTTCATTTAAAACCCGTTTAGAAGATGTTAAGTTTGCTTGTTCTTGATCATAATAACCAACAGATACATTTGATCCGAAAGAAACATCACCATTTAATAGTGGTAACTTATTCACAATGGATTTTAACAATGTGGATTTCCCAATTCCGTTTGGACCAACTAAAGCAACACTATCTCCGCGAGTTAAGCGCATAGTTACATGTTCAATTATAGGGTTTTCATCATAGCCGATGGTTGCATCATTTACTTGTAAAACATCATTTCCACTTTGTTTTTCAATATCGAAGTGGAATGATGCTGACTTAGAATCCCCTAATGGTCTCGTTAATAATTCCATTCTGTCTAGTTGTTTCCGGCGACTTTGAGCACGTTTGGTTGTAGAAGCGCGAGCTATATTCTTTTGAACGAAGTCCTCAAGTTTTGCGATTTCATCTTGTTGTTTTTCGTAACGTTTCATTTCTTGCTCATATAATGCTGATTTTAAGTCTAAATATTTACTGTAGTTACCAACAAATCGTCTGCTTTCTTTATTCGAAATTTCATATACTTGTGTAACGAGTTTGTCTAAGAAATAACGGTCATGTGAGACGATTAATATTGCGCCAGGATAACCTTGCAAATATTGCTCAAGCCATGTTAATGTTTCGATGTCTAAATGGTTTGTAGGCTCGTCCAAAATAAGTAAGTCTGGTTTTGTTAATAATAATTTCCCGAGAGCTAATCTTGTTTTTTGCCCGCCGCTTAAAGTAGAGATCGTCGTCTGGTGCGTTTCAACTGGGAAGCCAAGGCCGCTTAAAATGGAGCGAATATCCGCTTCATATTGATATCCACCTTGATCTTTATAATTGAGTTGTAGTTGGTCATAATCAGCTAACAATCTTTCATATGTAGCTTCGTTTGAAAAGTTTTCTTCTTTTCCCATTTCTTGCTCAAGCCTTCGAAGTTTTGTCTCCATTTGCTGTAAGTGGGTAAAGACGGTTAGCATTTCATCCCAAATTGTTAAAGACGTTTCTAGTCCAGTATTTTGAGCTAAATATCCGATTGAGACATCTTTCGGTTTTATAATTTCGCCACCATCATGAGATAATTCACCAGCGATAATTTTTAATAATGTAGATTTTCCTGCTCCATTCCTTCCAACTAATGCGATACGATCTTTTGTTTGTACTTCCAATTTTATGTTTGCAAGAATCGTTTCTGCACCGTATAATTTCGAAAGCGCGTTTACTTGTAATAAAATCAATGTTTTCACCTCAAATAATTTCTTAACTTTGCCATGTTTATATTTCTCAATCATACTAAAAATAGTGTATAGTTTAAAATAAAGAGAGAATACTTCTTCTCTTTATTATACAAGGAATTTAATGAGTGCTAAACTTCTGTATTTGATTAAAGTATATGAATAAAGATAGGAAGAGAGGAGAGGTCATATGGATCAGCAAAAGATTCCACAAGCCACTGCTAAAAGATTGCCTCTATACTATCGATTTATCCAAAACTTATCTCTTTCTGGTAAGCAGCGTGTTTCATCGGCCGAATTGAGTGAGGCAGTAAAAGTAGATTCCGCAACAATACGAAGAGATTTTTCGTATTTTGGAGCGTTAGGGAAAAAGGGATATGGATATAACGTAAATTATTTATTATCATTTTTCCGCGAAACACTTGATCAAGATGATATAACACGTGTAGCACTTATTGGAGTAGGTAATTTAGGGACCGCTTTCTTACATTATAATTTCACGAAAAACAATAATACAAAAATTGAAATGGCATTTGATGTTAGTGAAGAGAAAGTTGGAACAGAAATCGGGGGCATTCCTGTATATCATTTAGATGAATTAGAAGAGAGATTATCAAATGATATACAAGTGGCAATATTAACAGTACCGGCTACAGTAGCGCAAGCTGTAGCAGATAGATTAGCTGAAACAAGCGTGCACGGTATTTTGAATTTCACACCAGCGCGATTAAACGTATCAGAGAATATTAGAATTCATCATATTGACTTAGCTGTAGAGTTACAAACATTAGTTTACTTTTTGAAAAACTATCCACAATAAAACGCAGAGGAAGCGACCTCTGCGTTTTATTATTGTTTCTTCTTTGTGAATTTAACTAATATAAGGCGAAGTGCCAAATTAAAATCAATTGTTGCCATAACTGCAAATAGTATTGTCCACATATTCCAGATTGTATCTGTCACGTTCGTAATGGCGAAGCGTGTAAAGATACATCCAAGAAGGAAGTATAGTGCAGCCATGAACAATGGTGAGTTTCTCATACAAAAAATCCTCCGATAAAGCCTTGCATTTTTTCAGCTTCTTTAATCATTTCTTGAATTTGTTCATTGCTCATAAAAATTTGCCCAATAGCGACTAATGTATTCATCGCAACATGAGCTGCAATCGGAACGATAATACGTTTCGTCTTCACATATAAGAAGGCGAATACGAGCCCCATAGCAGTGTATACCAATAAGTGAGTAAAATCAAAATGAATTGCTGCGAATACAAGCGAACTAATGATAGCTGCGATAAAGAAGTTAAACTTCTTATAAAGCGTGCCGAATAGAATTTTTCTAAATACGATTTCTTCTAAGATAGGTCCAATTATAGATACAACAATAAGGAACCAAGGTATCGTTCTTGCGATGTCCATCAGTCTGTCTGTATTCTCAGATCCACGTGGAACCCCAAATACATACATTTCAATCATACCTGCAATGGATTGTGAGATGATTGCTAAGAAGAACCCGATAAAAATCCATCCAATAGTAGCTGGAACAGAAGAGCGCATTGGATCTAAATGCCTGTCACGAATATCTGTTCTAAGTAACCAAAGCACGATACATAATGCAATAAAGAAGCTAATGATTGCCCAGTGTCCCGTTATGATTTGTCCTTTTTCTTCAATGGTAAATCCTCTATTATCATAGAGTCCTGTTTTTAGGAGAAGTGGTAATCCAACAACGCCAGATAACTGCATTAAAATGTATGTAACGATAATCCACCAGTATTGTTTCTTCAAATGGTTTAACCATCCTTTCTAACTATAGTGTATGAGATAAGTTAGGATAACATGTAAATATGCTACCTACGATATAAACCTCTTGAATTATGTTTTTTTCGTAAATCCTTATTTGAAATTATAATAGAAGACAGGAGAAAGTTGTATGTGTAGCGAAAACAACTTAGGGTGTCCTTTCATATTGTAACATACGAGCAGTGGAAACAACGATTCATATAGTAAAGGCAGTATTGTATATAGAAAGTTTATATAGTGATTTGCGAAAAAATTATGATTTTTTTACTTGCAAAAGAAATTGAGATTATTTATTATTATAAGTGTGTTAGCACTCGGATGACTTGAGTGCTAATAAAAGAAATTTACATAACAAAATGAGGAGGTTATTGTTCATGCTAAAGCCATTAGGTGATCGCGTTGTAATTGAGCTTGTTCAAGCAGAAGAAAAAACAGCAAGTGGTATCGTATTACCAGATACTGCAAAAGAAAAACCACAAGAGGGTAAAGTTGTTGCAGTAGGTACTGGTCGAGTGCTTGAGAATGGTGAGCGTGTTGCTTTAGAGGTAGCAGCAGGTGATCTTATCATCTTCTCAAAATATGCAGGTACTGAAGTGAAATATGAAGGTACAGACTACTTGATTTTACGTGAAAGTGACATTTTAGCAGTTATCGGTTAATTATATAAATCTTAAAAAATCCAAGGGGGTCAATTATTATGGCAAAAGATATTAAATTTAGTGAAGAAGCACGTCGTTCGATGCTTCGCGGTGTCGACACTCTTGCAAATGCAGTAAAAGTTACGCTTGGACCAAAAGGTCGTAACGTTGTACTTGAGAAAAAATTTGGTTCACCACTTATTACAAATGATGGTGTAACAATCGCAAAAGAAATCGAATTAGAAGATGCATTCGAAAACATGGGTGCGAAATTAGTAGCAGAAGTTGCTAGCAAAACAAATGACGTAGCTGGTGACGGAACAACAACTGCAACTGTATTAGCGCAAGCTATGATTCGTGAAGGTCTTAAAAACGTAACAGCTGGTGCGAACCCAATGGGTCTTCGTAAAGGTATCGAAAAAGCTGTTACTGCTGCAATTGAAGAATTAAAAACGATTTCTAAACCAATCGAAGGCAAATCTTCTATCGCACAAGTAGCTGCTATTTCTGCAGCTGACGAAGAAGTAGGTCAATTAATCGCTGAAGCAATGGAGCGCGTTGGTAACGACGGCGTTATTACTTTAGAAGAGTCTAAAGGATTCACAACAGAATTAGACGTAGTAGAAGGTATGCAATTTGATCGTGGCTATGCATCTCCTTACATGATTACTGATTCTGACAAAATGGAAGCAGTTCTTGATAACCCATATATCTTAATTACTGACAAAAAGATTTCTAACATTCAAGAAATCTTACCAGTATTAGAGCAAGTGGTACAACAAGGTAAACCACTTCTTATCATTGCTGAAGATGTAGAAGGCGAAGCATTAGCTACATTAGTAGTGAACAAACTTCGTGGTACATTCAATGTAGTAGCTGTTAAAGCTCCTGGATTTGGTGACCGTCGTAAAGCAATGCTAGAAGATATCGCAATCTTAACTGGTGGCGAAGTGATCACTGAAGAATTAGGCCGTGACTTAAAATCTGCTACAGTTGAATCTTTAGGACGCGCTGGTAAAGTTGTTGTTACAAAAGAAAACACAACTGTAGTTGAAGGTGTAGGAAGCACAGAACAAATCGAAGCTCGCATCGGTCAAATCCGTGCGCAATTAGAAGAAACAACTTCTGAATTCGATCGCGAAAAATTACAAGAGCGTCTTGCTAAACTAGCAGGTGGCGTAGCAGTAATTAAAGTAGGTGCAGCAACTGAAACTGAGTTAAAAGAGCGCAAACTTCGCATTGAAGATGCACTTAACTCAACTCGTGCAGCAGTAGAAGAAGGTATCGTTGCAGGTGGTGGTACTTCACTTATGAACGTATACACAAAAGTAGCTTCTATCGTAGCTGAAGGCGACGAAGCAACAGGTATCAACATCGTACTTCGTGCACTAGAAGAGCCAGTTCGTCAAATCGCAATCAACGCTGGTCTCGAAGGATCTGTAGTTGTAGAGCGTCTAAAAGGCGAAAAAGTAGGCGTTGGTTTCAACGCAGCTACTGGCGAATGGGTTAACATGCTTGAGTCTGGTATCGTAGATCCAGCTAAAGTAACTCGTTCTGCACTTCAAAACGCAGCATCTGTTGCAGCTATGTTCTTAACAACTGAAGCTGTAGTAGCTGACAAGCCAGAACCAAATGCACCAGCAATGCCTGACATGGGCGGCATGGGCATGGGCGGTATGGGCGGAATGATGTAATTCCGTTTGTCCTAAAAAACATCCATTTCTATATAGAAATGGATGTTTTTTTATGTTTTTTAGAAAAGGAAATGAATTTCTGTAGAATTTTGTCGCTTTCTCTCTTGACCATATTGATACTTCATTGTTAGAATCTAGGAAGATAATATAAAACGATCCTTCATATATCCTCAATGATATGGTTTGAGAGTCTCTACCGGGTTACCGTAAACAACCTGACTATGAAGGCAGTGTGTCTTATATTTATAAAGAGCGGAGACTATCTTTCTTTATAAAGCCAGACCCCTGCCTTTTCTTTGTTATGAGACTAGAGGCGGAGGACTGGCTTTTTTTATTATATTGGTAATGCTTTTCGCCAAATTGGTGAAAATATTTATATACGAGAACTAACGTTGGGGTGATTATTTTGAAGAAACAACACGATACAATTATCGTTTTAGATTTTGGAAGTCAATACAATCAGTTAATAGCACGTCGAATTCGTGAGTTCGGTGTATACAGTGAACTTCATCCACATACAATTACTGCAGAAGAAATTAAAGCAATGAATCCAAAAGGGATTATTTTCTCTGGTGGACCAAATAGTGTATACGGTGAAGGTGCATTACATTGTGATGAAAAAATCTTTGAACTAGGTTTACCAATCTTCGGTATTTGTTACGGTATGCAGCTTATGACGCAACACTTCGGTGGTAAAGTAGAGCGTGCAAATCACCGCGAGTACGGAAAAGCTGTTCTTAAAGTAGAGAACGAATCAAAACTATATGCGAACCTTCCAGAAGAGCAAGTTGTATGGATGAGTCATGGTGACTTAGTAACTGGTTTACCTGAAGGATTCGTAGTAGACGCAACAAGTGAGTCTTGCCCAATTGCTGGTATGAGCAATGAAGCGAAAAACTTATACGGTGTACAATTCCACCCAGAAGTACGTCACTCTGAGCACGGTAACGATTTAATTAAAAACTTCGTATTCGGTGTATGTGGTTGTTCTGAAGGATGGAACATGGAGAACTTTATTGAAGTAGAATTAGAAAAGATTCGTGAAACTGTTGGAGACAAAAAAGTACTATGCGCACTTAGTGGCGGTGTAGACTCTTCTGTTGTAGCAGTATTAATTCATAAAGCAATTGGTGATCAATTAACATGTATTTTCGTTGACCACGGTTTACTTCGTAAAGGTGAAGCAGAAGGCGTTATGAAAACATTTAGCGAAGGCTTCCATATGAACGTTATTAAAGTGGATGCAAGAGACCGCTTCATGGACAAGTTAAAAGGTGTAGAAGATCCAGAACAAAAACGTAAAATCATCGGTAACGAATTCATTTACGTATTTGATGATGAAGCGTCAAAATTACAAGGTATGGACTTCTTAGCGCAAGGTACACTTTACACAGATATCGTTGAGAGTGGTACAGCAACTGCGCAAACAATTAAATCTCACCATAACGTTGGTGGACTTCCAGAAGACATGCAGTTCAAATTAATTGAGCCTTTAAACACGTTATTTAAAGACGAAGTACGTGTATTAGGATCTGAATTAGGAATTCCTGATGAAATCGTATGGCGTCAACCATTCCCAGGACCGGGTCTTGGTATTCGTGTATTAGGTGAAATCACAGAAGAGAAATTAGAAATCGTTCGTGAATCTGATGCGATTTTACGTGAAGAAATTATTAAAGCGGGCTTAGACCGTGAAATCTGGCAATACTTCACTGCGCTTCCTGGTATGCGTAGCGTAGGTGTTATGGGTGACGAGCGTACTTACGATTACACAGTAGGTATCCGTGCGGTAACATCTATCGACGGTATGACAGCTGACTGGGCACGTATCCCTTGGGACGTATTAGAGAAAATCTCTGTACGTATCGTAAACGAAGTAAAACACGTTAACCGTATCGTGTATGATGTAACGAGTAAGCCACCAGCAACTATTGAGTGGGAATAGTATTTATAAAAAGGTCCATCTATTGCTTATGCATAGGTGGATCTTTTTTATTTTGGCGTTAATACGAACGAAACTATAAAAGTTTATAAAAACGTTCGTTTTTAAATTGACAAAACTACTTCGTCGAGTTAATATGATTATGTAATTCAAACAAAAAGTGAATATTATAGCCGTCGTATAATATCGGGGATATGGCCCGAAAGTTTCTACCTAGCTACCGTAAATGGCTTGACTACGAGGCGTTTTTATAAAGGTGAGGGGAATCTTATCTTTATTCATAGAACGCTTCCATGTATATATGCAATGGAAGCCTTTTTTGTTTCTCGGGATAAAAGAGGGCTAGGAGAAATGCGGCGAGTAATCATATAACGGGGGAAACGTAGGATGAAACGCTATTTTCAGTTTGATGAGCTCGGTACGAATTATAAGACTGAGTTCATAGCAGGGTTAACGACATTTCTATCTATGGCTTACGTACTATTTGTCAATCCTGCTACGCTGTCGCTTGGAAATGTTAAAGGGTTACCAGCAGGTACAGGGATGGATCCAGGTGCAGTATTCGTTGCTACGGCATTAGCGGCGGCGATCGGTTCGTTAATTATGGGTATTTTCGCGAAGTATCCAATTGCTTTAGCGCCAGGTATGGGAATTAACGCGTTCTTTGCTTATACAGCAGTGTTAACGATGGGGATTCCATGGCAAACAGCAATTGCCGGAACATTAATGTCAGGTATTATCTTTATTATTCTTACTGCTTCAGGTATTCGTGAAAAAATCATCAATGCAATTCCATCGGAGTTAAAGTTTGCAGTAGCAGCAGGTATCGGATTGTTCATTGCATTTCTTGGATTCCAAAATGCCGGAATTATCGTGAAAAATGATGCAGTTCTTGTTGGGTTGGGGGACTTAACAAAGGGTACAACGTTACTAGCAATCTTCGGGGTTGTTACTACGATCATCTTCATGATTAAGAAAATTAATGGTGCAGTATTTTACGGTATGATTCTTACAGCGATCTTAGGAGTAGCAACAGGATTAATTGATACTCCGAAAGCTGTGGTGGGAGCAATACCGAGTCTAGAACCAACGTTCGGCGTGGCGTTAACGCACTTCGGAGATATTTTCACAGTTCAAATGGGGATTGTTATTATAACGTTCTTCTTTATCGATTTCTTTGATACAGCAGGTACGCTTGTAGCGGTTGCGAATCAAGCAGGATTAATGAAGAACAATAAATTACCACGTGCCGGAAAAGCGTTATTTGCAGATGCGATTGCAACTGTAATTGGTGCGATTCTTGGTACATCAACAACAACGTCTTACATTGAATCGTCTGCAGGGGTAGCAGCAGGAGGACGTTCTGGA
Organism: Bacillus sp. cl96; assembly: GCF_900100505.1. Taxonomy (NCBI): domain Bacteria; kingdom Bacillati; phylum Bacillota; class Bacilli; order Caryophanales; family Bacillaceae; genus Bacillus; species Bacillus sp. cl96. The sequence goes on from NZ_FNDM01000029.1 coordinate 12,808, forward strand.
TTTACAGCAGTTGTAACAGCAGGATTCTTTTTACTGGCACTATTCTTCTCGCCATTACTAAGTGTTGTAACGCCAGCTGTAACGGCGCCGGCTTTAATTATTGTAGGAATCTTGATGGTTTCTTCCTTAGGGGAAATTGATTGGAAGAAATTCGAGATTGCAGTGCCAGCATTCTTTACAATTATCTCTATGCCACTTACGTATAGTATCGCAACTGGGATTGCGATTGGATTTATCTTCTATCCAATTACAATGGTTGTGAGTGGTCGTCGTAAAGAGGTTCATCCGATTATGTATGTTATGGGAGTTTTATTCGTACTATATTTCATCTACGTTCGTAAATAAAAGGGGTTTTTTAAAGGTCTAGACTTAAGGGGAGTCTAGACCTTTTTTGCGTCTTCAGAAAATCTTAAGGATTTCCGAGCGTTTTTCTTCAGAAGTTTTCCTATAATAGAAGTTAGGGATTAAAAAAGTGATGGGGGAGATATTGTGGCACACGAAACAATACTTGTCGTAGATGATGAAAAAGAAATTCGGAATTTAATTACAATCTATTTAAAGAATGAAGGATATAAAGTATTACAAGCAGGAGACGGAGAAGAAGGATTACGTCTATTGGAAGAAAATGAAGTACATCTAGTCGTATTAGATATTATGATGCCGAAAGTGGATGGTATTCATATGTGTATGAAGGTAAGGGAAGCGAAAGAAATGCCTATTATTATGCTTTCTGCCAAAACGCAAGATATGGATAAGATTTTAGGATTAACAACAGGGGCAGATGATTATGTAACGAAGCCGTTTAATCCGTTAGAGCTAATTGCACGAATTAAATCTCAGTTACGCCGTTATATGAAAATGAACGGTTTCGCTATTCAAAATGAGGACGAGTTAGAAATTGGAGAGATGAAAATCAACATCTCGACCCATAAAGTTATTGTAGAGGGAGAAGAAGTAAAACTAACTCCGAGGGAATTTTCAATTTTAGAATTGCTAGCTAGAAATCCAGGTATGGTGTTTAGTGCGGAGCAAATTTATGAAAAGGTGTGGAACGAACGATCTTTCCAGTCTGATAATACTGTAATGGTGCATATTCGAAAAGTGCGTGAAAAGATTGAGGAGAATCCAAGGAAACCTAGATATATAAAAACAGTATGGGGAGTGGGGTATAAGATTGAAAAAGATATTTAATCCGTTTACTTATATAAGGAAAATAAGACAATTAATTGAGAAATTAGTAAAGAGCGTACGAAAGAGTATAAGGATTCAATTGATTACTACTTTTGCTGCTTGTGCGTTATTAGGAGTTTTGTCAGCAAAGGCAGCAGCACCGTTTTTTGAGAATGCGAATCGTCAAGCAACTATCGATTATCGGGCTGGTATGGAACAAATTAATCACCAAGCTCAAGGAGCGGCAAATAGTTCGGTTCATGAAAATAAATTAGAAGCTATATCAAATATGATCGAAATGGAGAACCAAAATTTAGAGCAAGGGTCTAGAGCTTTGAAGATATTGGTTACTGATGAAAGTGGTAAAGTTTTATATAAAACAAAGCAAGCGCAAGAAGAGCAAATCGATTTGCATAATACGATTCGTAATGCAGCATCATTCGCGATTAATTATACAGATGGTAGAAATGTATTTGAAAGTACAAGAAAAGAGTTTATATCTTTTTCACCTATTACTATTGAAGGAAAGAATTTGTACATGTTTGTTAGTGGAATTCCAGAGGGAGAGGTAATATATGATACGCAAGAAGGACCATTCCCGTTTTTAATTGGTGTACTTGTATTCATTTTCTCTTTCTTCTATATAACAAAGAGAAAGATGAAGCAGATTGAAGCAATGGCACAAGGCGTAAAGGAAATAGAAAGAGGTAACTTAGCCTACCGCATTGAGAAAAAAGGTGAAGATGAGATTGCAGCTTTAACGGAGAATATTAATAATATGGCAGAAGAGCTTATGAATAATATAGAAAAGGAACGTAAATTAGAAAAGCAAAAGAATGAGCTTATCACAAATGTATCGCATGATTTGCGTACACCACTTACTTCTATTATGGGTTACTTACGATTACTTCGAGATTCTAAATATGAAAATAAAGAACAACACGATGAGTATACGAGAATTGCTTTTGCAAAGTCGGAGCAGTTAAAAAATTTAATAGAAGATTTATTTGAGTATACGAAGTTAACAAATGAACAAGTTGTATTAGAAAAACAAGAAGTATGTGTAAATGAGTTGCTTGAGCAATTGATAGAAGAGTTAGTACCGCAAGCGGAAGAGCATGGACTTACTTTTGTTAAGAAGTTTCCTGAGGAACGTGCTTATGCATCGATTGATTCGGAAAAGATGGTTCGTGTATTTGATAATTTACTAATGAATGCAATTAAGTATAGTAAAGATGATGGAGAGATAAAAGTTTCTCTTCAAAGGCAGCGTAGGGATATACAAATTGTAATTGCGAATCATAGTGAAGAGTTTACAAGAGAAGAGTTAGCGAATTTGTTTGAACGTTTCTATAAGAAGGATCAATCTCGAAGTAGAGTAACGGAAGGGTCGGGACTCGGTTTAGCGATTGCGAAAAGTATTGTTGAGTTACAAGGTGGTAGTATTCGAGCGGAATATAGGGATGGCACTATTCAATTTATCGTCTCGTTACCAATTATAGAAAAATAATAAATGAATAGAATGATATGTGATAAAAAGGCTTATTTTAAAAGAAATAAGCCTTTTTATATTTTTTATAAAAATATATTGACGATTAGAGCTTAGAGGTGTAATATAGAACAAGTCGCCGATGACATTAACGTTGAAAGCGACAAATGAAATAAAAAACTTAGTTGACATCAATTAACGAAAGTGTTAACATAAGGAAGTCGCAAGTGAGCGACTAAGTAGTTCTTTGAAAACTGAACGAAACAAATAACGTGAAACGTCAATTTTTATTTTAGATGCTAGACAAACTAACTTTATTGGAGAGTTTGATCCTGGCTCAGGATGAACGCTGGCGGCGTGCCTAATACATGCAAGTCGAGCGAATGGATTAAGAGCTTGCTCTTATGAAGTTAGCGGCGGACGGGTGAGTAACACGTGGGTAACCTGCCCATAAGACTGGGATAACTCCGGGAAACCGGGGCTAATACCGGATAACATTTTGAACCACATGGTTCG
>NZ_FNDM01000025.1:0-31861 GCF_900100505.1 Bacillus sp. cl96
GATGTAAATGTACAAGATAATGTAGTAGAAAGAACAAAATCAGGATTAAGACAAAGAGGAAGTAAACATAATCGGACAGATCAATTACGTAGAAAATGAGATTAGGAGGGTTAGCTGTGAAAGTAATTGATATTGCGAATCAAAGAAGAATTTACTTTGAGATGAAACAGCGAGAATCACAGGCGAGTATCTTAATAATAATAGCGGGATTGTTTGCTGCCGTCGCTATAATGGTTTTTCAAATAAGTTTTGAATTAGATCATTTATATCATTACATTGTTATTTTTTCCTTTCTAACTTATTTTTCTCTCCATCTGTACTCGAAAAACAAGTCATCAAAAAATAGAGAGAAAGCAAAAGGGATTTTAAGATGAATAACTGGATATTTGCTATCTTGATGTTAGGAGTTGCGATTGTGTTAAGCATGATCGCAACTTTTTTTAAACAGATTTTTAGAGTGCTAAGGCGAAAGAAGAAAAAAGATCCTAAGTTGGTTACAGTAATGAACGCTGAGTATGTAAATCAAGATTTTTTTGGGGGGAATTTTAATGAAAGAGTTTCTAATAGAAATACTAAATAATCAATTTGTAATGCAAATTATCTTTACAACAACACTTTCATTTGTAGTATATATGATATGTTTTATTGCCTATAATGGAGGGTTTTGGAGAGATATGCAATTAGATGCTTCAGAGCATATCTTTCTTGAGCTTGATCCTTTACTGCGCATTATAGTAAAACCTGCCTTATTAAGTTGGCTAATATATGACAAGCCCTTTATTAAGCAATGGTTTTTATGGTCTTTAGATCATACTTTAGTGAAATGGATTATTGGGATTTTATTTGTATTAATTGTGGGGGTATGGATTTTACAAATAGCAATGTGGGTATATTGCTTTGTAAGAGAAACTATTTACGCAATTATACGTTGGAAAAGAAAACAAAGGATAGCATTTACAACACAGGAAGAAGAAATATTTGATTTTTGTGTAGACAAATTTCCGAGTTATACAGAAAAATATTTAGCTAATGAATTAACTGATTCTGTAGAAGCAAAGGAGATAATTTATAAGTCATTTTTATGCTTGCACATTTTGAATCCTAAAGGTTTGCGTAATTATTATGGTTTGCGTGTTTATGAATATGATATTAAAGATTATCCTGAGGAACATCCAGTTAAACAATATTATGCTAAGTTTGAAAAGTATCCACTTTTTATAAAGGAACGTATGGAAAACGATAGTAAAATGTTTAAAACTATGAACCTATATATTAAAAGTACGATAAGAGAGTATAAGTCTTGTAACAATAAGGGGGAAAAATAAAATTTATAACGTAATAAGGGGAGTGTTGAGTAATGGAAATGATGCGTAATCCTAAGAATACAAAGCAAGAAATTAAGTTAGCCTTCTTTTATATCATGGATGGAGCAATCATAGTTCTAATGTTAGTACTAGCAAGTTATATGTCGAAGCTTGTTCCAGTCGGAGGACTTGGAAGGATAATGTTTTATGTGCTGTTTGGGGCGTTTGGGGTGTTCTTATGTATTAAACCTCATAACAGTCCTACAAATAGAAATATATTTGTGATTTTGGATATGTTGAAGATGGACAATAAAAACTATCATCCAATTGAAGTAAATACCATAAGCAGCGAAACAAAAAAGAAATAGGAATGAAAGGAGAGTGCAGATATAGCGCTCTCCTTTTTTATATCTCATGAAAGGAAAGATGAAGATGAAAGTTGCGACAGTTGAATCTAAAAAAGTAAACCGAAAGAGACAAGTTGAGTCAGAGAAAAGTAATGGAAAACAAAGTTTTATTTCAACGATCTTTGCTTCTTTTAAAAATACGGATGCATCAATTGTTGATGTTGCACCTTATAAACGACTGGAACAAAAAAAGGGGATCTTAGTAGATCGTAGAGACAACTTGCAGGTGTATTTAAAGGTAAAGACTACGGACTTAATTTCTATGAACAAAGATGATTTAAATCGATTTATGAATCAGTTAACTAGTTTATGTCGTGTGTATCATGAGCCATTCAAGATTTTGTCTCTAACGTACTCTACAGAAACAACAGAACAACAGGTGTACTGGAAGCGCATGGCGCTACGTTATCAAGGGAAAATGAGTCAAGATGTGTCAGAGAGAAACGAAGAACACTTATGGTCTCAACGCTATAGTTTAGCAATTGAAAATTTAAATCGGGTACTGTGGGTAGAAAAGAATTTAAAGGAATTGGCTTTCTTCATTGTTGTGTATGCAAAAAATGAAACAGAGTTAGTAAAGAATGTGAAGGACATGAAGCGCTATGGTGGACGTCAATTTAACTTGCAGAATATGAAAGCAAAAGAAGTTGAGAAGCTAATCTTTAAGCTACAAAACATGAATTCAGAAATGTAAAAGGAGGAAATGAATAATGGTAAAGTTGGGGAAAAAAGAACACCGAAAATATCGTACTGAAGGATATGATTTAGATTTTATTTCGAGGGTGCAGCCGCAAGGTGGCATTAAATTTAATGAGAAGTACATAGCGCAAGGTGATTGCTATGTTGCATGTTTACATGTGTACTATCTAGCTGAAGATATTCCTCCGCTATGGCTAACGGCACTCATGAACAATAAAGATACCGTTTCAAGTGTAGACATAGCGACAGCGAATAAAGAAGAAGTAGTAAAAGACATTAACCGTTCTATTACTGAATTAAAAGACCGTATGACATCAGAACGTCGTTCTACTGATCGTGACGATGCTCATTGGGAACTACAAAATTTAACAGACTTTGCTCGTTCTATTACGCAGCAAGGTGAAATTGTTAAACTCATAAAGTTGCGTATCTTCATATATGATCCAGTGCTAGAACAATTGGAGAAAAGAATTGGTGATATTAAGAAAGAAATTGCGGGGCAGAACTATAAAGCGCAAGTGTATGTTTTTAAACAAAAAGAAGAGTGGCAAACATTGTTTGCAAGCTATGACGATCAAATAGAATACTTGGGAGTGAAAAGTGGCTATCCATTACCTTCACAAAATATTGGTTTCGGTATTCCATTTCATCATCAAGATTTAAAAGATCCAAGAGGAATTTATCTAGGACAAACTACTACAGGTGGCGCATTTATTTTAGATCCGTTTTTCTCTACAAGTACTAGAACATCATTTAGTGGTTTCATCTTTGGTAAGATGGGTGCTGGTAAATCAACACTACTTAAACAAATCGAAGAAGGATTGGTTGCGAAAGATTGCTTCATTCGTGGTTTTGATAAAGCAAGAGATTATTACACAATTGTGCAGCAGCAAGGCGGTAAAATAATTGATTTAAGTGGGGTTCAAGATTCGGAAGAAGTAGAAACAGGAATGATAAACCCCTTAGAAGTATTCGCAACGAAAATTACAAATACAGGTGCAGTTGATGAGAAAGGTTCATTCATTCAACATATTTCTAAAGTCACGAATATGGTTCGATTTTTAAATTCAGAATTTGATGATACGGTGATTCAAGAGTTTCGTAAACATTTGTATGCTTTCTATATTGAGTGGGGACTTGTACCTCAAAAGGGAAGTGATCGCCCGTACAAAGTAACGGGATTCCCTCCTAATCACTATCCAATTTTAGAAGATTTTTATAAATATTTAAGTGAGCTGAAGCTAGAAGCGGGAGCAACACCACAACGTCTCCGTGATTTAGAAGCAATCAAATTGCAGGTGGAGGACATGATTACGGTGTACGGTGATATGTTTAACGGTCATACAACACTTAAAAACTTTGAAAATGAGCAGATTGTTTTCTTTGATATTGATGGGATTTCAAAATACGATAAATCAGTTTTTAACTGTCAATTGTTTACCGCATTAACATTGATTTGGAGTCATGCGCTTAAAAATGGTCGTCAAATGAAGTATTTACGAGAAGAAAAAAACTTATCAATAGAAGACGTTAAGTATTTCATGGTTTTCCTTGATGAGTGTCATAACATTATCAATTCGCAAAATGAATTTGCCAATCGTTATGTATTAGAGTTCGAACGTGAGATGCGAAAATTCTTTGCAGGTATATTTTTTGCGACACAATCCCCACAAGAAATGTTACCACCACCAGGAAGTACAGTGGATGTGTCTACGATGAAAGCCATCTTTGAATTAACTCAATACAAAATATTCTTGAACATGGATAACTCCGTGTTAGAGACTTTAAAAAGTGTTCTAGGTGAGAGTTTAACAGAATCGGAGTTTCGTATCTTACCTGAGTTGAAACGAGGGGAAGCAATTGTACAGGTAAGTTCTACTGAAACATATAACGTGATGTTTGATCCTGACGAGAAACAATTAGAACGCTTTAAAGGTGGTCAGTAAAATGGCAGCGACGCAAGAAACAGCAATAGACAAGTATAAGAAAGTGAAAAGAATAAAATGGCTCGTTCGCTTGTTAGGTGGTTCTACAGGAGTAATAATTGCGGCAGCCATTACGATTCTTTTAATTGTTAGTATGGCGATTTTGGGTGGAGAAAGCTCTACAGGTACACCGAATGGTGGCATAAGTGGGAATGCTTCAGTGCAGAATTTACCACCTGAAGTCATGAGGTGGCAATCGATGGTGGAGCAGGAATGTGCAGCGCAAGGTGTACCAGAGCTAGTTCCATATGTACTAGCAATTATTATGGTAGAGAGCAATGGTATTTCAGAAAAACTACCTGATATTATGCAGTCTTCAGGCGCGACACGTTTCTCTATAAGCGTTTAGACGTGAAGTGAGAGTGTTGCTGAAATTTATCTTAAGCAACAATAACTAATATATCGAGAGTTGGAATGAAAATCGTCATGTTGAATTGAAACAACTCCATTAATACTCCTACATGCATGATTTGTTAGTAGACAGATTGTGTATGAAGCTAGGTGAAGTCGGCTGAACGAGCCTAAGTGATTTTTAATCATATGGTGTAGGATAGGTCGGATGGCTGAAAAGATAACTATGGTGAGAATGTCCCTTATGGGTCTGACGAATTTGCGAAGGTACGGGTCTAAAATTGCACTATACCGAAAGGTATAGCACACAAGAGTGTGGTAGGGTACCGAGAAGTACGAATCTGACGGTAGGAAATCGGGATAAGCAACGATGAGCTTATAAACTCTACAGGCTTATAGCAAACACCTACGGTTATCATGAATAGCTAGATATATTGGAACGTGGGAAGCAAAAAACTGCTAAATGAAAACAGCTACTACTGGGCAGGTGGATATAAGGTAATTAGCCGAAATTCCTTTATTTTTGTGAAGGTAGGGGCACAGTACCGTTGAAGCGTCTAATGAACGTGGAGGGATGGCCCCAAGTCTAGTTTGTTTTATGTTTAATTTTAAGAAAATGAAGCTCAATGGTCAGGTAGGAATGTGGGCAAAAACCTAGGAGGTTTCCACAGTTGAGCACAACAATGAGATATTGGGAATATTACAATATGCAAGAAACATTTGATAGGTTATATGAAGAAAGTCAAGGAAATAAATCATTCCATGGTCTATATGAATTGATTACTTCGGAGAACAATATTCTTTTAGCATACCGAACAATAAAATCTAACAAGGGGTCCAAAACCGCTGGCACGGATTTGTTCACGATAGATAATTATAAACCAATGTATAAAAAGGAATTCTTATCATTGGTTTGTAAACAACTAGAGATATACAAACCAAAAGCAGTAAAGAGAGTTTTTATTCCTAAGTCCAATGGAGATAAAAGACCTTTAGGAATTCCAACAATGTTTGATCGGTTAATTCAACAAATGATTAGGCAAATTTTGGAGCCGATTTGCGAGGCGAAATTTTACGAACATAGTTATGGATTTCGTCCGATGAGAGGAACAAAACATGCCATTTCTAGAGTAATGTTTTTGATAAGCAGAAATACTTTTCATTACGCGGTAGATATAGATATAAAAGGATTCTTTGACAATGTTAATCACACATTACTTCTAAAACAATTGTGGAATATGGGTATTAAAGATAAGCGAGTGTTAAAACTTATCTATTTAATTCTAAAAGCACCAATTAAGGGATTTGGAATTCCAAAAAAGGGAACACCACAAGGTGGAATACTCTCGCCATTACTATCCAATATAGTTTTAAATGATTTAGACCAATGGATAGCAAGCCAATGGCACTATTTTGAAACATCATATCCATATACAAATAATGCAAATCAAAAGCGAGCAATGAAAGGTACCAAATTGAAACAAGGATTTATTGTTCGTTATGCAGATGATTTTAAAATTATGGCAAAGGATTTCCGAACGGCACAAAAATGGTTTTTCGCGACAAAAATGTATCTCAAGGAACGATTAAAGTTGGACATTTCACCAGAAAAATCCAGAATAATCAACCTTAGAAAAAACAAATCTGAGTTCTTAGGATATTTATTATATGTAGTACCCAAAAGAAACAAATGGGTTTGTAACTCTAGGATATCAAATAAGAAAAAGAAGCAAATCAAACTTGAGATCAAAAAGCGAATAAAAGCTATTCAGTTGTCATCAACTCGGAAAAATGTGCAATTATATAATGCCTATGTACTTGGACTGCGTAACTATTTTAGGTATGTTACACATGTAAATATTGAAATGAAACAGCTTGCATTTAACCTATCATTAGTAATATTCAATCGATTAAAAAGTGTCGGGAAATATGAAGTTCCAATCAATGCACCTCCGGTGTTTACAAAATTCTTTAAAAATAATTATCGAACATTTAAAGTATGTGGTATTTACTTATTTCCACTAGCGGATATACAAACAGCAACTATATGGAATTACACGCAAACCCAAACACCTTACAATCAAAAAGGCCGAAAGATTGCCAAACATATTGAGTTAAATAAATTGGTATTAGGCGAAATTAAGAAACTACTAACTGCAAATATCCCTAATGAAAGTATAGAGTACTTGGATAATCGAATGGCAAGGTATTCTATGTTGAATGGAAAATGTGAGATACTTAAAGAATTTTTACCAGCAAGTGAGCTACATTGCCACCACTATATTCCGAAGGGATTAGGCGGAACAGATGAGTATGAAAATCTTAGAATCATTCATAAAGAAATTCATAGATTAATTCACATGACAAATAAACAAACGATTGAATCCTACTTTCAAAAACACTCGTTGACTGTGGAACAAGTTAAACGAATAAACCAATATCGAAGAGCTTGTAATTTAGAAAAAATTAAACAATAAACAAATTAGATGGAGCGCCGTATGAGGTGAAAGTCTCACGTACGGTGTGGAGTGGGGGAAAAGGTAGAGATAACTTCAAATCCTTACCTATCACTAACAGTCACAAGGTTGGGCAATGAATACAATTTCTAACCCGAAAGATTCTATTTACTACGGTGTTATGCATTTAAAAGGCGCATTTGATGATGCGAAAATGCTAGGGATTAATGATTTGTTAGCCATTGTACAAACATACAACTTTGGTCGTAATTATGTGCATTGGTTAGCGACAAATAGTAAAACGCATTCTTTACAAACGGCTGATTATTATTCTTTAACAGTTGTTGCACCTGCTGGTGGTAATAGGAATGGAACAACAATTGGATACAGTCAACCTGTAGCAATTGCTTACAACGGTGGTTATCGCTATATCAATGGCGGTAACTTTTATTATGCAGAAATGGTGAAACAATATTTAAGTTTTAATAACGGGACTGCACCAGTAAACGGATCAGAAACCTTTAAGAAAATAATGGAGGAAGCTTTGAAATATAACGGAAACCCGTATGTTTGGGGCGGGAAAACTCCTGCACAGGGATTTGATTGTAGTGGATTAACCTCTTGGGCATTTAGAGCAGCAGGAGTCAATTTAAATGGTTCAGCATCAGAACAATACTATGCAACTGTAGAAGTTGATCCGAAAGATGCACAACCAGGCGATTTAGTTTTCTTTAAAGGGACATACGGTGGGCCCGATCATGTAAGTCATGTAGGGATATATGTTGATGCTAATACAATGTATGATTCTGAAAGTTCAGGGATAGGGTATCACCAATTTACATCACCAGGATGGCAAAAGTACTATGCAGGAATTAGAAGAGTAGTTCCAAAATAAAAAAAGAAATGGGTGCAAAATAAATGAATAATATATCAAAGATTTTAGGTGTAGTGTTGATTTTATCACTGGCTTTTAACGGAATACTGAGTTATAGCACAAAGAAAGAATTTGAAAAGAAGGATAAAAAACATCATGTGACTGTAGCGGAAAAAGAGAAGCAAATCGGAGATTTAAAAGTGAAGTTGGAGCAGGAAAGTAAAAAAATAAATGAGGGTGCAGCGGACGAAAATAAAAAAGAAAGTAATCCAACAGTAGATTTACAAAACAAATACAGAGAAGTTGCAAATCAATTCGTACATGCTTATTTAGATTATTCGGTACAAAATAAAGGCGAAAGACGAAACAACTTGTTAAAAATAACGGACAAAAAGGTAGTAGATGTAGTAGCACCTAATACAGATGATTTAGGCGATCCAAACTTCAAATCACATGTAAATAAGGCTGCAATATACATTAATTCAGAAGGTGATATTTCTAAGAAATGTACGGCTTTACTTGATGTGGAGTACACAATTGAGGGATTAGAAAATAAAAAAACAACGATTAACAGTGTTGTAAAGATAACGCTAGAAAAGCAAGGGGAAGAAATTAAAGTTGTAGAGTATAATCCGTATCCAGCGAAACGATGAATAGAAAATGATGTAAACGAAAAGCCCCTTACTAACTAGTATGGGGCTTTTCGTTTAACAAATAAATCTAACAGGAAGGAGTAACATCATGCTTTTGAGTGAACTAAAACCCAATCATGATTATGTAAAAGAAGGTAGGTATTTAATTTTAAGTCTACGAAAAAAGAAGGGGATTCGAAAAGATAAGTTTATTGAAATCCCGATAACATGGTTTGATTATAACTTTGGGGAAAAAGTGGAATGGCTCATTGTACGTGAATATCAGTCTAGTGTTAATGGGAAAGAAAAGTATACAAATTATAAACTTGAAAACATTCACGCTCACGTGAGCGTAGTAAATGTGAAAGGAGAAACAACAAAATGAATTTTAATTTTGGAATGAATAAGGAAGGTAGAAAGCCTGCAAATACAAAAAGGAAGGCGTATTTATATACTTTAGGAAGTTTTTTCACAGTGTTTTTTGTACTTTGTATTTCTCCTGTTTTTAGTGGAGCGACATATAAATTTGAAGAAATGAAAATAGGTGAGTATCAGAGTTTGTCCACCACGGTAAAGATTTCAGTTGCAAAAAAAGAATACAATCCAGTCAATCAAACGTTACGAATTGATTATGAGTTAAGGGCAGATAATGACTCTCAAATTCTAAGTAATATGAAATACAAAGTAGAGAATAAATACATTAAACAAAAAGATAATAACGTGAAAACGAAGGTTTATCGGGCAAGTGATAACTACATTGTGGTAATTAGTGAAAATGTTCCTGAAGAATTTGGTGTTGTATCTTCGGTTGTGAAGCCTGAATATATTCATCCTGAATTGCAAACGGACGTGGATGATCTAAAGGAACGGAGCTTGAAAACGTACGTTTTAGAAAATGAAAAATTGATTAATAAAGAATTGAAAAAGGAATCGAAAGATTTCTATGAAAAAGAGTATCTTGCATTTTCGCAACAGGGATTGAGAAAAGAAATGAAAGAAATAGAGAAGAAAATTGATGATAAAGCTTCAGCTATGAAGCAATTAAAAATCAAAAATGAAAAGTTAACAAAAGAAATGGAGTACCAAACAGAGGGCGAAAAAGTGAAAACCAAAAACACAATAAATTCAAATGAGTCTACCATTAACAACCATCAAAAAGAAATTGATGTATTAAAAGAAGACATCAAAATGAAAGAAAAGAAAATTAAATTGCTGAGTGAAAAGAAAAAAACGATATAAAAAATAGTGTTTTTGAGTGACCACTAAGTGACCACTGAGTGCCACGAAATGACCACTATCCTTAAAATATGACCACTGAGCGACCACTCGGAGAGGATTAGTGATATCAATTTGAGTGAAGTAGAAACCTAATAGGCACAGCCTATTTAAGCGCTTTGTTTACAAAGTGATATCAGGTTTCCTTATGCTCTTTTTTAATCACTGTCTTTAGTTCTTAACTAGAAAGGAGGAAATACGACTATTCTAGTTATGCATTTATCAGAAAGGAAGTAATAACATGGACATCTTGTTAAGAGGTATTGATCCTAAATATATAAAAGATATTGATAAGAGGTGTGAATTAATAAGTGTGAAATTGAAGAGAAAGTATACTCGTGCAGAATACTTGAGAAGTCTCATTCAAAACGATGTAGAACATTCTTTGCTTCAGTTTAAGCAAGATAAATTTGATGAAGCAGTCGGCAATGTTACCGTGTCATTAGAAAGACAAGAGAATAAGTTACAAGAGTATATAGATGCAACTAATGAATTAATAATGAAATTAGCTACTCGTAATTAAAGACAGGAGAGAGAATATGAGTGAAGTGGTTTTGTCTGATACAGCAAAGTTTAAGATTACTAGAATTCATAATGATATTGTGGAGGAATACTTGCAACAGCATCCTGAGTATAAAACTAAAGCGGATGTGTTTAGACGTGCAATTGGGTTGTTAGATGAAGATATGAGGAAGGAAAAAGGCGAGGATGATGTATCACTTTTGAAAAAAGAAGTGAAAGGTTTAACGCAAGCCGTTAATACAATGAAACAACAAATGGATATATTAATTAAGTTAAACATGGAACTTATTGCACGATCAGGAAGCGATTTAAGTTTAGAAGAATTGGAGCAGGAAGTTAAAAGTGAAATTGCTTCTGCTGTTACAAAGAAATCGGAAGGGAAGTTCTCTCGAACTGTTAAACGTGAACCTATAGAAGTAAACATGCAAGAGCAGGAACACATACAGAGAGAAGTTAAAACACCATCTTTTGCAAAGAAAACATTACCGATGATTACGGATGATGTACAAATTGTCATGAAAAAAGGTAAACCACATAAGGCAATTTCTAGATTAGGACAGACCATGTATGAGGAAATTGAGTGGGAACAAATCCCCGAACATAGACGAAAAGAATTAACATAACTTGAAGGAGAATGATGTATGGGAAAATCACCAAGTATCATATTAACATCTCAATATACCATTCCAAACCAAAAGAGTTTTACAACGTATGTAGATTATTGCATGAGACAAAAAGCACTTTTAAAAGAGAGACATACCTTAACAAATACAGAACTAACCGAACTGAGTCGATTGCAAAATGCAATTGACTCTTTTGATATGGAGAGGGGAAGTCCTCATTCTAATCAAAAGAAAGTGAGTGTATCTGAAAAAGAAGCAGAAGCAAAAGTGCTTTTAACTTCTCCAAACAGTTTTAATACTACGACTGATTTTGAAAAGTATGTTAGCTATATGGGAAGAAAATATGCGCTAGAAAGCAAAAAGAAAATGACTAAAACGGAAGAAGAAGAGGTGTTATTACTTAATAAACATATAGAAGATTTGTCTCCTGAACAAATGCAGGAGAAGATAAAAGCAGAAGAAATTTTGTCGGGTGTTTTCTCGAAAAATAAAAATGTAATTACCTCCAATGATTTAAATGAAATAAAAGAGTTGGTGGGAAAAGCACAAAATAAAGGTTCGGTTTATTATCAAGATGTTATCTCATTCGATACGGACTTTCTAATAGAACAGAAACTATATGATCCTGTAACGGACGTGTTAGATGAAAATCGGATTCGAAATGCAAGTCATAAAATGATGGAACAGTTATTCAAGGATGAACAAATTGAAGAGAATAACGGCTTTTGGTTTGCATCTATTCATCGGAATACAGAACACATTCACATTCACTACGGAACAGTAGAAAAAGAAAATAGAAGGAAGCTAGTCGAAGTTAAAGTGGATGGAGAAACTTTTTACGAACCAAAAGGAAAAAGAAAACAAAGTACACTAGATCATATGAAAACAACTTTTGCGAACTCTCTCGTAGATCGTACAAGTGAGTTGAGTCGAATATCTAATCTAAGAAATAACTTAGTGCAAGAAGTCAAAAAGGAGTATCTACAATCAAAAGAAAAGCAACCAAGTAGGGAAGTTACTTTGTTACAAGAGATATACAACGGGTTACCTAGTAACAAAAAAGATTGGACATATGGCAGCAAAAGAATGCCGAATGAAACAAGAAATAAGATTGATGAACTGACAGGATTGTTAATGAAAGAAAATCCTATTTTTAAGGAATATCAGGAAGCTGTAGAAAAAGAATCTAGTTTTCAGAAGGGTTTATATGGAGAATCGGAACGGGAAGAAAAAGATTACGCAAAGAATCAAATGAAAGATATGCAGAAGCGTATGGGTAATTCCTTACTAAAAGAACTGAAGAAAAAGCAACCATATGAGGACAATCCGTTGTATCAGTTTCAGCAAAAGAATGAACAGATTAAAAAGAAATATGAAAGGGGGCGGTTAGAAAAAAGAAGAGAGTACACTACATATTCTCAATACAAACCGCCATTAATTCGAAAAAAGGATGTCCGAAATATTGAAGCGGCGTTGAATGATGATTTAACAAAATGGCGTGCAGAACAAGAGTATGAGCGTGTACAGGAACGAATTGCACGACAACAAGAAATGGATTATTAATTTAAAAGGAGGATTTAAAGTGGAGAAAAAAGTGTATTATTCCATCGTTTCAAGTACAAGATTTAGCCGTAATGAAGAAAATAGAACCATTATAGAAGAGAATATAAAGAAAGGAGAAAATCATTTTCTAATTCGGAACGATGATTATGGTGAGTGTTTTGAGGTGGATTTTGAGAAGCAGATAACTGAAGAAGAAAATGAAAACTGGATACTGGAAACGGTTATTGGTTTTGCTGAAAAATATAAAATTACAGAATTTGAGTTGTGGAAAAAATTTGAGGGTGATTCTACATATGATAAAGGATTTGGAATAGTGATAGTGGGTTCAATGGATAATCCAATGCTAAAATTTAAAGAAGTATACTCGGGTTCGTTAGAGAATTGGAATATAAGTTGGGACAAAGGAAAACAAACTTACGAAAAAATATACTTCAAATTAGCGTTGTAATAATAGAAAGGTAGTGTGTAATATGTTTCAAAATAATTTTTATATGATTGATCATGTTGACCAAGTAAAGAATGAGGTTCATCTAAGTAAATATTTATTTAATAAGCAAGTTATCGTAAAAGTTTCTGAAGAAGAAGCGGCAGCCTATGTCGAGTTTATGCAAGGAGCAGCGGAACATGATAGTTTACCATTTGTTAAATATGATGAAGAAAGAGGGTTAATTTGCGAATGACCTACACAAAAAAGAAATATACACCTAAGACAAAAGAGCAAATTAAAGAAGAAACACAAGAAATCATGGACAAGGTTTTTACCGATATTACGAAGTACTATGAATCCACTGAAGACATGATTGAGTTGGCTGGATTCATGGCGAAGTTTAGTAACTATTCTCCTAGAAACATGCAGTTAATTAAATCACAATTTCCACATGCGTATGCTTGTGCGAGCTTTAAAACATTTAAAGATGCAGGATTCCATGTAAATAAGGGTGAAAAAGCAATGAAGGTTTTTCATCCTTATGTAAAAGAATTTGTAAGAGATCAAAAAACAAAATTAGCAATTCCACTAACTAAATTAACTGCGGAACAAAAGCAACAAGTGAAAACTGGTGAGTTAAAAGTGGAGAAGCAAACAAATTATTATTTGAAAGCAACAGCCTTTGATGTTTCACAAACAAATGCAAGACCTGAAGACTTGCCTAAAATATTCCCGAATCGTCAGTTTAATTTTGAGGTGACAGAGGAAAACAAAGAGTTATTAAAGACAGGTATAGAGGCATTAGCAGAAAAAGAAAAGATTGAAATTAAAATGATGGGCAATCAAGGCGCATTAATTAATGAATTAGGTAATGCTCATGGTATGCATTTACAAGCTGTTGACGGTTCTCATTCCGAAATAGTTATGAATACTCGAAACACCGAAACAAAAGAATTAGCTGTATCTATACATGAATTAGCACATGCGAAGTTACATAATGTGAAGGTGGATCATTCAGAACACACACCTACAAAAGAGTTTGAAGCAGAATTAACTTCTTATATAGTGTGTAAGCATTACGGCATGGATACGAGTGAATTTGCCATTCCTTATATAGCCCAATGGACGAAAAACGGACAGGATATAGAAGAGAAAGACAAATCTATTATGCGTGTTCACGAAACCGCAAGTAGCTTTATAAATACAATTGATAAGAAAATTTCTGAATTGCAAAGAGAGAACGAAAAGAATAGGGAACAAGATAATGGAGATATAAAAGGTCAATCTAATTCTGAAGAACAACAGAATAAGGTTGACCATTTTTTATCTAATAAAACAGAAAAAGATGTAGATGCAGCCGCTATAAAACAGCAAGAAACAAGAAGGATTGCACGTATGGCATATATGCAACAAATGGAGAGGTAAGAGGACATCTTAATAGGTGTTCTTTTTAATTTTAACTAATAAGGAGAAGAGAAAACGATGATGTTTTATGATGATATGGGAATAAGTACGGAAGAAACAAGGCAATTTATGGGGATGGTGCTTGAAGACTTAGAACATTATTATCATTCAAAGGAAGGGGTTTTGGAATTAGCTGAGTTTATGTCTAGATTTAGTAATTATTCGGGTAGAAATATGCAAGTGATTAAATCGCAATTCCCTGATGCGTATGCATGTGCAAATTTGAAAACTTACAACAAGGCTGGCTTTTCTTTGAAAAATGGAGAACAGGAAATGAAGGTTTTTCATCCTCTTATCAAAGAATATGTAAGAGATCCCAAAACAAAAAAAGAAGTTCTTGTAAAAGATTTGACAGTAGATCAGAAGGGACAGGTTAAGAAAGGCGATTTAAAAATAAAGAAAGACATAACTTACTATTTAAAGAAATCGGCATTAGATATTTCACAAACCAATGCTACTAGTGACGACTTGAAAAAGATATTCCCGAATCGTCAATTTGATTTTGAGGTATCAGAAGAAAATAAAAACATGTTGATTTCTGGAATCCATGTTGTAGCTGAGAAAGAAAAAATTGAAAGTAAAGCACTTGATGAAAATGAAAACACCTTAGAAATAAAGCAAATACCTGAAGTCATCTATGAATTGATTCGTGAAAAATTGCAAGGTGAAAAAGGAAAAGGGAGTAAAGATGAAGTGGCGGGAGATTTTGAAACACGAATGGCTACACATATTGTTTGTACACATTACGGGATGGATACGAGTGAAAATACAGTACCTTATATTAGTAAATGGGTTGAAAGTGATCAAGATTTAAAAGAAAAAGATTCTTCTATAATAAACATTCACGATACAGCAAGAACGTTTATTAATGTAATAGATCAGGAAATCTCTGAATTACAAAGGGGGACAGAAAAAGAACTACAGAAACACAATCCAGTAATCAGTAACGATACAAAAGAATTAAACGAAAAAGATGCAGTAAATGATGAAAAGGAGCAAAAGAAATTCGAATTTCCTGCTTTTCAACAAAGAGTCCTTAAACGTATACAAGAAAAAGCGGAACAAAATGTTGCTGAAAACATTGGGTTAAATTTAGGGAGTCATTGGAATGCTGTCTCTCAACGGGCAGAGCTAAATTCAAAAAATCGATGGAATGATTATAAAATTAATCTTTCTGAAGATGGAAAATATATAGAGGATATTCAGCCGAATATGATTTTGAGTTTGGGTGAATTAAATACAATCGTCAATAAATTTGGAACTGAAAAAGAAGTAGAGAATTTGAAAATCGTAACAGAAGAAATGAAACCACATTATGAAGCTGACTCAAAAGAAACAGAGTTATTTAATACACATGTTGCTAAAGTATCGGTAGATCAAGATAAAAACATGAAGGTTGAATGTATTTCTGAATATGTATCAGACAGTGACATTGAATTTGATTTTAACCACTCTGTAGCTGAAGCGATTGATAGTATTAATTCTTCTATTACAAAAGCGCACAAAGAAGTAATGAGCGAAGAAATTGAACGTCAAGGAAGTAATCAAGAATTGAGTACAGGACAACAAGATGAAGAAGCAGCCGTTATGAAAAAGCAAGAAGCTAGAAAAATAGCACGTATGGCATACATGCAACAGATGGAGAGATAAAAGGACACCTTAATAGGTGTTCTTTTTTATTTTAAATTTCAACTAATAAGGAGAGAGAAAAATGATGGATAACCATAAAGTAGTAACAGGCATTCAACAAAAAGCAGCTCTAGAGATTGACGAGAAAGTAGGTATTGATTTAGAAAAGCATTGGGAAAATTACGAAATTCAACTGTCCGAAGACAATCGAGTAATCGAAGAAATTCATCCTGATATGCGTTTGAGTTTAGGAGAAATGCTATCTGTTGTAAATAGATGTGGAACGGAAAAAGAAATGGAAAACTTCAATCAAATTGCAGATTACCTTGAACCGTATTATGAAGCTGAACTTATTCAAGGAGAATTCTATGATACGCCAATTGCTAAAGTTTCAACAGATAGACAACAAAATATGAAAGTGGAGTGCCTATCTGAATATGTATCAGACAGTGACATTGAATTTGATTTTAACCATTCTGTATTTGAAGCTGTTAAACATATCAATCATTCAATTACTAAATCACACAAAGAAATTATGAATGGTGATGTGGAGTATCAAGGGCTTTATCCAGTAAATGAAGATATGGTTATTTACTGTGAATCGACAGGGAAACCATTGCAGCAGGATGAAGCGGCTTATCACTTTGAGGGCTATGGATATGTAGTAGCAGAAGAGGTGATTCCTGAAGAGATAGAGGGAAAAGATGCTTATTATACAACAATCGGCTACGAAGATGTTGAAGAAAAACGACTTGCTCCTCTTAGATATATGGAAGAAAAGAAGATTGAAGATGGAGAACTTTGTTTCAATCCAGTAGAAGAGATCGTAAATGATCGAAAAAGCGAAACAGAGGAAGTTTTTCAAATGGAATCCGCTAAAACAGTCGGGTCGGTGAAGAAAGAGCATGGCGCTATAGAGGTACAAGAATCAAAAACCATCCCTGAAGTTGGAAAGCGATATGTTGGGAAAGATACCGTCCATGAGGAAGAACAACAGCAAATATCGCAAACAAGAGAGCAAGCAAGAAAACATTATATGATGAAACACATGCTTGGTCGGGATTATTAATATAAGAAAGTGGGATAACCAATGAAGTATAAAACGCATCTTACAACAAGCCTAGCGGTCGCCCTGCCTGTCTTGGCATCAACGGGAAACCTCACGATTGGAAATGTGATAGCGGTTAGTTTTGGGGCTTTGTTGCCTGATATAGATGAACAACATTCATGGATTGGCAGGAGAACTCGTGGAGTATCGGACTTAATGAATATGGTATTTGGTCATAGAGGAATCACTCATTCACTATTTGGTTTAGTGCTTGTGTTGATTCCTATTTTATTTGCAGTCGGGATGACACCATTGACCTTTACGAATGGCATGTGCATCCTTGCAGGATACTTTCTACATCTAGTGGAAGACAGTTTCTCTAAAAAAGGTATTAAGTGGCTGCTGCCATTATCCAATAGAAATTTCCAAAGTGGATTCCATATTTTTTACTACAGCTATAACGGTATAGCGGAAAAAATGATTTTAATGATTAGTACGATTGTAGTTGTGTATGAGTTGTATTCATATGGAATGGCAAGTTTCCAATTTGGGGCTTCAGGCATTTTAGAATCCTTTAAAGCGTTATTTAGTTAAAGCAGAACAAATACAAATATAAATAAATCGAAAATGACCATGTGAAAATGCATGGTCTTTATTTATTGGAGGAATTGCTATGGAACAACAAAAGAAGAATACCAAAAGATATACCGAGGAAGAAATTGAAAAGGCAGCATCACTTGATATTGTGGATTATTGTATGCAAAACGATATCCCTGTAAAGTCTGACAGTGAACGTTATTACCGTTTAGCGGAACACGATAGCTTAATCATTGATAGGAAGAAAAATCAGTTCTACTGGAACAGTAGAGGGGTTAACGGGAATATTATCAAGTTTGTACAGGAGGTAGAAGATGCTTCGTTCCCTGGGGCGATGCAGCGATTACTGGACGGAGAACAGGACTATGAAAAAGCTTCAGAGGTTACATTTGTGAGTGAGCCTTATGATTGTGAACATTTTGCGGAAAAAGAAGTACCTCAATTCGATAGAGCAAGGGAATATCTGACTGAGGAAAGAAAGATTGATCCGCAAGTTGTAGATGCATTGCATAAAAAAGGACTGATTAAACAAGATAAGTACAACAATGTATTGTTCCTATGGAAAGACCGTGAAACGGGAGCGGTAATGGGTGGATCAGAGCAAGGAGTCGTAAAATCGGATAAATACAAACGTGGGGCGTGGAAAAGTATCCAAAAAAATTCTACGGCTAACTACGGTTTTAATGTATTGCAGGGCGAACCCCGAAATCTAAAGTTCTTTGAGTCCTCTATTGATTTACTAAGCTACGTATCACTACATAAACATGACCTTAAAGATACGCATTTAGTTAGTATGGAAGGGCTGAAACCACAAGTAGTATTTAATTACTATATGAAGAGTCAAGAGCGGATTGGTGATGTTCCTGACAGTCTTTCATTATGCGTTGACAATGACAAAGCAGGTAAAGCTTTTGCGGAACGATTGATACATTTTCGCTATGAAAAGAATGATGGAAGCATAGTTGCATTTAAGCCGGAATATCCGCAAGCACCGTCTAAAGAACAAAAATGGGATTGGAACGATGAATGCAAGCGAGTAGCCAATCAACGAGAACAAGGAAGACGTACAGCTTATTTACAACAAATGGGCAGAGAGAGATAAATAATCGAAATGTAATTTTAAAATGTGTGAAATGAAGTTGAAAATGTTGATTTTTATTAGTAAACCGCATATAATAAAGGTACAAAATTAGAGTAACCTTACTTTAGTAGGTGCGAAAAAATTGGTGTAACTCTACCGTAGTGAGTACCAAAAAATTGGTGTAGCCTTACCGTAGTAGGCGCTAAAAAAGAATTTTAAAAGTAGGGAGAGTTTTCTTCCTACTTTTTTTGTTTCTAGGGGGAGAAGAAAGTTGGCTAATAAAGATAATCCTAAATTCTACACCATTTCAACTGAATATATAGATTATTTAAGAGAAACGGATAGTAAAGTACCTTTTAATAAAGATGAACAGCATAGTAGACCGTATGTAGGTGTATTGGAAAAAATCAATGGTCATGATTATTTTGTACCTTTAACATCACGTAACGATAAAAATTTTAACAGTCAGGTCAGTGTGAAATTATTCGATACTGATGAAAAGCGAATTGGAGTTTTATTGGTTAATAACATGATTCCAGTCCCAGAAAAAGAGTGTAAAGAAATTGATATAGCAGAAAAAACAGCAGCAGACCCTCAGTATGGTAATTTGATGTTAAAACAGTATTTATTTTTAAAAGAAAATATGGATCGAGTTACTAATAAAGTGGAAAAAGTATATAAAGATGTAACTGTACAAGGAAAGCCTTCACATAAACAAAAATTCTTAAAAGGAGTTTGTTGTGATTTCCCTAAATTAGAAGAAAAGTGCCAAGAATATAAAGAAAGAGATCAAGCTAAAGAAAGAGATAAAGCTAGAAGAATAGCATATATGCGTCAAATGGGGCGTGAGAGATAAAAAGGACAACATAGCGTTATGTTGTCCTTTTTATATACAAAATTTTATTAGTGAGAGGAAGAAGAAAATGAAATATCAATTAGAATACGATAAAGTTTTAACAACGAAAAAAGAATTTGTTCTAGAAAAAACAGGAGAGATTATTTCTGGTGTTTCAATGTTAATTCGTTTTGGTAAAGTTTTTGAAGGAAAGCCTTCAGATGGCTTATATACATATTTTGAAGAAGCGGATTCAACTTTGTCAGGACTATTAAGGATAGCTTATGACTCTGAAACAAAGAAGTTTGATTTTTACTCACATGATATTCTGGGGGACAATTATGAAGTTGTTGGTTATACAAAAGATGTAGGTGTAGGATTTACAGAAGGTCATTTTATTAGTAAAGAAGAATTTGAAGAGATTATTGAGAAATATGGTCACTTCTTTGCTACTGATAATTCCTTACAAAACTGTGCGTATTGGGTTCATGAAATTGAAGAAAATGATAATCAAAATAACGAAGTAGAAACAATCGAAGAATATTTTTCTATGGCTTTGGGAGTATCTAAATCAGAGACGTATGGATATATTGCAAGATATAGTGAGGAAGTTCCGGTTTGGTGTTTCCTTTTAAAACGTGATGGTGCTAAAGGGGAGAAATATTATGGTGAGCACTGTCCTTTGAATAATATAAATCTAGAAGATTTGATAAAAGTATTTTCTTTGTTTTCTAAGCAAGATAGAAAAATAATTGTAGATACAGAAGGTTATTTATACAAAGACAGGGACTACTTATTTAAAAATGAGTTTGTATTAAATCCAAAACCATTAGAAAAGAATGCTCTGAATTTGGAACACGGTACACTAGAGGAATTTATTATTGAGGATAATTTGTATGACTCTGATAAAGAAGGCTATGGATATATTGTAAGGGCTAGCGAGGAACAACCAGTTTGGTGCTTGTTCTTAAGGAGTGAGGATTCTGATGGGAATAAATATTGTAGTGGACACTACCCTTTGCATATTACGGATATGGAAGATCTGATTAAAGTTTTTTCCTGGTACTCAAAACATGAGAAAAGATTAATCGTAAATACAGAGAGCTACTTTTTTGCAAGAGAAATAAAGGAAATGAACTATCCAAATCGGGTAGAAAATAATTTTTTAAATTCAACTAGCTATTTAATTGAAAAAGAGTATGATAATCGTTTTTTAATTCATCGAGAATTAGAAGATGACGAAATTAGTAGATATTCTGAAGCTGAAATATGTGTATACAATGGAAAAAAATACTTAGCTGCAATTGTAGTTTGTTCTTCAGAAGATGAAGCGGTAGCCGTTGTAAAAAGTTATTGGAGAGCAATTGATATTTTGATTGAAGGTAAATGAAGAGTGAGTAGTAATATAAAGCGAAGAATCAATAAAAACAGTAAGAGCAACGTAGCGATATGTTGCTCTCTTTTTTGTATACAAAATTTAAAAGGAGGAGATTTGAATGGAGAAGTTAGAAATTGCAAAAGAATTACTGGAAAATAGTTTGAATGTTTATATAAAGATAAAAATAGAAGAATATATTTTTCGTTTTGAAGGGCTTGAAAGTGGAGTTTATTGCAATAAACAGAATTTTGAAGATGACTCAATGATTCGTTTTCACAACTGTATTACTTATATCCACGAGACAGGTTTTAATATAAAGGGCTGGATGTTGTATGAAATTCCTATTTATTATTCTCATTGTTTTTATAACGAAAGCATTGGGAAAAGGTTTGATTTAATGGTATTAAATATCGGTGAAGTAATGCCAGCCTATTTAGATTACTCAGAAGAAAAAGCTGCTGAAACAATAGAAGAAGCTATAGAAAAATATATTTATTAACCCAATTATGATAAATGTACACAAATACACATTTACACATGTTCACATTTTTAGGAGTAGCATAATTCATGCTACTCCTTTTTTTATACAAAATTTTAATAATGAGAGGAAGTAATACACATGACTACATTAATTATTGCGGAGAAACCATCACAAGCGAAAGCGTATACAGAAGCATTCCCGAAAGTTGAGAAGAAGGATGGCTACTTTTCTATTGCGCCTTGTTCCTTAATGCCGAATGGAGCGAATATTACATGGGGATATGGGCATTTAGTGGAATTGAAAGCACCACAAGATTATAAAGCAGAGTGGGAAAAATGGGATATGTCACAATTGCCAATTTTACCGGAGCGCTACGGATATAAAGTATCAGCCGATAAAAGAAAGCAGTTCAACGTTGTAAAAAAATTAATGAAGGAAGCAGATTGTATTACAATTGCAACGGATATTGATAGAGAGGGTGAAGCAATCGCACGTTTAATCATTCAAGAAGCGGGCTGTTCTTCTAAAAAAATGAAACGCCTTTGGATCAACAGCTTAGAAGTGGATGAAATTAAAAAAGGATTTCAGAACTTGAAGGAAGGCTCGGAGTTTGAGAGTATGTTTGCTGAAGCACAGGCTCGTCAAATTAGTGATTGGGCAATTGGTATGAATGCGAGCCGATTATATACGCTGTTATTACGTCAAAAAGGCGTACAAGGTGTTTACAGCGTTGGGCGTGTGCAAACCCCTGTTTTATGTCTCATTAACCAACGGCAGCAGGACATCAAACACTTTAAGCCATCCCCTTTCTTTGAACTAGAAGGACAGTTTAAAGGGATGAACGGAACATACAAGGGAAGATACAAAGAGCGATTCCAAACGAAAAATGAAGTGGAATTGCTACTGAAGAAACATCAGCTGTCTGAAGGAGCGAATCAGCAAGGTGCAGTAAAATCCGTTGAAGTAAAACCGAAGAAACAAGAAGCGCCAAAGTTGTTCTCTCTTTCTTCCTTACAGGCTTTAGCGAATAAAAAGTACAAGTATTCACCTGCCGATACGTTGAAAATTGTCCAAGAGCTATACGAAGCAAAACTTGTGACCTATCCACGAACAGACTGTAATTTCATTACAGAAAATGAATTTGCTTATTTAGTCCGAAACCTAGAGGGATATCAATCTATTATAGGAGTATCCTTCCAACCAAAATCATTAGATCCGAATAAACGCTACGTCGATAATCAAAAAGTACAGGAGCACTATGCCGTTATAGCGACTAAAAATGTTCCTTCGAAACAAAAGGTAGATCAATTAACGGACAAGCAGCGCAACTTGTATACGGAAGTGTTAAAGAGTGTGTTAGGCATGTTCCATGCGCCTTACGAATATGAAGAAACAATTATTACAACAGATATGAATGGGTTAGAGTTTACGACAAAAGGAAAATCGGAAAAAGCGTTAGGATGGAAAGAACTTTATAAAACAGATCAACCAAGCGAAGAAGAGAGCGAAGACAGGGAATCCCTCCTTCCAGTTGTACAAAAAGGCGAACTTGTACAAGGGAAGATACAGACAAAAGAAGGCATCACAACACCACCAAATCCTTATACAGAGGGACAACTTATTACTTTAATGAAAACATGCGGCGCTTCAGTAGAAGATGAAGAAAGTAAAAGCATCCTAAAAGAAGTAGAAGGACTTGGTACGGAAGCAACACGAGCTGGCATCATTGAAACGCTCAAAAAGCAAGAATATATAGAAGTGAAAAAGAATAAAGTGACGGTTACACCGAAAGGTGAAATTCTTTGCGAAGCCGTGGGCGGCACGTTATTAGCGAAGCCCGAAATGACAGCGCAATGGGAAGGGTATTTGCGTAAAATCGGGAAGAAACAAGGCTCTAAAGAGGTGTTTGTAGCGAAGACAGGGGAATTTACCAAGCAATTGATCGTCAACGCTACGAAGTCAATTGGTGAGCTTCAGATAGATAGCAAAGTACAAGAAATGAAAACAAAGGATTCCGTAGGGAAATGCCCGAAATGTGGCAAAGGCATAGCGAATCGCAAAACATTTTACGGTTGTACAGGTTATAAGGAAGGTTGTAAGTTCTCTCTTCCGAGCGAATTTTTAACAAAGAAAATTAGCGAAGCAAACGTTAAAAAATTATTAACGGGTAAGAAAACAGGATTAATTAAAGGAATGAAAGGGAAATCAGGAAAAGAATTTGATGCGTATTTGAAGCTTGATTCTAGCGGAAAGATCACATTTGAATTTGCTAAAAAATAAACGAGAATCATAGTAAGGGGAGAAGAAAGTTGAATGTAAAAAGATTAGTAGAAAAGGGAAAATGGGTGTTAATGACGACTGGACTAGCTATCGTGTCCACTCTCTTTTTTTCCTATATAAAAAGCTATTTTGGAATCGACACAGGCAATGCAGAACAGGTGAATGCAAAAGTAGAATTGAATATCTTCTATTTAATTGTCCCTCTATTAATTGCTCCTGTAATTGAAGAATGGATTTTCAGAAAGATTCTACCGTTTGGAATAGAAAAACTGTTTGAACGAATCAATCGTACAACAGCGATTCTCATCGCTAATGGTATCTTTGCAGCCGTGCATTTTGATTGGTTCTTCTTCCCTTACTTTGTAAATGGTTGTTTATATGCATGGAGTTACGAAAAGACCAGAGATATAAAAGTACCAATAGTAGCGCATATATTATTTAATTCATTTGTATTTTTGGCTACAAGCCTTTATTAAAAATGTACACATGTTAACATATATACATGTCCACAATATCGAATTACTCTCACGTTATAACCAACAATGATTGGTTCTTCTTCCACGTCTAATTTGAAAATTGGAGTGATATGAATAAGTTAAAAGCGCAATAACATAACGTTATGGCGCTTTTAATTTGGCTTTATTTTAATCATTTGCATTTGAAAAATGTCGCTATCCGTTATGCCTAATACTTGCATTTCTTCCCTTAATGAACGCCACGACTCGATTTTAATAGATTTAGTAGTCTGGTCTCGCAAGGTGTATTTGTGTATAAAATATGACTCCTTATTTTTCTTCATCTTAACACCTCCATCTCACCTGAAAAATCTGTAGCTATATAAAATTTATATAGCAAGTGCAGTGTTTTAACCCTTGTTCTCGTTAGTTTTCTCATAGTATGTATAGTACCTTTTTAAGGATACGTCAGTTTTAAAGCCGACTTGCTTAACAATATCTTCAGCTGTGTATTGCTGTTGAATCATCTTTAAAATAAAGGTATTTCGAAAATGTTGTGCAGAAATCCCTTTCCTTAAATTTGCTCGTTTTATCTCTAAACGAATCATTTTTTGAACTGACATGTCCGTTAGAAATTTTGGTGCGTCATTGTCATAACTCCAAAGATAAGTCCCCAACCTAAAGTGAAAAGCAACAAAGAGTGGATCATCACTGTGATATCTTGGGCGTACTGGTTCGGGAATAGTTTTATAGTAATGATATAAGTGTAATTTATCTACTTCTTTTAACTGGATTGTACGATTAATCTTTGTGTCTTCAGGAATAGATAGTGTATTGTTCTCAAAATGTACATGTTTCATTCGTAAAGCGACAAGCTCATGTAGAGATAATCCGTAGTCTAGGAGCAAGATTATAATAGAAAGATTTCGTTCTAAAATCATAGGACGGCTAGTTCGTTGTTTTTCTGTCAGCCCCTCTAATGATGCGGATACTTGTTTTAGGCGTTCCTCTTCTTGAATGCTGATAAAGTCTTCAGTACGCAATGCACGATCAGGTGGAGCTATGTGAACAACACCTTCAATGGGGCTAGGTAAATCTAAATATTCGTACAGCCTATTAAGAACGATGTAAATACGATGTACCGTTTTATCGGAGTATTGGCGTTCTTCTATTAAATAATTAAAAAATGCTTCGAAATCCTTCTTATATAGGGATTCCCAATTCATTTCTTCAGAGTCCGAGAATCTTCCTGATTGATGCAGCCATTGAATACAGCTTTCTACATCATAGATATATCGCTTAATCGTAGAGGGTTTTCGCCCTTTATTTAATAAATAAGATGAAAATCCTTGTATTGTATCTTGGTTTTTTCTTGTAATGTTATTGATTTTTATTCCTCCTATCTTCAAATCTTTTAACCACTCTATAAAATGTAGGGCTACTCATATTACACATTTCCATAGCATATAGCGCTGTTATCTGTCCGTGTTTCCACATATTATAGGCATTAATAAATTCTGGAGTTATTTCAGTTCTGGGTCTTCCTAAATGTTTTCCTTTTTTCTTTGCAGCGTCAATACCCTCACGTTGGCGAGTTTTTATTTTTGTTCGTTCCTCTTCAGCAAGCCACGATAAGATTTGAAGTACCAAATCAGTAATAAGAGTCCCTAAACTATCTTTATATTGAGTTGTATCTAAAAGTGGCATATCTAATACGATAATATGAGCCTGTATATTTTGGGTAATATCTTTCCATTCCTCAAGGATAGCTTCTTTATTTCTTCCGAACCGATCCAGGGAATGGATATATAAAATATCATCTTTTCTTAACATGCGTTTTAGAAGTTGGTATTGTTCACGGTTAAAGTCTCTTCCGCTCTGCTTATCGATAAAAATATCTCGTTCATCAGTGATGAGTCGTTTCATCGCTTCAAGTTGACGATCCTCATTTTGGTCTTTGCTACTGACTCTTATATATCCAAATTTTCTTGTATTCAAAATAAATAGACATCCCTTCAAAATTGGTTCTACTAAAATTATAACAAAAATACTTCAAAAGGTATCTTTAATTTTTTAATACTTCAAAAATACGGTTTTTAACCTTTTGAAGTATTAAATTTAATAGAGTTTAATGTACTTCAAAAGGTGTACCTTTCAGGATAGTTGTAGTTGACTTTTTGTTTAAGTTTATAGTGTTAAAAATTCTATTTTTTTATATAATTATATATTTAATAAATTATCTAAAGATGATAATACACATGAGTGAAATAAACGACACTGTGTCTGATAATTTTTTTGGCACCTGATATTACTCGTAATGTGGAATTCGATATATCAATAGTAGACAATTCAAATATATAGAAAGAGGGTCTGAGATTTATGAAGAAAGAAAAGCGTAAAAAAACTACATCGAAATAAAAGTGAAAGAACAAAAAGAGAAAATTCGTTTGGAAGAAAAGAGAAATTGTGAATTTGATCGGATGATGTGACTTATTGATATAGCGGTGAGAATTCTAATGTGGATATTCAAAGATTAAATAGAAGAAACATGATGAAGCAAGAGAGAAGAAAGAGTGTATGTTTCCAAAGAGCAATAATATTTATTTTCACATTAAAAAAAGAATGCAGATTAAATATCTGCATTCTTTTTTATTACTATTAATAAATGCTCATTGTTACGTAAGCAGCAGGGTATCCACCAGGATTAGGTTCAATTGCAATTCGAATACCAGTAGCTTGTCCAAATCGGACTTGTGTTAAAGCGTTTTGTAAAAAACTAACTCTCTTTTTTAAAGCTGTATTAATAAATGCAAGTGATAATCCTACTGACTTTGATAGTGCTGGTCCAAGTAGTGCTATTCCTTGAGAAAGTATCCAATCACCAAGGGGTTTTCCGGTTGGTAATGATGATAAAGAACGACATAAGACACCTTGTAATTTTGCTTTATTCCAATATACATATTGAGTTTTTGCAGCGGCTAAGGGTGCTAGACTATTAGGAGAAGTTGAATTTTTAAAGTCATTGATTTGTGAAGGAGTAAATCCTAGTGCTTCTAGGTCTAAATCGTTGATATCGTTGATTGGTATTTTAATTTGATTAAGATCATTTGATTCTTGCGTTTGTTGAATTGTCGTGTTTTCAATAGTATCAGCTGCTACCTTGTTTTCGCTAAAAATTGAGAGTGTTGAAACCAATGTTAATGCAGTGGCACAAACAGATAAACAAATTTTATTTTTTCTCATAATAACCTCCTATTTTTAGAAAATTTTTACTATAATAGGATTATACAAGAAATAAATAATGAAAGGAAGATATTTTTTGGAAAAAATTCTATTATTTTCTATTTATTTTTTGAGCATATTTATTGGTACTGGATTGATATTTTTATGGGATATAGTTACTTCTCCACTTGGTTATGCAGGGATCTATGTAGCAATTTTACTTATTAATTCATTTGCATATCTATTTTTAAAAAACAGAGTGAATAGAAAACAAAATATGCAAATTAGTGTAATTGCTTTTCTTATTGCTGTAGTGCCGATTGTACTTCTTTACAATTATTAATTAGAATATATTTTAAAGTTAGAAACTTGAGGCAAATAAAAAAAGAGAGGGAAGTTGGTCATCTCCCTGTCAAGTAGACAGTAATAAAAAGAGTATTATGCCACGGCCTTTTCCCGATATTCTATCGGGGAAAGGCCGTGAAGTTTTTCTTGGAATCTTTCTGTATTATAAAATTGAATATATTCTTGAATTGCTCGGTAGGCCATTTCATATGTTTTTGGGCGCACTAAATACAACTTCTCTGTTTTTAAATGTGAGAAGAATGATTCGATACACGCATTATCAAAACAGTTTCCACGTCTAGAATGATTACCGACAAATCCTAATTTCTCTAACTGTTTTGCGTAGGATTTAGATGTATATTGAAACCCTTGATCTGAATGGAAAAGGGGCTTAGTAGTTAATGACTTTCCTTCTAATTGACGTAATGTAGTTAAAACCAAATCTAAATCATTTCTTGAAGATAGCTTCCAGGCAACAATTTCATTGTTGTATAGATCTAACACAGCTGACAAATAGGCAAATTGTTCTCCGATTCGTACATAAGTAATATCTGTTACGAATTTTTGGTTTTGCTTTTCAGCTTGAAACTCTCGATTCAAATGATTTTTAAATACCACAGATGTTTTTCTTCCATAAAACGGACGTTTTTTTCGAATGATAGATTGAATACCCAGCTCTCTCATAAGACGACGAACACGTTTATGATTCATTACCATTCCTTCTCGAGCCAAAGCACGAGTCATACGTTTATACCCATAGTAAGGGTGCTGACGATGAATAGATAAAATATGTTCTTTATGCCACATATCCCTTTTCTGACGTAAACGCTGCACGTTATGATATTTCCGCCATTTATAGTAGCCAGCCTTAGAAACTTCCGCGATTTGAAGCAACCATCGGAGTGGATAGGCTTGGCGTAATGAATCGATAAGAGAAAATCGTTCTTTCTTTAGGACCATTCCTTCCCGTGTAGATTTGGATTGTGCTTTTTTAAATACTCAACCTGTGCCTTCAAATAAGCATTTTCTTCTTCTAGACTATTAAAATTCTTTCGATTCCAGACACCACGTTGATCATCAAAGGACTCCCCCTGTTGCACACGTTTTACCCACTCAATAATCTGGGCATCGCTCTTCACACCGAGTTGTTCACGAATTTCTCGCAATGATTTTCTCTCTTCTAATCGAAGACGAACTGCTTCTCGCTTTAGTTCTTCTGTATATTTTTGAAATGATTGTCCTTTTCTTGCCATAAAAAAATCCCCTCCAGATAAAACAGTATTGAGTCCATCATATCAGATGGACTCTTTTTTTACTGTCTACCTATAGGGGATAATACCAAGTACCCTTCTCTTTTTTATAGTTTTATTATTTTAATTGATTCAACCCAATCGTGTTCTTATTTCACTTGAATTCCACATAAAATTTAGTGTCGATGATTCCAAAAGCAACTTTACATGGAAACGGATTTTTTTCTACTGAAGCAGCACGCATACAAGAAAGTACCCAATGTTCTAGTTCTAAAGGTAAACGATATGCTTGAATACTACCATCATTGTTTTTTACTGTTATAATCGGTGCATTTACCCTGGTTGTAGTAAAATCATCCGTTGTTATCATTGCTACTGCATCATTAGTGTAAAAACCAGCGTTTAATACCTCATAAACCATTCCGTCTTCCTCATTAATAATCATAGGTATATTTAGAAAGGGGTATTTTTTAATATCATTATGAATAACTACTCCTGCTGTGTTCTTCTTTAATTGATTCCCTTGCATTTTTACACTCCCTTAAATGAATCTAACTTGATAACGTTAATTTGTTCTATTTTACACCTATTATATTAGAAAATTGCAGTTTTATCTTGTTATAAAAAGCATCCGTACATATGACAGCGCTATTTGATGGGTCAATATCGAAAATAGTCATATAACTAGAGAGTAAATAACCATCTTCATAATATGTAATTATTATTTCTTCTTCATTTAAGTTTAATTTGCTCGTTCTTTTATGTGCCTTTTTCTTTTTCGTAATATTTCCTCCTTTTTTTCTGCATGTTAGGCATTATACTTATCCCGACCATATATTTTAAGTGGAAATTTAAAGATTTTTTATTTGTTTTCAAGTCCCTTTATTCCGACAAAACATAGCAAAGACCGTGCGAGCTTCGTCGATGGATTCTAAAAGGGATTATTCCTTTAATATGGAATTTTCATTATAGGAGGTGGCATAGCGCTATGTCAGAAGCGGAGATAGTATATACCAGCAATGAGGTCTATAGTCGGTTAGAAGTAAGTAGCAGCACTCTTAGAAAGTATTCGGATGTTCTTGAACGAGAAGGATATGATGTAAGAAAGAATAGTAGAGGAAGAAGGGAATATACTGAGTTTGATGTTGTAGTTATTGAACAGTTAGTAGAGTTGAGTAAGCAAGAGGGCATGACTTTAGAGAAGGCTGCGAAAATGATTGCGAAGCAGTTTGGAATCGATAATAAGAAAGAGGAGTCCCAAGGTGCAGATCCAGTTCCTTATCAAATGCAGTATCAATTTCAACAACAATATAGCGCTATGATAAAAGAAATCAATAAGGTGCAGCAAGCTAACCTTTTAGAAATGGAAAATAGACTAGGGAATCGTATAGATCAAAGGAATAAGTTAATTGCAGAGGATATTAAAGGAAGAAATAAATTATTAAGAGAAGATATGAAAGATCGGAAGGAACGTGAAGAAAGGATAGAAAAAAGGTTAGAGATAAGAGATGATAACCTTATGAAGATGGTAAGAGAGATTCAAGATGCAAAACGTACTATTGTATTAGCCCGGGAAGAAATAGCGGCAGTAAAAAAGAAATCTTGGTGGATGTTTTGGAAATGAGCACTTATACTGAAGTGTAATTGTGATTTTAAAATTCTGAATTTTTTTTAGAAACTTATAATTACAAGTCAAACTCTTATGTAATTTGCAGAATTATGTTAATATTTAGGTAAATGAAAGTGGTTGAGGAGGACGTAGTGATATGAGCACAAATCTTTTCACGCATGAAGCAGTTATGCAACAACTTAATGATTTTTATCAAATGATGTTGTCGCAGCAAATTATAAAAGCAGCTGAAGTGAAAAAAGAAATAGATGAAAAAATAGAACAGATTAAACATACAGAAGAAAAAGAAAAACAAAATCAAAACTTATTATTATATTATTCTTTACTAGACTTTAAATACAGAATGCTAACTGATCGAGTAAGTATTCGAAAAGATA
The DNA here is from genome assembly GCF_900100505.1 of Bacillus sp. cl96. Classification (NCBI taxonomy): domain Bacteria; kingdom Bacillati; phylum Bacillota; class Bacilli; order Caryophanales; family Bacillaceae; genus Bacillus; species Bacillus sp. cl96. The sequence continues at coordinate 31,191 of NZ_FNDM01000025.1, forward strand.
GTTTTGAAGCAATTGATACAATCAATAAAACGACAGATAAACTCATAGCTTATTATTATCATTCTTTTAAAGCAGAACATGCTTTGATGTTTAGTAATTACAATGAAGCAAGAAGACAATATGAAGAAGCTGAAAGCTTATTAGAGCATATTTCCGATGAATTAGAGCATGCAGAGTTTAATCAAAAATATGCGGTGTTAAATCATCATATGTCTAGTATGCTAATATCTATTGAATACGCAAATAAAGCGAAAGAAATTTTTGAAAAGCATGCTGGATATGAGGTGAAAGTTGCTTCTTGCGAAAACACACTAGGGACAGCTTGTATATTCTTAAAACAATTTGAAAAAGCGGAAGAACATCTGAATCGTTCTATTGACCTGTTGCAAAAACATAATGAAGAAAAATTGATTTTAGTAGTAAGACATAATCTAGGATTATTATATGCAACTCAAAACTTATCTACATTAGCGATTCGTCATTTATCAGAAGTAACAGAGAAGATTCCTACACACTTTAAAGCATTATTCTTACAAGCACGTGAACACTATAAGCTAAGAGAAACAAATGTTGCACAAGAACTTATTGAAAAAGGATTAGCAGTTTGTATGGAATTAGGAAATGAAGAGTATGTATATCATTTCAATATTTTACGTTCTCTTAATGAAGAT
>NZ_FNDM01000038.1:0-8755 GCF_900100505.1 Bacillus sp. cl96
GCTAATCGCAAAACATCCTCATAATTCTCTTTAATGACCTTTGTATTTATTTGTCCACGTAAAATGACTTCTAATTTTGGATACTCACTTGCCTTATCTATTGTAAATAATTTCGAGTCTGATAAATCTCGTATTCTTGGAGCAAATTTAAATCCTAATAAATGGGTCAGTCCGAATATTTGGTCTGTGTAACCAGCCGTGTCTGTATAATGCTCTTCTATGTTTAAATCCGTTTCATGGTGCAACAAACCATCTAAAACATGAATCGCATCCCTTGAATTAGTATGAATAATCTTTGTGTAGTAAGAAGAGAATTGATCACTAGTAAAACGGTAGATGGTGGCTCCTTTTCCAGTTCCATAATGTGGGTTTGCATCTGCATGTAGTGATGAAACACCTAACTGCATTCTCATACCGTCTGATGAGGATGTTGTACCGTCTCCCCAATAGGAAGACAATTGTAATTTGTGATGAAAATTTACTAATACGGCTTGGGCTTTATTCATTGCATCTTCATACATGCGCCATTGAGATACATTGGCTAATTGCTTATATGTAAGTCCGGGTGTTGCTTCAGCCATCTTGCTTACACCTATATTCATTCCCATTCCTAAAAGGGCAGCCATAATAATAATCGTTTCTTCTTTATCCGGTTTTCGATTATTGGAAGCATGAGTAAATTGCTCATGAAATCCTGTTATATAAGCAATATCCATCAGTAAATCGGTTAATTTTATTCTTGGTAGCATCTGATAAAGGCTTGCACTAAACTTTTTTGCTTCTTCTGGTACATCTTTTTCTAAGCGTGCAAGTGACAGCTTTCCTTTATCAAGAGAAACTCCATCTAACTTGTTGGAATTGGCAGTTAACCACTTTAACCTTTCATTAAGGCTGCTGGTTCTCTCCGTTATATAATCTTCGAATGATAAACTAACTGATAATCTCGTATTCTCTTTCGTTTGATTCCATGTAAATTCGGAAAACAAATATTCCTCAAAATCTCTATATTGTCTGCTGCCAACAATGGAAACATCTCCTGCCCGAACATGCTCCCGAAGTTCTGTTAAAACAGCCATTTCATAGTAATGACGATTGATTGTTGTACCATCATTCTCGTATAAATGCTTTTTCCAACGTTTTGAAATAAAATCCACAGGTGAGTCATCAGGTACTTTTCGTTTTCCGGATTCGTTCATTCCTCGGATAATCTCTACAGCTTGTAAAAGTGGCTCATTTGCCTTTGTAGAATGAAATTCCAACACCCTTAATAGCGTTGGCGTATATTTTCTTAGTGAATAAAATCGTTTTTGCAGTAAGTCTAAATAATCATAGTCAGCAGGACGTGCAAGCTCCTGGGCTTCTTCGACCGAAGAGACAAAAGAATTCCATTCAATAACGGATTCTAAAACCTCAAAAACGTCTAATTTTTCCTGTTTTGCTTTGATCAAAGCTTGTCCGATGTTCGTAAAGTGTATAACTTTCTCATTCAGCTTTTTACCGTTCAGTTTCTGAATTTCCTCTTGAGCCTTACGACCTTTTGATAAGAGACTAAGTATTTGTCTGTCATGAATTTCAAAAGCTTTATCCGTCAAATCTTGATTAAGATGTAATAAATAGACGGTTAGTATTGAATATCGTTTATTTTCCTGAAAATCACGGAATGCATAAGGTTCATATCTTGAACCCAAGCGAGACAGCTGTAACAGGCGATTGCGGTGCAAATGATTAATTTGCACCGTTTCTAATTCCATTCCTCGTATGTATTCGAGTCGTTCTATTACTTTTAAAAAGGTTTCGGGTGAAGGATGTCCCGGTGGTTCTTTTAACCAACCCAATATCGTTTTATTGGATTCTGACGAATGCTGCAAGGTAATAATATCTTCAAGTTTTTCTTTTTGTTCATTTGTTAGGGATTGACTAACCGTGTTAAATAGCTTCTTTTCAGCCATTGCCCTTGCTTCCCACACTATTCTTTCAAGTGTAGTGATAGCAGGCAGTATGATTTTGTTTTTTCTTAGAAAATCTATGCATTCATGTAGTAGATGAATGGCATCACCATTTTCCAAAGCCAATTGATGTAGGTGCTTAAATGTCATTCTATATTCTTTCAGGCTTAATCACAGGGTTACTGCTCTAGTCCGTCAGATATATTACAATAAAAGGAAAATGGTTTAGCTTTGCTGCTTTTCTTAGTTATCTTGATGGTCTCTATGTTTGAAATTATACTATTAAAAAAACATGTAGATCAGAGGGAGAACCAGTGAAGAAAAATTGGAATGAAGAAGAGCTTTTAGCAAACTTTATGTTAATGCCAAATGAACTACATCTATCTATGGGGAATAAAACAGAAACGAACCGTTTGGGCTTTGCCGTGTTACTAAAGTATTTCCAACAGAAAGCTAGATTCCCTAGCCAAAAGCAAGACATCCCAAAAGTAGTGATCGAGTACATAGCGAAACAGCTTGATGTTTCGCATGATCAATTTGATGAATATAGTTGGGGTGGAAAAGAAAAGACTTATACCCGACATCGAAAAAATATAAGGGATTTTTTTGGATTTCAGGAGCTTACACGTACAGATAATGATCGTTTGGGACAATGGTTAGAAGAACAAGTTCAGTCTACACATGATACAGACTATTTAAAAAACCAAGCATACAGTCTCTTTCGTAAATGGAAAGTTGAACCTCCTTCTATTGGGAGCTTAAAGCGTATGATTGACTCTGCCATTGATACTTTTGAAAAGAGCTTATATAAAATGACATATCAGCAATTATCTGCTAAGACGTGCACTCGGTTAGATGCTTTACTTGAGTCCCATGCTGATGAGGATTCTGATGGAGAGGAAACCGACATTTTAACTTTTCGTCAACTATTATCTTCTCCTCGTAAACCAAGTGTAAATGCGATGGAGATGGAGGTTAAAAAACTGTTAGCTATACGACATCTCCAAATTCCTAATGGTTTGTTTCATCATATGACTCCAAAATTACTAAAGAAATATCGACTTCGTGCAGCTACTGAGACTGTAACGGAATTGCGAGCACATCCAGCACCCATTCGCTACACCTTACTTGCCATCTTATTTTGGCATCGTCATGCTGAAGTTATCGACTATTTAGCTGATCTGTTGGATGAAATCACTCTCAAGTTCGGAAATAAGGCCAAGAATACTACCCGTAAAGAAGCAGTAGAAGAGTTGGAAAGGGTTCAAGGGAAAAATAAACATATTATCAACTTATTAAAAGCGACGGTTAATCATCCAGATGGAATTATTCAAGATACTCTATATCCGATTGTAGGCGCTTCAACAATTCGGGATATTATTAAAGACATGACAAGAAATCACCGAGAATACAAAGAAAAAATCTATATAAAGATGCATTCTTCCTATCGGGGGCATTATCGGATTGCTTTCTGTAATATCTTAAAAAATCTTACGTTCAGATCTAATAATCAATCTCATCAACCTGTCATTGAAGCTCTTCAACTAATTCGAGAATATGGTGATAGTGGTCAACGTTTTTTTGCAGCTAATGACGAAGTTCCTATTGAAGGAGTGATCCAGCCCAAATGGAAGGATATCATTATTGAGACGGATAGTAAGGGAATGGAGAGGGTTAACCGAATCAATTATGAGATTGCTGTTTTACAAACACTTCGAACGCGCCTCCGGTGTTTTACCGTTAATATCAATAACATGTGTTGTATTATCGATTTTACGAGTACTGATGTTAGAATTTACTTTATCAAAAGATAATGTAGAACTGCCCCACATTTCATTAAATTCAACCTCATATATACCAGCTAGTTCTGGCCAATTGATTTCTACAACATGTTGTTGGTTACCATCTAAAATTCCTTGTTCCATATTCGTTTCAGAACCATAGGTCCTAAAATTACTCTCAATCCTTACTTCTTTATTAAAACAAGTATAAAATGATTCCTACTTCAAATACTAAAAAAAAACTATTGAAGGATATGATTCAAATGACACTCCATCTAAATAAAAATAACTGCCCTAATTATGAAAAAATTAAATACATCCTCAACGAATCACCAGACTTAATGTGTAGAACACTTGAAGTTGGTGGAGATTGTCTCGAAGTTATTTTCATGAAAAATTTAATTAAACAAGAGTTTCTAAATGAGTATGTAATTAAATACATTCAACAACTTCCGATAGAATACATAACTTACTCTTATTTATTGAAAAACATACCAATGAACGAAGTAAAGAAAAACCTTAAGGAACAAGAGATTATCTCTTCCCTCTTAAATGGATTCGCTTATATTTACTTATCAGACGAAAGTAAAGCATTTATGGTAAATTGCGCCAACCCTATTGAAAGATCTATTGAGAAAGCAGAAACAGAATCATTGGTATACGGTCCTAAAATATCGTTTACAGAATCATTATCTTCTAACATTAAAATTATAAGACGAAATCTAAATGATTCTAATTTGTGTACAGATGAATTAAAAATAGGAGAACGTGTTAAGAAGCAAGTAAGAATTATATATCTTAAAGATATAGCGGATGATGACACACTTAAAACACTTAAGGAGAAGTTTGAAAATATAAAAACTGATAATATAAGTGACAGTTCAGTATTGGCACAATGTCTTGAAGATAATCATTACTCATTTTTTCCACAGTTTATATTAACAGAGTTGCCCGATAGATTCCTCTACTCTATTTTAAACGGACGGATTGGTGTTCTTATAGATGAAAGTCCAATTGCTATTATTGGACCTGCTAATTTTTTTTCGTTTTTTGAATCAACAGAAGACATATATTTGAGATGGTCCTTAAGTACTTTTATAAGATTTATACGATTATTTGCTATGGCAGGGTCACTATTTCTTACAGCATTTTATGTTGCAACCATGACATTTCACTTTGAACTAATTCCATCTAAATTGTTACTTATAATTGGGCAATCACGTTCACAAGTTCCTTTTCCACCTTTGCTAGAAGCACTTTTACTCGAATTATTAATTGAATTACTTAGAGAGGCTGGGGCACGCCTTCCGTCAAAAGTAGGGCAAACAATGGGGATTGTTGGAGGTATTGTTATTGGCCAAGCAACTGTTGAGGCAGGTTTAACTAGCAACATTTTAATTATTATTGTGGCATTTAGTGCATTAGGGGCATTTACGGCTCCTATTTATGAAATGGGCACTGCTATAAGAATTGCTAGATTTCCTTTCATTATTCTAGCAGGTGTTTGGGGATTAAATGGGATTATTATCGGTGTCTGTGTAATGATGGTCCACTTGTTAAAATTGACATCATTAAACAAACCTTATCTTGCACCTCTATACCCTTTTAGGATTAAGGATATAAAATACTTCTTAATACGTCTACCCCACCATTTTTATATGAGACGTCCTGTTGTCAATCGCCCAAAAGATTCATTCCGCACAAGGTGGAGATTTAAAAAAACAGAAAAAGATTTAGATGAATTTTGAGGTGGATAATGAAATCAAATATTAGTTTTGTAAATGCCTATATGGCTTTCTTTATCATACACACTTCGCAAATTGGTATGGGCATACTTGGAGTCCCGAAAATTATTTATCTTGAATCTAAGAAAGATGCTTGGATCTCAGTTTTACTATCCGGTCTATTCATTAGTATTATCACTTGGATTATTATTAGCATACTTAAAAAACATGGAAACTGTAATCTTTATGAAATACACGAAAATTTATTTGGTCGCTTTATAGGAAGTATCATCAATACCTTAATTGTCATTTACTTTATTGCTGTACATTACTCTATCATCATCAGTTATGTTGAATTGTCCCTAACATGGGGATATGAAGGAGTTTATGAATGGGTAGGCACTTTAGCACTATTATTAATAACAATTTATGCAGTATCAGGTGGATTCAGAGTAGTTGCAGGGATATGCTTCTTATCCTTTTTAATGACTATATGGCTGCTATTTGTGATGTATCAACCACTTGATTCCATAAACTTAACTAGAATTTTACCCATCATGTCGACAACTCCGTCAGAAATGATGAAAGGAGTTTTTAAAAGCAGTTATACAATGTTGGGTTTTGAGACTTTATTTTTTATTTTTCCTTTTATAAAGGAGAAAAAAAAACTACTTCTATTCAGTCAATTAGCAATCTGGTTTACCACACTTCTTGTTTTAATTGCAACTGTTATTTCCATATTATTTTATAGCCCTAAAGAATTAGAAAAACAGATCTGGCCTATTGTCAGTATGATAAGCGCTGTCCATTTTCCATTTATTGAGCGCTTTGAATCTATAGCAGTTTCATTATGGATATTAGTTATTTTTCCAAATTTATGTATAATCCTATTCATTTCTTCCAAAGGAGTTAAACAAATATTTCATTTAAAACTAAAACATGGAATATGGGTAATCTCAATAATCATTTTTATCACGAGTTTTTTTATCACAAAAAGAGTCGACAATAACCTTTTGATTGATAAAGTTGGTCAAGTAGGCTTTTACCTATGGTTTATCTATCCAATATTCTTATATTTCATTTCAATCATTAAATCTAAAATCTTTTCACGTTCAAAACGGAGTTGAAAAAATGAAAATACGGCTTATTCTACTTTGTGTCTTTCTCTGTACGGCATGTATGCCACCTGAAAAAATATTAGAAAGGCAAGGAATTTCAACTATTATTGGTTTTGACTTACTTGATGAGAATACATACAAAGGCACTATTAGCTTGTTACAATTCGACCGTAAAGAAGAAAAGACGAGTGTAACCATTTCTGCCGTCGGAACTACAAGCAAACAAATAAGACAAAATTTAGAACAACAGACAAGCCACCACCTTACTTCTGGTCAATTAAGGACCATACTGTTTAATAAAAATATGGCAGAAACAGTAGGAATTTCTTCTTTTCTGGATACTATGCAACGAGATAGCAGTATCAGTTCTTTAATCTTTTTGGCCATTACTGATAATGCTGAGGAGACGATTAAAAATAAAAACTATGAAGAATATCCCGAAATGGGATCCTATATCTATCAACTATTGGATAAACACGAAAAGAAAGAAATGTTAGTCAACTCCAACTTGCATGATTTTATTTCCACACTATATGAAATTGGTATCGATCCTACCTTACCTATTCTATCGAATGAGAATGGTGTAGCACCCTATTTAGATGGGGTTGCATTATTTAGGGATGATAAAATAGTTGGTTCTATTTCCATGAAAAAAAACCTGTATATAAAATTATTCACCAATCATAATGCTTTTTTGGGGGATATAACTTTAAATATTCCTGCAGAGGTATTAGAAGAAAAGGGAATAAAACTAGTCGAAAAGCAAAAAGGAGATAAATTTAATATTACAATTCACCCAATAAAGTACCGCGGAAATGTTGAATTATCTCAGGAAGAGTCGGTTAATTTAAATGCATCTATTTTAGTTTCAACTATAGAATTACAGCCTTCTGTTACTCTTAAAAATAAGGAATCAATAAAAAAAATGGAGCTAATAATTGAAGAAGAACTAAACAAAGAATTCGGGGATATTCTTGAGAAGTTTAGAAAATTAAATACTGATCCAATTGGCATTGGAAGAAAAATAAAAAGTATAAGAAAATATTCCAATTTAAATGAAAAAGATTTGAGAGGAAAGTATTCCACATTAAATTTAAAACCAAATATTAAGGTAGAAATAAAACGAACTGGGGCAGTTGATTAGTTCACGAATTACTTGTGAAGAACCTCATTTACTTATGAAAAGCTCACCGAGGTTGATATTAAACTTATCTTCCAATAGTTCAATAATTGTATGTAAAACCATAATTAACTACAATCCTTATTCAACAATCTGGCCCTATTGCGGAACAAAAATAAAAGAGCTCTCTTCAGTCATACTGCGGCTGGTTAGTTTAATAAAATTAGCCCCATAAACGGACATTTATGGGGCTGGTCCTTATTGGAGCAAAACACACTCTATTTACCCTGATCTTTGGTACCAAAACTCATTCCCAAAATCAAAGTAACATTTTTAATAACAAACACCGTTTTTGGTGCTAATATATTCATATAAATAGTTTTTAGTAGGTGATTAATTATGATTTTTGGTTACGCGCGAGTGAGTACGGAGGAACAAAACCTAGATATGCAAGTTGATGCATTAACACAATTCGGGGTTGAGAAGATTTATAAAGAAAAATTAACTGGCACACGAAGAGATAGGCCTCAATTAGAAGACCTTTTAAAAATTTTACGAAGTGGCGATAAAATTGTTGTATATAAACTTGACCGTATTTCACGTTCCACAAAACATTTGATAGAACTGAGCGAATTATTTAACGATATGGGTGTACATTTTGTATCAATTACTGACAGTATTGACACTTCAACCGCAATGGGAAAGTTTTTCTTTCGTACAATGGCAAGCATCGCTGAACTAGAAAGAGATATTATTAGTGAACGAACAAAGTCTGGTCTTCAAGCAGCAAGATCAAGAGGAAAGAAAGGTGGGAGACCTACTAAGAAAGAAGATAAAGTGGAAATGGCTGTTAAGATGTATAAGAGTAAAGACTATACAATTAAGCAAATTACAGTGGCGACTGGTATCAGTAAGACCACGCTGTATAGGTATTTAGACAAGGCGCTATAGGGTTGCCTCAGTAATTTAGTTATTAACGATTTGTAAAGATCTTATCGATTAAACCGTATTCTAAAGCTTTTTCTGCTGTCATGAAGTTGTCGCGGTCTGTGTCGCGTTGTAGTAC
>NZ_FNDM01000026.1:0-29415 GCF_900100505.1 Bacillus sp. cl96
CATTCTATAAGGGAAGGAACAGTTTCAGCATCCCTTATTATGGGGAAATTAGGTTCTTATTCAAGACAAAACAGCTTGGCTACAGCCTTACGTGAGATGGGCCGAATAGAAAAAACGATCTTTATTTTGAATTATATTTCGGATGAATCATTAAGAAGAAAAATACAAAAAGGATTGAATAAAGGAGAAGCCATAAATGGACTGGCAAGAGCTATTTTCTTCGGAAAACAAGGAGAGCTTAGGGAACGAACCATGCAGCATCAATTGCAAAGAGCCAGTGCTTTAAACATCATTATCAATGCCATCAGTATCTGGAATACTTTACATCTAACAAAGGCAGTTGAATATCAAAAACGGTCAGGTAGTTTTAATGAAGAATTATTGCACCATATGTCACCTCTAGGTTGGGAACATATTAATTTACTTGGAGAATACCATTTTAATTCGGAGAAAATGGTCTCGTTAGATTCTTTAAGACCCTTGAAACTTTCTTAACGTTGTTAAAACTGGGGGAATAGTCGGGGAAATGGGCTTAGCGTTGTAAATCCGCATTTTCCTGACTGTACCCCAAATAAGAACAATTAAGCGATTGATGGGAATGAATAAATAAATCTTATTCAACCAAAGGGTGCTTTACTTGAGAAGGTCACTAGAAGAGTCAAATGATAACTATGAACTGCCCCAATTGCTAGGTTTTGTTTAACAATTGGGGCAGTTCATTTATAGCGCATAGGTAATCAGCTTTTTGTTAATCATGAGGTAGATATTTTTATCTAAAAACCCAACAATGGAAATATATTACAGCTTATGCCCCGTTTTTACACGTATCTCGGCTGAACCCCATCAACCTCTAAATTAATAACTACGCCAAAAGCTGATTTTCTTTAAGATAAGGAAATCAGCTTTTTCTTTGTAAAATATTTTTTAATACAGGAAAACCGGATTTTTATTTTCCATAAAATTTATTAACGTGGGTTTTATGTCATTTGGTTGGCGGGACCCCTTAGAGTAGGAAATTCGGCTCATTTTATGTCGAAATTTACTTAGCGTATATTTTCGTTAATTATCTTAACTAGTCGTTACGTATGACTTTACAGCATTCGATGCAAAGTTATCGGTTTTTTGTATGCAAATTTATGGATTAAGTCATACAATTACGCACTATTTTTAATGAATCGATATTTACTTGTTTCTTCAACTAAGTTCGTCCGAATCTTTTTCTACAAAATCACTAAAGTCATCTCCCCAATCACAGATGGCTGTTACAACATTCTCTAGTTGATGACCAATTTCACTAAGTTCATACTCAACCTTAGGAGGCACTACGGGGTATACACATCGAGTAATTATTTTATCGTCTTCTAATTCTCTTAATTGTCTAATCAACATACGTTGATTAACTTCAGGCAGCTTTTTTTGTATTTCACTTAATCTTAATGGCGAACGTTGTAACAAACACCATATAATTGCTATTTTCCAACGCCCTCCTATCACAGATAAAGCTAAATCTTTTCCAGTGAAAAATTCCTTGTCCTTATAATGAATAACCATAATTTTTGACCTTCCTCTCGCGAAAAAAATGTTTATAGTGACAAATTTGTCAGTATTGTAATTAAAATTATAAAGTGTAATCTTAGTGGTGTAAACAATAAAAAAAGAAAGTAGGGATTCAATTGAAAAGTAGAGCTGCTGTTGCATTTAAGCCAGGGGAGCCACTTCAAATCGTAGAAATCGATGTAGAAGAGCCAAAAGCAAAAGAGGTATTAGTAAAAATACTATATACTTCTGTCTGTCATACAGATGCTTTTACATTATCAGGTGACGACCCAGAAGGAGTATTTCCTGCTGTATTAGGCCATGAAGGTGCTGGTGTTGTCGTTTCAGTAGGTGATGAAGTTACTTCAGTAAAACCTGGGGATCATGTTATTCCACTATATACACCTGAATGTGGAGAATGTAAATTCTGTCGTTCTGGTAAAACAAACCTATGTAGTGCTGTACGAGAAACACAAGGTAAAGGTTTAATGCCTGATGGAACAACTCGCTTCTCTTATAATGGAGAGCCCCTTTATCATTACATGGGAACTAGTACATTCAGTGAATATACAGTTGTTAATGAGATTAACTTAGCGAAAATCGATGAAAACGCTCCGTTAGATAAAGTTGCTTTATTAGGATGTGGTGTGACTACAGGTATTGGTGCTGTACACAACACTGCAAAAGTTGAAGAAGGAGCTGTAACAGCTGTATTTGGTTTAGGAGCGATTGGATTAGCAGCTATTCAAGGATTGGTTCAAGCAAAAGCAAGCCGAATTATTGCAGTTGACCTGAATCCCCAAAAATGGGAACTCGCTAAAAAAATGGGAGCGACTGATTTTGTGAATCCTGCAGATTATGATCGCCCAATTCAAGAAGTTATAGTCGAAATGACAGATGGTGGCGTGGATTATAGCTTCGAATGTATTGGTAATGTTGAAGTAATGAAATCCGCTCTTGAAGCATGTCATAAAGGTTGGGGCGAAAGTATTATTATCGGAGTAGCTGGTGCTGGTAAAGAAATCCATACTCGTCCATTCCAATTAGTAACGGGCCGAGTATGGCGTGGATCAGCCTTTGGTGGAGTTAAAGGAAGATCTGAACTTCCAGAAATGGTCGAAGATTATATGCATGGTGATATTGATTTAGATTCATTTATTACTCATCATTTAGAATTTAAAGACATCAATGCGGCATTTGACTTATTACACAAAGGTGAATCCATTCGTACGATTTTAACTTACGGAGAGTGAGATAATGAGTCTTAAATGTATTGAACAACATCGTTCTTTCGAAGGAGAGCAACGTAAGTATAGCCATTATTCCGAAGTCTTGCAATGTGATATGAAATTTAGTATCTACTTACCATCAAATAAAGAAAAGAAAAAAATTCCACTTATATGGTGGTTATCTGGTTTAACTTGTACAGATGATAATTTTAGTCAAAAAAGTGGATTTCAACGTTTGGCTGAAAAACATCAAGTTGCAGTGATTATGCCAGATACTTCACCACGTGGAGAATACGTTTCTGATGTTGCAGCATGGGATCTTGGACAAGGGGCAGGTTTTTATTTAAATGCTACCCAGGATCCTTGGGCACAGCATTATAAAATGTATTCGTATATCGTAGATGAATTAACATCCATTGCTTCGACTATAGTACCTAATTTTTCAGGTGAAGAAAGCATAATGGGGCATTCAATGGGAGGACATGGGGCTTTAGTGATCGGTTTGAAAAATGCTAAGAGATTCAAAGCGGTTTCTGCTTTTTCTCCAATCTTAACTCCTAGTCAAGTACCATGGGGAATAAATGCTTTCACCTCTTATTTAGGTGAAGACAAAGATTCTTGGAAAGAATGGGATGCTTCAGAATTAATTAAAGAAGCTACTATTCCACCAATTCTTATTATGCAAGGTAGTCAAGACGAGTTTTATCCGAAACAATTGGAAGAACATATTTTCTTAGAGAACGCTCAAAAAAATAGTCAAATGGTAACTTATAAAAAAATGGAGGGCTATGATCATAGCTACTTCTTTATTTCCACTTTCTTAAATGAGCATTTCTCTTTCCATATGAAGTATTTAAGATGATTCTTATTTACAACAATACCCACTTCCAATGGCATATGAAGTATTTAAGTTTACAGCAAAATATAGTAACAAAAGTATCCGCATGTAGAGATGTGGGTGCTTTTGATTGTTATATTTTGTCATATTATATAGTTTGTAAAAACAAATAAATTGGGAGGAAGAGTTCATGTGGATTAAAAAAATGTTATTTAATTACCGTGTTAAACCATCCTTATTAAAATCTCGTTATGAGATTGAAAAGGAAAATCGACAAGTTGACTTATTTGAAAGTTCAACTGAAACGTCTAAACCGTTTTCGATAAGAGATACAAGATCATATATTCAGCCTAATACTAAAACATTAGAAGACATGATTAATTACTTAGCAGCTATTCGTGAAATCCCTTCTCTTTCCGTGGATAAGAATAAAATGCTTTGGCCATTAATATCCAAATGCTAAATTCAAAAAAATAATGGTTATAATTTTAGCTATTTCTATATCAAATATTTGAGTTGATGGGAGGTACAGTTTGTATGGAAATGAAAAAAATGTTAAACAATGACCGTATTAAACCATATTTATTAAAAGCACGTTTTGGAGTTGAAAAAGAAAGTCAACGAGTTGACCTATCAGGAAGTTTAGCTAAAACGGAACATCCCAAAAGTATTTCAGTAAGAGATGAACATCCTTATATTCAGCGAGATTTCTCTGAAACACAAATGGAATTAATCACACCAGTTACTGAGACACTAGGAGATTTATTTAATTATTTAGCAGCTATCCATGATGTTGCCTATCGTTCTATGGGAAATAACGAAATGCTTTGGCCATTAAGCATGCCACCACAGTTGCCCGAAAAAGAAGAAGATATTGTTATTGCGAAACTTAATAATCATGAAAATGTTTTATATCGTCGATATTTATCTAATTCTTATGGTCGACGAAAACAAATGATTAGTGGTATTCATTACAATTTTGAATTTAGCGATAATTTGATTCAGGCATTATTTGAATTACAATCAGAAATAAAAGATTATCATCAATTTAAAACAGAAATTTATCTGAAAGTCACAAGGAATTATTTACACTATCGATGGTTAATAACTTATTTCTTCGGTGCTTCTCCTAGTAGTGAAAAGAATTTCTTTGAAATAAATCCTTTAAATGACGCCGTAAGAAGCATTAGAAATAGTAAATATGGTTATAGTAATGAAAATGATGTTCAAGTATCCTATAGTAGTTTACAGAACTATATATCTGATCTTTCTTCGCTGGTAAGTAAAGGGGTTTTATTAGAAGAAAAAGAATTTTATGCATCTGTCCGTTTAAGGGGCGGTCCTCAAGTTTCAGATTTAAAAAATCATGGGATTCGTTATATTGAATTAAGAAACCTAGATTTAAATCCTTTTGAAACATATGGAATTAGCCATGAACAAGCAGAATTTCTACATCTTTTCCTCATCTATTTACTCTGGATTGATCAAGACGATAATAATGATGAATGGGTAAAAATCGGTGATTTTCAAAATAATTTAGTGGCTCTTGAACATCCGTTAGAACATACGCAATTTAAAACAGATGCTGAGCGTATTATTGATGAGATGGAACATTTAACAGGGCTGTTAGACATAACTGTTTCGAATACCTTATTTGTTAACTTGAGAGAAATGCTAACAGATCCAAGTAAGACTTTAGCTGGAAGACTTTATAAAGAGATTATAAAAAGTAGTCAAAGTCAGGTAGCTTCCCGTATTGCTAAAGAAAATTATAAAAAAGCATGGGATAAACCATATCAACTATCAGGATTTACTGACATGGAGTTGTCTACACAAATTTTAATGTTTGATGCTATTCAACAAGGATTACAAGTAGACGTTTTAGATCGACAAGATCAATTTTTAAAACTACAGTTAGGAAATCATGTTGAATATGTGAAAAATGGGAATATGACAAGTAAAGATAGTTATATATCACCATTAATTATGGAAAATAAAACAGTAACAAAGAAAATTCTTCAACAGCATGGATTTCGTGTACCAATAGGTGAGGAATTTAGTGATATAGAAAAAGCCTTACGTTCCTATGATATATTTGCAGGAAAGCCTTTTGTCGTTAAACCAAAAACAACAAATTATGGTTTAGGAATATCTATCTTTAAAGAAAACGGAGCAAGTTACGAAGACTATCAAAAAGCACTCACAATAGCATTTAAAGAGGACTCATCAGTATTAATAGAAGAATTTATTAATGGAACAGAATATCGATTTTTTGTGCTAGATGGCAAAGTTTCTGCCGTTTTATTACGAATTCCTGCCAATGTTATAGGAGACGGTTCACATACGATTGAAGAGTTAGTCGCTCAAAAGAACCTGAATTCATTAAGAGGAATGGACCATAGAACACCTTTAGAAAATATACAATTAGGTGAATTAGAGGTCCTAATGCTTAAAGCTCAAGGGTATCGAAAAGATTCTATTCCAACAAGTGATGAAATTGTTTTTCTGCGAGAAAATTCTAATGTCAGTACAGGTGGAGACTCAATTGATATGACAGATCAAATTCCCGATGATTATAAGAAAATTGCCGTAGATGCTGTGTCGGCACTTGGAGCAAATATTAGTGGTATTGATTTGATTATTGAAAATACAGAAGTTCCTGCAGCTAATAAAAATGCTTATGGAATTATTGAGGCAAACTTTAATCCATCGATGTATATGCATATATATCCGTATAAAGGCAAATCCAGACGTTTGACCATCTGTATATTACATTATTTATTCCCTGAACTACCAAAAAAATAATTTAGAAGTCTTCGAGATGTTAGAGGGATTAGTATAAAAATTGTAAATGATGTAACAAGAGGAGACATTACTTTTTAATTAATTGGGATCTCTCAGAGGTCCCAATTTAAATTATTATTTTAGAAACAGGCGTATGAGAAATGGGTTATTGGAATGCAAGTTTGAATAAGATAAAATAGGGGGAATATCAGAGGGAAATTTAGAAAGGTATTTTGACTTATTTGGTCAATCAAGAGCAAGTCAAAAAGGGATACAGACGAGATATACATGTTATCTATACTTAGGAGTAAAAACCTTAATTTAATAAGAGTTTTACATTGAATACATGTAAACAATTTGTTTGACAACGATCCTTGCAACATCGAAGTCTACAACCGTTCGTTGCCCTCAAGGTAACGGACGCGCCTTAAGGAGCTCTTAAGAGACACGGTTTATCCAAGCAAGGTTATTCGATACCTTCTCATTGCACTACCTTGAATACATTAAATACATAATTTACTTAGTTAAGATATCAAGTAGTTAACGTAGCTTATCACTCAATTCTTCTTCTTAGAATACTTTAAATATTCCTGATTTTCATAGTAGATAATACACGTACCTTGGCTGTACTCCAACGTAATAGTTGATATAAAACTTACGTTAAGCAAATTTCCACGAAATTTTCACTATTTGATTCTTTAAAAAAAGTAGTAAACTAAGTAATCGGTTCCTTAACGTACAGGAATCAGTTTAAATGTGTCTAAATTTTGTCTAAATGTACAATTTTCTTTTTTGGGTATGGTGACCCCTTATTGCTCCACCAGGTATAGAAAATCCAGAGTGGGAACCTATTAGAAAGTTTATTTATAACGACAGTACATGCAAAAAGAAAAAATCATTTAAACATTTTTTACATTATCTTCACGCGAATGGGGCAGATTCTGACTATCTTAATCCACACTATTCACAACAATATATTCAAGGAGAAGAAGAGTTTGTAACCAATTATATATATTTAGAGAATTTCTCTAATGAAATCTCAAAAATAGAAAACAAATATAACTTACAGACTATCCCACTAGACACATTAACGAGATCATGGCATCATCAGGCGCCTAAGATGATTCATAAGGGAAACTACGCTGAAGCTGACATTACAGATCCATCTTTCCCTCGGCTGCCGACATATCAGAGCTTTTATGATACGGAGGCTATAAAATTAGTTACAGATATATTTAATGAAGATTTTGAAGCGTATCATTATCTTAAAATGGATATTTCTACAATATGAATCAGTTTCAGAGTACTTAAATAATAGTCTTATTTTTAATATGGAAAACACCGTGAACACTATTATGGTGTTTTTTTGGGTTTAACACTATATTTTTAACTTTATATAATCCATATACCTTCAAGATAAGATGTATTTGTAAAATAATGTATGATTATGACCCATTTCTACAAGTATCTCGGCTGAACCCCTCTAGGTTTTTCTGTGCATCCTTTATATATTAAAGAGCCGATTTACTCTTAGCGGGGTAAATTCTGGCTCTTTTCTTATATATATTCTCTTAGCGTGGTTTTTTTCCGAAATGCTGGCGGTACCCCCGTTAGAAAAAGAATCGAAAATAAGCATTGAAAGAATAAAAAGAAAATAGAGATAGGAAATGTCATTAATCCCTTCGGGAAAAATATCCATAATGCTGGCCACTCATAATTTTGTATGGGTGGCTATTTTTATTGTAAATCAATAACATTGACGTTCGTAACTTACGGTTAGAAATAAAGAAAGATTGCTCAATTTGAAAAAAACTATTGAAATGTGCGATATCGCATGTTAAGATAATTATAGAAAGTGCGATATCGCACATTAATGTAAAGGAGATGTTGACCATGAGATTTTTTCAGAGTGTCGCTACCGTAGAAGAATTGAAAAGAGAGTACAAGAAATTAGCTAAGAAATATCATCCGGATTTGGGTGGGAGCCATCAAGAGTTTATTAATTTGAAAAAAGAATATGATGATTTATTTGAACAATTAAATGGTGGCAAGGGAAATAATAAAGCATATCAAGATATCATCGATAAACTGATTCAATATGATTTAGAAATTGAGATCATTGGTACCTGGATTTGGATAACAGGGAATACATACTCATTGAAAAAAGAATTGAAAGATTTAGGTTTTAAATGGGCATCCAGGAAAAAAGCTTGGTTTTGGTATGAAGGAGAGTATAAGAAGTTTCATAAAAAAGAATTTTCTCTTGATGAAATTCGCTCTATGCATGAAGTGAAACGGATTAAAAAAGTAAAGCCAAAGCTTGAGGTTTAAGGGGTTCTCCCCTTAAATCTTATAATAGGAGGATGCCAAGTGTATATAAGTGCAAATTTTGATAAATTCAAACACATTTATGATATAAAACGTTTAAAGCAGTATAGTGACATGTGTGAACGGGATATAAAAAGATTAGAAGAAATAATTGAGAAATTGAAAGAATACCAAATGGGGATTTTTGAACATGCTCAAACTGTCATGAATACAGAGTTTACAAAAACAGTTAGGATTACAAGAAGTAGTAGAGGTTATTCAAATAGTAGAGTAATGTATCATGTACAGTTAATCTTACATCCAATTGTTTCAAAGGAATGGATTGAAAATGAAAAGATTTATGGTTCATATGAACATGAAAAAACATTTTCGGGTAGAGAACGACATTCAGCTTTAAAATATGCTTCTGAACTGGCCCGGAAATATAATTGTGAAATTGAAAGGAAGGGTTTTAATGCAGGCAAAATTTAGATTGCCGGATGATCTTTGGGAGAAGTTTAATGAAAAGACAACTGAACCGGCAGAAGAGTTAAGACAATTTGTTGTAGATTATATAAATGGAAAAAATGCGTTAGATGATGTTATGGGAGTAGAGGAAGCGGCGGAAAAATGGGATTTATCCGCCGGATATATTAAAAATTTATGTTCAAGAAAAGAGATAATGGCTAAAAAAATAGGTAAGACATGGATTATTTTAAAATCACAAGAACGCCCAAATAAGAGGGGGAATTAATATGGATGCTGTACATTTTGAAGTGTTAGAAAACTACGGATCACCTACAGTATATTTTTGTGAACATGAAATGAAACATAGTTGTTTAGTAGCAATTCCATCCTGGAACTGGAGTTTTCTTATGGATTATTCAATTCATTTTAAAGATGAAAAGCCACAGTTGATGAAAGCGTTAGAAAAGCATGTTTCACAATATAATTTGGAAAATACAGTTGATGCCTTTTATGATTTTGTTTTCTCTAAATCGTAAAAAACATGAAATGTATTATCTGATTTGATGTAAATTTAGCTAAAAGAAAAAATAAAAGAGAAAGATGTTTCCACGCCTGGCAGCATAAGAAAACACCTTCCTCTTACATGAAAATATAATCTTAGAAAGGATGAATGACGATGAAACACCCAATGGTTAAAATTACACCTTCTGAATCTATTTTAGCACAATCTAAATTTAAGGAGAAAGCCCTGGAGAGAATTTTTAATCTTATATCTACTAATTATAAAAGGGTAAATGCTTATTTTGGCATTGAGCAAAATGTTTCAGATCAAATTTGGTTTTATGGGTTCTATGGATTAGCTATCATAATACTTCTTTACATATGTATGATTGTGGGTTCATTCTATAGTATTTAATGAGAGTTTTAATTGATTTGTTACGTATTTATATAATGTTTTAGCCCCTTGGCGTGCGCTCCAAGGGGCTAATTTTCGAGAACTCTTATTTATGAGTATATCAATGAAATACTGGAGTATATGACTAAAATATTTTATAACAATTAAATGATGATTTCAATTACTTATTTTTTCCTCGTTAATAAGTGTCTAGATACACCTCGTTTTTATATCCAAAAATCATTTTCATCTACATGTTTTCCTAACTTTTTTAACCCTTTGATTATTTGAGTTATCGTTGAAAATTTAGGTCTATATCTTTTGTCATTACAAAGTTTAGAAATAGTACCAGTACTTAATTTAGATGTTCTTTCTAGTTCGATTTGTGCTATTCCATTTCGATCAAGAAAACGGCCAAATTTTGTGCGTTTTTTCCCCAGCCCGTACACTTGTATCACCTCATAAACATCTTGGCCTATTTCTCATTTTTTTAAACTCAGGAAAAAATTTTATAACTAAGAAAAAAAATAAGAAAATGTACAAGCTGTACGCAATATGATGTACCAAAGTAACTATCAAAGTATTTATAAAGGTACTTATTAAAGTTACCCTATCATGGTTTTTGGTTCATAAATCCATTTGTAATCAGTAGTTTGAAATTTGTTTATAAAGGAGGATAAAGTATGAGCAGCAGGATGAGAGTTGAAGAAACTTGTGAGTATTGTAAATGTCTTTTATCAGATTGGTTGTTTTGGAGATGGGAAGGAAAGAAGTATTGTTCGGAATATTGCGTAGAATGCGATAAATAGTAAAGGGGACAGGGTTATGTTTATAAGAAAACAAGTAATTCCATTATGCTCTTTTGTAGATGGATCGTATAAGAATAGTAAACGACAAGTAAAAAAATACAATTTAATAAGTCCATTGGCTTTTCTTCATATGTCAGATCAAATGATAGGTACCTATATTGCAGTTGGGGCAATAGGTAGTGTATTGATCGGTGCAGTTTTATTGGAGAAGTACCTGGTACGAAAAGATTATATAACTAAAGCTAAATTTATCAGTGATGTGATTTTTCATGGAACCCGTATAAGTGGAATTTGTTTAATTGGTTATTTGCTTATTAGAACAATAATAATGTTTTAGGAGGACTATATGGGGATTATAAAAGACTGGATATATAAACGAAGTTTGAAGAATCAGCTTATAGAGGTATTTGATAAGAGTGGTTTATATATTGAGCATCAAACACGAGGGGGAAAGCTTATTATATATCCTCAAATCCATGATGTTATTTGTTCAAATGAAAAGACAAGGTATGTATTTACAATTCCAAATGGATTAGACCCAGCGATGATTAAGAAAAAGTGGTTTTGTTTTCAGCAAGTATTTGGGGCAAATACTGAGATTGAAGGTAATATTAAAAGGTTTGTATTGAATGTATTTCATACAAAAACAGGAATGCAGCCATATAATTATAGTTATAAAATGTGGGAGCCACTATTAAAAAAATATAGTATTCCTATAGTGGTAGGACGCGATCAATCGGGAAACCTGGTTGTATATGATATGGCGGGCGCGAATACACCTCATCTTTTAATTGCAGGGGAAACGGGAAGCGGGAAGAGCAGTATGGTGCGTGTCGTTTTATCTACGCTCATACATTATATGTCTCCTGATAAATTACATTTGTACTTAGGGGATTTAAAGAACTCTGAATTTCATTTCTTGCGAAGAGTGAAGCATGTAAAACAAGTTTGTATGGAAGAAGTTGAAATGGATATTATGATTCAAAAAGTTTGGAAGGAGATAAGAGAAAGAAGAAAGATCATGGAAGAATACGAAGTTGATCATATCGATGAGTATAATAGGTTGTCTCCTGGTAATCAAAAGCCATATATACTAATTGGAATTGATGAAGTGGCTATGTTACAAAATCAAAAGGATTGTATGAATACAATTGAAAAGATAGCAGCTGTCGGACGATCACTAGGAGTGTTTCTTTTGTTAAGTATGCAGAGGCCAGATGCAAAAGTATTAGATGGTAAATTGAAGCTAAATATGACGGTTAGAGCGGGGTTTAAATGTGCGGATTCAATTAACAGTAATATTATGGGGACACCTGGATCAGAGCAATTAGAACAATCTGGCCAATTAATTTTAAAATTAAACGGATTAAAGAAAGTGCAAGCTCCCTATTTGGAATTGAGTAAGGCGAAATTAATCGTTGAACCGTATCGGGTTTCTAAGGAGAATATGAAGCTTCAAGAGCCTTCACAAAAAGAGACTCCTATATTCGGGGTGTTAAATTATGAAGATTAGAGATAGGGCAATTTTAAATGATTTACAACGATTTAGATGTATGTCCAGGGATGATATTATTGATTTGCATTTTCAAGGTATAAAAAACGGTGTGACTTGCTGTAATACAGTAATGAAGCGTTTAAGAAGGGATGGTTATGTAGATGTGAATGTGTCACAACAGCCGTACATATACTTCCCACAGCACAACACTATTCGAAAAACGAGTCAAAAGTTGTCGCACTTCTTAGGTATTGTAGATATTTACAAACAGCTTGCTTACTATGAAAAGCCAAAAATATTTGAAGTGGAGCCGAAATACGGAAAAAATTTTATGGAACCAGATGCTTTTGCAATATGGCATAGAGCCCCTTTCTTTATTGAATTTCAAAATTCAGTTTACAGTAATAAAGTTATGGAAAAGAAAATAGGAAGGTATGAAATGTATTTTCATAGTGATGAATGGAAAAAACAATCGTGGCAGCCTAAAAATACAAAAATTTTCCCATCGATATTGCTTGTAACCAATAAACAATATCACATTTCAAGCGAGAACTTTCGTATTTTTCAAATTGATTCTATTATTAATTTTTATAATCAAATGCAACTAAATGAACCTAAAAGAAACATCAAGATTCAAGTTGGTTCAAAAGTGATGTCTAAATAGTTTATATTGTGTCGCCGAGATTGCGATTTTAAGACAATTATCTTTTCTTTCATGGGTAACATAAAGAAGAACTTGTAGAAATCACTACAAGTTCTTCTTATATTTCAAATGCAATTTTTAGAGTATTGTTTTATTCACTTCTTTATCCTCGGCTTTTGTCACAATACCTTCATTCCATTCAGCGTTAATATATTCAGTCCAATCAACATAAGTTCGACGGCGATTGTTATTTTCCATGATTGCATAACTCTCAATTTGAGACTCCATATATTTTGGGTCTTCTTCAGCTCTAGCTTGTTCCTCCGCATTTTCTTCTTGCCATTCTTCATATGCCTCTAGATCAGATAAAGTTTGCCCTTCCTTGTCTGTATTGAAAAATAAGCCTGTTCCATTTATAGGCTGACCTTCATATAATTCTCCTTTAAACTTTTTAACTTTGTATGATAAATTTAGACCATCGGCTGTTCCTGTCCATGGATGCCCATTTCTAAATTCACCTTCAAATACTTTTTTATATGAAATATATTTCGTACCATTAAGGGGATTATTATTTTTCCAAATTCCTTCGAATTCTTTTTGCCCCATTTCATTATAAGATGTTCCTCTTCCTTCTAGATTACGATGATTAATTTCTCCTTGATAACTGATTTTCTGGTTTTTATGGAATAAAGTTGTAATTCCGTTTGAAACTTTACCGTTTTTAAATTCTCCTTTATAGAAATATTCATTCTTGCCATCATCAGTCAATTTATATAAAGTTCCTTTTTTAATTAATTGTTCTTCATATGTATACTCATAACATTTTATTGTAGATTCATAATATCCATAAATAGTATCTTTAATAAACTTTTTTGAATTAAAGTGACCAGAACATTTTATATTTCCATTACTATTATAAAGCGCTCCATTACCTATAAATGCTTTTGGGCTATCACCTACAAAAAAAAGTACTCCATCTATATATGTTTCATAAACAGTTTTTCCGTTCACTAATTTTTCCTTAGGCTTTTCGGAAGAAATAAAGGTTAGACTATAAATTTTTTGTAATATAATATATAAATCAATATCAACTAATTCATCAACTGAAGACACCTTAATTTGATCCATTAATGAGAATGGAATAAAATCAGCGAATACTTCCTTGGATAGCCTCTCAATAAATTCTATTAATTCATCATTTATTTCATTTGCTTTATATTCTTCCAGTATATTTTGTAAAGCGTAAAATTGTTCATACAATTTATAAACCCTATTCAACTCTTGATTTGTAAGGCCATCCCTTAAATTAGCTACATTTTTAATCCATTCGGCGCTAAAATAAATTCTATTTATTTTAGGTTCAGTTCCGTTTAGCACACAATTTATATATATATATCTTAAATTTGAAATTCCTCGTTGAAGATCATAATAAACAATAAGTGCATTTTCTCTTACTATTTCTTTATCACGAGTTTTTTCCAAGTCCTGTAGTTGTTGAGATACTAATAAGCTACTCTCACTTACTTTCCATACTAACTTACTAAAAAAAGTTGTTGCACATAAAGCGTAAATTGCGACTAAGATTGTAAATATATATGAAAGAGCTGTTACAGAACTAGCAGTTATATTAGGCTTTCCCCGATAATCCCACATTTTGAGAACGGCTTCAATTAAATCTCCAAAAATCAAGTAAGCAGCAATAAAGGAAGCGATGAGTGGTAATATAATAATACTCAAAATTACTTTTCTGTATTTCTTGAAAAAACTAGTTTCATTTGGCATGGTATTTCCTCCAACAGATTAATTATGCATTCTATTCTACTAATATATATGATACTTATCATTAAAGTGTAGGGAAAAGTCTATCAAAACAATCTGACCTTTTAAGATTGAAACGAATATTATAAGTTCTATATGGAGTACCACCAGCATTTCGTGAATTTCGTACGCCAAAGTTTTAAATGTTTAAATTATTGGAATTGTGTCAATACCGATAGTAAGCAAAGTAGGGAAAAAGGTTGGCGCCGTAAAATATCCTTTGCGTTTTCTTGAAAGCTCGCAAATTATAAGCGCGCTTAGAAAGTAGCATGTGAATATGTACATACTGATCCGGAGTTTGGATGCTATTGCCCAGTTAGAGCATTTCTGAAAATGAAATTTGCTTACTGGGCTATTTGTGTTTTTATTTTGTGGGAATGGTGTCGCCGAGATTGCGATTTTAAGGCGATTATCTTTTCTTTCATGGGTAATTCATCGATAAATTGCTCCCAGGGTTCAACAGGGAAACATGCAAAATGGAATATAATAAGAAGAATGAATGCTTGTAAAAGAGCAGTTCTTTTTAAGTATCAAGAACTGCTCTTTTTAAGGGGAAAAGTTAACTAATAGTTAATTTTTCAACGCCACTTATTTTTTTTGCCTTTTGGACAAATGGTTTGTATTTAATGGATTCTAGATCATAGCGTTTAACATCATAATGTTCAGTCCAGAAGCCTTCGGTATTTGAACTTGGGTTATAGATTACAGCTTTATAATACGTTTCATGATTTAACCCTAGTGAAGTGCAAATTCGTTGCATTAGGTTATTATGTTCGCAGTAAGCATGTTGATCAGCGGATGTACCAGAATCAGGGTCTAAATAATTTAGAGAATCAAAGATGTGAAAAATTTTATTGGCATGGTCTACATACAAATCAAAATGATTGAATCCTGGTCCGTTATTTGCAACGTTTAACTGATAACAATCCGTATTGAGAGACTCGTATAAAAAAACAGTTTGTTCATTTGTGCTTTTCATAATATAACCTCCTGGAATAATAGTATGTTAAAACCATATCACATATAGAACTTTGATTTTGGACTTGGCTTATCAAATGGGGTAATTATAAATTTGTGTTCCAGGAGGTCATTTAAAACGGTTGTTATCTATAATTCTTCGAATCTATTAAGTTACTTGCGTATGTATAAAGCTTTTTATAATCTTCCGCATCAACAGGTGAATCTATTTGTTTCACACCACCCTCTATTTCTCTGTAAATTCTGTTAATTTCGGATGGATTATCCCATATAGTATAGAATTCTTCATTTCTATACTTATAATATTTTCCGCCTGGTTGAAATTCTTTTCTTTGTTTAAGACCGCCAACAGCAATATCAATGATTTCACCATTTAGTTTTACCCACATATGAAATTCGTGTTTTGGATTCCAAAGGTATGCTATGTTAATTGGCGGAGCAAAGTGTAATTCTCCAGCTGCTAGTTGTGAGTCTATATTGTATTTTTCTTTGAGCAAATCCCTTGTTAAATATGAAGTATAAGCACATGCATCTCCCATTTTTATATTAAATTGTTTAAATGAATCCATAATACTATTTATTATTGTTACTTTTATATGATCTGTTATCATCATAATCTTTTCTCCTTTTCAAATGTTTTTACAAACGATATCGATATCTGTTGCTCTAATCATAACATGTCAAACAGGAGAAAGAATTATCGATTTCGATGAAAAGGTTTTCTTAATTAATTTTAATCAAGAAAACCTTTTCTATTGATTAAAATTTCATGTACCGTATTTAGGTTGAGCCCCTAATCCTTCCCAAAAAACTATATAACGATGTAGTGCTTCTATGCTTTTCAAACCAAGGTGTAACTTAATTTCAACAGGTGTCATTCCTTTTTGTAAGGCGTTTAGTATCCAACGATTCCGTAACGTTGTAGGAGTGACATGAATATTTGCACGTTTAATTTCTTTTTGTAGCATCCGTTGGACACTGATTTTTGTTAGAGCTGCAGGAGCATCTTTTTCATAATTCCATCGAAATGTTTGTGGCCCGAAATCAAAAGCTACAAACAACGGATCGTCACTTTGTTGTCTTGGTCGTACAGTTTCTGGAATGTCATTTAAATAGTCTAGGACTAATTCTCTATCTTTTTTTGATAGCCTCACGGCGCGTTTGAACGCACTTGTTTGTCCTGGGGTAATAATACCTTCACTAAGTTTTAAATCGTGCATGGATAGCGAAATGATGTCCTGAATAGATAAACCATACTTTAGCATGAAACGGACTAACAGGATATTTCGGTTCAAGATGTGTATTCTTCCGGATGCCTGGTATTCTGATAATCCATCTAAACTTTTTATAGTGCGCATTAGTTTGCGTATTTCCTTGTCAGAAGCGAAGTTTTTTGATGTAAGGGGTGGAGGGGCAACATCACTTTTTAAATCGCTTGTATTACCATGAAACTGTAGAAAGTTAATTACAACTCCTTTAATCCTTTTTATGTTAGATGTAGACGCTCCACGATCTCTTTTAAGAGTATTTAAGAAACTAAACAATGTATTTGTATCGAAAGATTGAAAGACTTCTTGAGAAGGTAATGGGTGTCTTTTTTTGATCCAGGAGACAAAAATTGATAGATCGTATTGATATCTTTGGAGAGTAGATTCTTTGCGTCCACGACTCTTAAGTGAAGACAAAAACATGATAACACTTGTTTCGTAATTCATTTCTATATACCTCTCTTTTCTAAAAATCGTGTACCGCAATTATACGCTAAAAATCTTACATTAAGCAATAGGGGTTTCTTATCCCTCCTATGTTCTTCTTCCTCATTTCTTGTTTTTTCGTCGCGAAGCATCATCTAAAATAATGAGGGGATATGTTTTCTTTACTCGTAATCATAGGTCATTTTAGTCCCATTACGTGGTCGGTTCTGAAAATTCAATTTATTTTTAATACGAATGTTTCATGATTACATTTAACCCTTTATTCGCATTAATATCGAAGTGGATCAGTGATGGAAACATCAATTTTTTTAATAATATCTTCGATATTTCAAACAGAATATACTAAGGAATAAGTTTAGAATATATTTAAGAATTACTTATGGAATTACTATAGAAATGAATAGAATAGCTATAGGAATAGGCGTAAGAATACTTGTAAATTAGTTCTGTACCTATTCCTATGGTCATTCTATACTAAAATCCTATTATATCAAGGTAGATTCTAATTCTTATAAAGATCAAGATTACTGAAGTTATCCTTGAGATAGTAACTGTATTCGTAGAATACCGTAACTAATCGAAAGGCTATTAGTCTTTTAACTACAGTAAATCCGCGGCGGCCGGCAGCCCATTCATTCCATATTTCATCATCTAATCACATTTCAACATCTTTCGTATTTCGGTACGAAACACCATCCATCGTTCCTTTCATAGTATATATATCACATATATTGTACATATATTATCTTCTTATATATTCTCTCTATATAATTACTCTTTACAGTAACCCATATTGTCACAGCAGCTATACTCCCTATAGTTCTCTTATATAGAAAATGCTAGTTGCCCTTAACGGACAACTAGCATTTTCCTCCTAGTGCTGATTATTATTTTTTTGTTTATTTTTTCATGCTTTTCAAAAGAAAATATAAGCTTATTTAAGTCATTCATAATAGCTTTTAAAGGATACTATTTTGATCCACGGCCCCAAATAAACTACCTTTTGATTTTTCTTGTTTTACTTCTGTTTCTATTTTCTGTTCACTTACATTCTTTTTTTCTACAGAATGATTTTCAGGAGTTGCGACTTTTTCAACAGAAGGTTTTTCAACAGGCATATTAGGAACAGTCATAGCAGCATTACCATGTAATAAAGCTTTCATTTGATTAAATTCTTGATAAAATTCATCTTTCAACAATAAATCTCTATGCATTGCTTGTTGTGCTTCAAAACTTTTTACATCCAATACACCATATTGCTTTATAAAAAATTGTGCCAAGGTAATTAGTGATTCGCCTATATTATCTTGCTTTTCATACCAGGCCCAAAAATCAGGATCATTTACCTTTTTTAGTTTCCATCCATATTGTTCTGGTTTTTTTTCCTTCATAATTTAGCACCTACCTAAGCTAACACTTCATTTGCTAGTACATCTAAACCTTCAATGTTCATATCCACCGCATATTCAGCTGGAATCCATAGTAATTCCAATTTGTTTTTCTTACAGAATGATATTAATTCATTTTTTAAATCATCTTCTAATGCAATTGAACCTCCACCATAGATTGCAATTACTTCAGCTTCACTAGCTGTATTATTTCTGTATTTATTACGAATATCACGTAAAATGTTTTCAGCTTGAACAAAGCGAGTTTCATAGAAAAATTCTTGTGATTCTTTATGGAACTTATGCTCTGTATTTAATAGAATTTCGGCGAATTGTTGTCGAGTCAACTCTCCAAATCCCGGTCTACTTTCTTGCAATAAAGCGATTGCTTCTAGTAAAGCATGGCCAATTCCTCTACGTTCACCCGTACATGAATCAGGAATTGGATTCAATCCGTCTGTATAGATATATTCTGTTGTTCCATCACCTACATCAGCATGAAGAATTTTTTTCTTCGAGAATACTTCTACTGTTAATAGATTTTGAATCTGTTCTTCACTATACATTAGTTCGTTTTTACAAAATTCCACATATCTACTAAACATTTTATGATCGCCATCGGCAATCGCGCGGATCATTCGGTATAATGGCGGGATTCCTTCGCGTGTTACTCTTACTTTTTCAAAGGTAACTGTAACAGTAACCTTTTCTTCAGCAACATCTACAATTGCAATATGTGATTTTTCTACAAATCTTCTTTCTAATTCCCTAGCATGTTCTGGTTTCCACTCACTTGCTGGAATAGCTGTAGTTAAATTCACCTTTACATCCAGTGTTTTTGGTAACTCTCTAGTTTCTCCAAATTCCTTTTGAATCGCCTTTGCAGCAACAATACTAACTAGATGAATAATTGGCAGATCGTCTTCATGTTTTCCGCCTTCTTCAATGTCCATTGTTGTAGTATCCTTAGCGAAATTCATAGCACGTTTACCTACTAAAAATTGACCACTACGCTTAATTGAAGAACTTGTAATATGTACGTTTAAGTCATCTAATAAATTCACAACACACTTCTCGATATCTGTTTCGCTTGGAGTAAGAGGTTTAAATAAACGTTTGTATACACTAGGGATTTTTTGAACCTTATCATCAATTTTGAACTTTACTTTACTATTTCCAATATCAGCTTTTAAGTTGCATAGTACACTCACAAATATCTCTCCTTTTAATAACTATTTTATTATTTTATGAAAACTATTTAAATACGATAACATTACAAAAAAATTACTATTTAATAACTTAATTATATTTTACCATGTTCTAAGAGTCTAAGCAACCATAAAATGATTATAAAACCACAAAAATATTACTTTTTAATTACTTTTAAATAACTAAATGATTATCGAAAGGTACAAAATGATTATCGGATAGGTAAGAAATGTTGTTGGTGTACGATTGAATAACTTTTAAATACTCTTTTTGTAGATATAGGTTATGTTCTGGTTATTCAACAGGTTCTTTTTAGTTGTTAAATAGTAATCTGTTTAGATTTCAATTATGAGGATATACATAACTTCAATACACTTCCTAATTTCTGAATTCTGTTTTATAAAAAGACCCTTCATAATGTGAAATCTTATGTATAGAAAGAGAGAATACAAATATATATTGTTTTAAGCTCGTAGATTGGCTTGTAAGAGGTTTTTTGTAGTTTTATAGGGAAAATACTATTAGTTTGCTGAAATGCAGAATATGAGGTTTAGCGAATATTAGGGAAGATGTTTAAATCTTTAAGTTTTACCTTCTGTTATTGATATCTTATCTAATAAAAAAAGCAAATCTAAAATGGTGATATAAAATCTGTATTTATTACTTCTTGTTTTAAAAATAAAACCAATAAAAACAATAAATACATTAGGAAAAAAAAAGATGCAATTAGACCTTTAGTATCAAGGTTTTTTGGCGATTACACTTAGTAAATTACAAAGTAAATTCCTAAGTAATTTTCTAAGTCAACATTCTATATTATCGAATATTCAATAATAAAAGAGAATATTAGGGAAGTAAGGCCAGTTTTGCAGAGTTTAACAGATAAAAAGAATAGCGAAATATAGGGAATATAGGGAGTATAGGAGAAGTGCTAGAGGTTTAAATTGCTTAATTAATTTTGTGGTAGATAATAGATGATCCATATGAATGAAAGAGTGTTTGCCTATTTTTATGAGCATAATGATATATATGATAGATTCTTTGAAGAAAAATATATACCAATTTAGTTTTTAGACACAACAAATAGCCTTGCATACCCCTTATTTTTTTGCAAGGCTCAATATAAATATATTAAAAAAGGCTATCTATATGTAATTCCTAAAGCTTTTGTAAATACATCAAGATTTCCAATAAGGTTAAATCTATTTTGCTTTACTTCCGTTTGGTCATGACGTTTTTGTTTATTTAAATGGTCTTTATATTTAATCATATATGCTTCTTCTACCCATGCAGCAATATGGTCTATAGATGATGCTTGTACATTTAAACATTCTAAAGTTTCACAGAAAGCATCAAATTGTACTTTATCCATAGATTTTGGCATTTTAATAGCTATTTTGTAACAATCTTCTTCAGTTACATGATTATTGTTTTTAAAACGTTTTTTTGCATACTCATATAAATCAATTTGGTCAGAGCTTGCATGTTCTTGGAGTTTCTTTGGTATTTCAGAACTTGAATCTAAATTGAAATGATGAACTCCTTGTTGTCTATTGTTATTTAGCTGTTCTTCTTTAGGTTCTTCAGTTTGCTTTTTATTGAGTACTTTTTCTTGTAATAGTTTAGAAAATGTATCTGTTACTTCAATTGCTAAAGCCCATTTTTTTCTAAAGTACTCAATGATTTGTATGTAATTTGAATGGATCGCTAAAATATATACAGATGGAGCCTTTTTTCCTTCTCTACGTGTTTTAATTTGTTGGCATACACCTATTTCTTCTAGCCATGCGATGATTTCATTAATTAGAGGTTTTGAAATTCCTGATTTCTTGCTGATATAGTCTTGTCTTACTTGAGAATATCCTTCTTGCACTAGGAAAGATAAAACTGTTTCAAGAGCTTGATATCTACGAGTTGTTTCAAGAAATTCTTTAGTGGTAACACCTTCTAGGTCCCAAACAATATTATCAATTTCTTTGATGACCTTTTTAATTGCTTTATTAATAGCACCAGGTGTTTTTGAAAGATGGTGAAGTTGAGGACTTAATTCTGATTTTGCTTTGCTTAATAAAAAATTTTTTAATAACACGAAAAAACCTCCCTAATATTTCCAGCCCAGTATCGGAAAATTAGCGAGTTTTTTGTTCACAAAACTTCATTACTTATGATATAATTTAACCATAAAATAAATTTTGTGAAAAAACTCTGCTAACGTGGGTTTTCAATTGATACAGTCGCCAAACTAGAAATCAATTGAAAACGGTGGGTGGAGTTTTATTTTTTTGTCTTTTTTTTTTATAAATTGAACTTAATTTCCTTTTTATATGAAATAACTATAACATAAATCTCTTTTTGGATTATATATTTCTAGTTATATATTTTATCTTTTTTTCATGAAATATCAACTCATTGAAAAGTCTATTTCTTCCGTTTGATTAATTCTCAAAAAAAATCTCCATTAATAAACTTATTAAGGTAATTAAGGGGATTTATCCCTTTTGATTTAATAGAGTACAAATTATACAATGTTAAGGTCTGACGAGCAGAGCAATTATAATCTAGTATTTCTTTAAGGAAAAATACTTTTTTATAGTTAGCGAGCTTTTTTTATTTAAAGATATTTGGAGGGATAATAAAATTGTTATTTTCAAAGTTAATAGATTTATGCGCGCTTTATGATTTGCATAAAAAAAGAAGCAAGGAATACCAATTTTCGGGGGTTCCGGAGATGGATTCTGAAGATATTAAAGAGTTTTATAAAGTAGATCACTCAATTGATATTCAATTTTATAATGAAGTGTCGGATTTACAAAAATATAAAATCGCTAAATTTGAATATCAAAGTCTAAAAGAAAGCGGCAACCCGTTTAATGATCTGGTAAGCGGTGAAGCTTATTTAAATAAAAATGAGGATGCGCCTAATGTTATTTTTGTTCATGGCTGGCGTATGGATAGTAATGAACGTGTGAAAAAAATCTTTCATGAAAAAATGATAGATTTAGATTGGAATTTATATTATTTTACTCTACCTTATCATTTTGCTAGAGAACCGGAAGAATCATTGTTTAGTGGTGAGTATATGGTAAGTGCGAACATACAACGTACTGTCAAATCTACACAACAAGCGGTTGTTGATCTAAGAGGCTTGATTCATTGGATCAAGAAGAATAAAAAAGGACCTGTAATTTTAATAGGTGTGAGTTTGGGTGGTTTTATTACTAATTTAACGGCATTAGTTGAACCGGAAATTGATGTATTGACCTCTGTTTTTTATGCAAATCGTCTTTCATATTCAATCTGGAATACAAATCCAGGGAAATATATTAAAAAGGATTTGTCTGTTCATGGTGTTACATATGAAGAACTCGTGGAGAGTTGGGAAATTACCGAACCAAGTCAAGCTACTCCAATAATGAATCACAAGAATATTCTATTGATTTCAGCAAAGTATGATCAATACGTACATATGAAGGATACAAGTTATCTTTGGGAAGCATGGAATAAACCTACGCGATATATATATAACTGTGGTCATGCTGGAATTGTACTTAAAAGAAAACAAATTGCATTGGACACTATTGGATTTATTCGAAAACGAATATTTGAAAACGAATAATATTGGGGTGTGTATATGATAGTACTGGTGTTTTTGCTGTGGATGATGGCAGCCATATTATTTCTAACTAATCCTAAAAATGAAGAAACACGGTGGGCGAGTGCAATTGCCCTGTTTGGTGGATTTGGCGGTTTAGGAGTGATGCTCGGAATAGGGCCAGATCGTCCAGAATTAATTTTATGGATAGATGCAATTGCAACATCATGGGGACATTATTTAACGCCTTATGCTATCTGGATGTTTGGAGTTGTGTTTTCAGGAGTGTTTAGGACTAATTCACATCTAAAAAGAATACTAAGGAATGTATTCTTTTTAATTCCAGTCTTCTATATGTATAGTATTGATCAAATATATCCTGAGTTTAAAACCCATTATGTCATTTTGGCTTATTGGACAGTTCCTTATGTTATGGGAACAAATATATTAATGATTTATTCTACCTTTCGCGAGACAAGGCCAGCTATAAAGAAAAATAAAATATTTACATGTGTAGTTATTCTTCCGGTAAATACTTTTGCCTTGGTTACAAATATTATTTTGGAAGCTTTGGGTATAAAGGATATATGGTTTTATAATCCATTGGTTATTGCCTTTCAGTTTGTTATATTTGGGTACCTTATTATAAGATATGGTTTTTTAGATGTTAAAATTCGTTTCGAAAGGCAGCATAGAGATACCACTATGAAGGCTGTTGCATCTGGAACCGCATTATTGAATCATACGATCAAAAATGAAATAGCAAAAATTGATTTTTTAGTCAGTCAGTTAAAAGAACATAATTTAACTGAAAAAGCTAATGAGAGTATAGAGTTAGCCCTTAATAGTACTCAACATGTTTTAGAACTTTCAGCTCGTATCCAAAGTAAATTAGACGTTATGAATTTAAAGGAATCACAATTTTGGCTATCAGATAATATTGAATCTACATTAGCTTTGCTTCAACCGTATTTAAATTCAAATGTACAGGTTATTAAGCAGTATGAAGTAGATGTAAAAGTACACGGTGATCCCATACATATACAAGAAACCTTATTAAATATCATTAAGAACGCTTTAGAAGCAATGGGTAATGACGGGAGATTATTAGTTAAGCTTTATAAAACTAGACGAAAAGTATATATAGATATTACTGATAGTGGGAAAGGGATTCCAAAAGACAAACTAGATCAGGTACTAAATCCTTTCTTTAGTACCAAAGGTACGAAAGGAAACTATGGATTAGGTCTTACATACTCCTATAACGTAATGCAGAAGCATGGTGGCGATATTTCTATTAAGAGTAAAGTTGATCAAGGGACTACATTTACTTTGTCACTTCCAGCCAGGAGGGTTCTTAAAATTAATGAACAATTTAATATAGATGGGAGATCGTAAGGGATGACTATAATTAGATTGGCCGTTGTTGAAGATGATCCAGTATGGATGAAATGTTTGTGTGAGTATATAGAGAAGGAAAATGATTTAACAGTTATTGAAAAAGCTACGACAAAAGAAGAGGCTTTTTCAATAAATATCGAAAATATAGATGTGATACTACTGGATTTAACATTATCTGATTCAAGTGATAATGAAAATTTAAATGGATTAGAGGTTGCAAATCATTGGAATGATAGAGGCTTTAAAAATATTATCATGTTGACTTCTTGGGAAGAACAAGAAATTATTTTGGAAGCATTCGATAATGGCGCTATAAATTATGTGACTAAAACCTCATATAGAGACATTCCAGGCACAATTAGAGATGCATATCAAGGTAAGGTAAGTATTCATTCGGATGTTTCTTTTACACTTGTTAATGCTTTGAAGACGGAAAGGAAAATGAGTGTTTTAACACCTTCGGAGAGGGAAGTATATAAGTTAAAAGAAAAAGGCTTAAATAAGAATCAAATCGCTGATATGTTGTTTAAATCAGTAGAAACTATAAAAAAACAATTTAAAATGATTAATAGTAAAATAAAAAAGTGATAGTTTAAAAATCGTAAAAACATTATATCGTAACATTTAAATCACGGTTCGGGAAGGGGTGTTTTTTTAACCCTTCCCGAATTTATTTTAGGCTCGTATCATATATACAGTAATTTAATTATTCGATATCGAATATTAAGGGGCTGAGTACAATGATAACTATGATAAGAGAAGCAAGGTTGCAGAAAGGCTGGACTCAATTAGATTTAGCAAAAAAATCCGGTGTTCCACAACCGACTATTTCTCAAATTGAAAGTGGGGAAAGAAAATACCCTACTTATCAAAATATCAAGAAAATAGCTGAAGCTCTTGGGATAAAGACCGAAGAGCTTATGAAAGAATAGCTATTTGTATGACGGTTGAACGACATCCAATTGTACAAACAATATCGTTCAATCGTCATATTTTTATTTAACGTATTTAGTATTTAATGTCACCATAATTTCTATGCCGAATTTAAATGAATTCCGTAATCTGATTAAATGTAATATTCAGTGGAGGGAGATTTATGCAATTTAAAGAAATTGATCAGCAGTTCATTGAAAAACAAATAGAAAAAGACTTGTTTGAAGACGTACTGAATAATCAAGAAAATCCAGTAGAATTTTTCTATGAGATTCTAGATGTACTTCAACAATTTGAAAATAAAGGGTAGAGTATCCTGAAACAGATACCCTACCCATTTATTTTTCGTTATGATCTTCATTGTTTTCTTTTATTTTTTTTAATTCTTCATCTTCAGCATGTGCCGTGAAATTTAAGTAATTGACATATTTGATTAATTCTTGTTTAACCATAGGTTTTTTGCTATCTGGAATATTCTTGTATCTTTCATATATTTCATTGGCCAATTGAGAGACTACTTCTTTCTTTTGTGCTTCATTATCAAAAACTTGGTGGTTTAACATATAATCGATGCTAACTTTGAAATAATTAGCTACTTTTATTAACATATCGAAATTTGGTTCTTTATTACCAAGTTCCCAAGAAGATATGGCGCTTCCTGTTACGCCAAGTTCTTTACCTAATGCGTTTAAGCTTAACCCCTTTAAATTCCTTAAATTTCTTAAATTTCTACCAAAAATGTTGTCTTCCAATCCAATCAACCTTTCGTACTTTATTGCGATTAGTTGAAGTCACTTCACTTGTTTTATTCCGTTGGAATAAAAATGTTCTTCTAACTGTTGATGTTTGATTAATAATCAAATAGAATATAGACAAGGAGGTGAGCATTTGGCTTTGTCAAATAAAACTAATTCAACAGTTTTACGAAAAGTTAGAGAAGAAAAAGATCTAACTGTACAAGAAGTTTCTAAGGGTACTGATATTCCTGAAAACACTCTTTATAGCATTGAAATAGGCAGAAGTGGTGTTAATGCTAAAAGGGCTAGGAAAATAAGTACATACTTAAAAGAGCCTCTTGAAAGACTGTTCGAATCTAGTTCATATTATGCCAAACTTGAGGATGAACACCCTCGTTAGCTAATCGCTTTAAAATATTTAAATTTTATCATTATGTATACACTTTTCTATTGTAAATGATAAGAAGAGTTTATAAGCATTGATAAGATAAAAAAATATTATTTTATTATTATTTTTCTTTTATTGATAGTAAATACCTTCAAAGGGGGGAGTTTATGGAAAAAGAAAGTAGGCTTACATTTTATGATGTATCTTGTAAAGCTCACTCTGTAAAAACTTTTGATGGGAAAACATATCAGTTAAAAGGTGCTGTCGCTATCGAAAATAAAACAGGGGAGATCGTAAAAATAGCCCAAGTATATTATAAGGTACGATCAGTAGTGGATAAAAATAATAACCTTATTGCTAAAAGGAAAAATCCAGAAGATGAACTTGTAGCGATAAGAAAACCCAAAAAGATTGCAGAGTAAGTTGAAGTTTAGCGATTTTGAAGTGTGCTGTGAGAGTATTTTAAGATTCCGTTTGAATGTAATATCTTTTGGTGGGGATTCCACTTGGAATTTTGTAAACAGCACAAATTGATCCTTTGATAAATGAATATTGCGTGCCGCCCTTGATATGGTCACTAGAGGGTTAGGTCGACGAGTAGAGTTTGGTGAGTGGAACTTAAAACTCATCTGTGGCCGTAATTTAACAGTGTATCGATGATCTGATTGATATAATCGTGAGAAATATCCCAAGAAGACGTTTCGATGAAGCGATCAATATCAAAAGGTAGATATACGAGGTTCTTCGTACATGCCGAAAACGTTGTGCTGTGTGAGGCTGTTATAAGTTAGAGTGGGAATAACTTATAACAGCCTCATACGAGGTCGTCAATCTAGCCATAATTGACAAAATTTTATTCTTTTACTTTATACAAATTGATTATTCTCAAGTAGACTTCAAAATCGCTAATTATAAGAAATTAGATTTTATAGGTGGTGATGTTAAAAATTCGTGAACACCTTGATATTATATACAGTTTACATGAGTTTAAATGTTTTTATGGATTTAAAGTATCTGATTACTAAAAACTATTGGCACTTAATATTTTTTAGTCTTTCAATAGTTCTTTGTGTAATTCAGAATAAGAATGTGTTAGCTCTACTCGTAATCGCAATTGTTGCATTAATAATTGGTGTGTTAATTAGAGAAAAAATGCCACTGGCTAAGTTTTCGCCTGGAGATACAAAAATGATAGTGATTTCATCTATGTATTTATATATCTTAGGGTCTTTGAAGATACATTGGCTATTGATACCGATTTTATTACATGTAACAGTATTCATTTTATCAGCAGTAATATATGGGTTAATTGTGATTTTATTGTTTGTAAAAAAATATATATTTACCAGAACAATAAGCGGCTACCATTCCTTTAAATTTCTGAAGATTAGCATTGAACTAACAACAGAAGGTTTGAAAATAATCAGTATGAGTTACCGTTTTCCGGCAGCAATCTCTATAATTGCTGGTTTTATGTCGCTAGTATTGTTACAGTGGTAATATATTTTGTATTATAGGTATATTAAGATGAAATATTAAACTGGAGGATTAATCATGAAAAAAACAATTCTAACTACAACAGCAGCATTAACAATGATGGGAACGGGTATGGGAATCAATGTTGACCATATCAAGCCAGCTGAAGTTAAAGCTGATACTATATCATTCTATGATGTACCAAATAACCACTGGGCGACTAAAGCAATCACAAACTTAGCGAATAGAAATATTGTTGCTGGTTACGGTAATGGACAGTTTGGTTTTGGCGATAATGTAACTCGTGGCCAAGTTGCTCGCATGATCTATAACTACTTAAAGCCAGCGGATGCGGGTAATTTCAAAAACCCATTTAGCGATATTAAAGGGCATATGTTTGAAAAAGAGATTCTAGCACTTGCTAAAGTTGGTATTATTAAGGGGTATGGAGAAGGGAAATTTGGCCCGGATGATATCTTAACTCGCGAACAAATGGCGCAGGTACTTACAAATGCTTTCAAATTTGAGGGAACTAAAAATACATCATTTGTAGATGTTGATAAAAACTCTTGGTCGTATAAGGCAATAGGTGCTTTAGAAGAGAAGGGAGTTACGATTGGTACAGGTGGTAATATGTATTCACCAGCATCAGTTGTAACACGCGAACAATATAGCCAGTTTTTATTTAATTCTATTAATGTAATAGAAAAAGAGAAAGAGACTAAGCCAGAAGAAAAACCAAACACTGGCGGAGAAGTTAAGCCAGAAGAAAAACC
>NZ_FNDM01000028.1:0-21261 GCF_900100505.1 Bacillus sp. cl96
GAGCCGTTACCTCACCAACTAGCTAATGCGACGCGGGTCCATCCATAAGTGACAGCCGAAGCCGCCTTTCAATTTCGAACCATGCGGTTCAAAATGTTATCCGGTATTAGCCCCGGTTTCCCGGAGTTATCCCAGTCTTATGGGCAGGTTACCCACGTGTTACTCACCCGTCCGCCGCTAACTTCATAAGAGCAAGCTCTTAATCCATTCGCTCGACTTGCATGTATTAGGCACGCCGCCAGCGTTCATCCTGAGCCAGGATCAAACTCTCCAATAAAGTTAGTTTGTCTAGCATCTAAAATAAAAATTGACGTTTCACGTTGTTTGTTTCGTTCAGTTTTCAAAGAACTACTCGGTCGCTCATTTGCGACTTCCTTATGTTAACATCTTCGTTTTTCGATGTCAACTAAGTTTTTCAATTTCTTTTTTGTCGTTTTCTGCGTTTCCGCATCAGCGACGGTTATTAATATATCATGGTAAAAAATGAAATGCAACACCTTTTATAAACTTTTTTTAAAACTGCCCACATTTCTTTTTTTATATCATATACTTAAACGAAATATCTCTTTCATGTATGAGCAATTCCTACATATATTTTATATAAAGTTACTCTATCAAAAGACGTTTCTTTCTATAATAAGCGTTTTATTCATATAGCATATCATACAGGGAGGAATATATATGGACTATACCGATTTATTAATCAAACTAGGTCTCTCGGCTATTTTAGGATTTGCCATTGGTTTAGAACGTGAATTAAAACGGAAACCACTTGGTTTAAAAACGTGTTTAGTTATTTCTATTATTAGTTGCCTCCTAACGATTGTTTCTATTAAAGCAGCTTATAACTTACCACATACCGATCATATGAATATGGATCCACTTCGACTTGCCGCTCAAATTGTATCAGGAATTGGTTTTTTAGGTGCTGGCGTAATTTTAAGAAGAGGTAACGATAGCATTGCAGGGCTCACGACTGCCGCTATGATCTGGGGTGCTTCTGGTATTGGTATTGCTGTTGGGGCCGGATTCTATATTGAAGCGATATTCGGAATGTGTTTCCTTATGATTAGTGTCGAACTTATACCACTCGCGATGAAATATGTAGGCCCTAGATCATTTCGTCAACGTGATATCGCTGTGAAACTTGTTGTACGAAATATGGACAATATCCCAATCGTAATTGAAGAAATAAAAGAAATGGATATAAAAGTTAAGAATATGAAGCTTAAAACATTAGAAAACGGTTCTCACTATTTACATCTTAAACTATCCATTGATCAAAAAAGACATACTGCTGATGTTTACTATGCTCTCCAGCATCTTGAAAGTGTCCAACAAACTGAAGTAGAAAGTATGTAACATAAAACAAACTCTCTTTAATTAGAGAGTTTTTCTTTTTTCTATAATGGCAACAATGAATGTAGTCCTACAAAGTAAGGAGGAATAGGCAATTGAAATCCCGTCCGAATTTAGTAGATACATTTCGTGATTCCATTATTTTTCGTTTAATTTGTTTTATTATTGTACTGACTGCTTTTTCCGGTTTTCTTATACATAGATTAGAACCTTTTCATTTCACTACATGGTTTGACGGAATTTGGTGGTCAATCGTTACCATTTTTACAGTTGGATATGGAGACTTTGCTCCCCATACGACGATAGGAAAACTAATAGGTATAAGTATTATTTTATTAGGAACTGGCTTTTGTTCTTATTATATGGTGCTGTTTGCTACTGAAATGATTAATAAACAATATATGAAAATTAAAGGTGAAGAAGCCGCTACTTCTAACGGTCATATGATTATCGTTGGCTGGAATGAGCGCGCAAAACATGTTGTAAAGCAAATGCACGTATTACAACCAAACCTTGATATCGTTTTAATTGATGAAACACTTTCTTTACTCCCAAAACCATTTCATCATTTAGAATTTATAAAAGGTTGTCCGCATCACGATCAAACTTTATTAAAGGCCAATATTGCAACGGCACACACCATATTAATAACAGCTGATAAAGAAAAAAACGAAAGCTTAGCGGATACACAGTCCATTTTAAATATTTTAACTGCAAAAGGGCTCAACCCAAACATTCACTGCATCGCTGAACTTCTTACTTCTGAACAAATACAAAATGCAACGAGAGCTGGCGTGTCAGAAATTATAGAAGGAAATAAATTAACGAGCTATGTATTTACCGCTTCTCTTTTATTCCCTTCCATTTCAGGTGTACTATTTTCACTTTACGACGAAATCTCTGATAATAAATTACAACTGATGGAGCTTCCATCGTCCTGCACCGGACAAACTTTTGCCAATTGTAGCTATACTCTTTTAAAGCAAAACATTCTCTTACTAGGTATAAAGCGCGACGAACAATATATGATTAATCCAGTTCATTCCTTTGTTCTCATTGAAAGCGACATACTCATTGTTATTCACCATTAGTAAAATGACGCTCTAATTCTTGCATGAGCACTTTCCCAATATTGATATATTTTCTTTTCACATCTCCATCTGGATCTTTCGGCTCAGCAAATTGATCCATTCCACTCGTTCCAGCTGTTAAAGTATTCACATTATCATCTAGTTCGTCTTGATATACGTGCGAAAGAATATACGGCGTTCCAAGACGAACTATTACGCCTGGTACATCTAGTTCTCCATCAATGGCTGTAAATGGAACTCGTAAAAATTGATACCCATCTTCTTCATCAATTTTGTAATCGAAGCATCCTTTATCATAATCCCAATTACCACCAATGCTATATCCAAGTGGTTTCATAATCTCTTCTAACTTATATAACGCATATGTACGTCCTTCTAAATTTGATTGAATCGGAATCAAGCCCATCCCTCCTAGACTTTTCCTTTAGCATACCCACTTTAGTTTGAATATACTGATGGACTTTTCGATAAAATAATAAAAAGCGACCGGAATCCGGTCGCTTTTTATTATTTTAAACGCTCTTCTAATTCTGCTTTTAATTCTTCAAATCCTGGTTTACCAAGTAAAGCAAACATGTTTTTCTTGTATGCTTCTACTCCAGGTTGGTCAAATGGATTCACGCCTAATAAGTAGCCGCTCATCGCACATGCTTTTTCGAAGAAGTATACAAGGTAACCGAATGTGTACTCATTTAATTCAGGAATATTTACGATTAAGTTTGGTACTCCCCCGTCGCTATGTGCAAGTAATGTACCTTCGTATGCTTTTGTGTTTACGAAGTCTACAGTTTCACCAGCAAGGTAGTTTAATCCGTCTAAATCGTTTTCTTCTGATTCGATTGTTAGTTCATGTGTAGATTTTCCTACTTTAAGAACTGTTTCAAATAAGTCACGACGCCCTTCTTGAACGTATTGACCTAATGAGTGTAAATCAGTTGAGAAGTTTGCTGAAGATGGGAAAATACCTTTTTGATCTTTTCCTTCACTTTCACCAAATAACTGTTTCCACCACTCAGCGAAGTATTGAAGTGCTGGCTCATAGTTAACAAGCATTTCAATTGTTTTTCCTTTATTGTATAAAGCGTTACGAACTACTGCGTATTGGTAAGCTGGATTTTCTTCTAGTTCTGATGTTCCGAAGTCATCATGACCAGCAGCTGCACCTTTCATCATCTCTTCAATATTTAAGCCACTTACTGCGATTGGTAATAAACCAACTGGCGTTAATACAGAGAAACGACCTCCAACATCATCTGGAATAACAAATGTTTCATAACCTTCGTTATCAGCTAATGTTTTTAATGCACCACGCGCTTTATCTGTAGTTGCATAAATACGTTTGCGCGCTTCTTCTTTTCCATACTTTTCTTCTAATAACTTACGGAAGATACGGAATGCTAGTGCTGGCTCTGTTGTTGTACCTGATTTGGAAATAACGTTAATAGAGAAGTCTTTACCTTCTAATACGTCCATTAAATCTTTCATATAAGTGGAGCTAATGTTTTGTCCAACAAATAGCACTTGTGGAGTTTTACGTTGTTCTTTAGAAAGCGTGTTGTAGAAAGAATGGTTTAACATTTCGATTGCTGCGCGTGCTCCTAGGTAAGAACCGCCAATACCTACAACAAGTAAAATGTCAGAGTCATTTTTAATTTTTTCTGCGCATTTTTGAATGCGAGCGAATTCTTCTTTGTCATATTGAAGCGGAAGGTCTACCCACCCAAGGAAATCGTTCCCAGCTCCAGTTTTTTCGTGGATTGCGTGATGTGTTACTTTCACTGCATCACGTAAATAAGTGATTTCATGTTCACCGATGAAGGATAACGCTTTAGAATAGTCGAACGTTACATGTGTACTCATCTTTTTCCCTCCAATTATGGATATGTATTTCTGTATTCACTTTAGCGAAACTGAAGTTGTAAATCAAGCGATTAGGCAATTGTAAACGTAACCAATATATATTTTTTAGAAAAAGTTCATTTTTTGCATAAAAATTCGCATTTTTCGGTATAGATGTATATACATCCTCTTTCGAACATTTTTTATGTATAAAAACAACATAACTACCCCATTCTATAAAAGAGTTAATTAACTCATCGCTTGCTCATGCTTCACAATTAAGGGGGGCTTTTTCATGAGTACTTTGCAACGTATCGCATTAGTCTTTACTGTAATTGGCGCTGTGAACTGGGGACTAATCGGGTTTTTCCAGTTTGACTTAGTAGCAGCCATTTTCGGTGGACAAAATTCAGCTCTTGCACGTATTATTTACGGCATCGTTGGTATATCTGGGCTTATCAACCTTGGTTTACTGTTTAAACCATCTGAAAATCTTGGTACGCACCCAGAAACAAACGAAATTCGATAATCAGTATGTCCTTTCACCTCCGACATACGAATATGATTGCATGCAATCATATTTGCAAATATATATCATAAGATAAAGTAAAAGAGGAACGCTCATATGCGTTCCTCTTTTACTTTGTTAACTCGGACTCTTCAATCCATTCTGCCAACTTTTCTCGCAGCGTATTAAATCCGTTTTCAGATGGGTTCGGTATAAGAATCCTTCCTTGTTTTCTTTTCGCCGCTTTTAACGATAAACTCATTTTTCTGTGCTCTTCATCAATTGAAAGTACCTTTACTTCTACTGTATCGCCGACCTTTAAAAAGTCATGAATATCCTTTACATATCCATTTGTAATTTCAGATATATGCACAAGTCCTTGTGTTTCTGCATCTAACGCTACAAACGCACCGTAATCTTGAATTCCAGTCACTTTCCCTGTTACAACCACTCCTGTTGTATATTGTTCTGACATATGAAACACTCCCATACGTTTACCATTCTCTCTACAATTATAGAGAGCAAAGCAGATATATTTATTTTAAATATCCGATTGGTTAGTACGCATTCTAGATAACAATATCTAGAATGCGCATACCTTATATTAGTAAATTATACCACTATGACAGAACTCATTCAAAATTCATGAAAAATTTCCCTTAAAGAAGTATAATTCTCCAATATTGGGATAGACTACTAACACATGGCTTTCTAGTATTCCCCCCCTTTTATGGACAAAACGTATTACGTTTTGTCCTTTTTTTATTTTCAACAAACCGTTCCATTCTCTTCATTGCTTCCATAAGTTGTTCAAGCGACGTCGCATAAGAACAACGAATAAACCCTTCACCACTTTCGCCAAATACGCTACCAGGGACAACAGCTACTTTTTCTTCCAGCAATA
Organism: Bacillus sp. cl96; assembly: GCF_900100505.1. NCBI lineage: Bacteria > Bacillati > Bacillota > Bacilli > Caryophanales > Bacillaceae > Bacillus > Bacillus sp. cl96. The sequence continues at coordinate 5,702 of NZ_FNDM01000028.1, forward strand.
ACTGTTCTGCAAATTCCGCTGAAGATAATCCTGTTGAAGATATAGAAGGGAAAACATAAAATGCTCCGCCCGGCACATGACACGTTAAGCCCATTTCATTGAAAGATGTCGTCATAAAATTACGACGCTTCTTATAACTATCTCTCATCCGAATTACTTCATCATTCCCCGCACGTAACGCTTCAAGTGCTGCGAACTGAGACATCGTCGGTGCACACATCATGGAATATTGGTGGATTTTGAGCATCAATTCTGAAAACTGAACAGGAGCTGCAATCATACCGAGACGCCATCCTGTCATCGCAAATCCTTTTGAAAATCCTGAAATTAAAATCGTATGCTCGCGCATATTTTTAATACTCGCGAAACTTGTATATGCTTCGTCGTATACAAGCTCTGCATAAATTTCATCAGATAATACAATTAGATTGTACTTCTCAACAATCACTGCTATTTCTTCAAGCTCGGATTTATTTAGCATTGCACCTGTCGGGTTATTTGGTGAACAAAGCAAAATCGCCTTTGTTTTCGCTGTAATAGCTGCTTCAATTTGTTCTGGTTGTACTTTAAACTCGTTTTCTAGCTTAGTCTCCACAGGAACCGGAACTCCTCCAGCTAATGTCACAAGTGGTGCATAAGAAACGAAGCTTGGTTCAACAATGAGCACTTCATCATCAGGATTTATAATGGCACGCATCGCTACATCTAACGCCTGGCTCGCTCCAACTGTAACAATGATTTCATCACTTGGATCATAAGATACTGCAAATTGTTTTTTTAGATACTTTGCTATTTCTTGACGGAGCTCCAATAATCCTGCATTTGCTGTATATGACGTATACCCTTGTTCCAAAGAACGAATACATGCTTGCCTTACATTCCAAGGGGTAACAAAATCCGGCTCTCCTACCCCGAGGGAAATAACACCTTTCATATTTGCTGCTAAATCAAAAAATTTTCGAATACCAGATGGTTTTAAAGATTCTGCTGATCTAGATAGTTCAAATTGCTTCATGGTGTCACCACAATTCGCTTATCATCATCGTCTTTTTCATAAATAACGCCCTCATGTTTATACTTCTTCAAAATGAAATGAGTAGTTGTAGAAACGACAGATTCAATTGTTGCTAATTTCTCAGAAACAAACATCGCTACTTCCCCCATCGTTTTACCTTCTAATGTAATAGAAAGATCATATGTCCCTGACATTAAATAAACGGATTTCACTTCTGAATAACGATAAATTTGCTCAGCAACCGCATCAAACCCAACGCCGTGCTTTGGCGTAACTTTCACATCGATCATTGCCGTTAAACCTGTATGTTCTTTCACTTTCGTCCAATCGATATGTGTTACATAATCCACAATAATCTTTTCATTTTCTAATCTCGCAACCATCTTCTTTACTTCTTCTACTTCTATATTTAACAGCTTCGCTAATGTATCTACAGATAATCGACTACTCTTTTCAAGACAAGCTAATAATTCTAATTCTTTTTCTGTCACCATATAAATCATCCTTCCTTTTCGTTTGTGTCTAAATTATACAAATACCCTTTCCAGTTTGAAAAGAAGATTTTTCTATTGAATTATGTCAAAATAAAGTGAAACTTTAATCAGCGGAAAAATGCGTGATAAAGCGAAAGGGGATGGAACCGTGAAACCAAAAATTTATATTGCTGAACCAGTTCCGACATTTGTAGAAAACTATTTATCAGAACACTGTGATTATGAAAAATGGGATCAAAATGAGAAAGTACCTCGTGATGTTCTATTAGAGAAAATACAAGATAAAGATGGGTTATTAAATTTCGGATCTGCTATTAATGAAGAATTACTGACAGTGGCTCCTAACTTAAAAGTAGTGAGCAACATTTCTGTTGGTTACGATAATTTTGATTTACAAGCGATGAAAAATCGAAAGGTTATCGGAACGAATACACCATACGTATTAGATGATACAGTAGCTGATCTCGTTTTCGCCCTTATGCTATCAGCTGGGCGCCGCGTTTGCGAACTCGATTCTTACGTGAAAAATGGTGAATGGAACGCTGAAATCGGAAAAGAACACTTCGGACTAGATGTACACCATAGCACAATTGGTATTATCGGTATGGGCCGAATTGGAGAAGCCGTTGCAAAACGAGCAAAATTCGGATTTGATATGAATGTTCTTTACTATAACCGCCGTCGTAAAGAAGAAGCTGAACAAAAATTCGATGCTACATATTGTGATTTACAGACGCTACTGAAGCAGTCTGACTTTATTGTTCTTCTTACTCCATTAACAGATGAAACATATCACCTTATCGGAGAAAAGGAATTTTCATTAATGAAAGAAACAGCAATCTTCATTAATGCTTCTCGGGGGAAAACAGTAGATGAAGAAGCGTTAATCCATGCTTTAACAGAAAAGAAAATCTTTGCAGCAGGCATCGATACTTTTACACAAGAGCCAATCCAAAAAGATAATCCACTCTTATCATTACAAAATGTTGTGACTTTACCGCACATCGGATCTGCAACATTAAAAACTCGTCAGCAAATGGCCATGACCGCCGCTGAAAATTTAGTTGCAGGATTACAAGGAAAAACACCGCCTAATATTGTGCGCGAGTAATACTGAATAAACGAAAGGCAAGATGACATCGTCATCTTGCCTTTTTTTGTTAACATATTTTCTTCTTCCTTGGAGATGATATGAACAAAAATCAATGGAGTGACAAAAAATGAATCATAAATATACTTGTCCTTATTTCACTTTTTCCACTCGCGGCACTACTGTTCATTACGAATTGTATGAACATGATAATAAAACAGAACGCCCTACTTTCGTACTCGTTCACGGCTTTTTATCTTCCTCATTCAGTTACCGCCGTCTCATTCCTTTACTAGCGAAGGAAGGAACAGTCATTGCTCTTGATTTACCACCGTTCGGAAAAAGTGATAAGTCTCATCTGTTTAAATATTCTTATCACAATTTAGCAACGATTATTATTGATTTAATTGAACATTTATCTCTCTCAAACATTGTATTAGTTGGGCATTCTATGGGTGGGCAAATTTCTCTCTATGTAAACCGTATACGTCCTGAACTCATTTCAAAGACGATTTTACTATGTAGCTCGAGCTATTTAGCGCGCGCAACCTTACCTTTACTATACTCTTCTTATTTACCGTTCTTTCATTTATACGTAAAGAACTGGATTATACGGCGCGGCATTGTTCATAACTTAATGAATGTCGTTCATGATCACTCATTAATTGACGATGAAATGAAAAAAGGTTACTCCGCTCCTTTTTATGACAACCGTATATTCCCCGCTTTAACTCGCATGATACGAGACCGTGAAGGTGACTTATCTTCAACTGAATTACAAAAAATCGAAACACCTATCCTACTCATTTGGGGTGAAAAAGACCGCGTCGTCCCTGTACATGTAGGTCATCGTCTACACAAAGATTTACCGAATTCAAAATTTATTTCTTATGAAAATACAGGACATTTACTACCTGAAGAAAAGCCTGAACATGTTTATGAAGAAATTATCGCTTTTTCCGCGCAATAAAATGAAACTTTAATCAGTCCCCACCTAACTTCTTTGCTTCCGCTGAATTTTGAGGTCGGGGTCTTACTGCCCGGAAAATAGCGGGATAATATAAAAAAGGCTGTCGGAAATTCCGACAGCCTATAATGAACAGCTTCCACCTTCTTTTATTACAAGTAATTTCATAGCTAATTTCTCACATTTTTCAAGCGCAGGTACTTCCTCAAAAGACATAAAGTATATATGTTGAATCTTCTTTGCGATGTATTTTGGATCGTCAAACACACTTATGACGTTCACAACATCGCTCGCTTCTGTTTCATAAAACTCCGGTCCCATTTGAAACGGATCCCAATTCTTCACAACCTCTATCATCTTTTCATATGTACCCATTCGCTTCCCGCCTTTTCACTTTTTAATACTTTTCTTTATCCTATCACATCAGCTATTCTATAAGAAGAGAGAGAACTTTCATAACTTATTGGTTTTACAGAAGAAGGGAGCAAACTTATGCAACTATTTCATAAAGCAATCAATCGACGTGGAACGCATAGTATAAAATGGGATACATATAAAAACGAAGAACTTATCCATGCTTGGATTGCTGATATGGATTTTGAAGTACCAAAACCAATTCAAACTGCCTTAAAACAACGAATCGAACATCCGATTTTTGGCTATACACTTCCTCCCGAAAATATTGGGAATATTATTTGTAACTGGACAAAACAACAATACGACTGGGATATTCAAAAAGAATGGATTGTCTTTAGCGCCGGAATCGTTCCAGCTCTTAGTACGAGCATACAGGCTTTCACAAAAGAAAACGAATCCGTTCTCGTACAACCACCTATTTATCCTCCATTTTTCGAAATGGTCACAACAAACAACAGACAGTTATACGTGAGTCCATTACAGAAACAAAATGATACATATGTGATAGACTTCCAGCATTTAGAAAAGCAGTTTCAGCAAGGCATCAAACTCATGCTTCTTTGTAGCCCTCATAACCCAATCGGGCGCGTTTGGACGAAAGAGGAACTTTTGCAGCTCGGATCGTTATGTACTAAATATAACGTAATCGTTGTGGCGGATGAAATTCATTCCGATATTATTTACGCAGATCATACACATACACCGTTCGCTTCTTTATCTGAAGAATTAGCAGCTCGCACGATTACTTGTATGGCTCCAAGTAAAACATTTAATATCGCTGGATTACAAGCATCGATTATTATCATTCCAAATGAAAAACTCCGTCAAGCCTTTACATCTATCCAATATAGACAAGGCTTCCACGGATTAAATATCTTCGCTTATACAGCGATGCAAAGCGCCTATACAGAATGTAATGATTGGCTAAACGAAATTCGATTATATATAGAAGATAATGCTCAATTTGCTTGTGAATATATTAAAACTCACATACCTGCTCTTTCCGTAACGAAGCCAGAAGGTAGCTTTTTATTATGGATTGATTGTTCTCATCTAAAGCTTTCTCAAAACGAGCGTACTGTATTACTTGAGGAAAAAGGAAAAATCATTGTTGAACCTGGTGAGAAATACGGGTTAGGTGGCGAAGAACATATTCGAATTAATATCGGCTGTCCACGATCTGTTTTAGAAGAAATTTTAAACAGACTGCGTCATACGTTTTCATAATAAGAAAGGAGTCTGTCCCCCTAATCATTCTTGGACAGACTCCTTTGTCATATTTTGTCGGTAAGTCGCTATATTTCAAGTTACGGTCGATATATTCCAATAATCGCCGATATAATTTGAGTTACAGTCGATATATTCCAATAATCGCTGATATATTTTTAATTACATTTCACAAAGAAAGCTACCATTCACGGTAGCTTTTACTTTTTCTTCATATCCGATGCTTTTTTTACAATTACGCCACAAGCAATTCGAGCCCCTGATTTACCTGTCGGTTGAGTCATACCATCATCAGGGTTTTCTGTAATAATAATAGACGCTCCATCTTTTCTATGAATCGTCGTTTTTCCTTCTTCAAGTGTGATGTGAGGTGCATCGATTTCCGCTTTAATCTTTCCAGAACCATCTGCAACTACGTTCGGTAAATCACCGTTTTCTGCACCCTTCGGATTAAGAAGACCATGTTTTTTATCATCAGGATTAAAATGATTCCCGGATGATTCAAAACGAGGTGCCTTACACTCTCCGATTTCATGTACATGTAGTCCGTGTGGTCCTGGCGTGAAACCTTCTCCTTTAATCGTAATTTTCACGCCACTTGTTTGCTGCACTACTTTCGCAGTCCCTACTTCATCTCCTGAAGCATTATGTAATTTCACTTCAATTTCTTTCGGCTTTCCTTGGTCACAACCTGCCATCAGAAATAATAAACAACAACTGAAAAAAAGCCGTTTCTTCATTTTATTCCCTCCAAAATATATTCTGCCCTTAGATTGTCCGAGCATAGAGGGAAACATACAAAAATGCATTACTGTTTCTTTTCAGCTAATAGTTTTTCTTCAACTTTCTGCAATCGCTCTGCTTCTCTTTTTGATACACGAATAAACATGCGCCACGTGGCAATAGCACCGATAATAAATAGAACGCAAACAATCCCTGGAATAATATATTCTGTTTTATCTTCCGGAAAATATAAAGGCATCATATAGAACACTCCTTATTATAGGATTTATAAAACATCAGAATTTTCTGTTATATCATTTTAAATTATAGTGGAACCTATCTATATTCTCAAGGGGCGTTCTGAAAGCAAATGATTTCTTTGACTCCTTCTCCTACTTTCCTTACTATAAACTTGAGGTGAAAAATATGAGAGAAACATTTGAAATTGGCGAAATCGTTACTGGTATTTATAAAACAGGAAAATACATCGGCGAAGTTACAAATAGCCGCCCTGGCAGTTACGTCGTAAAAGTATTAGCTGTTTTAAAACATCCGGTGCAAGGTGACTTACATAACGTAAAACAAGCTGACGTACCATTTTTCCATGAAAGACGCGCTTTAGCTTTCCGTGAACAGACGAACATTCCAGAGCAAATGGTGAAAAAATATGAAGGAGAAATTCCGGATTATACCGAGTCACTAAAATTAGCATTAGAAACTCAAATGAATTCATTTTCTGAAGATGATTCACCTTTTGCAGAGCGTAGTCTAGAAACATTACAACAGTTAAAGAAAGACTACAAACTCTAAAAAACAAAACGACCAAATTACATAATGTGCAATTTGGTCGTTACTGTGTGCTCACTTTCTTTAACACTTTTGAAAAATCAACAAGTTCTCCTAATGTTGGAGGTGCTGGCTTTACTAAATACTCTTTATCTTTTTCTACTAGTTTAAAAATATTGTACGTCGTCATCGCATCATCAAGCGCACAATGATGCTTCCCTGTCCCTACTTTTCCATACGCCTCAATTGCTTTCCATAATCCTGTTTGATTTCTTTCTCCAAAAAACTTCTTATACTCAAGCGATAAATCACGACACTGTCCGAAGAATGGAAAAGCTATCCCTGCCATTTCACAATTATGTTTCAGCACTTTCATATCCATATTTCCCCACGTTACAATTGTCGGTTTACATTTCGTTTCGTATTCTGCAAGCTTCTTAACGAGTTCAGGAAATGAAATCCCTTTATCCACGACTTCTTGTTTTATTCCTAAAAACTTCTTACATCGATCCGTTAAAGAAGGAAATGTTTTCGGCCTGACATGTGATGAATACGTATCTTCTACCTTACAGCCAGCAACTGAAACGAGTCCTACCTCAATAATCTCTGGAAAAAATCCTTTCGGTTTCTTTCTATGCTGGGGCATCGTAAACTCAAAGTCTAAAAATAAAAATCGTTGTTCATCCATACGATCCCTTCCTTATCATTTTTGTCATTCCTTTCTATTTGACACTCCTACACGAACAAGCTCGAATGCTAATTCCATTTTAAATATTCAGATTGGATGTATCTTATATATATGTCAAATGCCCACAAATATTTTAAAAAATAAGAAAAAATGACCTATGCAGAAAATATGACAAAATCTCTCCTTTCATTTACATCCGCAGTTTTTCTACTTTATAATGACGTTATGTGTGTTTCATCTAGTTAATATTTGACACACTAAGAAAAATGAATGAAAGGAGATGAGATTTTTGCACGAAACAACGCAAGAACTCGCTAACTGGCAGTATTATTTTGCTATCGCAGTCTTTTTAATTACATATGCCATTATTATTTCTGAAAAAATTAATCGCGCTGTCATCGCACTTCTCGGTGCAGCATTCATGGTAATTGTGGGGGTCGTCGATTTACATAACGCCTTTACGAAACATATTGAATGGGGAACAATTACGCTACTCATCGGTATGATGATTTTGGTGAACATTACGAGTAAATCAGGTGTTTTCCAATACGTTGCCATTAAAGCAGCAAAAGGGGCACAAGGAAATCCAATTAAAATTTTAATTTCCCTTTCCCTACTTACCGCGCTTGGCTCCGCATTTTTAGATAACGTTACAACTGTACTTCTTGTTGTTCCAGTTACTTTATCTATTACGCGCATACTGCAAGTAAATCCTGTTCCTTATTTACTTTCTGAAATTATTTTTTCAAATATTGGAGGAACAGCAACATTAATTGGTGATCCACCTAACATTATGATTGGTTCTGCAAATAAGCATTTAGACTTCAATGCTTTCCTATTAAATCTAGCACCAATCGTAATTATTATTATTGCAGTTACAGCAACAATACTTTACTTCATGTACCGTAAACAATTAATTGCCGATCCTGTACAAGTTAAAAAATTAATGAGCTTAGATGAAAAACAATACATTAAAGATCCAGTATTAATGAAAAAATCTTTAACGGTACTTGGACTTACAATTGTAGGTTTCATGACTCATTCTATTTTCCATATTGATGCCGCTATTATCGCCTTAACTGGTGCTACTGTACTTATGTTAATTGGTGTGAAAGAACATGAAATTGAAGAGGTATTCGCAAGTGTAGAGTGGGTAACAATCTTCTTCTTCGCAGGGCTATTCGTACTTGTTGGAGGACTTATCGATATCGGTCTTATCAAAATGTTAGCTCAAAAAGTAATTGGTATAACAGGCGGAGATATTTCTTACGCATCCATCCTTATTTTATGGGTATCTGGTATCGCCTCTGCAACAATTGATAACATCCCATTCGTTGCAACAATGATTCCACTTATTAACGATATGGCAGTTGGGCTAGGCTTATCACCATCTGACGCACAAATCGATGTATTATGGTGGGCATTAGCACTAGGTGCTTGTCTGGGCGGAAACGGAACATTAATCGGAGCTTCTGCTAACGTAATCGTTGCAGGTATCGCGAGCCGCGAAGGACATAAATTTAGTTACATGGACTTCCTAAAAGTCGGTTTCCCAATTATGATCGTTTCATTAATCATTTCTCACATTTATATTTATTTACGCTATCTTATGTAGTAAAAAAAGCGCTCTGATAATCAGGGCGCTTTTTTACTTATATCTAAAATATATCGACTTATCAACAAAAAAGAAAAATCTACTCTTTATATCTCACCGGTTCATTTCGAATGATAAATAAATGAATCGGTAAGAACACTGAAAATGTGATTACATGAATAATCGTAAATAATATAGAGTTCGTTCCGTATCTGTCTAAAATAGCGTAGATAAGATAAATGGACAATACAATCGATACAGCTGTTGCTAGTAAACTTATAATTGGTACGAAATTAAAAATAAAACATGCAACGTATATACCGAATACTTTCCACCCTGCTTCTTCTTTCAAAAAATCTGGTAATTTATCTTTCGCTAAGTCACCCCATGTCTTACTATTCAAAAACGGAATAAACGCAAGCACCCCGTCCGTTGCACCATCATTTTTCGCCATCGAATAAAGTGCAAAAGCCGTTAACAAATATGAAATAATTGCCCAAATCAATATAACAAGAATAAACGCAAAACTAAGAGCAAAGAAACCTGCTAATACGCCTTGATCCTCCATCTTATCCTCTCCTCTCTACTTTCAACATATTTCATTACATTGCAAGTTATGTTTTAAAATTTATCCAAACTCTTTGTATAATAAGAGAAGAAAGAGAATAAGAGAGGAGCAACACTTATGCATCCATTTGTAAAAGCATTACAAGAGCATTTCACAGCTCATCAAAATCCTGAAAAAGCAGAACCTATGGCTCGTTATATGAAAAATCACTTCCTATTTCTAGGTATTCAAACACCGGAAAGACGCCAATTATTAAAAGACATCATTCAAATACATACTCTCCCAGATCAAAAAGACTTCCAAATTATCATACGTGAGCTTTGGGACTTACCAGAACGTGAATTCCAAGCGGCCGCACTTGATATTATGCAAAAATATAAAAAGCATATAAACGAAACTCATATCCCCTTCTTAGAAGAACTGATTGTCACAAAATCTTGGTGGGACTCTGTCGATAGCATCGTCCCTACATTTTTAGGCGATATCTTTTTAAAACATCCAGAATTAATTTCTGCCTATATTCCAAAATGGATTGCATCAGATAACATATGGTTACAACGTGCCGCTATTTTATTCCAACTAAAATATAAACAAAAGATGGATGAAGAACTTCTTTTCTGGATTATTGGACAACTACATTCTTCAAAAGAATTTTTCATTCAAAAAGCGATTGGCTGGGTCCTTCGTGAATATGCAAAAACAAATCCGGATGTAGTTTGGGAATACGTTCAAAACAATGAGCTCGCTCCATTAAGTAAGCGTGAAGCAATTAAGCATATTAAGCAAAATTACGGAATAAATAATGAAAAAATAGGCGAGACTCTATCATAGATAGACGCGTTCCTCTATTGAGATTTAAAAAAGAACGTGTTAGAATATGTTCATTATTATTAATATAAGTAGCGATGACGGACTTATAAGTACTTGCATAAAAAGCGATTCAGGGATAGTGAAAGCCTGAAGCCGCAAGGAAACGGCAGTCCCGAGCAATACATGATAAAGTGGATGCACCTTTTGTGTATCAACTAGGGTGGAACCGCGGGCAAACGCTCGTCCCTAGGCAAATAAGCCTTGGGATGAGCGTTTTTTTATGTTCTTTTTAGCATATACTGCTCGTTTCCAAAGTATCAGAGTATGTCATCGCCAATACGTTAACTTTCAAAAGGAGGATTTTCTTATGTATTCAATGGAACAAGTTGTAAACTTAGCGAAACATCGCGGTTTTGTTTTCCCTGGTTCTGAAATTTACGGTGGTCTTGCAAACACTTGGGATTACGGTCCACTTGGAATCGAATTAAAAAATAACGTTAAAAAAGCTTGGTGGAAAAAATTCATTCAAGAATCTCCACACAACGTTGGTTTAGACGCAGCTATTTTAATGAACCCTAAAACTTGGATCGCTTCTGGTCACGTTGGTAACTTCAACGATCCAATGATTGACTGTAAAAAATGTAAAGCTCGTCACCGTGCTGACAAATTAATTGAGGATGCTTTAGATGCAAAAGGCATCGAAATGGTTGTTGACGGTCTTACTTTCGACCAAATGGCTGACTTAATGAAAGAACATGAAGTAAAATGTCCTGATTGCGGTAGTGAAGAATTCACTGAAATCCGTCAGTTCAACTTAATGTTCAAAACATTCCAAGGTGTTACAGAGTCTAGCACAAACGAAATCTTCCTTCGTCCTGAAACAGCACAAGGTATTTTCGTAAACTTCAAAAACGTTCAACGCTCTATGCGTAAAAAGCTTCCATTTGGTATCGGCCAAATCGGTAAGAGTTTCCGTAACGAAATCACGCCTGGTAACTTCACATTCCGTACACGTGAATTCGAACAAATGGAACTTGAATTCTTCTGTAAGCCTGGTGAAGATTTAGAGTGGTTTGCATTCTGGCGTGAAACTTGTAAAAACTGGTTACTTTCACTTGGTATGTCTGAAGAGAGCATGCGTCTTCGTGACCACGGTGAAGAAGAGTTATCTCACTACAGTAATGCAACAACTGACATTGAATTCAAATTCCCATTCGGTTGGGGCGAACTTTGGGGCGTTGCATCTCGTACAGACTTCGACTTAAAACGTCACATGGAACATTCAAACGAAGACTTTAACTATATTGATCCACAAACGAATGAGCGTTACGTGCCATACTGCATCGAGCCATCTTTAGGCGCAGACCGCGTAACATTAGCATTCTTATGTGATGCATATGAAGAAGAGCAATTAGAAAACGATTCTCGTACAGTTCTTCGTTTCCACCCTGCTTTAGCACCATACAAAGCAGCTATCTTACCATTATCTAAGAAGCTATCTGAAGGTGCTACTGAAGTATTCGCAGAATTAGCTAAAGACTTCATGGTAGACTTTGATGAAACTGGTTCTATCGGTAAACGTTACCGTCGTCAAGACGAAATCGGTACACCATTCTGTATCACATACGACTTCGACTCAGTTGAAGACAAAGCTGTTACAGTACGTGACCGTGACACAATGGAACAAGTTCGTATGCCAATTAGCGAACTAAAAGGTTTCTTAGAGAAGAAAATCCAGTTCTAATTATAAGAAAAAGAGGCTGCTCGTAAGAGCGCCTCTTTTTTACTTTTCACGTTTTTCTTTAATTGCTACTGTACATCTTGATATACATAGTAAATCATCATTTTCATCAATAATACGAACATCCCAAACCATTGTCGATTGTCCTCTATGTATCGGTGTTCCGATCGCCGTTACAATTCCATCTTTCTTTGAGCGAATGTGGTTTGCATTAATTTCTAATCCGAAACAAATACATTTTTCTTGATCAATTAAATTATATGAACCAACACTTGCCACTGTTTCCGCTAATGCAACCGATGCACCTCCATGTAAAAATCCAAACGGTTGATGCGTACGCTCATCAACAGGCATCGTAGCAACTACCTTATCTTCTGTCATCTCTAACAACTCAATTCCAAGTGAATCCATTAAAGTTTTTGCCATATCGCTTCCCCCTTCTCTTACTTTAATTAAATGTATAATTTTACCTATTTATTTTCAAACTACTTATAACACTTATATAAGGAGGCTTCACCTAAATGAAACAGAAATTTTGTATATTACTGCTTATGTTCTCCTTGCTGACTATTGTACCAAATTGTGCAATAACAGCCAAAGCATCTAACCTGACAATCGATGTTAAGACTGTAACGCAAAAAGGTAAGAAACCTTATATAGAATATCAAATAAATAGGCCTTCTTTTCACAACTTTTCTGATTCTAAATTTCAAAATAAACTCAATTTATACTACAAAAAATCCACTGACAAATTTAAAAACAAATTAGAAAAAGAAGCAAAAAAATATTATAAAGAGACAGCAGGATCTAGTACACCCTTTCATCCGTACGTAGCAAATGTTGATTATAAAGTCTCTTTAAACAAACCACCTTTTCTTAGCCTATATGTGAATTACTATCAATATACTGGCGGAGCACACGGTCTTTATACGTGGAAGGCAAATACATTTGATTTAAACGAAAAAAAGGTGCTGCACTTAGACGATTTATTTCAACAAAAGGATAAATATAAAGATATAATCCGTGCAGAGATTGTACGACAAATTAAACAAAATGAAAGCATTTATTTTCCTGATGCAACTGAAAAAGTAATGAGTATGAAAAAATTTCACTTCTTTTTAGAGCCAGACAATCTCGTCATTTATTTCCCTTTATATGAGATTGCTCCCTATTCAAGTGGAATTCCGCAATTTCGTATTCCATATACGTTGCTAAGAGACTATTTAAAGCCTTCTTATCAAAATATTTTGATTGACAACAAGTAAATATTTTCGCTACGATAATGTTAACCTAAAAACAACAGGAGGTTAACATTATGAGAAGATTACATGTTTTAGATTTAGCATTAGCTGCCATGTTTGTTGCTCTTATGGCCATCGGTGCAAATATTGTATCTTGGGCACCTTTCTTACAAGTAGCAGGCATCCCATTATCTATGCAACCATTTTTCGCAATTTTAGCAGGTCTTCTTCTTGGAAGTAGACTTGGTGCCTTATCCATGACTGTATATATGCTCGTTGGCTTAGCCGGCGCACCAATCTTCGCTAACTTCAAAGCTGGATTTGGAGCACTTTTAGATCCTACTGGTGGTTTTATTATCGCATTTATTATCGTTGCTTACGTATCAGGAAAACTAGTAGAACAAAAAGAAAGACCCACTTTCATTACATTTGCAATTGCCTCTTTCACTGGAATTATTTTAACTTATATAATCGGTACTACTTACATGTACGGAGCAGTCAATCTCTTTATGGGCGGTAATATGAGCTATAAAGCTGCTTGGATGATTATGATGTGGTTTGCAGTAAAAGATATTGCATTTACAATTATCGGTGCTATTATCGCACCTCGCATATACTATGCTGTGCGTCGCTCTGCTTATCAGCATTCTCATTCGACGATTTCATAATAAAAAAGAGTTATTGCAGCTTGCTGCAATAACTCTTTTTTTATATTAAGACTCTTGATTCGCTTGTTCTTCTAAAATTTTCTTCATCATTGCAACCATGTCATCACGTAATTCTGGGTGTTGCAGGGCCATTTCAATTGTCGTTTGAACGAATCCTAGCTTTTCACCTACGTCGTAGCGCTTTCCTTCGAAATCGTAAGCAAATACACGTTGGATTTCATTTAAGCTTTGGATTGCATCTGTTAATTGAATTTCACCACCAGCACCGACATGTTGCTGTTCTAAGAACATAAAGATTTCGGGCGTTAAAATGTAACGGCCCATAATTGCTAAGTTTGAAGGAGCTGTACCTTGTGCTGGTTTCTCAACGAAATTGCGAACTTGGTAACGACGACCTTCTTGTTCTAATGGATCGATAATTCCATAGCGATGTGTTTCCGACTCTGGAACAGTTTGTACACCAATAACAGAAGAAAGTGTTTTTTCATACTCATCCATTAATTGACGTAAACACGGTTTCTCAGCTTGGACAATATCATCACCTAGTAACACTGCAAACGGCTCATCACCAATGAATTTACGCGCACACCAAACAGCATGTCCTAGTCCCTTCGGCTCTTTTTGACGGATGTAATGAATATCTACCATTTTTGAAGAAGCTTGTACTTTTTCAAGCAACTCATATTTTTTCTTCTCTAATAAGTTTTGTTCTAGTTCAAATGCATTATCAAAATGATCTTCAATAGAACGCTTTGTTTTACCAGTAACGATAATAATATCTTCGATACCCGATTTCACTGCTTCTTCTACAATGTATTGAATCGTTGGTTTATCTACTATCGGTAACATTTCTTTCGGCATTGCTTTCGTTGCTGGTAAAAAACGTGTTCCTAATCCAGCTGCTGGGATTATCGCTTTTCTTACTTTTTTCATCACAAAATACCCTCTCTCCTGTCGGAATCAATAGCAAGCATTTCCTACATAAAACAAAAGGGAGATTTCGCTCCCTTTTGTTCCTTACTACTTAAAATTACTTTGTATTATAAACGATTCATAATGTCTTCTTTAATAGTAAGTAACTTTTGTTCACTATTTTGTAAAGAACTATCTTTTACACCAAAGTAAAACTTAATCTTCGGCTCAGTTCCAGATGGACGTAGGCAGAACCATGAACCATCCTCTAATTGATATTTTAACACATTTGATTTCGGTAAGTGAATCTCTTCTTTATGTCCATCTTGTAAAGATGTAACGATGCTTGCTTTATAGTCTTCCACTGCTACGACTGTTAAGCCTGCTACTTCTTTCGGCGGATTCTCACGGAACGTTGCCATCATCTCTTGGATTTTTTCAGCTCCATCTTTTCCTTTTAACGTTAACGATACAAGGTCTTCACGGAAGAAACCGTACTTCTCAAATACTTCTAATAGACCGTCATATAACGTTTTCCCTTGTGATTTGTAGTATGCAGCTACTTCACATGCAAATAGGACAGATTGTACTGCATCTTTATCACGGCAGAATGGGCGGA
>NZ_FNDM01000032.1:0-11604 GCF_900100505.1 Bacillus sp. cl96
TCCGAGGGTGGAGCTGGCGCAGATATTCGATACATAAAACCAGCTGACAATCGTGGTGCAGGTTCTTATGTAGGAAGTAAAGTTGGGAAATTACCTGATGGTACAAAATTTAAAATAGTTGTGAAGTAGTTAGTGGAGATATTATTAAAAGCGAAAATTCAAAACTATATAGTGGGATTGAACATACATATAATAATTTCATTTGTTTAAAAAAGAGTCTTTTGTAGGCTCTTTTTTTATAAAAAAATATGACATAAAGAACGTTAGTTCGTGTATAATAAGAACAAACGTTCTTTTAGTTTTAGAGGGATTTTACATGTATGACTATTCCATTTTGCCAAATCGTATTGTGATGTGCGTTGATTTTAGGTCTTTTTATGCCTCGGTGAGTTGTATCAAAAGGGGATTAGACCCGAAATATACAAAGTTAGCCGTGGTTGGAGATGTAAAGCGGAGTGGTTCGGTTGTATTGGCAGCTACGCCACCTTTGAAGAAATTAGGTGTTGGAAAACTAAGTAGATTATACGAAATTCCCAAAAGACCAGATATTATTATAGTGAATCCACAGATGGAAACGTATATAAAATGCTCAAATTACATTACTAAGTTAGCGTTGCAATATGTAGCGCCAGAGGATTTACATACTTACTCTATAGATGAGCAATTTCTTGATATGACAAGTACATTGCATTTGTTTGCAAATAATCCGATTGAATTTGCGATGAAATTTAAGAGAGAAGTATATGAGAAGACGAGGATTGAGTGTACAGTTGGTATTGGACCAAACCCGCTCATGGCAAAGGTAGCTATGGATCGTGAAGCTAAGAGGAATGAAACGGGGATTGCGTATTGGAGTTATGAAGATGTGCCGGAGAAGATATGGCCAATACGTCCGTTAAATGAATTTTGGGGGATATCAACGAAAACTGAAGCAAAATTGAATAAGAAGGGGATTTATACAATTGGTGATTTAGCTCATTATCCTTTGAAGTATTTAAAACAATCTTTTGGAATAATCGGTGAGGATATGCATTTGCATAGTCACGGGATTGACTTTAGTAAAATTGCAGAAAAACATGTGACAGAATCAAAATCAATTGGTAAAAGTCAAATCTTAATGCGTGATTATTCAATTGAAGAAATACAAATTGTTTTATTAGAGCATATTGAAGAAGTTTGTTATCGATTAAGAAGAGAAAAGAAATTAGCGCAAACGATACAATTTTCTGTTAGTTATAGCGGAACTTATAGTGGTGGGATTAGAAAAACCTGTACCTTTCCGCGTCCCACTTGTTTGACGATGGATATTTATGAAGTTTGTATGGGTTATTTACATAGATTGTATACAGGTGAGCCGATTCGAAGTATATCGGTATCTTTGACTAACTTAATTAAAGATGGAGAAGAACAACTTTCGTTGTTTGATAATGTAGAAAGAAGAGAAAAAGAAATGAAATTAGCATATGTCATGGATGATATTAGGTCAAAATTCGGTAAGAACAGCATATTAAGGGGAATATCCTATTGTAATGAAAGTACAGCTAGAGAAAGAAATATGTTGTTAGGGGGCCATAAAGCATGATAAATTCTCAAATGCCAAAGGGACGGAAGATGGTCAAGTGGATGCCGTTTTCCAGTTTACCGGAGCAGTTTCAGGGGATTCGTGAGATTATCCAGGAACAAAACAAAATCAAAAAACCACTCCTGGATCAACAACAATTAGAAGAAATAGGGCGGATTTTAAACCAATCTTTATGTAGAGAAGAAGAAATACATATAAGCTATTATCGGCAGGGATATATTCACCATGAAATGGTAACGGTAATAAAAATTGATCAATATACAAGAGAAGTGATTACCACTGATGCTTTCCGGAATCGAAGTATATTTACAATTGGGGAAATAGTAGATTGTTGTCTTGAAAAGTAATGTAGTTAAGAATAAGGTGAAAAGCGCAAGAAAAACATTTGATTGTTTATTCTTGCGCTTTTTGTTGTTGGTATTATAAATGTTTTTATCCATTGAGTTTGTTCTTCATCAATGTTTTCGTTGTAATATGAAGCATAATGGCTCGGATATCAATATTCAGGCCATGTTATGTAAAATCTAGTTGTCCCGTTACAGGCATTATCCATAAGGTCTTTTAGAGGAATACTTGTATTGTTATTATCCACCATATCCCCTACGGCACAATCAAGGACACTTGATTTATCTACTTTTCGTAAGTTTCTTAATATCAAATTATATTTATCTTTGTTATCTTTTGTAACTTCTTTATCAGTTAAATTAATAAAATCAGCAACAGCGATTATTCGTTTTTCTTTATTTTCACTAACTTCACAAAATAGGAATTGAGGATATTTTTCGTGGTTTGAGGTGCGCACTTTACCTAGTCTGTCTTTTTCATAACTTTGATTGGTACTTAAAATGATTTCTTCTGTTTTTTTCTCGTTATTCTCCTGTGCTTTTAATAATTCTTTTATGTATTCCACATGTTCTTTTGCAGTACTAATAATTGATATTGCGTTTCTCATTTTCTCATTCACTCCTACTAAATATATTTTTATTCTTTAATCAATCCGCTTTTTTTTGCTTCCTCTTTGTCATAACTTGCAGAAACATATGGACCATTAATACCTTTTTGATTTGCGAATTCATTCGCTTTGTCAATTGGTAATGTTATAAAACGTTTTCTATCATCTTTTTTTAACTCATAATAAGTAACTTGCACATGTGTTATTTCTATCATTTTTCCTTGTGCGTTTTTATATGGCACTTTTGATACACCCGCATCTGTTAAAATATCTCTAGGCAATTTCCTCACCTCCCCTAGAAGATTATACCAAACTTTATTCAGTAATTGACTTAATGCCATGTTCATTACTTAAAAGTTTTGAACATGCAATCAAGATGTTGTCACTTTTGGAGTTATTTTGCGCTTGTTTTAAGTAATATTTTGCATTATAAGTAAATATAAAAACGCTATCATCATATAAAACGATAGCGTTTTTATTTACTTGATTCCGATTACTAAACTATCTCGTGCGGCTTCAACAACTTCTGTTGTTATTGTTTCAAGCTTATTAATTTCGAGTATTCTTTCAATTTGAGTGAACAGTCTCTGTATGAGCCTAAAGTTCCCTCCAGTAATCTTTATTATGCTAGTTATTGCCTCATAATCGGAAAAGTCCTCAAGCTTTATAGAAAGTCCTAACTCTCTCCATTTATATTCCAAAATATGATGGGTTTCATCTTTACTAAGTTTATCAAATTCATGGGCAAATCCAATTCTAGAGTAGAGTTGAGGGTATCGAGCTAATCGCTTTTCAATGCCAAGCATTCCAATTAATATCATCGCTATATCATTTCGATCGTAGATATCCCTAAGTTGTTCTAAATTTTGTACTTTTAGGCGATCTATTTCATCAACAATAATCAGGTCGATATCTTCATAAGCGTCAGTGGAGTACTTTTCTTCTTCTCCCTTAGTAAGTACTTTATACATAGTTCTTACCATGTTCATTCTAATTCCAATAGTATGAATCTCGTCAGTCATTTTAGTGGCTCGTACAGCTGGAGCTGTATAAAAAATTGTCCTAGCCTCAAGTATTTTTTCATCTGCATCTTGGCCAATTTCATTTGCTGTTTTATAAGCTATTTGTTTTTCAATGGAATCCCAATTTGCATAATACCTTGAGGACAATGTTTTTCCTACACCCGGTAATCCATAACAAATGCCTATATATTTATATTTGATACATGCATCACAAAACTCGGCAAATCGCTTATATTCTTTTGTTTCAATAAATTTTTGACCTTTATTCATTGAAATACCTCTTTAACTTTGACTTTGACTTTTTGGTAGGTTCATTTATTTTGTTCTCTAGATCCTTTTTCTTTGACAAGGCAATTTCTTCTACAACAGTTTTTCCAGAATCGAGTTGCTTTTTTAGACTTCTCCGTATTTTATTTCGTGCTGAAACAATCTCTTTTAAATCTACTGTATAATCGGAGATTTCAGGGGAAATAGCCGTACATAAGTATTTATCTTGATAAAACACTCGAATCTCCGCAATGTCTCTTGGATTATAACGAATAATGACAGTTTCTCCAATGTATGCAGCTAGATTTGTGTCTATATATCTAAGTCCTTGGAAGTGAATCCCGTCAGAATGAACCTTCCTTGGTTTCGCTACATTTAGCAATAATAAATCAAGACTTTCCAAACTCTCAGGCATATTGGGAAGAAATCCAGAATTATTCCACGCCTGTATCGGTTCTTTTTTTGTTGTACTGTGAACCCTATGGTGATAGTTACTTATAATGAAATTTGATAATTTTTCATCTAATTCTTTAATGGTAAGAAGTGAAGTGCTAGTCTGATTTCCCAAATAACCGGGTAAATCTTGCAGAAACAATTGATTAATGGTTAAAAAGAATCTCTCTATTTTCCCACGCCCTCTTGGAACACCAACTGTAGAAAAAACTAGATTAATTTTTAAATCAACTGCTACTTGCTCTAAATGGTTGGATGTAAAGTCACTCCCATGGTCTGTATAAAATATTTCAGGAATCCCACATATTTTCCAATCGGGATTGCTTTTTTTCCATATTGCTTGGTGTAAGACCAAAGATGTATGTATAGCAGAGGGATTTTCAAAAGTTAAGAAATATCCAGCGACTGCTCGGCTATAATCATCTAAAATGATTGTTAGCCAAGGTCTTTCTGGTTTTCCTTTTTCATTTAAAACTATAATGTCTAATGGGGTATGGTCTGCTTGCCAAATTTCATTGGGGTAGCTTGCCTCTCTTCGATGAATTAAATCATATTGATTGTTGTATGCTTTTTGGCCATCATGCGCTAACTTCTTCAGGCTTGGCAAAAGGGACTGTGATACCTTATGCACTTGATAATAACTTGGTTTTTCCCAGCCTTTTTTCTGACATTGCTCACAAATCATCCGATGAATAGACGTTAATGAATTCCTTTTGTACTTCAATATCAATTGTTCGATCGACACGACAACTTCTGGCTCTAAATGTGTTTTGCCGGCATCACTTCTTGTTTTTCGAATTAAACCTTTTAATCCATTTTGTTTATAGTCCTGAATCCAGTATTGCAGCGTTCTTTTGGCAATACCGGTTTCTTTTATAATAACAGTTAATGTTTTCTCATCGGTAAGATAAGGCGCAATGATTTTATACTTTACCATTGCTTCTCGACGTTGTTCTTCTGAATAAGCCGTTAATGGAGGATGTTCATTTTGCATTAATAACCACCTTTCCGATTTATTGTCTTTCTAAATAGCGATAAATTGTAGTACGAGATACACCCCATTTTTCTGCGACATCTTTGATAGGTGTACCACTTTCAATTAGGGATTTCATCATTTCTATGTCTTTCAATCCAAACTTTTCTGGTCTGCCACCGAGCCTTCCTCTTGCTCTAGCTGCCGCTCGACCGGCAGCCGATCTTTCTTCTATTAAATTACGTTCAAATTCAGCAAAAGCTGCGAATAAGTGAAACATCAATTGTCCTGTTGCATTACTTTTATCCATTGTTAGGTTTTCTTGAAGACTATGAAAACCAATACCACGTTTATTTAAGTTATTCACAATTTGGATCAAATCTTGCATGTTGCGTCCTAGACGATCCAATCGCCAAACTACAATTGTATCGCCTTCACGTGCATAATGAATTGCTTCCTCTAAACCAGGACGTTGTTTTTTTGTTCCACTCATTTTATCGTGAAAAATCTTCTTACAACCATATTGAGTTAGTGCATCTGTTTGTAAATCTAAATTTTGTAATCCTGTAGATACACGTGCATATCCAATTAACACCAATTATCACTCTTTCTAATTTTTACTCTATTACCATTGTAACATAAGATAGAAACACATTGGTTATTGAACATAGAATAATGAACAGAGTTTTATTACATATAAGACAATAAAACACGCTTCTTTTAAATCAAAAAGAAGCGTGTTCAGAAAAGGACGAGTTTTGGAACAAATATTGGGTTTAAGAAATATTGGCAGGCTGCTTTTTTGATAAAAAGCGCTTTTTTAATTTTGTTCCGCAATCGGTCCATATTCTGGAATAAGTGATTGTATAAATAATTAAATTTTGAGATAATTATCATTAAGGAAAAGGGAGTTTAAATGGAATAAGATTGCTCACTAAAAGAAGTAATGAAAATATGACTTATAAGGGGTAGAGTTATGAAGCATAAAATATCAGAAAGATTATTTAGAATAGATTGCGGATATATATATATCCAAGAGTTTTCCATTAAAGATGCAGATAGTATATACAGAATTTCAAATCAACCCGAAATATTTAAGTTCTTGCCAGACTGGAAATCAACAAAAGAACAAAGGGTAGATTGGGTTACCAATTATGAAATACCAGCAAATAAAGCCTTTCTTGATGCCGCTGTAAATACATCAAACATAGATGGTCATTTTTTAAAACTAGGGGTATTTATTAAGGAAACAGATGAATTTATTGGTTGGTGCTGTACAGGCATTAAAGATGAGCTACCTTCACCGAATAGAGAAATTATGTATGCCATTTCAAGTGAATTTCAAAAGAAAGGATACGCTACTAAAGCGTCTAAAGGATTGATTAACTATTTGTTTACAAATACAAATTTAGATGTCATTAACGCAGTAGCTTTAATTAACAACGTTTCATCAAATAAAGTTATTGAAAAATGCGGATTTACTTATCTGAGTCAACAAACGATAGAAAATGAATTATATAATCACTATATATTGAATAAATCAGAGTGGATGAAAAAGCATTAAATGAAAATGTTGTTGTTCCAGAAAAGGGCGCTTTAATGGAGCAACGAAAAAAGCCTAATTTCTCAATTTTAATGAGAAATTGGGCTTTTTATATTTACTCATAGTGCAAAATAGCGCTTAAAATAGGTGCAAAATAACTCCTAAATTGACATAGTAGACTGATAAAATCATAGTTAAGAGTGTCTCATAAGACTTGTCTCAAAAACGAGGTGAAATTTTGCAGAAAATCGGTTATGTACGCGTCAGTTCGACTAGCCAAAATCCTTCAAGGCAATTTCGGCAATTGAACGAAATTGGAATGGATATTATTTATGAAGAAAAAATTTCAGGAGCCACAAAAGATCGTGAACAACTTCAAAAAATGTTAGAGGATTTACAGGAAGGTGACATTATTTATGTTACAGATTTAACTCGGATCACTCGAAGTACGCAAGATTTATTTGAATTGATTGATTTAATACGAAATAAAAAGGCAAGCTTAAAATCACTTAAGGATACATGGCTAGATTTATCAGAAGATAATCCATATAGCCAATTCTTAATTACGGTAATGGCTGGTGTTAACCAATTAGAGCGAGACCTTATTCGTATGCGTCAGCGTGAAGGAATTGAGCTCGCAAAGAAAGAAGGGAAGTTTAAAGGACGGTTAAAGAAATATCATAAAAATCACGCAGGAATGAATTATGCAGTAAAGCTATATAAAGAAGGAAATATGACTGTAAATCAAATTTGTGAAATTACAAATGTATCTAGAGCTTCTTTATATAGAAAGCTATCGGAAGGAAAAAAATAAGCATTCATTACTTATATTAAAAATTTCCGGGGATTGTGAAACAACGTACCTAACCAAGCAGGCTATTTCTATAAGGAAGTATCAATATTTGTTTATCTAACTAGGCACGATCATCAAAGGGTTCCGAGTACATTTTAACGGAGATATACGCTAAACTCAGATTTAAAGCAAGGCTGTATTTTTCGAGAACACTTTTAAAAAACAACCTTAGTCACAAAGGAAGGTTGTTTTTATAAAGTCATGGTCTAATTAAAACAATTGCTGTCCCAAGAGCATACTTGAGACTGAAAAGGCACCAGCAGGTGGTAAAACATTAGTATATATGGGAGGTCCCAAACGGGGTGTAAAGGTTGTAGCAATCCAATTTCCGTATTCACCAGCCAGCAAAGAGGGAGGTTTCATTATAAACCGTCCACTTAAAATGAAATGCCGAATGCTTATAGCGGTCTCATCAATTATTGTCAAGTTGCCAAAAAAGGAGGCATATGGTGAATCGAAACTTATTTGTTTAGCGCTTTCGTCCCAATACCCATTAATCGGAATAGGTATACCACGAAAATTAACTGTACCTACTACTTTGTTGTCTACAATGGAATCAATGGTAAGTATACCTCTAATAATGGATCTCCCCGCAATAGAAGCATCAATCCCCCATACGGATGGAAAGGGGATACTAACTTTGGCTGTCTTTGGAATTTTCAAAATTAACCTCTCCTTGATTATTTTATGTATGGATTGAGTTGTATTTAATCATAATCCTGTAGTAATGATACAGTATATGCACAGAGAATCACTTAGGTGTTTTGTTAAGAAAGAAGCATCAATAATCAATCAGCCTACTGTCTAGATGAACAAGAGTTTGCCTGACCCACGAAAAATATGGAACATTAATTGCTGCTCATACATATGGTCTCGTATTTGGAAAATTTCTTAGCTTTAAAATAAATCATCTGATTCAATGAAATGTAATGCCTATCATCACCTATTTTTATATGTATCTCAGACGAATTCCTATACCTCCGTTACTCTTCGATCATATTTTATTTGTACGAGGTGGTGTAAAATGTTTAAATTATATTTAGATCCTGGTCACGGGAGAATGGACCCAGGAGCTATTGGCAATGGGATGCAGGAAAAAGAAATTACCTTAAATATTTCCCGTAGCATCCGAAATCTCTTGGAAAACCATTATGAAGGCCTGCAAATTAAAATGAGTAGAACAGCAGATATTACGCGCAGCTTGAAAGAACGTACAGATGATGCGAATGCTTTCGGTACGGGGGCCAAAGGATGGATTTGTGGAAGAAGTGGGAGTCAATGTGGCGTTAATTCGGAAACGAATCAAATCAACCAGCATGGTTTATGAAACGAAAAAAGTAGGCGTTCGCACGAAAACAACCGTTGCAATTCTTTACATGCGTGACATTGTTGATCCTAAGATTGTTCAAGATGTAAAGAATAAATTAGATGATCTTCACATTGACGGAGCGTTTAGCGCCACTCAGCTAGAAGAATTAATGGAACCGACAAAAGCATTGTTTCCTTTGATGGGGTATACAGGCAGAGCAGACTTTACCGTGAACTGTATGCTCAATGGGCGTGTAGCGTTGATTGTGGATGGTACACCGGCTGCGTTGATTGCGCCTGCCAATTTATTTTTGCTTGTGAAAGCACCCGAAGATATCCACTTTACTGCTTTGGCAGCTACATTTGGTCAAACGCTTCGTTTACTTGGCTTGTCCGTATCGCTACTGCTTCCTGCATTTTTTGTTGCCATTCTTTCCTATCATCAAGATCAGCTGCCCTATTATCTACTTGCCACTTTGGGGATTAACCGGTTGGGAATCCCTTTTGATGTGGCAGTTGAAATGTTTATTGCACTTCTCTTCTTAGAAATCCTGCGGGAAGCTGGTATCCGATTGCCTTCTGCGGTCGGCTCCACGGTAACGGTTGTAGGAGGACTTATCCTGGGGGATGCGGCCATTCGTGCTGGATCCTTATCCCCAGGTATCGTTGTCATCGGAGCAATTACACAAATCTTTGGTTCAACTTTATCGAGCCTATCATTGGCTGGAACGATTAGTACCTTACGCTTTTTTCTTTTCATTCTGTCTGCCACGCTTGGCATTTATGGCTTCTTTCTTGGATTATTTATTGTGCTCAGCCATTTAGCCTCATTGCGTTCATGCGGCTTGCCTTACTTGGCCCCAATATCACCTCCATTTAAAGACTTGGCCAACGCTTTGTTTCGATTACCTTGGCCATGGCGAAACACTCGACCGGACATGTTGAAGACACGAGATTCTACAAGGCAAGGGGACAGGCATAAATGAGGAGATATAAAAGTATGGTTGCACTTTTCCTTCTTCTCACCCTTACCGGTTGCTGGAGCAGATATGAAGTGCAAAACATGAACTATGCTACGGCTGTTGGAATAGACTATGTCGATGGCCAATACACCTTGTATGTGCAATTGCTTGATTTCTCGACAGTGGCCAAGCTGGAGGGACAGCAAAAAGCGGAGCAGCCCCCGGTTTGGGTGGGCAAAGGCGAAGGTTCCTCGTTTACGGAGGCGGCAAATGATTTGTACAGTACATCACAACAACGCTTAAACTTGGGACAAATCTCTGCCATTTTGTTCAGCGAGAGATTGATGAAGGAAAACAAAGTCGGAGAAGTGCTGGAATTGATCAACCGTTATCGTGAAATAAGGTACTTGGCCTGGCTGTTTAGCACAAGAGAGCCTCCTGAAGAAATCTTGCTGGCAACCCCATTTTTTTAGATTTTCGCCAAATGCATAAAAATAGTTGTTTACTTTTATGCGTTCAAACAGTTGATTTATCAACCTTATGGTAAAAGCAAACGACTTTATTGTAATAAAACAAACCGATTAGTAAACAACTTTATTGGTAAGGAAAGAACTTTATTGTCACTCAACAGTTTCGTCATGTTAAATTTTGCCTAGCGTATGTTTTGCGCTTTTTGTTGGTAGGACCCCTATAAGCATTCGTAGCTCTTCCGCTACCTTCTTCGTCATAGGTACAGCTCTAGTTTTACGGTTCTTATTCTTAGCGCCTGCTAACATAATCGTAAGGTTATCAAAATCTATATCGTTAGCCTCTAGCTGATTTACTTCGTTTACACGCAACCCGCAGTGCAACATAAGCAGCATGGCGCAGTAATCTCTATAGCCTGCATAGGTCGTCTTATCTACCACACGAAAAATGCGCTTTATCTGATTATGATTTAGCGTAAAAATCGGCGCTTCATCGGTACGTAACTTTACAAAGTCTACAGCGGGATTGCTTTTAATGTAGCCCTGCTCATTCAATCGCTTAAAGACCGACTTCAACGCCGATATGCGAATATTTACAGTGGCAGGTGCTAACTCTCGATTAAGCAGCTTATTAATATACATTTGTACATGTGCCGCCGTAATGATCTCGACTTTCTCAATGTTCAATTCTCGCATGAAATAACGAAAGAGCTTGCTGTAATCATCTATAGTACGCTTTCTAAATCCCTCTGCCCGAAATGCCTGCGCAGCAATCGCTATCGCCGCTTCTGTGTCTAGTGCTTCCGCAGTACCAATAAAATCAACTACTTCTCTTCGTCTTTTTACTACTCGTATACTTTTAGACATAATAAAAAAAGAGCCCCCTATCTGAAACGAATTTCAGACGGAAGCTCTCCGCATATGTACTATCATTATCTTCATTTGGTTACACGTAGCACCTTTTTACTATGCGACAATAATTCGCTAATGCCTACGTAGGACGTTTGCGGTTTGTTCCCGCTCAAGTTAAGCGTTAAAAACTCCGACAAACAGCTTTATACCGCACCCTAAAGCACATTTGGTTTCCTTTGTCATATAAGACGTGGTACCGGAAACCACCGCTCTATCCGACTGAGCTATGGGCGCATGATAATAGAAAACACTTCATTTTCTTCTCATAATAATAGCAATAAAATCCATCTAAATCAATAAAAATATCCCC
>NZ_FNDM01000004.1:0-425262 GCF_900100505.1 Bacillus sp. cl96
TAACAGTATAAGTTAATATATCCCCTACGGTAGCGAACGCTCGGTCCACTGTTTTGGCTGAAATGACATTTGCATCGTTTACTTGAGTAAATGTAGTAGTTGAAGTAGTATTCTTACTTACAGGTGAAGCGTTTGGATCAACGATAAAGTTATAGGAGATGGAAGCGCTATTTGAAATAGGGTTTGGATTTGGAATGCTAGTTATTACTACTTGGAATGAAGCTGTAATTGTAGTATTAGCATTGATGCTACCAATATTGATGCTAGCTGGTGTAACGCCTGGCTGAGTAACACTGTTAACTATAACGCTGTTTGGGACAAAGGCGGTTCCATTCGCAATTGAATCAGATAGTAATACATTGTTCGCTGCAACATTCCCATCGTTAGTAAGAGCAAAGGTGTAAGTTAATACATCGCCAACTTCCGCAAACGTTTTATCTACAGATTTATTAGCACGGAGATTTGCTAGTCTAATTGTTGATGTAACAGAATTAGAATTTGCTGTTTTTGAAGTCGGTGGCAAACTTGGATTTACAGTATATAGATAAGAAGCGAAGGCGTTATTAATGATAGGATTTTGGGTCGTAATATTGATGACTGTTACTTGGAAAGAAAGGGTAACAGTAGCCCCACCAGGAATTGTGCCGATAGGTAAAGCAACAAGAGAATCTACATTCTGCAAAACTCCGTTTAGTGTTACAGTACCAAGAGTCAATATCGTTCCGTTTGGAAGTGGATCTGTTAGTTGAACGTTATTAGCGGTTGCATTTCCACTGTTTGTAATAAGGATTGTATAACTTATCGTTTCGCCAATTGTGGCAAATTGTTTGTTAGTTGATTTTGTTAATGTTAAATTCGCATTGTTAATTTGAGTGGAAACGAGATTAGAAGAAATGTTTTTTGTAACGGGAGATTGGCTAGGGTTGACGGTATATTGATAAGAAGCGCTTGATCCGTTAGATACGACATTTGACGCGGGTATTGTGTTTACTACTACTTGAAATGCAACAGTTTTTATTGTGCCGCTTGGGATGGATCCAATGTTCACACCGCTAGCGGGATTTGCGCCCACTTGTGTCGTGCCATCTATTGTTAAACTGTTTAGAACGAAAGTTGTTCCAGTAGGAATGACATCCGTAAAAATAACATTGTTCGCATTTGTATTACCTGTACCTGTAAAGGAAACGGTGTACGTTAGTGTATCACCAATATCTGCA
The DNA here is from genome assembly GCF_900100505.1 of Bacillus sp. cl96. Taxonomy (NCBI): domain Bacteria; kingdom Bacillati; phylum Bacillota; class Bacilli; order Caryophanales; family Bacillaceae; genus Bacillus; species Bacillus sp. cl96. The sequence goes on from NZ_FNDM01000004.1 coordinate 1,218, forward strand.
AAATTTTTATCTACTGCTTTTGCCATTGTTACAGTAGCGTTATTCACTTGAGTAGATACGATATTGGTCGTATCAGTCCCGCTTACTGCCGGTTGATTTGGTACAGGAGTGTATTGATAAATTGTTGTACCACTATTTAATATTGGATTTGTTTGCGGAATAGAAGGAACGAATACTTGAAATGAAATAGTAGTAGTAGAATTTGCGGCAATGGATCCAATTGATATACCATTAGCGGGATTTGCGCCAGCTTGAGTAACTCCGTTCACAGTTACACTCCCTGGAATGAAAGTAGTCCCGCTAGGAATCGGGTCCGTATATATAACATTTGTTGCAGCGATATTTCCTATATTAGCTAAGGCAATACTGTAAGTTAATGTTTCACCAATATCGGTAAAAAGTTTGTTAACTGATTTTGTTCCATTAATATCTGCCAGGTTAATTTGTGTTCCAGCAGAGTTGCTTGTTGCAAGACCGTTAAAAGTTGTTCCTCCGGCAATTGGTGTATATTGAAATGTAATATTAGCAGTGTTAGAGATAGGATTTTGACTTGGAAGAGAAACGACAGTTGCTTGGAAAGTTACTGTACGAGAAGCACCATTATTAATTGTTCCAAGAGATATACCAGCAGCTGGGTTTGCATTTGTTTGTGGTACGTTATCTACCGTTACAGTGCCAGGTATAAAGGAAGTGCCGTTAGGAAGACTGTCCATAAAAATAACGTTATTGGCGGGAAGCAGCCCGGTATTAGGGATCGTAACGGTGTAAGTGAGAACATCTCCAATTGCCGCGACGCTTTTATTCACGCTTTTCGTTGCTTGTATATTTGGTGAGTTTATATTAATTTGTAACCCGACTGTATTTAACATATATGCATCTCCGTTAGTTGTTAAACGGATTGCAGCTGAGACTTGGGAATTTGTTAAATAAGGAGAAATATCAATAGAAGTAATGTCCCAGCCTTGTCTTCCTGCGGAGATGTTTGTACCTGTAGAAGCACTTTGATTTCGGGTTCCAAATGTCCCAGTTGTATCTAAGTTTCCAGCGGCATTATTAATTTGAGAACCGAAGAAATTATTTACAGCATTATTTGGCCCAGATAAAGCATTTAATGAACTGAAATTTGGTCCGAATAGAGCCTGATCCCCAATTAAATCAGCATCTCCTTCAGTAGAACTTAAAAATAATCTCCCGCTTACAGGCCCTCCTGAAGGTGTTAAAAATCCTGAAACAGCTACATCTGCACTACCAGTATCAGCAGAAACACGATTACCAGCTACATAAATGGTTAAGTTTCTTGCAGGTAATGTCCCGTTTTGATAAGCGACGATAAGCGTCCATCCAGAAGAATTGATAGCTCCGTTAGAAGCATCTAAAGGATCAACGAGTCCAGGGACAGAACCGGTTGTATAAGAGCCTGATCCTCCAGCTTGAACGAGGGAAGTTACATCTGCGGATCGTGTATAGAATCCAAATGTGACAGAACCAGAAACGAATGTTTGATTAGAAGCTGTAACTGCTGAAGGGGTAATTGAGTATGTTGACACAGGTGTTGTAAAAGAAACAGGGTTGCCTAATACACTCGTAATATTTTGATCACGAGATAAGTAGTTTCCGCCCCAAACGAGTTCTGCGTAAAGAATCGTACTACCAGCAGGGATATTTAAAATAGCAGTAGAACTATTTTGTGTATAGTTTAACGTTGTACCAGCAGGAAAAGTAGGTACTTGTAAAGCAGTATTCGTAGTTACGAATGCACCAATTGCCCCGATAGTACCAGCACGGTTTTGGTTACTAATTTTACTTAAACCTAGTGTGTTCCCTGTAATCGCAAGTGCCCCGTTAGTGGTGGTAGAAAATCTATTTGTAATGGGCATTTTTTCACCTCATTTGCATATAGTTTTGGTCAAAATACGATATGCATATAAACAATCAAAAGGAACATGTATAATTGAACTATAAATTCCTTCCTTAATCATTGGAAGGAATTTATAGTAACAAGGGGCTATTTTAAACCGGTTAATATTAACATTAAAGGAAATCCCAGGGACACAAGCGTTGATTTATAAAACTGCATTTGTTTCTCTACTTTGTTTATTTTGACTTTTGGATAGCACCACATGCCCATCAACTTAAGAATTTAGAATTACCCCAAAATGAAAAAATAAGATTTTTGTTGCTTGATAGCGGTGTGTCTGTAGCCCTAAAAGGGGTATTTAATTCTTAGAATATAATTATTACATTATCGCATATAGTAAAACATATATTTAATAATGAGGAACAGGACTAATACCTTAGCTAAATTTAAATGATTCGTACTATATCTATCAAGAAAAACTTATTCAAGATTAATTAAAATTCAATTATCTGAGCTTTTTTCAAATTAGCAAACCATTCACCTATTATATCGTTATGATGCTTAATAATTTGGGATGCCGATAATAATGTAGTGTCATATGTACTATGCCCATCTTCAACAAGAGTAACATTATACCCTAAGCTATATGCACGTCGACACGTCGCGTCTATACATATTTCAGACTGAACGCCTGTAATCACAATGTGTTCGATGTCCCTTTTATTCAATTCTTGTTGAAGACTTGTTTCATGAATTGCCCATTCGGGATTTCCACGCTCTAATAAAGAGCCTGTTTTCCCATTAAACTTCATGTAAAAAATAGGCGCTTGAACAGTACGAGCTTTATGGATTAACAATTGAATGTTTTTTAATAATTCAATTCCTTTATATAGCATTCTTTCTTCTTTAAATGAACCCACTTGTACATCTATAATAAGCAATGCTGCATAGCCTTTTATCATAAACGACCACCTCACATTTTGATTAAAATCATACAAGTAAAATATGTATAAAATAAGTATCCATTTTTAAAGTATCCAAAATGGATAGAGAATATAAATATGTGGAATCATGAATTTTTTTATCTTCAAGCTAGAAATGAATACATTAATAATGTTTGTATTGCTTAATGTAGCCTAGAGGTATTTGAATGTAGTGAAATTCGCACGTACAGTGTTAAGTGGGGCAAAAGATGGAGATAACTTCAAAGTCTTACCTATCGCAACGATGGGGATGAAGAATGACGATAAATAGAACCTGTTGTTTATAACAGGTTCTAATCAGAGTTATAGGCTCAATTACAGGAACTACAGATCTACTGGGGGGTAGTGTAATTCCTGGTTAAAATTAAGATATGTTAAAAAATTTTAAATATGATTAATCAAATGATAACTAAACAAAATCGTTATTTTAAAGTGACTCAAAAAAGAGCACACATATAAATGTGCTCTTAGAGAGGTAGGTTAAGTATCCTATTGGCCATTGTTCAAAGTTAATATATGTACGTTTAACTAAAAAGTGAAAAATAAAAAAAGGATAGTTAGAAAAAAGCTAACTGTTTCATTGCAACTTGAAAAAAAGAATGTGGGAGGTTCAAAAAAGAAACTATATATAATTATACAAGTAAAACAGAATTGTACAGCATGAAAAGGAGCACTACATAAGTGAGTGCTCATCGATAAGGAGGTAACTTTTTTAGCTAAACACCCTTCTTAAAAAATATGCTGGAAAAGCGGGAAATAAAACCAAAATATAGTAACTAATGATGTTATGAGTAAAAATTTATAGGGGGAGGTTTCATGTTGTTATTATTTAAATAATAAAACAGCTAGCTCAATGAACTAACTGCTTTATTGTCCAACAATAAAGATACCCACAATACGTTGTAACTTTAAGTTACAACTATAGTATAAACAGAATTAAAAATATTATGTAAAGTTAAAAATGAGCTAAATAAGGAAACTAAAAAGAGCACTAGGTACAAGTGCTCTTTAAAAGAAGACCCTATGAGTTAATAGCTACATATCCGTAATATATGCTTGCCCCTTTAAATGGTGACAAGCAAGTTAATATAAAAGATTACCCAGCAAAAAACTAACTGCTCAGTCCTAGAAGAAAAGGAAAAGGAAAAACAAAATTACAGAGGTCACTGTGAATTAAGCTGTATCAGGCCATCTATAGCATTAGACATAATGAATAGAAACAATAAGGTCATTAAAACTCACTTATAAAAACGTAAAGGAGGCACTGCTTAAATTGTAGTATCTCCTCTTAAAAAAGATTAAGTTCAGTTTTATTTCTGAAATCAAAACAGATAATAAAGGTGTTTATTTTCTTGTGGAACTAAAGCTACCATATAGTTGAATAAGATGAATTGATTTATTCAGTATTTGATTTTATCATTGTTTTTCCTTCCTTATACAATAACGGAGTAATTTCCCCTGCATATCCACTCAAACTAATTAAATGATGAATTCCTGTTTCTTTATCTACTATCGTTACTCGTGAACACATAATTTAGAATTTCATTCGGAAAAACTCAAAAAGGCAGTTAGCCCAGTCTAACTGCTCGATACAGAGGTAATAATCTAGATGCATAGATATTGTATGCCGAGTTATTGATTTTATTCAAGGAATAAAGAAATTGTATTTATTTGAAAAATATAGTTGAAGAATTTTATAGAGAAACTGCAGCAAATTCTATATTACAAGAGATACGAGGTGTAGCTCCAATAGAAGACAGAATGACATAAGTACGAAGCCTTACTAAACTTTCTGGACCAAAGTTTAGTAAGGCTTCAACTAATTTAACTGAATTTGAAACAAAACTAAATAGTAAAACCTAATTAAATGTGAAATCCAACTAAAATTTAATTTAATTCTACATAAGTAACAAAAGATATTCATGAAAATGGATACTTTCTCGTCTAAAAAGTATCCATTTTATGTCCTTGTACAAGTGTAGAAAGACAGAAAAGTCTAAACTAAAATTTCATAAATAATTGTTGATAAATAGCCGTTATCATAATTTTACATATAGCAATAGAATTTGTAAATAATGATCAAACCACATACACTGGTGGTTGAACGATGAACAGGCACCAGAATTTGCATACAATGTAGATATTCATAGAAAGCCTGGTTATGATCCGGTAGAGTTGTTTGTAAATCCAAAGACATTCCAAATACCACTAGAACCGGAGCGAATCAAAGGATCTCACGGTTTACCAGCAAAGGATAAAGGAGATTATGTGTCACTTGTAGTAACGGGGAAAGATTTTGAACTTCCAGATACATTAGAAGCGACCGAAGTCCATGACTTGTTGCTAAAGCTTGCGGGAAATGAGAAAGGGTGAAAAAATGAAATATCAGATGGGTGTGTTATTTGTCGGAGTGCTAGGTGCCGTTGCAACAACAACGATTTCTGGGCTTTTTGCAGTCAATCAAAATCTTGCTCCACTAAGGGGCGTTATTTCTACAGAGGGGTATCGCCACATCGCCATCAACCTAAGGTGGACAAAAGGGTATATGTGAATGTGTTTTTTGAAATTTCTACGACTACACTAAAGATGTGCATAACAAATAAACCTATTAACTAGGCATTTTAAAAAATATTATGCAGCCTTGAAACTTTTTGACAACATATAATCATACACAACACCTAAGATATCAAAGACGGTTTTCTTTTCGTACCGGTGAGATTTTCTTCCGTTTTTCTCTAAAAGGTAAAACAAACGCAGTAAAACTTTTAATAATTCATGGCTGCCCTTCTGTAGTCCCTCATAAAACAATAGATAATAATTCTTTATCATATAGATGGATTTGTATTCACTTAACTCTTTCTTTTTCTTATCCAAGAGTAACTGACGCATTTTAAACATCGTCGATGAACAGAGTAACATACTAATGAGTTGTCCATATAAATGGCATTCTAAGCGTTCTTTCTTGATTTCTTTACACTTGTCAATTTGAAAGAAAGATTTCCATGTTTTGAACAAAATTTCAATTTGCCAGCGTAATGAATACAAGTCATGGATATGTTCCGTTGGAACATTTTCTGCAGGAAGATTCGTAATATACACATTGATCCCACTCAACCGCTTACTTCGCTCTTTGTATGTAATACCTTTCTTCTTTTCTTTTTTGGCTTGTTCCTTCAACCTTTTCTCTGTTTGTTCCTTTGTTAATCGATGAATAATAACACGAGCTGGTAATTTTTGGTGCTGTCCAATGTATGCCTCTGAAACCTCTATTGTTTGACCAGGAGACAATTGATTCATGAGTTCTTCCATATCTAACTGAATATAGAGTGATCCTTTCTTTACAGTCCCATTTCGAAAATGCTCTGGCTTATCATTCTTACAATAGATTCGAGAATTTAATTTCAAACGTGAGATATAGTAAGCTCCTTTATCATGGATTTTCTGTAAGTCATGTAAGTCGAAATAGCCTAAATCTCTTATGTACAAGTCTTTTGGTCGAATAATTTGTAGGCTTGTTGAACCAAATATTTTATCATTTTCTCTTCCTTCCCCTACATAAACGTGCAGAAACTTTCCACTCAATAGGTCATACTCCAATTGAATTTTGACTCCTGCCGTATGGCTACTTCCACCTGAACCTTGATAATGTGAAGAAAATTTATCTGGAAGCTGAAATGTTGTAGAATCCAGAATCCGAATGTGCTTAAAGGTCGTGGTATATTGATGAATTATTTCTTTTGTTGAATGAATTCGTTGAGTTAGAAGATTAGCTAGAACTTGTTCTAGCAACTGTACTGCAGAAGCATTAAATCGTCGGTTAAGTCCTTCAGGGCTGATAAGAACACCTGTAGATACTTCAAGATAGCTGCATAATTGAGTGAGTGATGTACTTGCAACCTGTTGGCTAAGCCATACACATAAAGCAACTAATTCCTTTTCCTGATATTTACTCTTTCGCTGAACAAACCCTTTTTCTTTAGCTAGGTGTTCTAGAACACGAGGAGACATATGTCTTTGTAATTCTTCGGCAATCGGTTGAAGTTCGTCATGAATCGAAAACTCCATAAAATACGCCATCTTTTCCTATAATTCTACAGAAAGAATAACGTCTTTTTGGTTTTATGGATAGTGTAAAACCTTAGCCTGATAGTGATGGTGCCACTCTTTAATAGAATAATAAAATGATTAAAAAATAAATTCTCTCTGTTATTTAATATTTCACCCAAACTATTTTTGAGAAAACAAAGTCTAGAAAAGGGATAAAATACCTTTTTATGTTATATTTAGATAAAAAGGGGGAGAATACATGATTAAAGCAGTTATCTTCGACTTAGATGGAACTTTATTAGATAGGGATAGTTCTCTTAAACTCTTTATTAAAGAACAATATAAGAGGCATATCAATAAACTAAAACATATACCTGAAGAACAATATGTATCTCGATTTATTGAGTTAGATAATAAGGGATACGTTTGGAAGGACAAGGTATACCAACAATTACTCCAAGAGCATTCTATTTCCGATTTAACATGGGAGCAATTATTAGAGGATTACATAAACAACTTTCAACATCACTGTATTCCTTTTTCTAACATGGAGCATGTACTAAAAGAGTTGAAAGACAAAGGCATATTATTAGGCATGATTACAAATGGATTCACTGAATTTCAACTCCTAAATATCCAAGCCTTAGGAATTGAGAAATACATGGATACCATTTTAGTGTCTGAACAAGAGGGAATTAAAAAACCTCAAGCTGAAATCTTTATGAGAGCTTTAGAAAGATTAGGTGTTACCCCCGAAGAAAGCGTATACATAGGGGATCATCCAGAAAATGATGTAATAGGAGCTCGAAATGTGGGAATGAATGCAATATGGAAGAAAGATGCGTTTTGGGAAAATCCATTTACAGATGAATACATAATTGATGATTTAAAAGAATTACTGTTACTAATTGATACAATCAAAAAAAATAAGTACTTATCAATAAAATTGACTACTATAACCAAAAGGAGGAAGTTTTATGAGTTCAGTAGAAGAAAAGTTTCTATCTACAGTAATTTTTCAATTTGAGCACATAAAAAAACGTGCTGAGAAAGCTATAGATCAGTTAACAGAGCGAGATTTACATTGGCGTCCTAACAGTGAATCTAATAGTATTGCAATCATTATAAAACATCTGAGTGGAAATATGCATTCAAGGTGGACTAATTTCTTAACAACAGATGGCGAAAAAGAATATAGGGATCGTGATGGTGAATTTCTCGATACGGTCATTGAAAAAAAGAATTAATTGAAATTTGGGAAAATGGGCGGTTTCTTTTATTTAAAGCAATTAAAGAGTTACAAACAGAAGACTTAATAAAGACTATAACAATTAGAAATAATCCATTAACCGTCCTAGAAGCAATTCAAATTGAAATAGCGCATTGTAGCAATCATTTAGGTCAAATTTTATACATTGGTAAACAAATAAAAGGTTCAGGCTGGGAAATATTAAGTATTCCGAAAGAGAAATCTCAAACTTTTAGATAATATATTCAAAGTTCAAGTGACGTTAGCTAAATGGTGTAAAAATATTAGTTATTTATTTGTAATTTCGAATAGAGAATAAGAAAGCCTGAAAAATGAGTAAACTTTATTTCGAAACTACAGTAATAGTTATTATAGGGAAAAATGGACTGAAAAAGAATTATTGATTACTGTCTAAAGGAGTGAGTTGTATGAATGTAAAAATAGACGAAAAAACAATTACAACAGATCGGCTTTATTTGAGAAAAATAGGCTTAGAAGATATTGATGATATTTATAGTATCGTAAAAAAAGATATGGTCGGTACATGGCTTGCAGCATCTAGAGGAATGACAAAAGAAGAAACAAAAGTGTACGTCGAAAAGTTTATAGATCATTGGAATCAATATGGCTTTGGTGTATGGGCAGTATTAAATAAATGTACAGGGGAAATTATAGGACATTGCGGATTAAGATATGTAGATCAAAAAGAAGAGGAAGTTGAAATTATGTATCTTTTAGATCCTGAATTTTGGGGAAGGGGTTATGCAACAGAAGCTGCAAAAGCATCTATACAATATGCCACTAACTCGATGGAAATTAAAAAACTGATTGCGAGAATTAAAATTACAAATGATAAATCAAAAAAGGTATTGGAGACCTTAGAATTCCAATATACTTATGATAAAGACTATCAAGGTAAACAACTATCACATTATGAAATAAAATTGAAGTCATAAACACTTCTTAAGAACACAGGATTCACGTAAATGTAAGATAATTAATCAGCTCGCTTGTTTAACAACAGCGAGCCTTTTTACGTATGTAAACCTTGGTTAGTTAGTTTATGTTGGCTCCTGTTTTTGAATCTTTTATTATCAACGCTTATTATAGGATAACAAAATGTAGAAAAATAAAAATTTCGTTTAGGGGGTACTATAAAATATTAGCTTGATGGGTATGGGGTACCGCCAGCATTTCGGAAAAAAAACACGATAAGCAAAACGTAAAATAAGCTGCCCATATGGACAGCTTATTTACATAAATTTCGTTATTGGTAGTAAAACAACAACAAAAAAGATTAGCAAAGAGCTAAAAATTAAAATGACTGATTCGTTTAATGATATCTAAACCAAACAAACCATCCTTTTTCTTTACTTTTTGCTAAAAATATTTGACCTTGGGCTAGGTCAGCTCCAGGTGCTTTTGGGAAGTCTAAACGTACAAGCCATGATTTCTCAGCAATTTCTTTACCACAAAAGGTTTTTGCCATTCCAAAATAGTTTTTTTCTTCTTTATTACCAATAGTTTTAGGAAAAGGTTTTGCAGTTACAACATTCCATTTAGTATACATATCAGGAAAATCATCTATTCCAGTTCCATAAGTTTTGGGTATCAAAGTATTTAATGCTTCAATTACCTCTTTTCTATCTTTAATGGATGTTTTTTTTAATTCACTTAATACTGGGCATTTTTTGGGTTGTGCGTTAGCTTCAATTATCGGAAAAGAAAATAATAAAATCATTATTAAAAAGAATAACCGTTTTATATGAATCACCTCTCAACTATTATTCATCAGGGAGGATATTTTTATGATGATTTGATTGAATACTCCATACATATCAAGTCGACATAACGCATCATTATCGGTAGCAATAAAAAAGAGGAATCCTTACTCTCAGAAGGATTCCCCTTTTTTATTTTCTATAAAGCTATTCATCTTTTTATACATTCCTATTATGGCGCGATTTTAGGTTTCTCGTTTGTTACTGGATTAGCCGAAAAACTGTATAAAATCTTGTATACTCTTAGCGTGGTTTTTTTCCAAAATGCTGGCGGTACCCCTACAGAGAAAGAATTTGAGACATTACAGCTAACTCCACTCGATCAGATTGCTTTTGGTGGATGGGATATACAAAAGGATTCATTGATAGAAGTAGTAAAAAAATATGGTATCATTCAGGAATCTATTTTGAAGAAATTTGAAATGCAACTCAATGATGTTCCTATTTGGCAAGCACCACTGGCTAATGTAAATGATTTTGTTAAAGGGGTCTATAGTCTGACAGGAGAGCCTGAGAACTTAATGAGCGCAGTGAATCAAATTCAGGCAGACATTAAAGAATTTAGAAAAAAATATAATCTTGAAAGAATTGTTGTGGTAAATACGGCTTCAACAGAAGAAAAGACAAAAAGTCATTATTTATATCAGTCATTAAAAGCATTTGAGACTGGGTTAAGGGAAAATTCACCTGATATTCGACCAGGTATGCTGTATGCATATGCGGCAATGAAATCAAAATGTGCCTATGTAAATTTTACGCCGAGTGTGACGACTGAGATACCAGCATTACAGGAATTAGCAGAACTGCAGGCTGTTCCGACGGCAGGAAAAGATGGAAGAACAGGTCAGACTTTATATAAACACGTTTTAGGAAAAATGTTCAAACAACGTGGATTGAATATTGTCGGGTGGTATAGTACGAACATCTTAGGGAATCAAGATGGTGCAGTTTTGGAACACCCAACACATTCTTCAACAAAAATTGATTCGAAATCCATTGGGCTAGAACAAATATTAGGGTACAGTCATTTTGATCATAAAGTAAGAATTGATTACTTTCCTGTCCGAGGAGATAGGAAAGAAGCCTGGGATACCATTGACTTTGAAGGCTGGTTAGGAGAACGAATGACAATGAAAATTAATTGGTTAGGTATTGATTCGATTTTAGCTGCCCCTCTAATAATTGATCTGTCCCGTTTTATGGAGCATGCACTTAGAGAAGGGAAGGTAGGAATAATGGAACATCTTTCCCTTTTTTTTAAAGCTCCAATTGGAACAGATGAGTATGCCCTTGATAAGCAATACCAAACGTTATTAGATTATGTTAAACATTTCGAATAAAACGATTAATTCCTTTGGTTCCTTAAAGTTGAAAAGATATCGGAGGTTGAGATCTTTTTCTTGAAATCGAAAATAAAACAATAAGGTTTTTTAACTATTTAACAAATCCTATTTCTATAAGATTTACTAGAAGGAAATTATTTTATTAGATAAGAATATCTTAAGTTGAAAAATAAAAAACGTTATCTCTTTAAACATGATAGATTAACCAAGATAACGTTTTTTTATAATGGTAGTATTGTAAGTAAATATTTAGAATATGTATCCGAAAATATGTTGCAATCACTACTTATTGCTGTTACTTTCAACGAATTCAGAGAAATTATAAAGAAACTTTAGGATAAATTGCAATTCATTAACATTTTTTTGATGCAGTAGAGAAGTAATAATACTAAGAGATTCCTCTCTTTGAGGATTATCGATTAAATTAACATTACTAAAATTTAACACTTCATCAGGTGAAACCTCTAGGCCAACAGCAATTTTTTGCAGAGTAAGCATGGAAATATTCCTTTCTCCACGTTCAACACCACCAATGTAAGCTTGTTGCAGATTGATTTGTTCAGCCAATTCTTCTTGTGTCAATCCTCTTTTTTTTCGTAAAAAGCGGATGTTTTCTCCAACCAATTTTAAGAAATCAGACAAGTGTATCACCTCTCTATCAGATTAGAGAAGTGTACAAATGAATGTAAGAACACTATAGTGCTTAAAAAACGAAAAATATAACTTATAAGTATTTTTGTATATTTAATAGATTAGTCTATATGAGAAATAAAACTAATAATAAATGGTACTATGGTCTATTATTTTTAGTTAATAAGAGAATCTAATTGTATTCAATAGTGAATTTTACTAAAAATGGCTTATAAAATTATTAAATTACCGTATCAAGCCGTACTATACCAAACGCCACCGAACCGAACGCAGCCGGGATGTACCATACCAAGCCTAACCTAATTAAAACGACCTATCTCTTCAGCAATAGGGAGGTCATCTCCTATTGAACAGCTTTAACTGTTTCGACAAAATCATAATTTTCATTGAATATTCTTGTAATATAAAATTTTTAGTGGTTTTATTTGAATTTTTATTAGAATAAATTAATTTAATTTATATCCGTATCAAATCGTACCATATATCTAGTTTGGCATAATAAAATAAACTATGTTAATTAAACTATATTTAAATTCCTAAATTATTACTATTTCATTAGGGAATATAAAAGTATTCTGTTTATCTTTTCAATAGTGATTCTTCTTCCCAAACATATTGACGCCAATCTGCTGTTATAACTCCATCTTTTAAAGCTTTTGCAATCATACCGCGATGAAGGCGATCTGAACGTAGAACGTGACAACGTCTGCAAAGTGTACGTAAATTTTGAAGTCTATTGTCCCCATGCAGCCCACTAATTATATGGTCTATATGACATTCGCTTAATAAAACTGTCTTTTTGCAACGTATACATTGTTTATTATCTCTCTTCCATATAATTGGTCTTATGTTTTTCCTCCAAGTTTCATAAGGTGTTCTTTTTTTAGGCATGTGCTTTTTCCTGAATGATGTTAAAGTCAGTGACATGGAATCGACCAAATCCAACTTTTCTTGCGTCTCCTAAACCAGCATACGCACCAGCATCTTGGCAAATAGCTTTCATTTGTTCTCGGCTAATTAAGGTTCCCTCCCATATTATACTGAACTCTGTTTTCCAACCGGATGAAATAGCCAGACGATAACGTATATTTTTAACTCCTCTTCTTGAAACAGGGCGTACATCAATATACACATCTCTTTTATCATCCCTTGTTATTTCGCTAATAGGTGGAAGAAACCTGTTAATTAATATTTTATTATTTAATACTTGGAGAGTTGAAGATACGTCTGGTTCTAAAGTTCCTCTTCCTTTGGATATAAATTTTCCTCCTGCGCGTAAACAAGAGAAAATATAAATGGGATCCAAATAAAGTTGTCCTTGTGGTGTTGCTTGAAAAGTTTTTTTCCATTCTTGTGGATTATTTCCTGGAACTCCCCACTTTTCTTGTTTGGTTATGGGAATAGCCTCTTCGGTAAAGCGATTAAACAAGAGTGGTCTAGTTCCTGAAATTTTCACATTAGCACAAATTATTGACATTTAATTTACCTCCTAAAATAAAACCTATAAGTATTTATTGTCAAAATTTAATACTTTTAAACATAGGAGTTAATTTTATGGTTAAAAATATTAATAGTAAGAAAACAAATCTATTACTTAAATGCTCAAAAGAGCATTTTGTAAACTATTTTTATACATACTGAAAATACCCTACTATCTAATAAAGTGAAATTTTTGTTAAAAATAATGAGCTCTCAAAACTACTAAATTGTAAATATAAATACACTACAAAATACCTATAAGGGAGCGTATTTTTTATGGGAATTAAAGTTTTTAGGGGGGCTGAAAGATGTGGCAAAATGAACAAGGATATTTCAATGGTTATCCTAATTATCAACGTAATTGTTCCAATCCAGCTTGTTTAAATCCCTATTGTCGGTGTGGAGAAAGTTGTAGGTGTGATCATAATCATCAATGTCATGGAGGAGGAAATCTTGTTTATACCCAACAGAAAGTTAATTTAAGTAATTCTATGCGCTCAGTTTGGGAACAACATGTCTATTGGACTAGGATGACGATCATCAGCATAGCTTTTGGTTTACCAGATATAGACGTTGTTACCGCTCGTCTACTTCGCAATGCTGTAGATATGGGGGATTTATTAAAACCTTATTATGGAAGTGAAATAGCAACAATGTACAACAACTTAATAAGGGATCACCTAGTAATTGCTGCGGAGCTTGTTAAAGCTGCAAAAGCTGGTAATCAAGAGGCTGCAACGGCTGCTGAGAGAAAATGGTATGTAAATGGAGCAGAAGTTTCCCAATTTCTAAATAGAATAAATCCTTTTATTTCAAGAGAAGAATTTCAAAAAATGTTTTTCGAACATCTAGCACTCACTAAATTGGAGGCAGTACTTATGCTCCAAGGTGATTTTAAATCTAGTATTACTGTATTTGATAAAATTGAAGTAGAAGCTTTACAAATGGCGGACACAATAACGATTGCAATTGTAAAGCAATTCTCACAAATGTTTTACAGATATATTTAATAGGAGAGACAGGACCCCTAAGTAACACAAGATATTGCCCAAAATACCAAGAGAGAGGGGGAAATGTAATTGAGACATGAAATGAACCATATAAACACTATGGGTATATCGTGGCCCTTTGCTGTTGCTATCTTATTTATTTGTGTGCTTCTCATTTGTCATATTATTTATACACTTTGGAAGCAACGAAATCGTCTGTACAAATTCAATGAACAATCTAGTATAATCGTTCATTCACTTCCCATGACCTTAGGGATGATTTCTACAATGACAGTTTGTATAGTTTTTGGATCTATTATGAGCCACAACCTAAGTACGGTCTATGTTTTAGGACTTCTGATGGGTGTTTTTATTAGTGGTATTATCAGTTTTCCATTTCAAGATATGATCCTCATATTAAATGGCATTGTTGCAGGAGCTATGGGAGGATTAATGGGTATAATGATTGGTACCATGATACCTCAAACTGGATTATATATCATTATAATATTATTAATGATATTGTTTACAGTCACTTGGTTTACCATAAATCGGCGAATTCGTAGTCAATCTATAGAGTAGAGTATGTTCTCTTGTTTTGAATTATTTTCTTGTTAATCGCAGCATGGACTGTGAAACGCTCTAACAGAGACGATCAGTTTTATACAATGATATTAGAGATAAGAGTCCAATACATATTATTAAAATTAAGATGGTTCAAGTGAGAGAAAGGCAGGTGAAATATTGCTTGTCTTTTTTTCTGGCATTTAAAAGGATATAGAAGGGGTGCTTAACATACAAAATTTACTTTTTATTTTGGGATACAAGTTTCTCTTATATTAATGGTGATCTGGTTAGAGCTGATCATCATCAAGCTAGTATTTTGAAATATCCACAAAGCGACAATTTTATTATTTAACAGTTAAATGTGAGAATTTAGCTCGATTTTTTCGTTTTGGGTCATTTTCTTTTCTTAGCTTGATTGTGATGTGGAACTATCAATTTTATAAAGAACTGTCCAACTCAAACAGGAAGATTTTGTAACAAAAATAAAGTACATTACTTAATTTTAACCATGTTTCATTCACGGAAGTGTCCAATTCAATACCTTAGAGAAACTCAATGTTTTACTAGGTTTGCTCAGGTGGACATATTGTAAGGTAGTATAAGTTGCGGGTTATTAGTTCAGGTATTATTGGTTTTTCAATGGGGCTTATTCAAAAAAGAGTTGGCTTTAGTGTGAAAAACGGGTCGTTTAACAAGGGGGATATTTCTTATTTAGCAATTACTGGGCTAGTTGGTATTGTCATCGCTATTATATTTGCTGGGGCATTCGATATTATTGTGATGGGAGAACCATTTGACAAAATTGTTATCCAAGTATTAGGAGCAACAATTTCCGATGTCATCGTTTTCTTAGTACTTGGATTGCCACTTACAATTGGTTTGACGAAATCCAATAAGAAACATACACATTTAAAAATTGAAAAGTAGGGATGTTAACATGCAACCAATTATTTCGTTTGAACAATTCACCTTTCAATATGGGCATGCTGCGCAGCCTACTTTAAGTGATATTACCTTTCATATATACCCTGGGGAAAAAGTGCTAATTGCTGGACGAAGTGGTTCAGGAAAGTCGACATTAGCTCATTGTATAAATGGGCTAATCCCATTTTCTTACGAAGGGAATAGCACAGGTAACGTTTTAATTGCCGGTAAAGACCCAAGGGAAGGAAGTATTTTTGAACAAAGTAAACAGGTAGGAACAATTTTGCAAGATCAAGATGCTCAATTTATTGGTCTGACAGTAGAAGAAGATGTAGCTTTTTATTTAGAAAATGAATGTGTAAAGCAAGATAACATGAAAAAGATTGTTTCGGATTCATTAAGAAAGGTGAAGATGCATACGTTTCATAAACAAAGTCCACATGAATTATCAGGAGGTCAAAAGCAAACAGTTTCTCTTGCTGGTTTATTAACAACAAATGCGGATATATTATTGTTCGATGAACCATTAGCGAACTTAGATTCACTAAGCGCCATACATACGATAGAACTTATGAAAGATATACATGAGCAGTATAATAAAACGATTGTTATTATCGAACATAGGATAGAAGAAATTTTCAAACTGGATTTAGACAAAGTTATATTAATTGATGAAGGTAAAGTCATTGCGATGGGAACACCAAAAGAAATCTTAGCGTCAAATATATTACCACGTATTGGCTTAAGAGAGCCTATTTACATCGAAGCATTAAAGAGATTACATTTTGATAGTAATAATGACGTAATATATCCAATGGAAAACCTTCAAAAAGAAAAGGTAAGCAACGTTATAAAAGAGTGGATGGAGAAACAAGTCATATTAAAAAGGAATGCTAAAAACAAGGAATTACTTAAAGTGGAGAATTTATCATTTTCATACCCTAATAAACAAAAAGTATTAGAAAATGTAAACCTTTTAATATATGAAGGAGAAATTGTGGCACTGTTAGGACATAATGGAGCAGGGAAATCAACATTAGCTCATAGTCTTATAGGTATAAACAAAATGAAAAATGGGAAAATTTCGTTAAAAGGTGAAGATATTAGTTCTTGGTCTATTCGTAAACGTGGGGAAATCATATCTTACGTGATGCAAAATCCAAATCATATGATTACACAGCCTACTGTTTTTGAAGAAGTTTCATTTACATTAACATTACATAATTTTTCTAAGGAAGAAATTAAGAATAAAGTAGAAGGGATTTTAAAAATTTGTGGCTTATATCCATTTCGTAATTGGCCAATTCAAGCACTAAGCTATGGGCAAAAAAAGAGACTAACAATCGCATCTGTATTAACAACAAATCCTAAGCTTATCATATTAGATGAACCGACAGCGGGACAAGATTATTATCATTATAAACAATTTATGTCGTTTATTAAAAACCTAGCTAAAAAGGGAATTTCATTTGTTGTTATCACTCACGATATGAATCTCGCGCTAGAATATACAGACCGTGCAGTAGTTCTACATGAAGGGAAAATTATTGCGGATAATACAGTGTTTGATGTATTAGGCAATCAAGAAACGTTACAAAGAGCCAACTTAAGAGAGAGTTCTTTAACCAAGCTTATTAAATTTAGTGGGATTGCATGTCCAGAAAAATTTATGGAGCTTTATTTAGACAGTACTAGGAGGGAGGAAGGTGCATAGTACATATTTTCATCGTATGGATGGGGTAGTGAAATTGTTTTTATTTATTTTTTGTATGACGCTTACTTTTTTGTTTTTTGATTTTCGGGTGTTGCTAATATTATTTATTATTGGGTGTATCGGACTCAGCATTGCTAAAATTCCATTTCGTAAAATTTTAATTGTTTTTAGTGTCATATTTACATTTAGTTTATTAAACTCTGTCATGATTTTATTTATTACACCAACTCATGGATCTGAATTAACTGAATCATATACCGCGTTTTTACATGTTGGATATGCAACGATTACATATGAAACATTATTTTATGCAGCTACACTTTCATTAAAGTATTTTACGTTATTACCATTTACACTTCTTTTTATTTACACGACAGATCCAAGCGAATTTGTAAGTAGCTTAAGTAAACTTGGTATTCATTATAAGATTACATATGCAATAAATATTGCACTACGTTATATTCCTGACATCCAGTCTGAGTATAAAATTATTAAACACGCGCAAGAAGCGAGAGGAGTGGCTTTTGAAAAAGGAGAAGCAAGTTTATGGGTTCGTATGAAGAACCGTGTTTTAATTTTCTGGCCACTAATCATTCATTCTCTAGAAAGAATAGATACGGTTTCAAATGCAATGGATTTAAGAGGATTTGGAAAGAAGGATAAACGTACATGGTTTTATACAAGTAAGGCGAAACGTGAAGATTTTATCGCTTTATTTGCCGGTATTTTCATATTTATTGTTGCGGTATATTTAAAATTAAACGTATTTCAAAACTTTTGGTATCCATTTTAAAGCACTCTTTAAACGAGTGCTTTTACTTATTTTTATGTAGACATGCTCAAAAAAGGGATATATACATAATGTATAATACGAACCAGTTAAAATGATCAACTACCTATTAGTTTTCAAACCAAAAGGAGGAGAAAATATGAGTTACGGTGGTTCTTGTGGTTTTGGTGGAGGTTTCGCTTTACTAGTTGTGTTATTCATTCTATTAATAATTGTAGGATGCAGCTGCTGGGGCGGAGGATACTAATTTTTAATTAGTCTTCACAAATGTAAACTAAAAAAACATTGAAGATACTTATGTATCGAAACAAATAAAAAAGGAGCAACTATGCTCCTTTTTTATTTGTTTAAATGCGTATTCTCACTATATTTCGGGAACGTAATCGTTAAAGTCGTTCCTTTACTAACGATACTTCGGATTTTTAAACTTCCATGCATCGTCTCAATAATCTTAACAGCAACCATCGTACCTAAACCAGTTCCTTTTGTTTTTGTACTAAAATACGGTTCACCGAATCGATGTATTTGCTCCTGTGACATTCCAACTCCGCTATCTTCAATTCGTATTTCAACTTTACTATTATTGATAGATGAGGAAATATTTAAGGTACCACCATTAGACATTGCTTCAATACTGTTTTTTATTAAGTTTAAAAAACATTGTTGAAAGTGCTGTTTATTACCAACAATGGTTGCCTCAGAAAAATCCTGTGTAATATGTATCGTATTCATATTACACAATGGCAATATCATATTAATAACTCGATTTAACTCTTGCTTTACTGAAATTTGATCTAATTTTTCTGGAGCAGGTTTGGCAAACGTTAAGTAATCATCGATAATTTCTTGGGCACGATTTAACTCTTCAAGTATATGTTTAATATATTCGTCTCTTGATTCAGGAGTTAAATTTGGTGTTTTTAAAAGCTGTGTAAATCCTTTTACAACCGTTAAAGGATTCCTTACTTCGTGCGATATACTTGCAGCGAGTTGGCTAACAATCTCCATTTTTTCCATTTTAATTAATTTTGAGCGCATTAATACAGCATCTTTTATAACTTCATTTATATAAACAATAAATAACATTAAAGTAGTCGGTAATACCATGAAATAAATAATATACAAATTATTCACTTCAAAATCTGATAAAGTTAATACAATTACAGTTGTAAATATTGCTAGGAAAAAGGTTAAAAACATGGAAAAAGCTACTTTAAGCTTTCTATTATATGTATTAAATTTTGAAGATGCGAGTGCTGTAACGATGAACATTATTCCGTAAACAACGACTGTCAGCATATTAAAGCCATAAAATATAAATCTTGTAATTAATAAAATTGTAAACAATATGATACCGACAGGGAATCCACCATAAAGCGTACCTATTATGACCGGAATTTGTCTTAAATCATGAATACAACTTTCATCCATATAGATAGGGTATCGCATACATAAAATAAGCGGGATACTAGAACAAAGGGTAATCAGTAATATTTTGTATTTTTTCAAATAATGCCTGCTATCATATATGAAATAAAAAACAAATATACTACATAAAATGTATAGAAGATTATTTAATACGTTTTGATTAATATAAACAAAGTCCATAATATTTGCCTCGTTATTCTGAATTTCCTTTTCATATGTATTATACATGATAATAGTATAAACTCTATATTTCTTTTAATAATTTAGGGTTATATCCTTTCCGCATTAGCCGCTTTTAACCACGCTTCATAGAATTCTATAACTGATGCATACCGTTCTGCTCGATTGGCATTTACAGCACGATACGCTACCTCATATAATTCCTTACTTGCTTCCCATTTTATAAAAGAACGATCTTTTTCACCGCCTAAAAGTGAGAAAGCCATTGCTCCCATATTAAATACATTTGTTCTTTCATCAATTGTTGCGTTTAGTTCAAATTCCTCTGGTGACATAAAACGGGAGGAACCCCATAGCCGGCCCATTCTATTTATGTAAGGTTTCTTACTGTATAAATCTATATCACAAATTTTTGTCTCGTTTGTATTAAAATTATATAAAATACTACCGTCATAAAAATCTATTGCTACATAGTTTTTCTTTTCTACATAACTATGGAAAGAAAAAATGGAATGTAAGGAATGAATTCGTTCTATAGCAGATAAATGTCTAAATTTATAAAATGGTGAGTTTGGATTTTTATATTTTTCAGGAGGTGGGAAACTCCAATGCGAATGAAGACATTCACCATCAAACCAATCGAAAATTAATACATATCCAGATTGGACTGGGAAATGATCAATTAGTCTTATGAGCGATTCATGCTTTAAATCTTCATAGATAGTAACTGAATTTTTTAGCCTTTTAATAGCGTGACCCGTTGTTCCTTCAAATGCAATTGTTTGTGCTCCTGCGTATTTGATAAATTTCTTATGCCCATCTTTTTCTACACCAAAACTTATATTACCTGAGTCTTGCTGGTCAAAAACTGCAAATACGGTCCCTAATTTAATAAGCCAATCAAAATTATGATATTCTTTTAATTGGAATGTTACGTTATTTAACTGAATTTCCACGGAATTATCTTTCATAGATTACCTCACATTTAATATAATTAAGTTGTATATTCCACTATTCGACATATTTTATGGAAATCCTATGCTAATAATATAAAATTTTATAAATATAATGATAAACACTTATAAAGAGGTGAATACAATGGATCAACAAATTGTTATTAAAGCATATCAAAAAGACTGGGTTGAAGAGTATATAAAAGAAAAAGAGAAATTCTGTTCCTTGTTAGGACAAGAAATAATTGCTGTTGAACATATAGGAAGCACAGCAGTAGAAGGATTAGGAGCTAAACCTCTTATTGATATGATGATTGGCGTAACAGACTTACAAATTACTGAAAACTGGATTGAAGTTATATCGGAAATTGGATATGAGTATGTTCCAAAAGATACAACCAATTGGCGTTTTTTTAGAAAGGGAAAATGGAGAGCGGGTACTCATCATTTGCATATTTATATTTATAATAGTGATGAGTGGAGAAACAATATTTTATTTCGTGACTTTCTAATAAGCCATGAATGGGCACGTAAAGAATATAGAGAATTAAAAGAGAGGCTTGCTATTACATATGCTTTTGATCGTGTTTCATATACAAAGGCAAAAGCGCCATTTATTCGAAAAATATTAGAATTGGCTAGAATTCAATAAATTTATAGATTCTTATCTAACTAGTTTTGAAACCTCTTCCTATACTTTTTATAGGGAGAGGATTTTTTGTTTTTTCATGACAAAATATATAATTTCTAATTATTGGAGGCAAACTATTTTATTTATTTTGATATTTCTAGTACATTGGAAATATTAAGGGGGTATTAAGCAATGAAAGCTATTGTACATCAATATGAAAAAGGATTAGAGGGGTTAGAATATAAATTTTCACCTGAGATAAGTCCTAATGCAGGTAAAGTAAAAATAAAGTTAAAAGCTGCAGGGTTAAATCATAGGGATTTATTTATTATAAACAATAGAAAAGAAATGGATCTACCATTAGTAATAGGGTCAGATGGCTCAGGAATTGTTACAGAAATAGGAGAAGGAGTTTCAAATATTACACTACATACAGAAGTTATTATTAATCCTAGTATTGGATGGGAACATGCTACTGAAGTACCGGAGTTACCGGAAGTGCTAGGTGGACCGAAAGATGGAACGTTTGCTGAATATGTAATTGTACCGGCTGAAAATGTAGTAGAAAAGCCGGCATATCTTACTTGGGAAGAATCAGGTGTTTTATCTTTATCCGCATTAACAGCATATAGAGCACTTTTTACAAAGGGTAGATTGAAGTGCGGTGAACATGTTTTAATTCCGGGAATAGGAGGTGGTGTAGCTACATTTGCCATGTTATTCGCGAAAGCAATCGGCGCAAAAGTGAGTGTTACTTCAAGGGTAGAGAATAAAAGGGAACTTGCTGAAAAATATGGTGCAGATATTTCTTTTAATAGTACCGGAAATTGGGAAGAGAGCTTACAAGGTGAAAAAGTTGATTTAATAATAGATAGTATAGGCCCGGCAACTTTTTTGAAATATTTTGATGTCTTAAAACCAAACGGAAGAATCGTGAATTTTGGTGCAAGCTCAGGCGATAAAATTGAATTACCATTACGCGCGCTATTTTACAATCAAATTGATATTATGGGAACATCCATGGGTAGCCGTGAGGAATTTAATGAGATGATAAAGTTTATAGAAAAACATCAAATTAAACCAATTATTGATAAAGTTTACTCGTTAGAAAAAGCAATTCGAGCACTAAGCCGTATGGAACATGGAGAACAATTCGGAAATATTGTACTTCAAATGAATTAAAAAATATGATTTTGCAATTAGTATATTTAAATGAACATGTTATGTATTTCAAACATGAAAAAAATACGAACCGCTTTATTATAAAGGCTTATTGGCTTTATACATAAATAGCGTATAAAATTTGTTTTATAATTGTCATATGAGTAATAGTAAAATGAGAATTAGATGAAAAAAGTGTAAGTCCATTTTCATAATGGTGTTGTATACTGTGTAAATCAAGAACACTTGTATGTAAGGAGAGAGTTTAATGAATTACACAGTATTTCAGTGGTTTAATAATTTTGCTGATTCATCCAAACTATTAGATACGTTAATGATTGCTATTACAAATAGCGCTGCATACGTAGCCGTTCTATTTATGTTTATCTTATGGTTTAATAATGGAAAGAAAGAAAAGGCAATTAGAAAACAATATACAGTTTTATATACGACGCTTTCGGTTATTATTGCATTATTAGTAAATGTTCTTATACACGCGGTATATTACCATCCGCGTCCGTTCGTATCACATGATGTACACCAATTAGTACCACATGCAGCAGATTCATCATTCGTTAGTGATCATTCTGTACTTGTATTTTCAATCGCCTTCGTATTTATTCTTAGAGGAGAAAAACTGAAATATATCGCGCTATTATGGGCAGTACTAGTCGGTATATCACGTATGTACGTAGGTGTTCATTATCCTTTAGATATACTTGGCGCAGCATTCTTAACACTTATTACGAGTGCTTTAGTAATGCAAAGTACACGTATGTTTGAACCAATAGCGAAACTTGTATTCAAAATGTATGCATTAGTAGCGAGACGAATTCCTTTCTTAGCGAAATATAACCATATCGCATAATTTTCCTATAAAAAGTTCCCCTTTGGACATCCAGAGGGGAATTTTTTTATAGGAAATACGAAAAGAGTTTAGAGTGCTCTGTAATCAAGTTGTACTAATTAATATTCTGAAATTTCACGCACCGTATTTTAAATATATAAAATAATAACACAAAATAACAACAGTTAGTTTTGCATTGTTTTAAAGGAATTAAAAAGAAAACTTCGAAACATATAGTATCGTAAACAAAAACTACAAATTTTAAAACGGATCTTCGTACGAATCCATTCCAAAAGAGAGGAGATAAGTATGCAAAAACTCCAAACGAATAAAGGCGCTCGATATATGATGATTGCTTTTATTGTTTTGTTTCTTATTATGATTTTGCGTATATTCTATATTCAGGCAGTAGGAGTCGTGCATAATGTGAATGTAAAGGATCTCGCGAATGAACAACATAATAAAAAAGGTGTTTTAGAAGCGAATCGTGGCACTATCTATGATCAAACCGGAAAGGTGTTAGTACAAGATTCTACAACGTATCGAGTTGTTGTGAATTTAAAAGGAAAAGATAAAGTGAAAAATAAAGATGAAACCGCACAACAATTAGCCGATGCGCTTGAAATTGATAAAGAAGAAGTATTAAAAAACTTTCATGAAGGGCGTACGCAAGTTGAAATTGGGAAAATTGGTCGGAACTTATCTAGGGAAAAGAAGGAAAAAATTAATGATTTAAAAATACCAGGTGTATCTTTTATGTCGGAAAAAGCAAGAGTGTATCCGAATGAAGACTTTGCATCCTATATACTTGGTTTTGCTAGACCAGATGATAAAGGGAATACGGAAGGAAAGTTTGGGCTTGAAAAGAGTTTGGATAAATATTTGCGCTCTACAAACGGGAATATAGAATATGTGGGTACACGAAGAGGGATTCCGCTTACAAATGATATAGGTAAAGTAGAACCTGCTAAAAATGGAAATAACGTATATTTAACACTTGATAAACAAATTAATAGCTTTTTAGAAGAAGCGATGAACAAAGCACAAGAGCATTATGATCCGTCTATGTTAATTGGAATTATTGCTGATCCAAAAACAGGAAAGGTTTTAGCGATGTCTAGTAAACCTAGTTACAATCCTAATGTAGGTGATATCGAATATTTTTTAAATGATCCGATTGCAAATGCATATGAACCAGGTTCAACAATGAAAGTTTTTACGTTAGCAGCTGCCATTAATGAAGGTGTATATAACGGCAAAGAATATTTTCAATCTGGAAAATATTCCGTTGGTTCATCTGATATAAAAGATCATAATGGTGGATTTGGATGGGGATCAATTACATTTGATGAAGGTTTTGAAAGGTCATCAAACGTAGCTTTTTCTATTTTAGAAGATCAGTTACTGAAACCAAATAAATTTAAGCAATATATGAATAAATTTGGATTCAATCAAAAAACAGGAATAGATTTACCTGGAGAAAGTAAAAATACTTTATTATTAAATACGCAAATTCAACAGGTTACAACTTCTTTTGGTCAAGGTTCTACAGTAACTCCAATTCAATTAATCCAAGCGGCTACTGCTATAGCAAATGACGGGAAAATGATGCAACCATATATCGTTGATAAAGTTGTAAATCCAACAAACAAGGAAGTTATTATGGAAAATCAACCGAAAGAAATTGGGAATCCGATAAAAAAAGAAACAGCGGACAAAGTTAGAAGCTTAATGGAGCGTGTTATAACATCTTCAAAAGGAACTGGTACAATGTATAAAGTGGATGGTTATCCAATTGGAGGTAAGACAGGAACAGCACAAATACCGAATCCTGAAAACGGCCGATATATGGAAGGGAAAGAGAATTACATTTTCTCCTTTTTAGGAATGGCTCCAATTGATGATCCGGAGTTAATCGTATACTTAGCTATTAAGCAGCCAAAGTTAAAAGGAGATGAGTATGGAGCTCAGCCTCTTGCTGAAATATTTAAACCTGTTATAAAAAACAGCCTTGAATATTTAAAGGTGAAACCGTATACAGAAAAACAAATAGCTGATGCAACGAAACAATCTCAATTAAAAGTACAAAATTATGTAAATCAATCGATGGGTACAGTAGAGAAAAGTGTAGAAAAAGAGAAGCTACAGCCAGTAATTTTAGGAGAAGGAAAAATAATAAAACAATATCCACAGTCTGGCGAGGTAATGAGTGAAGGTGATCGTATATTTTTATTAGGGAATAACGCACAAATGCCAAATGTAAAAGGTTGGTCTATGCGTGATATTATGTATTTCTCCAAGCTTTTGAAATTAGATTTGAAAACTTCGGGTACGGGTTATGTAACGAGCCAAAGTATTGAAAAAGGACAAGATTTACGAGAAGGAGATACACTAGAACTAGAATTAGAACCGCCGTTACAACCGTTAGCTGAGGCAAATACGAATTAATTCGGGCATTTGGAAGGAGCTATATGCAAATAGCTCTTTCTTTAGAGTTGCGAGTAATTTCACGCACCGTATTTTTTAGAAAAAATAATAAATAAAAGAACTAACAGTGACATGTTGTTAAATATCTGATTATTGTTTATTTACAGTTAAATGTATATGTGATAATATGGAAAAAATAAATGCAGTGAAGAGAAGAGTAAATAAAATGAATTTTTCACAGAGAGCTCCATGTAGCTGAAAAGGAGTAAAAATTCTTTATTGAACCAAGCCTCTGAGCAGCTCATCGGAACCTATTATTAGGGGATGGTGTGACGGGAGCTCCCGTTATAGAGCTATGGTATAAGCATGAATTAGAATGCAGTACCTGATAAGGTTAGTATGGTGACATATTAACAAACTAGGGTGGCACCGCGATGATAAATCTCGTCCCTAAGATTAAAAGTCTTGGGGGTGGGATTTTTTTATTGTTGTAAAACAATTTTGAAAGCGGGGGCCAAAAATGAAAAATTTACTTAAAGATTGGAAATATCCTTTATTACTATTGTCCGGAGTTGGTATTGCGAATTTAGGGGCATGGATTTACTTAATAGCACTGAATGTACTTGTCTATAATATGGGTGGCTCAGCCTTAGCTGTTGCTACTTTATATGTAATAAAACCATTAGCCACTTTATTTACAAACGCTTGGTCTGGGAGTATGATTGATCGTTTAAATAAACGGAAATTAATGATTCACCTCGATATATATCGTGCGTTATTTATCGCTATTTTACCTTTACTTCCGTCACTTTGGATTGTTTATGTATTCGTATTCTTTATAAGTATGGCCAGTGCAATTTATGAGCCAACTGCTATGACATATATGACGAAATTAATTCCAGTAGAGCAAAGACAACGTTTCAACTCATTACGCAGTTTAATAGGATCTGGTGCATTTTTAATTGGTCCAGCGATAGCAGGGGTTTTATTAATTGCGAGTACACCAGAGTTTGCTATATATATGAATGCTATAGCATTTCTCTTATCAGGATTCATTACATTACTTTTACCGAATCTTGATAAGAAAGAAGATTTGGATACAACTAGTAATACATTATCACTTACAGTATTAAAAAAAGATTGGAACACTGTTATAAATTTTAGTAGAAAACATGTGTATGTCGTATGTGTGTATTTCTTATTTCAAAGTATGTTCGTATTAGCAACTGCTACTGATTCACTTGAACTATCGTTTGCGAAAGATGTATTACTACTAACAGATAGTGAATATGGTTTTCTAGTTAGTATAGCTGGTGCAGGATTTATTTTAGGTGCCATAACAAATACAATTTTGTCAAAAAAATTAGCACCTTCATTTCTAATTGGAATAGGATCATTATTCATCGCGATTGGTTATTTAATTTATGCTTTTTCAAATGTATTTTTAATAGCTGCTATTGGATTCTTTATTTTATCTTTCTCTATGGCATATGCAAATACAGGATTTTATACATTTTACCAAAATAATGTTCCCGTTCATATAATGGGACGGATCGGGAGTATATATGGACTTGTTATTGCGTTAGTAACAATCTTTATTACAATACTATCTGGTGTTGCGACTCAGTTCATTTCTATACAACTTGTAGTTATTGTAGGGTCATTAATAATGTTATTTATTACTATCGTCTTGTGTGTGTTTACTTTATTCCCATCACAATCTAAGTTGTATTCTACTGAGTCAATAAAGTGAAATTTTAATCAGGGGAGCATCCCCCACTGATTATCAGCCCTCACCAATCGGGCTTTTACGGGCAGCAGTGTCCCCACTTAACTTCTTTGCTTTCGCTGAATTTTGGGATGGGGGTCCTACTGCCCACAAATAGCGGAGTACATTCGAAATGAACTTTGTGTTCTCATTAACAATTTATCGTATTTAATAAAAGGGTTCTTTCCCCTTTATATGGAAAAATTAATAAGGGTAAAGAACAATACCGAAAGACAAGGGTGGTTGTCGTGATAAAAACAAAAGATGAAATTAATAGAATTGTAAAAGAAATACAAAAGAAAATAGATTTCTCTGGAGTAGTTTTAGTAAAAAAAGAAAAAGACTTAATCTATGAAAAAGCAATGGGTTACGCAAACAAAAGTGAATGTATAAACAATACGATACAAACAAGATTTGGCATTGCCTCAGGATGTAAAATCTTCACTGCAATTGGCATCTGTCAACTTGTTGAAAAAGGTGTTATTTCTTTTCATACAAAATTAAAGGATTGTCTAGAGATAAAACTTCCAAACTTCGATGAAGATATTACAATACATCAACTACTAACGCATAGCTCTGGTATACCAGATTATTTTGATGAAAGTATTATAGATAACTTCGAGGATCTTTGGAAACAAACACCTATGTATCTATTAAAGAGCTTAAAAGACTTTTTACCATTATTTCAAAACAATAATATGATGTTTGCACCTGGGAGTAAGTTTCACTACAACAACGCAGGTTTTATCATACTTGGATTAATAATAGAAGAACAGACGGGACTTAAATTTACGGAGTATATAGAAACAAACATTTTTAATTCGATTGGCATGAATGATTCTGGCTATTTTTCATTAGATAAATTACCAAGACATACAGCTCTAGGATATATAAAGGACGAAACCAACCAAAATTGGAGAACAAACGCTTACTCTATACCAATAAAAGGAGGGGCTGATGGAGGTGCATATGTTACTGCACCAGACATGTTGAAATTTTGGGCGGCACTATTTAATAATGAAATTTTAGGAAAGGAATATACAAAGTTACTTTTAACTCCCCACATTTATGTAAATGATAAACAGTCTTACGGATATGGAATATGGATTGAAACACGAGAAAACAAGGTATTCAAATATCATGTAATGGGATATGATCCAGGCGTCAGTTTTCGCTCGGCCATATATCCAGAATTAGGAATCACTTTAGTTATTCCATCGAATAAAGAGGCAGGACCTGAAAAATTAATGACAGAAATAGAAAGAGCTTTTTAATTATATGGATATAAAAGAAGAGATACGAAAATAATTTAAACGGGTTTATGATTGTTTCTGTTCTGAAAAATATTTTAGTTAACGAGGAACCCTTTATTTATTAAATAAGGGGTTTTTGTAATTCTGCACAATTACATATGTTTATATGGATTTTTAAATTAAAAAATATTACTATATAATTGTAAATTTAAATTATTACTTCATGTGAAAGGATGTGTTAACAATTTGTATATGATCAACGGTAGTTTGTTTATTATTTTAGGGGTTATTTGTTATTTAATTGTACGTGGAATATTAATTGGTACCAAAAATAAAAAACATGTGATTTGGTGGAAAGAAATAGTAAGTTTTTTATTCGTGGTTTACATTTGTATGGTTGTTGCAGTAACTTTATTCCCTTTACCAATCGGTTTTCCTTCTAATGTTGAAAATCTGAATCGCTCGGTCAATATAATACCATTTGCATCAATTATTAAAGACATCAATCAAATTGGTAGTGCTTATGATGGAGATGCCCTATTTATGATTGGGCTAATTGTAAGAAATGTAGGCGGGAATATTTTATTATTAATGCCTTTAGGATTTTTAGCACCTATCCTATGGGATAAATATAAGAAATTCAAAAATACAATTTTATTAGGATTTTCTATATCAGCTAGTATTGAATTGCTACAATTAATTGAGTCTTTATTTAGTGGAGTGGGACGTATTACTGATATTGATGATGTGATTTGTAATGTTCTAGGTTCTATTTTTGGATATTGTATTTATAATATCTTTTTAAAAGCCATTAATAAATTTAACATTCGAGTGTTGGGTAAAACTAATTCTAAAGGTGTGGAATTAGTTGATAAATAGGAGTTTAAACGAGTTATTAAAGGCGTACGAGTAAAAAGTACGTCTTTTTTATTTTTATAAATAATGCTTAAGGCTGATGAGAAATCACATTTTCCATCTTACACTTGAAAGTAGCTATCGTATTTCAAGTATGGAGTGAAAAGAGGAGAATATAATCTTTAAAGATAAGCAAGTTTATAGGAGGATTCTAAATGGATATTTTACTTGTTGTTCTTATTATTGTTTTGATGCAAAGTAAAGAACGAAAAGTGAAAATAAACCGTATTTGGCTCATTCCGGCTTTGTTGTGCTTTGTAACAATCCAGTCCATTATTCATATGGGACAAATAACATCCCTTGTTTAACATTGCTAAGAACGGTAATACTAATTAACATTGAACTTTTACAACAAGGGATGATAATATGATATACATTTACACAGATTTTGGTGGAACACATACTACCTCACTAGCTGCAGCGTATCATTTAAATAAACTACCAACGGATCGTAAGTTAACGAAAGAAGAAATTTTGAATGTAGATTACTTTAATAAATTGAAAACAGAAGATATGGGAAAAATTATTTTTCATGGAATCGATGAACATGGTCATCCTGTATATACGATTGGATGCGGCGCATCAAAAGTTGTTGTACCTGCGATGAAGCATTTAGGAGAAATCTTGCAAAAACATTATCAAAGCCATGAAAAGATTATATTTTCTAATACATCACCAACAGTGCCTTTACCGATGACTTTCGGTGGGCTGTTTTCTAGAAGGTTCCATATTGATTTTATTGGCGTACCGTTACTCGTATGGGGAGCAAAAATTTGCTGTGATAATATACAAAGGCTTGTTAGTTATACAAAAGAAGCTGGACGATTAACGAATGATTATGTAGTAATTTTAGATAATGAAACTTTTAAATAGTATATGATAAGAAGAAAATCGAGCAAATTCCTTGATTTTCTTTTTTATTTGTGAAATAGACAAGAAATAGTCACAATTAATATGCATCTACTATAGCCAAAACAATAAAGTCCTGTTACTATTACAGGGATATTCTCTTTTCGTAACATAAATATATAGAAAAGTCAGAAAAGAGGAATTGAATTAAGGGAGGAACAACATGAAGCGTGTTGCTTGGATTACTGATAGTACAACTGCGAGTTTTAAAACAGAAGGAGATAACTTTGTTATCCCAATTGAAGTTATTATTGATGGTGTGTCGTACAAAGATTGTGAAGAAGGTGTGCGTGAGCGCGTTTATAATGCTTTGAATGAAGGTAAAACTGTCACTACATCACAGCCTAACATAGGGGAAATGGTAGATTTATTTTCGAAATGCAAAGAAGAATATGAAGAAGGATTTGCAGTTGCTATTAGCGGAAAAGTAAGTGGAACCTATCAAAATATGAAGCTAGCTGCAGAAATGGCAGGTTTTCCATTAACGGTATTAGACAGTGAAACAACAAGTTATCCAATGGATGAACTAATTAGAAAAGCGAAATCGTTATACAATGATGGTATGACTTTACAAGATATACACAAAACATTAGTAGATGAAAAAAGAAGACCTTTCCACGTATTCCCGAAAAGTTTAAAAGGCCTTTATGCAAGTGGTCGTGTAAAGGGCATTCAATTTTTACTTGGAAGTTTATTAAGTGTTAACTTAATATTAGAAGTAAAAGGTGGAGAGCTTTTACTTGAAAAGAAAGTTCGTAAAATCCAAAAATGTCGAGAATATATTAAAAATGAACTTGAAAAAGAATTACCAAAAGTACTTCACATGTTCCATGCTAATGATAAAGATGGAGCCGAGGAATGGATTGCAGATATTAGACAAGCATTCCCTGAAATGGATTTCAAATTATATCCATTACCAATTTCATTTGCGGTTCATGCAGGTGAAGGTACAATAGCAATTAGTTATTAAAGTAAAACCCGTGAATTATTCACGGGTTTTTTATTTAATTAAAATGAAATGTGATCTCGACATATCTCCATCGAGGTTAGAAATCGATGGTCGAGCTACCTTCTCATAGATAACTGTGGAATGCCTTTTTTATGACTTATCCAATTATTTCTTACAAGATTTAAGGAGGATTGAGTTGAAAATGAATTGATTAAAGTGTAAAATTACACTAAATAACACATTAGTTACTTTTTGAGGGGGAGGTAAAGTGAATAAGGAGCATGCAATTGAACTTATTTCAACGAAAATAAAGTTAATACGCACTGAAAAAAGATATACACAAGATAAAATGGCTGAAGTTCTCGGCATATCAAAAAAAACGCTTGTTCAAATTGAGAAAGGGAGAACGAATGCAGGTTGGACCAACACTGTTGCTATTTGTGCATTGTTTAGAGATAGTGAAGTTTTACAGAATACTCTTGGGGATGATCCATTAGTAGTAATCGAAACAATGGCCCACAATAGCACTAACAACTTCAAAGAAAAAACATTGGGAGGAAAAGTCTGGTGGAAACAGATTCAAGAAAAAGGGAATTTTCGCTTACAACAAAATCTAATTAGTCAGCATTATCGTATTCTAGACAGACAGGATTATCGTTGGTTTAATTCGTTTGATTTAGAAGAAACGCTAAATCAACTTAATAAATTAGCAACGAATTCAGAACATCAAATAACCAGAACTACAATGAGCGAAAATAAATAGGAGGAAATTACATATGATCATCTTGCATTTTCTTTGGATTTACTTTATGCCAATTTACTGGTTATGTGGATTTATAGGTGGAATCTATTTAATTATTGCAGGTATCAAATATCTTAAATTACTTGTAAGTGTAATGGGATTACTTTGTCTTACCCTTGTCGTGTTACCTATTGTTTGTTGGGGGACAGGGATTAATGCGGAATTTCTTCTTACACCCGTTTCCAACTTTTCACTATTCTCTTTAAGTGGGTTAATAACAGGATTTATTGGATTTTGGTCAAAAATTAAAGGCATAAGAAATATGGGAGTTACTATTTTTACTTGTGGAGTAATAGGTGCCCTATTCTATTATTTAATGTCTATACCCGATTCATACTATTACGTAGTAGGTAACATATCAATAGCTAGCTATAATTTCTACATTCTCTGACTTTAAATGATAAAGGAGATGTTATCACAGTTGTTCCTGCAAAGAAAAAATGAATAGTTGTAGTAAAAACATTCTAGAATACAGAAGCTTAGGAATATTGGATATAAAATATGATAAATACGAGGCGTAAGCCAGTTTACAATTTTTATGTCAACACTACAAACTTGACATGTATGTATTTCGTTTTGCACTGTAAATCATTCATATTGAGTAATAGAATTGTAGAAATATATAATAGAATATTCGCACTAATATTTATAAAACTACAATCTATTTACATATAAGGTTATTAGGATTATATTGAAAATGAAAGAGAAAACAATAGATGGAAGGGGATGTTTTTTATGTTTAAAAAAGCAGCACTAGGGATTTCATCGTTAGCAATCACAGCGTTCGTCGGATTAGGAATGGCAACAGAAGCTTTAGCTGGACCAGCAGCACCACTTACTTCACTAAACGTCGTACAAGTAGAGTCTGAGCTAGGCGGGGTAGAAACAATTAATCAGAACAGCTTCAGTACATCGCGTAACCACGGGGGAAAATACTTATATATTACAACGAAAGAAATGGGCTATGGCCAAAACCCATTTGCTAAAATGAATGGTTCTAATGTAAAAAGTATTGATTCCACTATAATTGGCGGAAGACCAATCGTTGGCTGGTATTATAAATGGGATGCGTCTGGACACCAACAAGGAACTTTTGAGTACCAAAAGACATCTATAAATGCCCCATTTAATACAATGCGTACATCAATTTATATCCAATAATTTTGAAAGCGTTCGCACATGTAGAATAGTAAAAAAGGTACTTCTAGGAGTACCTTTTTTTGATTTGAATCACGTTCATCTATATTTATAATCCTGATTTCACAGCAAGAATACTTACCATAAAACAAAATCCTTAAACGTCTATAAAATTAATATGAACGCGTAGTACAAGTCCGCTACAGTTAAAGTACGTAACTTTACATATTTCAACTCAATGAAAAAGGAAGAAACTGCAGTACTTACGCCGCAGTTTTAAATTCATCCATGAACTCACAGTTTTTAGATATATAGACATAAACGTAATACCTGCGCCTCTTTTTTAAATTCAAGATTAAAAAAGAGGAGCTAAACTTATATAAGCTTAGCTTAATGGGGATGTGGCGGAACTTTAAAATTAATTACATCTTTTTCATAGCATAAATAATTTTGTATAGGGAGATGAAAGGATTTTTTAAAGTAATAAAGAAGTATGTATAAACAAATATATAAATGGTAGTGATTAGGATGAAAATCAGTAAGTTTGCAGAAGTAAATAATGTAAGTGTAGATACGATTAGACATTATATGGATCTCGGACTCGTTATTCCTGAGAAAAAAGGAAGTCACTATTTTTTTGACGAGTATTGTCAAAAGGATATAGAACTTATATTAGAGTACAAATGGATAGGGTTTAGCTTGAATGAAATTAAAGAACTGTTTCTTTATAAAAATTTAGGGAAATCCTTAGACTATGAAAAGGATATTTTTTATCAATCTTTATTTAAAGTAAAATATGAAAAGATTGAGCAAGAGATAAAAACCTTAAAGGAACGAAAAGATAAATTAAAGAAAACGTTAAATAATTTATCTATAGAAACTGAAATTTCGAGTTCAATTTTAGGGGTAGATTTAAAAGTACTTCATTTATTTAAATGTGTTAAGTGTAACGGGAATTTAATTCTTGAAGATGGCATTATTAATAAAAATCAAATTGTTGAGGGGAAATTAATTTGTAATTGTGGTGAAGAATACGCGATTACTTCCGGAGTTTTAACAGCTGGAAAATTATTTGAGGTGTATAAGAGGAAATCACTTGAAGATTCTATTTCAGATTATATCCATGAAACGGATACTGCTTTTTTGGAAAATGTTCAAAGAGGAGGAGAATGGGCGAAAAAGAAACTAATGCAATTAGATTTAAATGAAAAAATACTACTTGATTTAGGGTCTGGTATTGGGTTCTTTTTACGAAATATTTATGAAGAACTACCGGAAGAGTGTTTATATATTGCTGTTGATCGAGATTTGAATAAACTTTTACTTTTAAAAGATGTAATTGAGAGAAGAAATGTGAAAAGAAATATTGTATTTATTTGTGCCGACTTTCTAAACATACCTATTCAGAGTAGTTCTATTGATATTGTAATCGATCAATCAGGTACAAGTAATTATAGTTTTGAACATGAGGAGTTCTTATTGCGCGAATTAAATTCCCTTTTTAAACACAATTGTTATTTATTAAGTTCATTTATTTTATTTAATAAATTTAGCATAAATAGCCAAATTGTACCTAGACTCCGAGGGAATTTTACATCTGCAAAAGTAACGAAAGAAATCCAAAATTTACAGTTTCAATCGATTGATGAAAGCACTTCAAATTATTTAAAAAGAGGCGGAAAGTACGAAGATTTCTTTGTTCAAGGAGAAGAAATTTATACATATTCATTTTTCGGAAAAAGATGGGGTTAACTCCATCTTTTATTTATTTTCCCTTAAAACTTTTCAAATCGTACATATTGCTATTGGGCTGACCCAAGAACTTACAATGTACGTAATACAAAGTTATGCAGGGGGGAAAATGATGGGAAGTTTACGATTACATATAGAAAATAAAAATAGAAACCAAGAACTAAGAAATATTTGTTTATATTCAATTGCAAAAACAGTATCACTATTTGGTAGCTCTATTTATAGTTTCGCATTAGGATTGTATGTATTACAAATAACCGGATCTGCTTTAAATTTCGCGATTACGCTTATTTTAGGAACGATTCCAATGATTGTTATGAATCCATTTGCCGGTGTCATTGCTGATAAGGTTGATAAAAAGAAACTCGTCGTTTGCATGGATGTATTAAGCGGGTGCTTATTAATAACTGTTTATATATTGAGCAACTATTATGGATTAAACTTATTAATTATTTATACTACTACCTTTCTTATGACCGTATTTACAACGTTTTTTGGAATAGGATTAGAGGCCGTAAAACCGAATATGGTTACTAAAGAACGGTTAATGAGTATTAATTCTATAAGTAAAATTATCGATTCTATATCTTTAATTTTAGGGCCTATGTTAGGGGGCATTGTTTTTGCAGTCTTTGATATGAAAACTTTTATAATTATTAACGGTATTTCATTTATCCTTTCGGCTATATCCATATTGTTTATAAACTTTAAATTGTGCGAGCAAAACATAAATAAGGAATGTTCAATTAGAGAAATTAATTTTATTGAAGATATAAAGGAGGGATACTCTTACTTATTGGAGCGGAAAAGCTTAAAAAATACTTTTAGTATTTTAATTTCCCTTAATTTCTTTTTAGGCTTTGCTGTAACCGTTCCGTTGCCATACATTATTAACACAGTTCTCAATCTTAATTCTAAGCAATTTGGTATGATTCAAGGGACTTTTCCGATAGGTATGATAGTTGGTGCAATATTAGTGAAAAAGATAACTGATTGTTATTCTTATTCTTATCTATTGAAAAAAATAAGTTTTATGTTGGCAATTTTTATGATAGTTTCAGGGATACCTGTTTTATTTAAATCTATTGTAGTAAATAATTTGGTATATGTTACTACGTATTGCATGATTATGTTCTTTTTAGGATTTATGATAGCACAAATTGATATTCCTTTAATGTATTTCATGCAAAATGAGATTCCTGAAGAATATAGAGGAAGAGTTCTTAGTATTGGATTAAGCTTAGGTAAAATAATGCAACCAATAGCACTTGCAATATCAGGACTATTATTAAATTTCATTCCAGCCTACACGCTTCCCATTGCAGGGGGGATTGTATTTTTTACTTTGAATAAAATTTTAGCAAATAAGTTTAATTTAGAAATTCATTCAAAAGATTATAGTGTTTAACGTAACTTAAAAAGCGCAGGATCAGCATCCTGCGCTTTTCTATCGTAATTCAGCAGTTTTTCTAATGACAATCTTATCAATATCATCTTCTTCATCACCAATAAATAATCCGCGTTCTTTTAAATATGCTTCAAAATATAAATCTGCTTCAGCGCGTTCGTCATATGGCTTTACAGAGAGAACGAAACCTAATTTGTTTTGTTCTTCTAAGTGAGAAGTGGAGATGTAAGCCGGTACATTATGGCGTAAAAAGAGTTCTTTAACCGGAATAATCATATCTTTCATTAATTTCGTTAGCATACCCATTTCAAACTCGAAATTAAAGCGATCTATACTAGATAAATCAGCGAATACTACACCGATAAAACCTGTATTAAATACTTCTTGATATTCTACATCTTCGTCATGGCCGCCATAAAAATTCTTTTCGATTAAATAATTTACAAAATAAGCAACGCCATCACTTTGTTCAAATGGTTTCGTTGAAAGAACAAAACCAATTTTCTTTTGTTTATGTAAATACACACATGACATGTATGCTGAAATGTTATGTTCTTTAAATAAAGCACTTGTTGCTCCAGAGAGACCATCTAGTACGTGATGAACAATTTGAAGTTTTTTACGAGCGAAATAATAGGATTTCTTTTGTAACTCCAATGTATCAATAAAGACAGAGCCGATAAAGCCTGTATTTGAAATAATAGGTGCTTGCTTTTTTCTTCCTCTGCGCTTTAATGGAGCCATTGTTAAAATCATCCCTTCATGTACGTTTAAAATAAAAAGAACATTTGTTCGTATATTTATATTTTACTATTAAAACGCTATAAAGTAAAGGGTTTTTGATGAAAATATAACAAAAAAGACACCTTATAAAAGGTGCCTTAAACGCTGTAAGGGATAGGGTTTACCCTAACTATTTATATTATGATACAGAAACAATCTCTTCTGTATCTTCTACATCTAAATGACAGTCCATAGTACGAACATCTTGATCTTCATGACTTCCGAAATAAATAGTAATTTTCATATGTATCGCTCCTTTATTCTAGGAATACCTAAAATAATTACTAGTAATGTTAATATTTATTATATACCACTTTTTTCATTCCGACAACGTTATATCATTTTTAATTATTTTAAACTATAGAGCACAATTTAAAGAGGTACTTTTTATAGAAAATGGTAAATTTCTAATATGTTATATTTAATATAGAAAAATTCGAGTGTTACTTTTTATGAAAAGGAGAACTATTGATGAATTATAAACAACTACTACTAGAAAACTTTGCATTTAAAACTTCATATGTTGCGCAATTTGTGCCCGGAATGAGTATAAAAAAAACGAAAGATTATATTGCTGTTGATTGTGGATTACCTGCCGATACATTTAATATCATCACTCTACTAAACAATAATTTAACGGAAGGGATCGAGAAATTATATAAAGAGGTAGAATACTATAATCAAAAGAAATTTCCAATGAGTGTTTGGTTATGGGATGAGGAGCAAGAGCGGGATATAAAAAGTGAGTTAATTAAAATCGGTTTAAAAGAAGTGGAACAGAATATTGCGATGGTAGCAGACTTAAAAACAATTTCCCCAACAATACACATGCCAGTAAGTTTTACTATTCAACAAGCATCTTCACCTGGACAAATAAATAAATTTGGAGAAACGTTAGCTAATCTATTCGGCACATCAGAAGAAGGTATACATGTACAAGCATTCTATAATCAAATTTCTAATCTTGATATATGTAACAGTGAGAATATGAAATTATTTTTAGGGTTATATGAAGGTGAAGTCGTAACTGTTGGTTCATTGATATGTTCAAAAGATAGTATTGGTATTTATGACATAGCAACTAAAGAAGGAATGAGAGGACGAGGGTTTGGATCTACTATGTTCAATTTCCTGCTGCAAGAAGCACATAAATTTAAAAATACGTATTGTGTATTACAAGCTTCAACCGATGGAATCAATATTTATAAAAAATCGGGATTTCAAGCTATCGGCAAAATGACTGTATTGGAAAATCGACATTTAATTGAGTAAATCATTCAAGTTAAATTGTCTTTATATAGGAGCCTATAAATCGTTATGAAAAAGATATATCTCGTTACAATAATTTGTGCCTTTATAATAATAAGTATCTTTGTTTTTCAGAAAATTAATGAACATAAGTATACTAAAGCTATGAATCAATCAAATCATATAAAAAATATCGCACATAGAGGTGCTTCTGCGTTCGCGCCTGAACATACAATAGCAGCATATCGATTAGGCCAAAAAATGAATGGAGATTATATAGAAATTGATCTCCAAATGACAAAAGATGGACATTTAGTGGCTATGCATGACGAAACCTTAAACCGTACAACAAATGGTACAGGGCTAGTGAAAGAGCATACATTAGAAGAAGTAAAGCAACTAAATGCAGGTTCTTTTTTTAATGAAAAATATCCGAACTTAGCAAAGAAAGAATTTGAAAATGTTAAAGTCCCAACATTAACAGAAATTATTAAAACGTTTGGGCATAATGCGAACTATTATATCGAAACAAAATCACCTAATGAATATCCAGGAATGGAAGAAAAATTATTAGAAATTATTAATCATTATGAAATACAGGATAAAGTTATTATTCAATCGTTTAGTGAAGAAAGTCTACAAAAGATTCATGGCTTAAATAGTAATATATCCTTAGTACAATTATTACCTTATAAAAAAGCAGTTCAATTAACAGAATTAGAGATAGAAAAGTATAAAACGTACTGCATAGGTCTTGGTATGAATTACAAATATATTGATTCAGATTACGTAAAGAAAATAAAGAAAAGCGGATTAGAAGTTCATCCATTTACAGTAGATAATGAAAAAGATATGAAAAAGTTACTTTCATGGGGAGTCGATGGGATGTTTACTAATTATCCGGATCGTTTACATTCAATATTATTGGATTTGAAAAGTCATGAATAAGAAGTGTTATTCATAAAGGAAAAATTTACAAAACCTGCATATTAGGATTATCAATGCAAGAAGGCATGTAGCATATAAAAAGAAAATACCAAAAACCGCAACTTGAAGACTTAGGTTGTGGTTTTTTTATTGCTTCGATTTCAACTTACAAAGTTTGAAGCTAGAAGTGAAAACCTTTTTAGCTGAATTGGCTTCCTATGTATTTGTACTTCGTATCGTTCTAGGTATATGTACAACCCGTGAGACGAGTTTTGCATAGGATAATAGAAAAGGAGATGTTGCATATTGAAATACCACAATAGAAATGTAAGTAATCTGAATAAATTAGCGGATAATACGAAAGCTGCAGCTTTTAAGTGGTATCAGTACTGTATCGACAATGGAATTGAAGTATTAATTTATGAAACAATCCGTACAGTCGAGCAACAACGTGAATATGTTCGTAAAGGAGCATCACAAACGATGCGCTCATATCACTTAGTAGGACAGGCATTAGATTTTGTTCCAATTCAGTCGAATGGTACAGAAGATTGGAATGGCTATAATAAAGAACCGTGGGCTTCAGCAATTCGTTATGCTAAACAAATTGGTTTCGAATGGGGCGGTGACTGGAAAGGATTTGTGGATAGCCCGCATTTGCAATATAACTACAAAGGGTATGGAACGGATACTTTTGGAAAAGGTGCTCAAAACGTAGTGACTCCTCCCACGTCGAATGATAATGTAGGGGTTGCTTATATTAACGGTAGTAATGTAAATTTACGAAAAGGACCTGGTACTGGATATGGCGTTATTCGTCAATTAGGGAAAGGTGAGTCCTACAAAGTATTTGGACAAACAAATGGTTGGTTAAATCTAGGTGGCGATCAGTGGGTTTATAACGATCCATCATACATCCGTTATACGGGAGGAAATGTACCAGCAACTTCACAATCATCAAACGATGGTGTAGGTGTAGTTACTATAATCGCTGATGTATTGCGTGTTCGTACCGGCCCAGGAACAAATTACGGCATTGTGAAAAACGTGTACCAAGGTGAAAAATATCAATCGTTTGGATATAAAGATGGTTGGTATAATGTTGGTGGAAATCAATGGGTTTCTGGTGAATATGTTACGTTTGTAAAGTAAAAATAAGAGCCGTCCTGTTGGGCGGCATTTTATTTTTAATATTCATAGGACGAGCATTCATAATATCATTTGTGATACATAGAGTATAATTTTTCATTCTAATAATCAGAAAGTAATCAAAATGTAATTAATTTCAACTACGCTTTTTATATTTTTTTGATACACTGGCTACGAGGGGGATACCAATTAAGGTCGGTAAAAACCAAAACCATATTGGCGGAAGTAAATTTATAATGGGAATATGGATGCCGATATTTACTAAAAGTGCGGTGACTGCACCTATATAAGAACCTAACATACCTCTAATGTGGTGATGGAGCCAATTTTTCCAACGTTTTTTTCGTGCAAGGTATCCATAAATCGCAAATGAATAAGAGAAGATTGCTACATAAAATAAATATGCGATTTTATCCCAGTTGATAATGGATAATATTATTGCCGTAAGGGTAATGACAACATAGGATGCATGATATATTTCGCCCCATTCGGTATGTTTTCCTTTCTTCTTTTGGGCAACCATCGCTACAATACCAGTGATTAAGCATATTGTTCCAAATAGGATGTGTATGGTTAAAAGAATGTTAAAAATGCTCATAATAATTCCTCCTTTTTTATTTTTATAGTATTGCAGTATAGGAGAAAAGTTGAAAAATATAGTTAGTTCGGCTTAATATATTGAAATAAAGGTACTCCTAGAACAAAACCCAATGATTTAAATATTTAGTGAGATGATTATTATGTTAAATGAAGGAGAGACTTCTATGTTTACATCTATTACATATTTACAATCTGGCAATGAGAAACAACAAAAAATATATGATGTTTTGAATAGCCTAAACATAATGGAGGATTTAGCTTTATATAATCCCGTTCTTTGCGGGACAATCCCTATAAGAATTGATACTCCTCAATCTGACTTAGATATTGTAATGGAAGTATATAATTTTGATGTTTTTGAGCAGGAAATGAGATCTTTATATGGTTCTTATGGAGGGTTCAACATAAAAAAGAAAAAAATTAAAGGTACTGAATCGATAAAGGTGAATTTTGAATTCGAAGGTTTTGAATTTGAATTATTTGCTCAACCGAAGCCAGTGCGTAATCAAAATGCATATAGACACATGATAGTGGAACACATGTTATTAATGCAGCATCCCCATATAAGGGAAGAAGTTATTCGCTTAAAGGAACAAGGTTTAAAAACAGAACCTGCTTTTGCTCAAGTATTAAATATTGACGGAGATCCTTATGAAGAGCTTATTTTATTAGGGCAGGAAATGAAATTGTGGTAAATAAGATACATAAAAAAATCCTCCAAAAACAAAAGAGGATTTTTTTTATGCCGTTAACTTCCGAATTAATTCACTGAGCAATTTAATTCCGTTAGTCATTTGTTCTGGAGTAGCATATCCATATGATAAACGAATGTACTGATCTGATTCTTCTTCATAAATACGTCCCGGATTTAAAAGAATTCCTTTTGATAGTGCCTCTGAAAATAGTTTTTTCATCGGAATGTTATGTATAACCTTTAGCCATATAAAAAATCCACCACTAGGAATATCCCATGATGCAATATCTGCACAATATTTATTTAAAGCTCGTATCATTATTTGTCTTCGTTCTTTCAGGTTCATTCTTACGTTTGCTACATGTGCTTCATAAAAACCTTCATTTATCCATTCAGCAGCTACTCTTTGAGATAAAGAGCTGGATCCATAGTCTGTTTGCATTTTTATATCTGACAATCTATCAATAACAGGTTCTGGTCCGATTATCCATCCAATTCTCAGTCCTGGGCTAAGTGTTTTAGAGAGACTACCAATATATAATACATGTCCATGTTTATCCATCGACTTTAAAGGAGCTGGAGGTGATTCATCAAGCCATAACTCTCGGTATATATCATCCTCGATGATAGGCAATTGCTCTTTTTCACATATTTTTAATATTTCTTTTCTTCGCTCTTTGGACATCAATATCCCCGTTGGATTTTGAAAACAAGGGATTGAATATAAAATATTATTCTTTTGACTATATTTAATTCGTTTTAATAAGTCGTTAGGTAAAATACCGTGATGATCCATTGATATACCGGATAAATTTATATTTGCTGATTGAAAAATAT
Source organism: Bacillus sp. cl96 (assembly GCF_900100505.1). Taxonomy (NCBI): domain Bacteria; kingdom Bacillati; phylum Bacillota; class Bacilli; order Caryophanales; family Bacillaceae; genus Bacillus; species Bacillus sp. cl96. Next base: position 44,351 of record NZ_FNDM01000004.1, read on the forward strand.
GAAGTGAATATAAGTAAGAAGGTTGTTCAAGTAAAACAGTTGATTTTCTATGTAAAAGACCAATCGATATTAATTGTAATGCTTGGAGTGCACCAGAGACTATTAATATAGAATCCGGTGATGCATGTATTCCAAATGATCTTACATATTTGCTTATTGCTTCACGTAACGGATAAATACCTTTTTGTTCTTCGTATCCGAAATAATCTAATTCCTCACTGACGTTTTTTATTATAGATTGCATAGTTTCGAGCGGGAAAAGATGAGGTGCAAGTTCACCTTTACTAAGATGGATAAGCGTTTTATTTGCTTCTGCTTCATTTATTTCTCGCACCATTAACTTACTTGGTTTATGAATACCGGCTTTTACATATTCACTCCAATCGGGCGAAGGATTAGTTGCTAATAATGACCATGTATTATTTGTTACAATTGTTCCTGCTCCGATTTGTCCTTGAATTAAACCATCTGCTATAAGTTCATCTAGCGCAGTAATTACAGTACTTCGATTTACATGAAATAATTTTGCTAACTGCCGCTGACTAGGGATTTTACTTCCAATTGGCCATTCTCCGTTTTCAATTTTTTCTTTCATATAGTCTATTATCTGCTGATATTTGGGCACTTTTTTATCGGTCGTCATATAAAAAACTCCTTCGTTTATTTAAAAGATTCAAAGTGGTTGGTTTTTCCGATAAATAACTGGTTGAAGACATTGTATCAACTATTAAATATGATGAAAAGAAATAATTGGTAATTTAAAAATGGTTGGTTTTTTAGGGAAGGAGAGAAAATATGCATAATAAAAAATGGGATTTACGCATTATATGTGCTCACGCTTTTACAATTCTTATATGGGGAACTGCTTTTCCAGCAATTCGTATGGGGCTTGAATCTTATACGCCTGAACACCTTACTTTACTACGCTTATTAATCGCCTCATTTATACTTTTGTTATTTTCATTTATATACAAACTACGACTACCGGATTTAAAGGATATCCCAGCAATTTTTATATTTGGTGCTCTAGGATTTACTATTTATCACATCGCATTAAACTACGGCGAAAAAACAGTAAATGCTGGATCTGCAAGTTTAATCATTTCAGTCACTCCAATAGTGACGGCAATTCTTGCTTCTGTTTTTTTGAATGAAAAAATGAAATTAAATGGTTGGCTTGGTGGTGTAATTAGTTTTGCAGGAATTGCCTTAATTTCATTTAGCCAGGGCGATGCTATTCAATTGAATAGCGGGGGATTATTTATATTATTAGCGGCGATTTCAGAAAGTCTATTTTTCGTTTTCCAAACATCTTACTTAAAAAAATACGGCTTCTTACCATTTACCATATATACAATTTTGTCTAGTACTGTATGTATGCTTATTTTCTTACCCGGAGTTTATCAAGAAATACTAGCAGCTCCACTTGAAGTTAACTTGAGCGTTATATATTTAGGTGTCTTTCCAACAGTACTCCCGTATATTGCATTGGCCTATATTATATCTCGTGCTGGTGCTTCTGAAGCAACAAGTTCTCTATATTTAACGCCAATAACTGCGTGTTTCATTGCTTGGATATGGTTAGGAGAAGTGCCAACTTTGGTTTCGATAATTGGCGGAGGAATTACTATACTTGGAATTGTGATTGCTCATATACCGGTATTAAGAAAAGAAAAACATAGGAATTTAGCAAATAATCAATCCGTATAATGTAATTCAATAATAATTTTATGATACTTTTTTATATAGTTTCTTTCTTATGTTGATAAATATAATATTTTGTATTTCAGTTAAATATTGTATGTTACATTTTATGTAGTAAGCATTTTAAAAGGAGCTGACAACATAATGAATGGAAAAAGAAATATTTTTACATGTATTTCTATTGTAGGAATCGGACTAGCTAGTTTTTCTAATTCTAGTTTCGCAGCAAGTGTAACGGACAATTCAATACAAAATTCTATTCCCGTAGTTAATCAACAAGTAGCTGCTGCAAAGGAAATGAAACCATTTCCCCAGCAAGTTAATTATGCAGGTGTTATAAAACCGAATCATGTTACACAGGAAAGTTTAAATGCTTCTGTAAGAAGTTACTACGATAATTGGAAAAAGAAATATTTGAAAAATGATTTATCTTCTTTACCTGGTGGTTATTACGTAAAAGGAGAGATTACAGGTGATGCGGATGGGTTTAAGCCACTTGGAACTTCAGAAGGTCAAGGGTATGGGATGATAATTACAGTATTAATGGCTGGTTATGATTCGAATGCTCAAAAAATATATGACGGATTATTTAAAACAGCAAGAACTTTTAAAAGCTCTCAAAATCCTAATTTAATGGGATGGGTTGTCGCAGATAGTAAAAAAGCACAAGGTCATTTTGATTCTGCTACTGATGGAGATTTAGATATTGCGTATTCTCTTCTTCTTGCTCATAAGCAGTGGGGATCTAATGGAACAGTTAATTATTTGAAAGAAGCACAAGACATGATTACAAAAGGTATTAAAGCTAGTAATGTTACAAATAATAACCGACTAAATTTAGGAGATTGGGATTCTAAAAGTTCACTTGATACGAGACCATCTGATTGGATGATGTCACACCTTAGAGCATTTTATGAATTTACAGGTGATAAAACTTGGCTTACTGTTATTAATAATTTGTACGATGTTTATACGCAATTTAGTAATAAGTACTCTCCAAATACAGGACTTATTTCAGATTTCGTTGTAAAAAACCCACCACAACCCGCACCTAAAGACTTCTTAGATGAGTCAGAATATACAAATGCATATTATTATAATGCTAGTCGAGTACCTTTAAGAATTGTAATGGACTATGCGATGTACGGCGAGAAGCGAAGTAAAGTCATTTCTGATAAAGTCTCTTCATGGATTCAAAATAAAACGAATGGAAATCCTTCTAAAATTGTGGATGGTTATCAATTAAATGGATCCAATATTGGTAGTTATCCAACTGCTGTATTTGTTTCACCGTTTATTGCTGCAAGTATAACGAGTAGCAATAATCAAAAGTGGGTAAATAGTGGTTGGGATTGGATGAAGAATAAGAGAGAAAGTTATTTTAGTGATAGTTATAATTTATTAACTATGTTATTTATTACAGGAAATTGGTGGAAGCCTGTACCTGATGATAAAAAAACACAAAATCTAATAAATGATGCAATTTATGAAGGATACGATAATTAATTAAATTTGAGAATGGTTACTGAAGAAAGGAATTAGCATTCGCTAGTTCCTTTTTAATGTTTTGTAAAACATTATCCATTCTAAAATTCGCATAGATATACTTGCTTTTTTCATATACATAGTTATTGATGACTCTATGTTTTTATGAAGGGAGAGTATTTCTTGGAAAAAGTATTATTTTTCGGAGATCCAGGTATTGATGACTCATTTGCCATTATGTATGGTTTACTGCATCCCGAAATTGAAATTGTCGGTATTGTAACCGGATACGGAAATGTTGAGCATATACATGCTGCACATAATGCAGCGTATATTTTACAGTTAGCAAATAGACAAAACATTCCTGTCATTAGTGGTGCAACAAAACCACTGACAGAAGAAATCACTACGTACTATCCTGAAATTCACGGAGCAGAAGGATTAGGGCCCATCCATGTTCCAGAAAATATATTATCTATTCCAATATATAATTTCGGCAGTATTGCTGCGATTCTTATAAAGTACGGAAAAGATTTAACGATTGTTGATGTAGGAAGATCTACCTCGTTAGCAATTGCTTTTAATTTATGGAATGATTTAATGCTAAATGTAAAAGGAATCTATTTCATGGGTGGTGTTTTTTTAGAAGTAGGAAACGTTACGCCATTAGCAGAGGCAAACGTGTATGGAGATCCGATAGCAAGTAAAATTGTTTTCCATCAAGCAAAGAATTTATTCATATTCCCTTTAAATGTAACAAACAAAGCTGTGTTAACACCAAATGTATTTAACTATATTCAAGCTAATGCAAAGAATCCATTTCATATGATAATGAAACCAATGTATGACTACTATCTATCCGCATACCAAAAACTTAATCCATCTATGGAAGGACCTTTGCTACATGATGTGGTTGCAATAAGCGGATTAGTAAATCCAAGTTTTTTTGAATTTGTGCATCGTACAGTAAATGTAGATACATACGGAGATACGAAAGGACAAACATTTGCTGATTTTCGCCCTAACTCTAAATCTGAAGGAGCCCGTATAGCTTTAGAAATAGATGCAGAAAAATTCATTCAAGATTTTATAAAAATTATGTTATAAGTTGCTGTCGAAAAAGGGAATTATTTCAATGCGTTGAATATAAAAATACATCCTCTAGATAAAGGAGCTTACAATATTGAATGTCCAGTTAAAGGTTGTTACGAGAGACAATTGGGAAGATGCATTAAAGTTACAAGTTAAAGAAGATCAAAGAAAATTTGTCCCCGCTGTAGCAGTTTCACTTGCTAAAGTATATATAAAACCAGATGGTGACAATGTAGAGTACATACCATTCGCTATATACGATGGTGACCTTATGGTTGGTTTTGTTATGCATGCTGTTGTAATAGAGACATCGGATATGTATTGGATTAACGGATTTATTATTGATCAATCGCAACAAGGTAATGGTTATGGAAAAGCAGCATTACAAGAAAGTATTGATATAATAAAAAATACTTTTAAATCGTGTAAAGAAATAAGATTAACCGTACATAAAGATAATCTCTCTGCAAAGAAATTATATGAACGATATGGTTTCATATCATTAGGACAGGAGTATGATGGTGAGCAAGTATACCGTTTATTTGTTTAACTATTAAGAAGTAAAGGTGTGAAATGAAATATGCAATTTACTGAAGTGAAAATTGAAGTGTTCATTCCTGAAGAATATATTGAAACATTAAGGGATGAATTAAATAAAATTGGAGCATGTAAAACGGGCGAATATGACCATTGTCTTTCCTATAGTTCAGTGAAAGGATATTGGAGACCTTTAGAAGAGGCATCTCCTTTTAATGGAGAAATTGGTCAAATATGCGAAGGACAAGAATGTAAAGTTGAAATAAAGTGTAAACGAGAACTTGTAAAAGATGCTCTTGAAGTTATTAATGATATTCATCCGTATGAAACACCTATGATTTATATTATACCAATACTAAATGACTATTTTGAGAAACTATACATTAAATAACTAGGAGGAATATCAATTGAAAAGTAAATTTCATCATATTGTACGAGCAGTCATGATAAAAGATAAAAAATTATTAGTTGCTGAATATATCGGCCATCATTATTTTTTACCTGGTGGCCATGTTGAAATTGGAGAATCAGCAGAGAATGCATTAAAAAGAGAGTTAAGAGAAGAACTTGGAGTAAACTGTAGTATACAACAATTTTTAGGCGTCATAGAAAATCAATGGCAAGATAAAGAAGTGCTTCATCATGAAATTAACCACATTTTTGAAGTAGAGTCACAAGATTTACATACGGACTTAACACCGAAATCTAGCGAGTCTCATTTAGCATTTCACTGGATAGATTATAATAAAGAAGCCTTAAATCATTATGAAATCATGCCAATGCCTTTAGTGAAGGAATTACTAGAAAGAAAGTTAAGTGATGAACTACTAAATTGTTGGATTAGTAATTTTTAAATCACTTTATTTATAGTAAATACGTCCATCGAATGAATATAAAGAAAATAGGCTGAAAAACAAGGTACATCACCTAGTGTAAGTTCATATTTTGTTGATGTACGCATTTAGTCTATAGTCTTGTTTCTACTTTGTTTAAAAGAATTTATTAATTTTAATATTTGGACGGAATTTACATTTATAAATGGAGGGTTTCATAATGAATCAGTTTCAACAAGAACTACAATCATTAAACCTTAATGATTATCAAACTGGCAATGTTGTGTATTGGGATCAACAACAAAGTCAATATCCATACTATTACATTCAAGACGATGCACGTCGTTGCGGCGGATGTGGCGGTTGTGGTGGACGTTGCGGTGGATGTGGCGGTAGATGTGGTGGTTGTGCAGGTCGTTGCGGCGGATGCATAGGATGCGCAGGATGTTTCAGTTGCTTTAATTGCTGGAACTGGTGGATTATTTAAGTATAGAAAATTCAAGTTATTTTATATGAAAGAAAGGTGTAAAAACTATTTTGCACTTTTCTTTCATGCTGTAATTTTGATGTGTATTAAGGGGGATTTATTTGTATACATATGATAAGTTGATTTCTTGGGTAGAGGATATAAAAGAAAAAAATCATAGTTCTGCTACAGCACTTTGTATTATAAAAGATAATAAAATCGTACTAGAGCATTATAGTGGTTATCACTCAAATACATCTACAACCAAGAGAGTAACAGCATCTTCACAATTTAACGTTGCTTCTGCTAGAAAAAGTTATTTAGGATTAATGATAGCGTATGCGCTTTATGAGGGGAAAATAAACTCTATTGATGATGAAGCGATAAAATATTTTAAAGACTTTGATCCTGCATTGCTTAGTAAAACGACGATAAGACATTTAGTAACACATTCGCACGGATTAGAAGAAACGAATGACAGGACAATTTTTCGTGAATTTGCACCGGGGCAATCATGGGCGTATAGAGATATTAATGTAAGAATGATGACACGTCTTATTTATCAGCTATATAACAAAAGTTTTCCTGAATTGTTAAAGGAGCGTGTGTTTAAGCCTGCTAATTTTCAAGAAACAGGTTGGAGAGTTCAGCGAGATGAAAATTTAGTTGACGTTGTTAATAATCCAAATGAAGACGCAATTAGTGAAATTGGTACGGTAGATGACGGTACTGAAAAAAATTTGTTTGTCTCAGCTAGAGAATTTGCGCAGTGGGGCAATCTTCATTTAAATCAAGGTGGGATAGATGGTAAACAAATTGTTCCAAAAGAAGTTATAAAAATCGCTACGAGTTTGCAGAGTCCAACATATATAAACAAAGAGCTACCACAAAATGGATTGTTTTGGTTCATCCAAAATGAGCCTGCGCAATTAAGCGAACTTGGTGAACGTGTTCCAAAAGGGTCATATCAAATATTAGGGATTACTGGATCGACCATTTTAGTAATACCTGAATATAATGTAGTTGTTGCAAAAATGTATAACAAAAGATATAACTACGGTGGTGATAATTACTTATATTATTTACGTGAATTTAGTAATTTAGTCGCAGATACATTTAGTAACGGTAATAGGGCATAATTACTCCTATAACGAAAAGGGGTGATTGAAAGTGAAAGATAAAGTGAACAAAAATAAAAAGCAAAATATAAAAGATGTAAATACAGAGCAAAATGCAATTTATAGCGATCCTAAAGATGCAGCTAATATGCAAACTGTACCGCAGCCGAAAGATTTTGATGAAATCGAATATTAATTTTTCATCCGACTATATGATGAATGAAAAATACGTCTTAAGTCTCATAACATTTAAGAAATTATTTGATAACATATATACATAAGCATTTGAAAATGTCTTATCTTAACAAAGCTTTCTTTAGAAATATCTGATATAACCTGCAAAAGGCACTTCTTTATGAAGTGTCTTTTTGTGTATATGAACTTAATTACCATTTTCCGTACAGTATCTTGCAATTTATGATGGATATACTAACTGTGAAAATTCATGTCAAGATAAAAGAAGGGGACAGTTAGTATGAAACAAACTTCTATAAATTCGTTACTAATTGTTCTAGGTACAATCATTGTTCAAATTGGCCTTGGAACAATTTATACATGGAGTTTATTTAATCAACCCCTTGTAAGTAAGTTTGGATGGAATCTTAATTCAGTAGCGATAACTTTCTCCATAACAAGTTTTTCTTTATCATTCTCAACTTTATTTGCAGCAAAGTTACAGAAAAAATTAGGACTTCGGAAACTTATTGCTACTGCAGGAATTGTTTTAGGACTCGGCTTAATACTTAGTTCACAAGTTTCTTCCTTACCACTATTATATTTATTAGCTGGTGTCGTTGTTGGTTATGCGGATGGAACAGCTTATATTACATCACTATCTAATTTAATTAAATGGTTTCCAAATCGGAAAGGGCTTATTTCAGGTATATCTGTATCAGCGTATGGAATGGGCAGCTTAATCTTTAGATATATAAACGGAAATCTTATCGATAACCTTGGTGTATCACAAGCATTCTTATATTGGGGTATTATCGTGTTACTTTTAGTGTTAATCGGATCGTTCTTCTTACGTGAGGCAATTGTAAGTAATGCTGTAACTGAAACATTACACAATGACTATACTCCGCGTGAAATGATGCGAACGAAACAAGTATATCTGCTATTTTTTATGTTATTCACCTCGTGTATGGGTGGTTTGTATTTAATCAGTATGGTAAAAGATATCGGCGTACAACTTGTTGGACTTAGCGCAGCAACCGCTGCAAACGCCGTTGCTATGATTGCAATCTTTAATACAGTAGGTAGAATCATTCTTGGGACGTTATCAGATAAAATCGGGCGAATGAAAATTGTCTCTGCAACGTTTATTATTATAGGTTTGTCAGTCTTTACTTTAAGTTTTATTCCGCTAAATTACGGGATCTATTTTGCTTGTGTAGCAAGTGTCGCCTTTTGCTTCGGCGGTAATATAACTATATTCCCAGCTATTGTCGGAGATTTCTTTGGATTAAAAAACCATAGTACAAATTACGGGATTGTCTACCAAGGTTTCGGATTTGGTGCGCTTGCAGGATCATTCATTGGAGCGATACTTGGAGGATTTCAACCAACTTTCATTATAATTGGTGTTTTAAGTGTTATTTCCTTCATTATTTCAATATTAATCCGTCCACCAACTGCAGAGAAGACAAAGGAACTAAAACATCTACATCGGAAAGTGGCGTAATACTAAAAAGAGTCCTAATATAGGGCTCTTTTTAGTACAAAACATTTTTTGTGTAGAGAGAATAGAGTTATTTAATTTAAAATGAAATGAGTAGCAGATACTTAGAATATTCATATTGTTTTATAAAGGAACTAACATGTTGCTAAAAACATTTAGAAAATTACAGTTAACAAACTTTGTGATGGAACGTGCACTTCATTCATAGACCATTATTTTCTTATCAGTTTACAATGAAAGTAGTTGGCTTTTATTGATTACAACCATAATTTCTTCTGTTGTGGCATTCGCTACAACAAATATTGATGACATTTTTATACTACTTGTTTTATTTTCACAAGTAAGAACAGAAGTAATTAGGAAAGAAGGAAGAGCTGTCCGCGAAAAAGCTACGAGAAAAAAACTTTATATTGTTATTGGACAATATTTAGGATTTAGTATGATTATTTTTCTAAGTATCATTGGGTCTTTAAGCTCTTTTTTCATTCCTGTTTCGTGGATTGGATTATTAGGATTCGTGCCAATTTATATGGGGGTTAAAGGACTATTGTCACTTCGTTCTTATAAAAGTAATGAAGTTATCGATAACGTTACTGTTTCATTATTTAAAGTAGCTTCAATTACATTAGCTAATGGAGCTGACAATATTTCGATTTATATACCAATGTTTGCTAGTCAAACTCTTGAAACCAATATCGTTACATTAGTTATCTTTTTTTCCATGATAGCGATATGGTGTTTTATTAGCTACAAATTGATAAAAGCTCCTATACTAGCTAAAGTACTTGAGGAAAACTGTCATATTATTGTTCCAATTGTTCTAATTGGTTTAGGAATGTTCATTCTTTTTCGTAGTGGTACAATTGGACTATTCTCCTAAGGTGTTGAAATAACGGAAGTTTTCATAAAAAAGAATTGAACAATTTTAATATTTTTTGAGCAATTATATTCATTGAAATTAACTAGATTCTACACAACGTATATAAGTCTTATTACAGATGAAATGTAGTAGGGCTTTTTTTATTTTAGTGAAATGAAACAATTGTATTAGTGATCTACGACTATTATTTAGACAGGACATTAGCATTATGAAGTTGAATAGCTATCGTAAAAGGAGCGTGATAATTAAAATGAAAATAGTAAAACAATGGGTCCAAGAAGATAGTGATTACATAAGAGAAAAAGTAATTGAATATAACCAAAAACATATTTCAGATGAAGAGAAAAAGCCTTCAGAAAAAATTAGTTTTATAGTGAGAAATGAAAAGGGGAAAATTGTAGGTGGAATAACTGCAATTACATTTTGGCACCACGTACATGTTGATTTCCTGTGGGTTTCTGAAGAATATAGACACGAAGGTTATGGAACCAAGTTAATAAAACTTATTGAAGAATTTGCAATTGAAAAAGAGTGCAGGTTAATCAATTTAGATACTTTTAGTTTCCAAGCTCCTGATTTTTATAAGAAGCATGGATATAAAGTAATCGGAGTAAGTGAAGATTATCCGAAAGGACATAATCATTATTATTTAGAAAAACGGCTAAAAAGTATATAGAATTTGTTAACATTAGTATTTGGAATACAAATGCAATAAGGGCGAGGTTATTATTAATTTCAGTATTAATTGGATCAATTTTTATTCTAAAACTGCAAGAACGTACTTTGGATACTCTTCCTAAGGTACGTTCTTTTTTTATATCAGTAGCCTATTCTTATTAACTCCACCAATAGTGGTAAAGGCAAGACTTAACTAACTTATATATATTAAAAGGAGTTAATGGTAGAATGAATAGAAGACAGAAAATTCCTTTTATTAAAAATAGAGGAGGTACATATGAAAAAAGTTAATGTTACATACGCGATTTTGTACGATAAAACTAATGAAAAGATTTTAATGGTAAAAAACAAAGGGGAAAATGGTTCTTATTATACATTACCAGGTGGCGCAGTTAAATTAGGAGAAACATTGGAAGAAGCAGTAATTCGAGAAGTAAAAGAAGAAACAGGGTTACATATAAACGTAAAAGGGATTTGTTCTATCAGCGAAGCCTTTTTCGAGGAAAGAGATCATCATGCAATTTTCTTTAATTTTCTAGGTGAAATAATTGGCGGAGAGACATATATATCAAGGCCAAAAGAAATTGAAGAGATTACTTGGATGGAATTACATATAGCAGCTCCATATTTACGCATACCAGAACATTTACTAGATTTATTACAAAAGAAAGAAACAGTACCTTATTTTTTTAACGGAACAATCGTTCATCAATCTTCATAAAAATATTATCTCATGTAAGGCGGGGAAAACATGGAGTTTATCGTTAATCACAAACAATTCACTCAAGCACTTTCAGAAGTCAACAAAGCAATATCAACAAAATTTTTAATTCCTATATTATCTGGTATAAAAATAACTGCAGATCAATCTGGAATTACTTTAATTGCAAGTAACTCGAATATTTTTATTGAAAAATTCATTCCTGTTTTAATTGAAGACGAAAAGATTGCAACTATTTTAAAGGCAGGAACTATTGTTGTACCTGCAAAGTATTTCATTGAAATAATAAAGAAAATGCCAAGTGATATAGCAATAAAAAGTAAGAATGAGCAAATTATTAAGATACAATCAGAAGAAATCACATTAAGTTTAAATGGATTTCCTGCAGATGAGTTTCCGAATGTACCACTTATAGACAATCATGCAGAAATCAAAGTAGAGACAGAGCAATTGATTGAAGTATTTAAACAAACAGTTTTTGCGGTAGCAAAAAATGAATCTAGACCTGTTCTTACTGGGGTGCATATAGAGTTATCTAATAATAAGTTAATTTGTGCTGCAACTGACTCACATAGACTAGCGATACGTGAAACGCTACTTTCCTCAGATGTAAAAGCAAATTGTATTGTACCAAGCGCAACCATTAATGAACTTCTAAAATTAATGAACAGCAATTCGGAATTCGTATATATCTACTTTTCGGAGAGTCATATTATATTTACGTTTGGAACAACTACATTATATTCAAGACTAATTGAAGGGAAATATCCTAATATTTCTAACCTTATTCCAAATGATTTTAAAACGATTATTAACGTAGATAGAAAAAAGATATTACAAGGTGTAGACCGATCAAGTTTATTAGCAAGTGAATGGGCCAATAACAATGTTAACTTAGAAATCATAAACGAATCCACAATTAAAATTTCTTCAAACGCTTCTCAAATTGGGAAAATATCCGAAACGCAACAAATAGATGCGATTCAAGGTGAAAAACAATTAAATATATCTTTCGATGGGCGTTTTATGGTTGATGCTTTACGAGCAATAAAAGAAGAAACGATTACTTTAAGCTTTGGCGGTTCTATGAGACCGATATTGATTGAAGCAGGAGAACAATCTGCAGCAGTACATCTTATATCACCAGTAAGAGCGTATTAGGGATAGAGGAAGGAATTACATTATGTACAAGCAGACTATTGATTTATGAAATCATAAATCAATACATTATAAGAATGATGTATTAGTAAAGCAAACAGTTTACTAAATCCTACATAATATAATTCAATCATAGACAAAGCAGCAATGGTAATCTGAAATACAAAGCAAAATAATAATAACCTCAATATAAAAGCCATAGATTAATCGATATGGGGTGAGTATGATGAAGAAAATAATTGTTTTACTCATTGGTATAGTTTTAATTACTTTTGCTTTTTATCAATACAACAAAAAAGACTATGCAGCTAAAAGTACTAACTTGTATGTAGAAAACTTTAAAGGGGAAAATGATTCAATAAAAATACAATCTGCTATTAATAAAGCAGAATCTAGTAAAATTAAAACGGTATTACTTGATGATAAGAAGTATAAAATTACGTCACCAATCATTGTTAAAAAAGGTGTGAAATTATTATTTGGTTATGGATCCCAATTTGTAGTTGAGGGAAACTTTAGAGTTCTAGAACTGGAGAACAACGCATCCATTGAAGGAGCGTATATAGCTATTGACGATCCTAAATTTAACTCTGAAGTTATTTATTTAGACGGTAAAAATAAATATTATAACACTTGGAACAAAACACAAATAAAAGATATAAATATTATCAATTGGACGGAAACGAATAAAGGTACCGGAATTTCTTTATACTCTGCTGGAAAAGAAAATGAAATTTCGTTTGTTAACTTCGAAAACATTAAAATTGTAGGAATGGAAACCGGACTAAAATTAGTAGCAAAAAAAACGAGCACCGGACAAGCTTGGATAAATGCCAATCGTTTTATGAACTTTTCTTTAGAAGACTGTGTGAATATGATTTATATGGATAGTCAAGTAACTACGCCAAATGAAATTAGTGGGAATCAATTTACAAATCTTCAAATACAGCCTTCAAATAAAACAAAAAGCATTATAAAAGTAAGTGGTCAGTATAATGAATTTCATGGGATGGTGTGGGATTTAAATAAAATAAAACATGAAAACGAACTCATTGAACTAACTGATAAAAGTATGAATACAGTGATTGAAATGTCCAGTGTACCAGCAAATAGAGTTTTAGATAGTGGGAAATCCAATATTGTGAAATAAGTTTAAATACAGAAAAAAGAGCGAATTCTTTATAAGAGGATTCGCTCTTTTTATATTTTAAAATTAAATTTCCTTCCACCAAGCGGATGAAGGATAATTTGTAGATTTTAACGTAATAGATTCACCAATTTGAGGCGTTGTAATTTTAACTCCTAAACGGTTAGCTTCTTTCGTAATACGTTCTATCGGGTCACTCCATTCGTGTAATGCTAACGTAAAGGCACCCCAATGAATCGGAAGAAGTAATTCTCCTTTAACATCAATATGAGCTTGTACCGTTTCTTCAGGCAACATATGAATAGCAGACCACCTCGGATCATATTGCCCGCATTCCATTAATGTAAGATCGAATGGACCGTATTTATCACCAATTTCCTTAAAGTGAGGGGCATAACCGCTATCACCACTAAAGAAAATTTTAGTCTCTTGACCAAGAATAAGCCATGAACACCATAATGAACGATCTCTATCTGTCATACCACGTCCCGAGAAATGCCTTGCAGGCGCACATACTAACTTAATATTATCAAACGTAATTTCGTCCCACCAATTATGTTCACTAATTTTACTAGGCGAAACACCCCATTTAATAAGATATTGTGCAACTCCAGTTGGAACATAAAAGTGCTTTGCGCGATCTTTTAACTGCATAATACTTTTGTAATTCAAATGATCATAGTGATTATGAGAAATGATAATCGCATCAATTTCTTGAAGGTCATCACGTTCTAAAGAAAAAGTACCACTATAGCGTTTACTATTAAACAAAGGAAATGGGGAAGAGGCATCTCCAAACATAGGGTCTAATAATAGTTTTTTACCTTCTATTTTCAAAAGAGAAGCAGAATGGCCAAACCATGTAACACTCTCTAACGATTCATTATCTTTATTTGATAAAACGATAGGCAAATCCTTTATAGGACGCAGCTTTGATTTTATTTTAAAGTAATCCGTCATTAAACTTATAATATCTTTCGGTTTAAAACTCATATCAGTATGAATTTGATTTGTATATTTCTTATTCATTCGTTCTCCTTTTTACGATTAACAATTTACGTATGTTGTTATTGTAGCTATTTGTAGTTTAAACTATATTATTTTACCTTTCATCTAAATTGCCTTGTATTTCATAAATTCGTCAAATTCATTATTTGTATCTATAAAGTACAAATTGCACAGTGGCAGCTAAAACAAATATTAAGTACATGTAAATTGTTTTTATTTAGTAAATTCCTTCTTATACGCAACAAAGAACATACGTTTCGTTGTATGTTATAGAAGAAAATATGTCTCTAATAAAAGAAAGGAAGGAGAGGATGTAAGTGCACATAGAGCGAAAAAAGAAATCAAAATGTAAACTATCAAAATCTGAAATCATGCATTTGTATACTGAAGGGAAGAGCACCTCAGAAATCGCCATGCTTGCTAATGTGTCTGCAAGGTATATTCGTATGGTTTTATCAGACAATAACGTACCAAGACGCGCTATAGGGAGTTGGAAGAGAAAGTATGACATAACAGAAGATTATTTTAAAACGTGGTCAAACAATATGGCTTATATTTTAGGGTTTATAGCAGCAGATGGTGTTATACAGAAAGAAAATCAATGTGTCAGTATATCTCAAAAAGAAAGTTATATTTTAGAAGATATAAAAAAAGAACTAAAAACAAACCAGCCACTTTATCAAAACAAAAAAACAGGCGTATATATGCTAAACATTAATAGTAAAGTAATAAAAGACGATCTAATGAATATTCACGGAATCATGCCATGTAAATCTTTTAACATTGAATTTCCTTTAGTACCAGAAGAATATTTACATCATTTTGTTCGTGGATATTTTGATGGGGATGGTTACGTCAAGTATGAAACTTATACAGTTAATTTCGTAGGTGGATCATATAACTTTATGAATTCTTTACATCAAATTCTTCAAAATCGCAATTTACGAGCCGATTTACTAAATCAAAACAAACATTATCGTGTTATTTTATCTGGAAGAAAATCAATACAACTATTTTCAAATTGGATTTATAAAGACAAAGATATTTATTTGCATAGAAAATATGAAGTGTTCCAGAAAGAAAGTCTGAGTTTAGACCAATTACAAGATCGAAAATTAAAACAAACTAAAACTGCCGTTAAACAAAGAAAACAAAATTTCCTTAAAGAATATATGAAAAATAAATGTAATGCTATAACTTGTTCAAATTTAGAAATAAGCGAATCGGCTTTCAAACGTTGGCTAAAAAATGATAATCAATTTAAAAGAGATTATGAAAAGATTAATTTAACAATGTCCACTAGCGATAACTAAATATAAAATCCTAAAAAACCTTAGAATAGGTATGAAGATAGCTATTCTAAGGTTTTTTATTTTTAAATCATAAAGGATTCTTAATTTTATTGATTGAATATAGTAAATACATAGATTTTACAATTGTCTTGATAAAAAAGGAGAGAGACACCTTGCAAAAGAAATTTATCAATCCAGAAACGATGCCACCAACTTCTGGATATTCACATGTAGTGGAAGTTAGTAACGCTAAACGAACAATTTACATATCTGGACAAGTAGCGATTAACACTGATGGTCAAATAGTTGGCATTGGTGATTTAGCTACACAAACGCGACAAGTTTTCGAAAATATTAAAAGTGCATTAGAAACTTCGGAATTAAGATTTAATGATGTAGTAAAATTAACATTTTTCCTAACAGATATTTCTCAAATGGCCACTGTTAGAGATATACGAGATCAATACATTGATACTAAAAATCCACCAGCAAGTTCAGCTGTAGAAGTTAGAAAGTTAATTAACGATAACTTTTTAATTGAAATCGAAGCAATTGCTGTAGCAAACTAATTTTAAAAACTTATTATGAATCATATCAATGCAATTCGTTTAATGTGTTCAGTTAAAACGAATTGCATTTTTTATTGTCTTAAATATAATTTATATCTGGAGACATTTTCATCAACAACTCATAAAACAAATAACTAAACAATCCATCACACAGAATGATTAAAAAGAACGAGGGGAGGCTAATCACAAAAAATAACTTACTTATAATAAGTTTATTATTTAAAGTTAGTTAACATAATATATATTATAGGCAGTTATAGAAACAAAGCAATACCAGGTATCAAAACCCAAGTAAACTATACTTAATGAGACAAAACGGAGATTTTTGGTGAGATTTACATTAAATCTTATCTAAACAAATTTCTTCAGTTTTTATCGTTTTTATTTGTTATAAATTCATCACAGCAAATCTTAATCAATAATCGCTTAAGATTTAACGAATTAAAAACATTTTTGATTGGCAAGAAATTTTTATACAGAAAAATTATTTCTATACAAAATATAAATTAATAATTTTATTTTATTTTATTTTATGTTTTACTTAATGAATTAATTGCTATTTGCACATGTTTTACAACTTTACATTATTTGTTGTTATTTCTGTGATTTAGGCTTGACTTTCATTACACTCATTGTTTTTTATTCTAGTTAACATAACGCTTATTTTTAACATAAAAAAATCCTCCTCACCTTCAGGAAGATTTTTTGTTTGCTATTATTTTATTTATATCTTCTAGTAACAATCCCAATTGTAAATGACATTGGAAAAATCTAGATTTAACAAATCTTCCTTACGTATAAAGAAATTAGCAACCCCAGAATCGCCCCACATAATATTTAATGAATCGTCTGTATCGATTTGCATCAATAATATGTCATGTTGCTGGTATTTTTCTTCCCATTCCCTTGGATCTGTCTGTGTGAAAAATGGATAACCACCAATTTTATGTCCTTGATCCTTACATAAATCATCATACAGTTCGCCTAATTCTGTATTATTTTCTTCATCAACAATTTCTTCCCAATCAATGTTATCATTAAAAATCATTTCAAATCGATAATCTCTTGGTGTTACTGGTTGATATGCCAACTCAAACTTTAGTTTTGCTGCTTTGGGTATGATAAAATTCTCTAAATCTAAAGTGTTTAAATAACTAAAATCAGTAATCATCTTAGTTAAATCCGCTGTGATTGTAGAATGATAAACAATTCGAAAGTCTTTTTGGCTTGTGGGATGATCAAAATCTGCTCCAAAAAGATCTTCTTCAGCACTTATGAAAAACTGTAACATTCCATGTTGAGGCATATGTTCAATGTTTGGTATTTCTTCAAGGTTTAACTGCGCAAGTAGCATCATAGGTTGTCCGTTTGAGTCTTTAGGATGCTCTTGATCTATAGGTAAATACGGATATCCACCAAACTTACTTTCAAAAAGCGTTGTCTCTGCTAATGTTCCAGACACTTTAACATACGGTTTCACACTTTCTTCTAAAATACTACGATACTGTTCTAGTTCTTTCGGAATTTGAAGTTGATACGTATTCTTCACTATATTTGCCTCCTTTTAGTAATGAATTGAAAATGCCTAACTTAATTATATAGTAAGCGATAACTTAATTGAAAATCGTTAAAAATCCATTTTCACCCTCATTTTTTGCGCGCTTGGTGGACAAAGTAGATTATGTTCTAATACCTTTTTATTAATAGTTCGAATTAAATCCGCTGCTTCTGCAGTATTTGTATTTTCTTTTAGCTTTTCTTTTAAATCATCAATTTCTTTTGAAAGCTCAATCCACCTAGGTAAAACGTGATTATTTGCTAAAGTTCTATAAAGTTGCTTTTCAGGATTGTACGAAAGATCTTTATCAAGATTAAGAGGTTTCCCTTTACCAGGTAAATGATCAAAAGCTCCTTTCTGTTCTGCTTGTTTAACGATAGAACTAATATGATCCTCATACGTATAGGACCAAACTTTCTCATCTTTTACTAAAATCTCTTGCTTTTTTAGTTTTTTATCTAGTTCTTCTTGATTCATAGATTCTCTCTCCTTTTTATTTTTTAGTGTTGTTTTTGTAAGTTCTAATACCCTTAATCCATCGAATAGCTTTTCTCGCCACCAAACGCTATCGTGTCCGCCTTGAAACTCTTCATAAATGGTTTGGTATTTCTTTTCTTCTAAGGCTTTATATAGCCGTTTATTAGCCGTTAAAAGAGGTTCGTTTTCAAGTTCACCTACTGCTATATAAGAATGTAGATGAGTCGTATTAGAATCTATTGATAAAATTTGATTTTCAATCCAAGGAATTGTATTTTCATAATCATCCTTTTTCCAATGTACGGATCCAGACATTGACAACACATTCCCGAAAATATGCGGATTTTGAAGTGCTGCATAAAAAGCTGCTAAGCCACCAAGACTGAAACCTGCAATTGTTGTATGTTTCGCTTTTTGATGCACACGATACTTAGCCTGAATCCACGGAAGTAATTCTTTCGTTAAAAATGTATTCATTTTATCGTTATAAGTTAGCTCTTCTAATCGATCGACAGGATCTATAGCAACAGCAATGCAAGATGGGATTTCTTTTTCGTAAATTAAATAATTAAGTGTTTTTTCAATTGAAAGGCTCTGAATGAATGAATTCCCATCAAATACAATGAGAAGTTCTTGAAGATGTGGAGTGTGAGAATAATCATGAGGCGTATAAATATGAATTTTACGTGTGTTATTTAAAATCGAACTATGAAAAGAATATGTTTCAATTCTCCCAGATGGATAATGATTTGAAGGGAAACGACTGCTATACTGCACTTCCATATCTATTTTTAACACAGACGCTTTATTGGCACCTTCTCCAAATACATTTTCATTGAATGGGTCTAGTCGGTACTGTTCACTACGCTTTATCCAATCATTTTTGAAAAAATCATTTACTGTAAAATAATAAGTTGAAATGAACCTTTTATTCGTCCTAAACGTAACATACCAAATATCTGTCTGTAACAATCGTTGTAATTGATTTACAGACAGATCCCAACCAGGAAAACTACCGACTACATAAACATTTTCAGTATTTTGATCACCTAACCATATATACGTTATAAGTTTATACTGATTATCTATAGGACATTGTTCTACTAGTGGTGTATGATTTGACTTGATTTCATCCAAAAAAGTATAAAGAGCTTTTTCATTTCCATTCTTTAAGTGATTTTTAAGCTTCTCTAACTTAGGACTGATTATTGTAGTCACCCCTCTTCCTCCTTTGTAGTATTCTATATGGAGTTTTTTCATTAGAATCCCTATATAAAAGTAGTCGTAAGTTATATGTTTAGAGAAGTTATTGATTAGAAAAATGATCAATTGCTTAAATAGAAAGTTCCAATGATTTTATTCTTCTTTCTAAAAGAGTTCTTTGAGGACTTCCGAGCTTTGACTTAACATAAATCTTTTCAATTGATGGAAGCAAACCAATCAGAACATTACGAGCTTCTGCTAAATCTTCCTGAGTATAATGATGAGTTTCTTGCTTCCAAACACTTTCTAACATAGCTAAGCCGATAATAGCTGCTTTGAGTCTTTTTTTCACTAAAGTAGTATTTGATCCTTTTTGAGTCATCTGTGATAAGGCATTTTCAAGTTTACTAATTGTTGACTGTAAAGATTTTATTGATTCTACTTTATCTATATTTGATACGTTTTTCATGTTAATGTTATCCCTTCTACGTTGCTAACTTGTTTTGTTTAATGTTTAATGAAATCCTTAAAAGCTTGATTTCACTCGAAATATTTTAACATAAATAACTAACTGTATTCGAGTTGGACAATAACTTAAAGTAAAACAGCTATTCCTCTCTCCTCCCCTGTAGCATTCTATTATATGTACTTCTTTCTTCTCATTAGAATTCCTATATAAACTAGTTGTTAATATTGAATGTTTTATAAACAAAAAAACGTACAAGTAATGTAACCTGTACGTTTTCGCTTTTATTCAGTAAGGTAATAAAGTAATAGCTTCCTGGTCTTCTCATAACTTATGAAATCTCTATACAAAATAGGATAATTCACAATTTCTGTTTCTAGAAAACGATATTGCGGAAACCACTCGAAAAACGATTTTCTTAACCACTTTATTTGTTGAAACGTAATGTTCTGTTCGTTTCCATTTAGTACAGAATTTAAAGTAGCTGCTGTATGCATCCAATAATGATTAAAATCAGCGTTTATACAGTCATCTTCGGTAAACTCACTTTTTAAGTTTAGCTGCATTTTTGCTGTAGCACGATAAGGAAACGGTTTATGCAGTGGACTATGCATTTTCTGCAATTCATTAAAAATAACACTTTTTCCTAACTTCAACTTTCCACCCCTTTATTTCTCTATCCAATTTAATAAGTTTTCATAATGATATTGAGCATCTGTATAGCCAAGATTATATAAATTAACGAGCTTTTCTTTACTTCTTTCTATTCCGCTTATTGGAAGCTGTACGCTAGGCTGAATAATATAAAAGTTGTCTTTTTGTTTTATTTGATTCATATAAGATATCGTCTCATTATAAAAACGATAATGGTCTACTAAATTCTCTGCGATTTTCGGATATTTTCTATATAAAATTTTAGCCAGGCCTGAAAATTTATTCCGCTGCTTCTCATATCCTTCTGGCTTTGTCATAATTACAACGTTCTTTTCATAACCATCAGTTTGAGCTTTTAAAACTGGTATAGGATCTATAATTCCTCCATCTAGTAATTTTCGATTATCATATTCTACAGCAGGTGCTATAAACGGTACAGAGCTTGAGGCGCGAATGATTTTTAAAATATCATTTCCGTGTTCTGCTTTATTATAATAAATGGCTTGTCCTGATTCGCAATCAGTCGTCCCTATAACAAACTGTTCATTACAGTTTAAGAAAGTTTGAAAATCAAATGGTACAATTTTATTAGGTACTTCATCAAATAAAAAATCCATTCCGAATAATTCACGTTTTCGAATTAAGTTTCGATAAGATATATACCTGTAATCTGATACTAGCTCTGTATTTACTTTCTTATTTCTACCTTTTTGACGTGACAAATAGGTTGCTCCCATACAGGCTCCAGCTGATACGCCGACTACATACGGAAAGAATAAGTTCTTTTCCATGAAATATTCGAGTACACCTGCAGTATATAAACCTTTCATTCCTCCACCCTCTAATACTAAACCAATATTCTTCATGCTATATCCCTCTGCTTCTTTTTTCTTAATTTCATATTAGCATAAGATTTTAAGATGAGGTTTTATAAACTAATTACAACAATAACCAGAAACTACTAAAGTAATGTCATAATATCTTTGTGAGTAACATGTTACAATATAAGTAATTCATTCCACATATATTAAAGGAGGAATTTAATATGGGTTTATTTAGCGGTATTTTAGGAAATGCATCAAATACGAGTTCTGAAAGTGTAGAACGTGATTTAGAGAAGATTATGCTAGACGATGAAAAAGTAGAGCATGCTTATAAATTAATTCGTGATCTAATCGTATTTACAAATCGTCGTCTTATTTTAGTAGATAAACAAGGAGTAACTGGCAAAAAAACAGAATACCATTCTATTCCTTATAAAAGTATTACACAATATAGCATCGAAACGGCTGGGCATTTTGATTTAGATGCAGAACTTAAAATTTGGGTGTCTAGTATGAAGGATCCAATTACGAAAGAATTTAAAGGTGACGATAGTATTTTAAGCATTCAAAAAGCGTTAGTAACCTTTACGACCAAGTAGTGACTTTTGTATTTTTATTCATTTTTAAAATTACTAACCCGAGTATTTTGGAAGAACATACATTGTTTTGTATATTTAATCTAAAATAACATAAAAAGGTAAAGCGTATTTTATATGCTTTACCTTTCTTTTTTGTAATAAATAAGTGTAGTTTTATCATTTAATTTCTTTATTACTTCTGTTCTTTTATACTCCATCTTTTCATACAAAAAACAATTTTTCTCTTCTTCTAAAATAGTAGCAAGTTCCCAGCTCGTTGCTTCAGGAAACATTTCCTCAATTAATGTAAGTACCTTTTGGGCAATTCCTTTTCCTTGATAACTCGGGTGAATAAACATTGGACTGATCCAAAATTTAGAGGGTGTTTCTTTTTGTGAAATGCATATCGCTCCAACAAGATTCATTGCCACTATTATTTTATAGAAGCCACCGTCTACATAATTTATTCTACAAATAGTTTTTTCGATAGTTTCATTTGCTGGATTTGTTTCATAGTCTTTATATTTATGTAATAAAGGGTTAAATGAGTCTATTTGCATTTGAAATAAATCTGTTGCATCACTTTCTGTCGCCTTCTCTAATGTAATCTCCATGTTACCAATTTAGTCGCTTTCTTAATGAAGTTATATGAGCTGTATGATGCCGTCCGTGCCATGCGTATAGTCCTATTGCAACAGCAAGTTTTGTTTCACCAGTTTCAGGATGGTTAAATGTCTTTTCTAAATCTTCAATTTCTAGAGAATATAAAAGGTTAACCCATCTTTTATGTAATGAATCTAGCATTACTAGTGAAACATCTACCGGTAATTTTGAATCGGGTAACTCTGCCCACTTCTCTTCTTTATACGGCTTAATAGTTGGATTCTTTTCTGTCAGTGCTAATTTAAAGCGTATGTAGCTATTCATATGGCTATCAACAACGTGATGAACAACTTGACGGACAGTCCACCCTCCAACGCGATATGGTGTATCTAACTGCTTCTGATCTAAATCTTTAATTGCCTTTGTTAGTTCATTAGGTAAATCTTCAATTTCTTGAATCCATGTATCAATCATTTCTTCAGTTATAGGACGTTTGTATGTAAATTGGCCAATTGGATAACGTAAATCATTCATGAATAAGTCCTCCTTATTATAAGCGCGAAGTATTTCTCCAAATATAGTGTACAAACTTCACATGTTCTCCATGTAATTCTACAGATGTTATATCTGATTCGTTTTGATAAGAAGAAAATCCGCTTTTTTCTAGTACAATTTGTGATGCGAGATTATTAGTCGTTGTTTTAGCATGAACTTCAGTAATTTCATTATTTTTCGCTACATCTAAAATTAATTTTACGGCTGCTGTTGCAACTCCTTTTTTAGTAAATTTTTCTCCGACCCGATACCCGAGCGAACTAATTCGAGTTTCCGTATCTATATCTACTAAATTAATTCGCCCTACAATTTCTTTTTCTTCATTACGAATTAAATAAAAATAAGAATCTCCATCTGCTTGTTCTATTAATAAATCGTCTAGTAGTTTTTGGAAATATTCAAATTCAAAATATTTTGAGCCACGATTTGGTACCATTGTTTCAAAAAAAGATTTATTCGTAAGTTCAAACGTAAATAAATCCTTAGCATCTTGTTTCTTTAGTTGCTCTATGTATATTTCCATCCCGTATTCTCCTTCTAGATTTACTAACTGTTATACATTCTTTTTTAATCAATTATATTCCTGCTATTACTTTCGATTAAGTAATACAGATAGTAGCACTTTCGGATGAAAAAGATGAAATGGACTACGAATTAAATTCATAACTCGTACTAACCGAATATAAACATCAGAATTACTTGCGGATAGTCGATATATTTGTTTCGTATACCATAGCTGAAATTTTTGTTTTGTAGTTAATTCTCTCTTTAGTTGCGGATGACGTGATATTTCCGTTGTTGTCATATCCCATGGGGTTTCTATTATAGTAGCTGCCTTTTTATAAAATTGTTGTGTAAATGTTTTATCAAGTTGTTTTCTACCTTGCAGAAGTAATTGCAACTGGTGAGCCTCCATAGCAGCAACTGATACGCCTTGGCCGAAAACGGGATCAAAACGACATTGCGCATCTCCAACAACTAATAAGCCTTCTGGTACATTATTCACTAAATCAAATCGCCGGCGTACTTGATAAGGAATTTTGTATGTCTTTATATCAGTAATTCCCTCAGCCTTGTTTAGGAAGTCTGTAACATTAGAAATTGATAGGTTTTCAGCAAAATCATAAAACTCATCATCTGTTTGTGGTGCTTTCTCGTTTGCGTATCCACTGAAAGTAACAAAATAACGATTATCTTCTATCGTTTGAATAAGAACGCCATAAGGGTTATCAGGGAAACTCGGAGACATTAACATATTACAACAGTCTAATTTCTCATTTTCTTTAAGTTTGAACATTTTCGTTGCGTAAAATAAATCAATACGAACTTTCTCTTCTTGTACTTCAATTTCGTATTCTCGTAACCACTCTATACTTTTTGAGCCAAATCCACTCGCATCAACTACAAGGTCTGCATGAACTTCTTCTTGTATGTCTGTCTCTAAATATTTAACTTTTACTCCACACACTTTGTTAAGCTTTGCATCTACCAATAACCCTTTAACCAATGTTTCATATTTAATAGTAATATTTGAAATTTGATGTATTCGTTTTTGAATATGCCATTCTAGCAAAGGACGACTTTGTTGAATCATATGTACTTCCCCTATGAATGGCTGTTTCCATAAACCAAATTGATGCCATTTTAAATCACGAGTAAAGTTATTTACGATACTACCTGCTTCTATTAATTCATTCGTAATAGTAGGAAACAATTCTTCAATTGCGTTTTCTCCACCTTTTAATAACACGTGAGGATGATTACTTTGTGGAACTCTTTTTCTCGAAGACTTTCCATCCCACCTTTCACCAGCTTCTATAATGATTACTTCTTTAAAAGAAGTTGATAATGCTTTTGCTGCAAACTTTCCTGCTATACTTCCACCAATAACGATAGCCTTATTAAACATATTTTCCCCCTTAATAAAAAGAGATCCTGCCTTGTATGAATGAAACAGGATCTTAAACTAATTAACTTCTTTATCATTATACTTAAAATACATCAGTAAATTGCAACATTAAAATTAAAATACCTAATCCCCATACGTAATACGCGAATACTTTTAAAGAGTGACGTTTTAAATATTGAATCATCCATGAAACGGCTATGTATCCAAAAAATGCTGCTGATAACGTTCCGACAATTAAAGATGTACTAGAAATAGATTCTGCTTTCCCTTGAAAAACGTCTACAAATTGCAAAATGATAGCTCCAACAATGGCTGGTGTCGATAGTAAAAAAGAAAAGTAAGCAGCAGTTTCACGGTCTAATTTTCTCCATAATGCAGCGACAATTGTCATTCCAGAACGGGAAATGGCTGGAAAAATAGCAGCAGCTTGAAATGAACCGATAATTAATGCGTCTTTATATGTTATGTCATCCATTTTTTTACGACCATTCTTTTGTTTATCTGCCATGTAGAGAAAGAATCCGGTCACTAAAAACTCCCAACCGATCGTGATTCCTGTTTTTGAAATATCTTCAAAGAAGTCTTTAAACAATAAACCAATAACAACTGCGGGTATTGTCCCAACGATAAGTAATAACATGAGCTTTGAAAATGGGTTTTTAATTAAATATATAAATTCTTTTTTGTAATAAATAAAAACCGCAAGTAAAGTCCCAATATGCAGCATCGTATCTAAAAATAAGCCAGCCTCATCTAATCGGAACAAATGCCTTCCTAAATAAAGATGTCCGGTACTACTGATTGGTAAAAATTCTGTTAAACCTTGAATTATACCTAGTATGAAAGCTTCTAACCAATTCATGATGGTCTCCTTTCTCTTTTGCTTGTACCAATATATGAGGGTTAAATTTTCGATATGAAAAAAACTATATTTCTCTATGAATTTACTTTTCATTTATGGATATATATGTAAAGAGGGTTAAGGAGGGTTATTATGTGGAAGTACACAAAATTCGGTAATGTATTACTTTGGGTGGGCCCTATCCTTGTATTTTTAGGACTATGTATGACAAATGTTATTTCAGATATTCCTTTCTTTGAGGGGAAACATAAAACGGTTGGTATTGTACTTATATTTATAGGTGTAATCTGTTTTGTTGCTGCTAATCATTTGAAAAAAGGAGAAAGATATGAAGAATAAATCTAAATAAAAAACAATCCTGGCATATTAGCTAGGATTGCTTTTTATTAATGTTGATTATTTGTAAAATACTTTATCAACGTTATATTTCGCTTTGTATTCATTAATGATATATGTTTCGTAAATTTCTCTTTCTGTTGGATCTTCTACGATACATGCATCAATGCGGTATACTTCATCACGGTGATTTTTAATTGGTGAAACATTATCTTCAAAATGCTTCTTAATACGTTGTCTAATTTTACGAGCTTTACCTACGAAAAGAAGTTCGTCATTAATATTGTAAAACATAAAAATGCCGCCTTTATCTCTAGGGAACAAGTGGAAATCGATAAATCCATTAATTGGAGTAATGATTGGCTCGTCTCCTTTAATAACTTGTTTACGTTCAGTAATTGAAACATCAGCTTCAGGAATATTAATTTTAATCAAGTTCATTCACGTCCTCTTTTATTATAAAGATAAATAATAGCATACATAAGTAAGAAAAGCTATGTTCAGAGGCATATTTCATTTTATAATTCAAATATTATAGGTGTATCATGTAAACTTTTCTTCCAAATCATATGATCGCTGGATTCTCCCCAGTAATCTTTCAATACATAGCTAGGTTTTCCAAACTTTTTCGTCCATATACTTTGCGCATTTTTATATCCACTATCTAAACAATATTCTGTTATCCCTCTGCTAAGTAATGTAAGAAACATTGTATGTAGTAATAAACTCCCTATTCCCTTTCTCTGATACTCCGGAAGTATGAATACAGTTCCTATTTCATACAAATTTTTAAGTACACCACCTGTACAACTATTAATCAATGTACTTGCTGGACCGATTTCGATTGTTCCAATGATTTTATCGTTACTTGTATCAATTGCTAATAAAAAGTAACGACCTTCTCCGTTACTATCAAAATCACTTTTCAAATACTGCTTTTTTGAGTTAATTTCATTTTCTATGTCATCCAATGATTGTGACAATCCTTCATTTTTGTATGTATTCGTAATAACGATACGGAAAAATAAATATAGTTCATCTACATCATTCAAATTCGGTCTTCTAACTGCAACGTTAGTCATGAATTCAATCTCCAATCCTCATTATGCCATTGTTAATACAACACTTTATATAATCTATTCATCATTATTCTGCAAAAACCTGCATAAATCCAACAGTATAGAAAGCTCATTATAGATATTGATAAAATAATTTTTATATCCATAGTTGTATGAACAGCAGGACCAAGTACCGGAAAACGGAAAACATCGAGAACAATCATAATACCAATAATTAGACAAGTTGCTGAAAAGGAAACAATCCAAATTCTCCTCTTTAATTTTAAAAAAGATACTCCTAAGGCTAGACCTAATAAGCCTGTAGTAAAAGGAAAGACAATTAGTTCACTTGGCTCAATAATAAATAATAGAAAAATAGTAAGAATATAAGAAAGTATTCCCTCACGAATAGAATAGAAAATAGCAAAAAAAATCGGTAATGTCGAAAATGGACTAATGAGCAAACCTATACCAGGAACTAAGTTCCCAGCTGCTTGAAACATGGTGGCTAATGTACTCATCAAAGCTGTAAGTACTAACTTATTCGCAAGGGACAATTTTCTTTTATGAACAAAGCTCGTATCATGTTCTATCATCAGTTGATACCAATAACGTACAAACCAATTCATCAATATCTCCCCCTAAAGATGCCGCATTCATTACTTTCTATATTATTCATACACTAGTGGTTTATGAGCTGCTTTCTACTTGTTATGAATTACTATATAATAAAAGACTTTTAGGGGGATAAATTGTGCGTTTTGAAACAATATAAATTCCTTGGATTATTAAACTACGAGTGTGTATCGTATCAGGGAATAATTTCAAAAATGGTACCTTTATTAAAATCAGTTACTT
Source organism: Bacillus sp. cl96 (assembly GCF_900100505.1). NCBI lineage: Bacteria > Bacillati > Bacillota > Bacilli > Caryophanales > Bacillaceae > Bacillus > Bacillus sp. cl96. Next base: position 72,661 of record NZ_FNDM01000004.1, read on the forward strand.
TCATAGAACCGTAAACTCCTAAATATAATTTAGTTTGATTCAAATTTGTTCCTAAACTCATATAATAAGCTGCTTGCGTACCAAAATCATAATTGGTTTCAATAGCATGAAAGTCAGCATGTTTACCGTCTGTACCTGCTCTAGTATAGGCTAAAACACCTTTAACTGGCGGTCGAGAATCTTCTTTCTTAGCAAGGTCAGTAAACACTACGCTACCTGTTAAATTTGGAATTGCATTTCCCATATATGGCTGAACTCCTGTAAGTGAAGTTCCTCCAAACTTATCTGTTCTAGAATCTTTATGAAAATAACTAAGTAGAGGCAGAATACGCTTGACTGAAGTTTGTATTGTTTCATCATAATAAACCATTGTTCTCTCATCCAAAGTCTGATTCTCAGAACAATGTCGTATAAAAGAAGTAGGTAAATCCCCTTCCCATCCTCGCCACCCAAAATTGATAACCCCATCTTGATTGGGAGTTAACCTCATAAAATGCATTTGAACAAGTTCTGTAACCGGTATAGGTTTATATTGAACAAATGAAAAAATAGACTCTACAATATCTTGTCCGACATTTCCGGCGTATTTGATATATTGATTATAAAACCTTTGAAATGAAATGCCGGTTATATTACGTACTCCTTTTGCAATTACTGTAAGTGTTTCTTGTATAGATAAAGGGAGTTCATTAAAGCGTGTAACTACAGGAGGGTTATTTATAAATGTATTTTTACTTACATCGATTTCAATTATTTTACCTGCTATTTCTAAATCATCTTGGCTTAAATTAAATGGATCATAACCTGATCCGCCATCTCCATTTGTAAAAACAAGTTTTCCAGTCTCAGGTGAAAAGTTTAAACTATTGACTCCGTTATGATTAAAAAATGGTCTTCTTACATTCAGTAATGTTCGTCGCTTTTGAGCTTGACCATTAGATTGTAAAGTCCATTCTTCTACTGTATCAATGTGATCATATTGCGTATTTCTATTAACCCACTTTAAATTTAACGTTTTAGGGTCACAAGGATTCGGTTTAAATTGCTCAGAAAATGCACCTGGTCCTTGAGTTCCAGCTACTGAATAATGAAGATAAAATAACCCATTTTGATAAAATTGTGGATGGAACGCAAGTCCAAGCAATCCGCGTTCATCATAACCGCTACTAGAAACACCTTCTTCAAATGTACCTAATTTAATAATTAGGTGACGAATATCTAAAAATATCTTTATAACTCCATTCCCTATGTAAAAAATCTCTCCTAATTGGGTTGCGATAAATAGTCTTTCGGTCGATTCGCCTGGAAGTATTGTTGTTTTCAATACGGTTGGTAAATTTATATTATGAACAATGGGTCGTAAACTAACTTTAACTTTTGTCAATTAACTGTACACCCCTTTTTCTTCTTTTTATAGAAGAATATGATTAGAGTAGTTTTGTTAGTATCAAATAAGTCGCATTCCTTTTTATTACAATTTTGTATATAATATAATTATAAATAATATGGGGGACGAACTATGATAATCGTACTACAAATCATCTTACCACTAATTTTCGCAGTCTATTTATTTACCCTCTATCATAACGGGACGTATGGATCAGCTTCATTCATTTTAGCAGTCATGATAGGAATTTTCGGTTTAGAGAATATTTTTCAATATGCTAGTCTAACAGATCATGCTATTTATCCATATTGGGGCAGTTTGAAGGCTGTTGTTATCGTTTTATCAGTCGTATTTCTATTTAAAAAAGGTGGTTTAACGGGAAAATATTGATTTGTAATGCGTTACATATTTTCTTGTTAAATTGCTTTTATTTTATAAAAGCAGAAATATTTATGTAAAAACACGAAGGGATGTGTTACATATGTCTATAAATATTATTTCAATAGTATCTATCATAATATGGATTTTGTTAATTACAGAACTTATAAAACCTTCAAAAGAACAGAATGGACGAAAAATAGTAACTTTAGTAACTGCTGGTTCCGTATCAACACTTATTTTAACGGTTTCATTTATTCAAAATATCCCGTTTTGGAATTGATAGTGATATAACTAACAAAAATATGTATAAATAAAAAGATTAGGATTCACTCCTAATCTTTTTATATTTTGAGGTAGCACCATATGCCCAGTAAGCTAAGATTTTAAGACACCCCCTTAACGAGAACTTTACATTTTCACAATTATTTATGAGAATTCGGCTCGTTTTTCCGTTTTGGGGAAGAATCAATTTCTTAAGTTGATGACGATGTGGATAGTATCCCAGGTATCACAAAATGATGTGAAAAATGACAAAACTGTAAGATAACGAACTATTTTGTAAGGGAAATCACTCGTTTCATTCGCCAATTTTTTCTATAGTAAGGATAAGAAGAAAACAAATAAGATGATATGAAAATGAGTGTTAATGAAGTAAAAGGTTTAACGAAATTTTATCAATCAAAAGGTGCGGTTGCGACAAATCTGATTTTTCTTTACAGGCTGTTCTTAATGAATTCATGAAATGGGATTGTACTTATATTGTAAGGAGTGGGACTATTGAAAACAGTACTATCGGTGCAACACCTAACGAAAGAAATCAAGGGCAAGTTGATTGTACAAGACATATCGTTCGATATGGTAGCGGGAGAAATTATTGGACTACTTGGTGCGAACGGAGCAGGCAAGACAACCACGATGAAGATGATAGTTGGTCTAAGCACAATAAGTGCCGGGGACGTGCAAATTGCAGGTTACAGTATTAAAAGTCAGTTTTCTAAAGCAATCCTCAATGTAGGGGCTGTGATTGAAGCACCTGCATTCTATCCTTATTTGAGTGGGTATGAAAATTTACGACAATATCAGCGTTTGCACAAAAATGCAAGTAAGGACTGGTTGCTGGAGGTAGCCAGTCTAACCGGCATAGAACATGCGCTTGATCAGCGAGTAGGCACGTATTCCATGGGAATGAAACAACGCTTGGGAATTGCACAAGCACTACTGCGAAAGCCAAAGTTGCTTGTGTTAGATGAGCCGATGAATGCACTTGATCCTGCTGGTGTCCGTGAAACCCGGAACTATTTAAATAGAATTGCGACAGATTTGGGCGTAGCAATTGTGATTTCCAGTCATCAACTGTCTGAGATTGAGCAGATGGCACGTCGAGTGGTTATTATGCAGAATGGCTGCTTAGTGACAGAGCAAAGGATTGATGATGGCTTAAATGATGGGAAATTCTGTATCACTCTTCACATTGATAATGTTGAGCTTACAAGCGAAGTTTTGGTTAACTTGTTTGGGGAAGATCATCATGCATTGGATTATATGCAGACAGAGAAATTATCTAACGGTGTGCATACTATAACAGTAGCTATTGATGAAGGGCAAGTTCCAATGTTGATTCGAGCATTGTGTGCTGCCGGGGTGGAAGTTCATCGGGTGTTGTCGACACATACGAGTTTAGAGGATAAGTTTTTAAAATGGACAACTGCGCGTGGTGAGGTGAGTTAAGTTGTTATGGAATGAATGTTTGAAGATAGTGAATAAAAGAATCTTTATTCTTTCACACATTGGTTTTATTGTGATGACGGTACTGTTATCTTGGGCATACACCAGTGATCTCAAGGCTGATGATACGGTGGCTCAAATAGTAAATGCTTTGCTTGGCCTATCGGGAATGCTTGTTATTCTACCTTGGGCGATTGTTTTGTCACCTCTTATTTGGACGGATGAGTATCAATATGGAACTTTGAAACAACTGTTCCTGCATACGTCCTCGCGCTCACGGTTGTATGTTGCAAAAATTGCTGCGATGATTTTGCTCATCATTACGGGTATTGTTAATATATGCATTGTTTCTTTGTTAGCGAATCTTCTGATGGCTCCCCAAAACATACAATGGGGCGACATGACGGATGTTATATATTCTATTGGAGCAATCGCATTGCAATGTTGCCTATATGCAAGTCTAGCATCCTTGATTGGCGTGTGGACGAGATCAGCTGCTATCGCAGTAGGCAGTAGCTTAGTGCTATACTTTTTACAAATGATATTTGGAGGTAGTCTCTTATCTACATCATGGACACACATTCTATTCATTCATCATGATGATTTAAGTGTCTATTGGAGCACGTCACAATATAAATCGGAATTAGTTGGCTTACTTATGTCGTTAGCGATAGATATCACCTATATTTTGTTTTTCTTTGCAATTGGATTATGGATGTTCGTCAAAGAGAGAGGAGCAGACTAAACATAACACGGAGCTAAAAATGAGCAAAATAGAATACAGTTATGTCGCTTATACCAATACTCGGGATAAGGATATGGAAGATAAAATAATGAATGTGAAACAATGATAAGTGATAAGTGATTACGCTAGTCTAGTTAACCAGCAGCAATCTAGTACTTTATTTTTTTGTCAAAGACTACCGCTGATTTTACATTAAAGTCAATAATTGAAAAGTTAGAGAAAAAGAATAAAGAGTTTGAAGAAGAAAATAAAGCCTACTGATTACTTCATGAAGTTATAAAATTAGTACCGTACATATTAGACATATCTGAAATATACAGTACTAATTTTACTATTGATTCACTTATCTAACTTAAAGATAAGTATGTGGTCCTTTTACAATTTGAATTTCTTTTTAAGCTTCTTATATTTTCTATACGAACGTCTAACAATGTTTAACATAAAATACGGTATTTTAACCGGGAAAGGTAATTTATATATGAAAGGAAAATAAAAGGTGAAATATGCCTTTTCTAGGTCTCTCCACTTACTATCTTCTTTTGTTTTTAAGAAATCAGATACATCGACTACATATCCCCTTCCTTTTTCCATCATCACATTTTTCCCGTGAACATCACAAGGAGTTAACCCTTGTTCCCTCGCATACTCTAAAGCCTCATTAATATCAAGTATTACTTGCTTAGGAATTTTAATACCCTTATGAATAGCATCGTATAAGGTAATTTCTTTTAAACGTTTCAATACTATGAAATTTTCTCCTTTATATATAAGCTTTGAATAAGAAGGATGATTTCCAATTCTTCGGTATACTTCTGACTCTTTTTCAATTCCTTCTCCTTCTCGCACGTAAATTTTCACTACCCAATCTTTGTACTCTCTGTGCATGAATACTGCGGCATAATTACCTGTTCCTAAACACTTCCAAAGTCTAGGAATATCTTTAACTACTACAGGCTCGAATTCATCCTCACTTCTGATACTTACCTCTTTTAATAATTCGTCATTTATCAATCCCACAAAACTATTTATACTCATCATTCCCACTCCGGTTTTGCTAAAAGGGGGCCCACCCACATTTTAACGAAAATATACACTAAGCGAATTTTAGCATAAAACGAGTCATCTTTCTTCTTAAAATAAAAAGCTAACTCGTTTTATTTAAACTGTTGAATACTTAATATTTATTCCGTTATTCATAGCCAAAAACCGTACGATATAAAAATATTTCTAATTATTTTCATTTTTTCAGAGTCAACTGTATAGGGCTTTTCTTAGTACAAGTTCTCTTCGTTCATTACCCATGCCAAATCTATAAAACATTGTTTAGAAGTGTAGCAAAGGTTTGTTAATGGTTCAATTCTTGTTCCACTACTATCTTTGTTAGCTAAAACTTTTATTGTTTTAATAGTCTTTTGTTTAATTCCCACAATGCTGTTTTGTTGCTATCCCATTTCAAAAACGTTACTGCTTCCTCAAAGCATAACCATTTATAATTGAAGTGTTCTTTAGATAATGATATGTTTTTTGTAGGGACTTTAACTCCAAAAGAAAATTCTTTTATTACATAAACCTCTTCTCCCCAAAGGAATCCTCCAACTACATCTTCTACTGATAGTGAAGACACAGAATCTAATTGTATATATGGACATTCTCTTGTAATACGAGCCTCTTCAAACGCTTCCCGTTTTGCTGATTCAATAGGAATCTCACCGTCTTCTCCGCCACCAGCTATTCCTTGCCAATAACCATAATCACTTCGGTTAAAAATGGCATATTGAATAGAATCGGCAGTTTTTATATAAGGAAATATCAATACTTGATATGGCGCTCTCATTACTTAACCTCCTCTCGAAAATACGTTTTAAATCAATATGAATAAAGAGCCGCCATCACAATTCTACATTATTAATGCAGGTTTATAATGTCGGCCCTCTATTTTTAAATAATTTTATTTTTCATAAACAGGCTTACTCTTAACAGAGGAAAAACTGATTATTTCTTGTCGAATTTGTTTAGCATGGTTTTTCCTAAATGTTAGCAGTACCCTATATTATTCAATTGCGCCAGCAACATCATAATCATTTAAATCTAATTCAATCGTTTGTCCGAGCGCTAGTTTAGCAAGTTCCGCTCCTAAATATGGACCAGCTGTTAAACCTGAAGCCCCTAATCCATTCGCAACGAGAATTCCTTCAAAGTTAGGTAGCGGTCCGATAACAGGTAAGAATCCTGGTGTAAATGGTCTGAATCCAACTCTCGTTTCAAGCATTGTAGCATTTTCTAAGCCAGGCGCAACTGTTAATGCCTTATGGAATACTTCATGTAAACCACCTGCTGTTACACGATGATCAAAACCAGTATCATTCTCATGTGTTGCACCAATTACGACATGCCCATTGTCAAACGTTAAAATATATTGATCGTTCGGTGGCATAACAACTGGCATATTTTCTGTGGCTGTATTCTCGATTTGCAAATGAACAATTTGTCCTTTTTGGAATGTAACTAAGAAATTAATTCCTAATGGTTTCAAGATTTCATTCGCCCATGCGCCTGCAGTTACAATAACCTTTTCTGCTAAAATTGTTTCATCGTTTACTGTAACTCCCGTAATATGATTTCCTTCATGGACTAATATAGCATCGCCTTTTATGAAAGTTGCACCATGTTTTTTCGCAGCACTTATTAATGCATTGCGTAATAATCTCCCATTTACTCGTGCAGCACCACTAATATGAACAGAACTATATTCGTCTGATAATGCTGGGAATAATTTTTTTGTTTCTTCAGCTGATAAGCGAGTGATTTCACCAATCTCCGGGGCATCTTCACGTCGTTTATAAGCTCGCTCTTCCATTTGATCTAACTTTTTCTCGTCAGTATGTAAACTAATTGCACCTACACGATTATATCCTGTGTCAGTTTCACCGTCTTCTTCTAATTGCTGAATTAACGAAGAATAGTAACGTGCACCGCCTTTAACAATTTTATACCATGCTTTATTACGACGCTGTGATAACCATGGACATACAATTCCTGCTCCTGCATCAGTTGCTTGCCCTAATTGTTGGCGATCCACAATAGTAACATTCGCACCTGTTTTAGCAAGATGATAAGCAGTAGACGCTCCTAAAATTCCAGATCCAACTACAATATACGATTTCATTTCAAACACCTTTTCTCTTTTGCTAATTATATAAATATAAGAACATTCCTTAGTATAATGGAAGGAATGCTTTTTTCAATGTACTCATCACAATTAATTGTTGCAGCATTGTGACTTCCTTAATCATTATTTTTTCTTCTTACGGAATAATTCAATTGTTTTATAGCCTTGTGAAAGGATTTCTATCATTTTCTCTAGACGTTTTTCACGAGTTTTTTCTTGTTTCACAGAAAAAAGATTACGTGCCCAATCTTTTTGGTATCCAGGCGTTAAACTTTGATAAAACTTAAGTTCATTCGGATGAGTAGCTAATAATGCTTCAACATCTTTAATTCGATCTGCATAATCGGCAACACATTGACTCATAGCAGATGTTTTTGTTGTTTTTTTCTTTTCACGTTTTAAACCAACAACAGTAAAGACTTCATCCATACTTACCATTCGTGCAAATTTAATATCGCTTTCTCCCACATAACCATCTTCTCCAACGTTTAATGCCGGAAACATCTCATCACGGTGAATAAACGTACTATAACGCGCATTACCTTTTTTCGGATATGCGAAGAATACGTAACCTTTTTCAATTAGTAATTCTTCATTACTAATAATAAAATTCGTTTGTTTCACCATTTCATCAAGCGTTTCTACAAATATAAAGATAGCATCGTGTCCTTTTGAGAATGCAGTTTCTTTACCTGTAAAAATGTCATAATCACTTGGTTCGTTAATAACGACCATATTTGTATACTTATTAAGTTTCAATTTATCAATAACTGACATAATAATCTTCCTTTACATTCAAAATTCATTGTACATACTTTTTCGTACTGTTCTAGTGTATTATATGTATTAAGAAAATCAAACTTTAAATCGTATTATTCTGCTGCAAAAGAACATAATTCTTTACTAGATGGGGTGGTTTTATGCCATATGTAATCCGAGATGAAGGGCTAGTTTTACAAGGGGATGATGGAAAAGAACCAATTTTTCATACATATGAAGAAGCTGAGGAAACATTAAAAACATTAACTATACCGCAGTTTCCGAAACATATTAGAAGAAAACCATTTACACCAAAAATAATAAAGATAGCCGCTTCTGAATAAGAACCGGCTATCTTTATTATTCATAACTTAATAGCAAATAAAGTATATAAAAACTCTTTATATTGATCTTCTGTAATTTCACGCTTAGTTTTTTCCCCATGAATAATTTCGGTTAAACTTGTATTCGTTAATGAAATATGGCCAGAGTTCGTCAACTTTACTGTAATTGGTCCTTTATTAAAAATAGACTTCTCATCTTCTATCACTCTTCTTTGAACATCATTTACTACTATCTCATCAATAATATGTTTATAAAAAGCATGACAAACTTTCCATTCTCCAGCAGCATCTATTCTTTCTAAAACATAATTTCCTTTATTCGTATCTTTTTGTCTCACCCGGTACGAACCATTTTTTGAAGAAACCGACTCGCCAGTAAAAGGTACAGGAACAAGAGGTACTAACGAAGCTATACCTATATCAATTAAATACTGTACATTATCATAAGTTAAAATAATTGTTATATGGCCATCCTCAAGTGCCCATGCATTTATATCGTTTTTATACACCGTACCTAATGCCAGTTGTACATCATAGCCACAGTCTCTTAAGAAATAGTAAAAAAGAGTATTTAATTCGTAGCAAAGTCCACCACGGGAACTAGTTAAAATTTTCTCTCGTAAGTTTTCCAGAGAGATTTGATTCGTATTTCGTGCTATAACATCTAAATTCTCAAATGGTATAGTATGCGCAAACGAAAAGAGTATGGTAGGTAATTCTTCAAACGTTACATCATTACGTTTTTTAAGATTTAATCTTGTGAAAAGCTGATCTTGTAAACTTGTCATATTTAGCACCCCTTAAAAATTTATAAGTTTAAATAATATATGCTGATTGTAAATTTTAAGGGGCACTGTAACAATGTACATTTCATTTAACTGTACCGGTACAAAAATTACGATTCACGAGGTAAATTAATAGAAGGCGTCATTACAAATGTCTTTTCTGTAATTGCTTCTTTTTGTGGCAAATCAAAAGCTACGAATATAAATTTAATAGTTTATCTATAGGCAAATTATTACTATCACTTAAATCAACAAAATATTGAAGTTGCCACGTTTGGCTCTTTTTAGCTTGATTACTAACAGTGGTATCCCAAACAGGATAAATCCTCATTGCCATTTTCCCTGTTTGACTTTGTGTTCTCAATATTTTTTCTTTAAGAAGAATCTCTTTAGGAAAAATAAATTGCCCTAGTTTATTATCAGCAATACAAGTGATTACTAATAAATCAGGAGCAGCTTCATAAGAGAAAGCTCTATTTCGCATATTTTCATCTTTCTCCCAAAAAGAAACAAATTGACCAATTTTATTAGGTGTAACTTTTGATTTTCTAAAACGAATGGTTTTGTTATTTAAGTGGAATAAACATCCGGCATATTCTGCGTTTTGCTTTTCTTCTTTTAGATTCGTAATCATTAAGTTGTTAGGTTTGTAAACTATATTATTTAAATTTTGGATTATAATATTAAAATTGTTCAAAAAAACTCCCCCTTTATTCATCTCTTAGTTTACCACAAACATCAGTTCTTCTATATCGTATATAATTATGAACTAAGTGAAATGGGGGAATTTAGCAGGATATAATTATTACTTTAATGTACTTAGTTTTTCAATTGCTTGTTGTTCAGTTGCTAAGTAAAAAATGTCATTTCCTTTATTACATTCATAAATAAAATCTTTTAAGCTTTTACTAGTATACATAGAGAAATCTCCAACAATAGCAATCTTTACCTTATAGTTTATAAACTTTTGAAGGATATCACCCGCAAGCCGTGTTTTTAGGTCAAAGAAATCTTCACTTATTAAAGATTTATGGATAATAATATGTTTCGCATCTACCTCATTTTGAACTGTTGCCATAGTATCTAATGCAGACTGAACATCCGATATTAATACCTTATCGTTTCTAATGACCGCAATATTGATTCCATCGATTACTACTTTCTTTATTTCCATAGTCCCACCTGTACAGAGATAATAAAGTTGTTTAATTTACAATAAAGTCATTTAAAAAATAATATAGTAGTTTAAAAATCCTTCTTCTACTAACGAGGCAGGTTAGTGGAAGAAATAGCAAGTGGGTTTAACTAGGAGAAGTGTCTTCTGTTTTTTAAATTAAGGATATCGATAAATTAAGATTTATTTACTTAACATTGTACTTATTTTCGGACCGAGGCATCTAATCGGTGAGTATATACAAACCAAGTAATGCTTGCTGTTAATAATGTTGACGAAATTAAAGCTGTAAGAACACTATATGTTTGCCAAATAAGTATCGTTGACCAATCGAAGGCAAAAAACATTATACACTGGGCAATAGTAGCGATTAGGAAAATAATTGTTACGATTGTTCTCTTTTTTGTCATTGGCTGCTGCTCATTCGTTTTCCCTTTTCTTAATCCTAAGAAAAATAACAGAACGGCTAATAGGCAAAGAATAATTGTGGTAGACGACAAAATGATGTCCAAAAGCTGTGTGCCACTTATCTCATATGACTGAGTTAGATTGCCGTTTAATATATTTTTAACTTGTAGTACCAGGTTTATATTGGTATTTGCGCCGTTGCTCAGTAAGCAGATGGCTGTTCTTTCATTTGGCAGTATGGCTACTTTGGTACTAAAATTTGGATTACCCCCAGTGTGTTCTATAAACGTTTGTTCGACGTTTACCGACCAACCTGCCGCATAATACATATCATTGACAGCCGAAACAGACATATCACCTCTATGTGATTTTTCGATGGCCCTGTGAAATATTTCGGGTATGTCCTGCACGATACCCATCTGTATGCCCATCCAACGCGCCATATCTTTTGTATTAGAAATGATATAGCCGGCAGGTTTATTCCCGGTATAATACGGAGCGTTAAATGGAGTTGTTATAAAAAAGGAAGAACGGTAACCCTGTGCTAACTGTCCAGTGGCTTGAGCATCTTCTTTATAAACATACGTCTGGTGAAGACCTAAGGGTAGAAATACTTGCTCCTTCATAAAGTCTTCATAGCTTTGTCGTGATACAATCTCAATAACCAAACCCAATACGTCATAATTAACGGTTCCATAGTTATATTGTTCACCAGGAGAGAACGCCAATTCTGCATCTACCAGCGTTTCCACAGTCTTTTGCAACATATCAGGCGTATTACCTTGTGGAATATTTTGAAGATGTCTAATATTTGTTAGGCCGCTGGTATGGTGAAGAAAGTTATTTAGTGTAAGGTTTTGCATATCAACAGGTTTACCTTGATACTTTAACGTAAACCAAGGTAAATATTTTTGGATAGGGTCAGTCATTGATAGCAGCCCTTGCTCTTCCAATAGCAAAATCCCCATACCAGTAAAAGCTTTACTCACCGAGGCCAACTCATAGAGTGTATTTTCACTTGCAGACAGTCCCTTTTCAAGATCTGCATACCCAGAAGAAAAGTAGAACACTTCACCATCAGCAAGTATTGAGAGTGACATTCCAGGCACACCTGACGTACGACAGGCATCATCTAGCAATGCTTGTATTGCCACAGATTTCGAATCTGACAACGCATAACTTTGTGTTGCGAATCCTGAGAATAATATAAATATCGTTAATACAAAAACAATAGTATTTTTCATACACTCTCCTTTCTGAAGAATTATAAGGGTATAAATAACTTATTTTTATAACTATAAACTAAATTCTGATTTATATTTCTATTTATCTATATAATATCAAATAATTGTGAAGAGTTACACTTAAACTAACGGGGGCGTTAGTTTAATAAGAAATTAACAACTTTATTATTCATTTTTTAAGCATTACATAAGCAGATGGATATAATTTGAAACAACTTTAAAGAGCCTTGCTGCATATAGAATGTAGTAAGGCTCTTATCTTTTTTAATCAAAATTCAATAACTTTATTATCACTATACACCACCCCTTTATAATTTACACAGTATGAGTAAAATTGTTTTACAAAACTTCGTATTAATCATAGATTAAATTAGCCACAGCTATTAAAATTGCCTCTATTTTTTGTTGTAAATATCTATTTTTTATTACTAATACGGTCAATGAAATTAATGATAGTTTCTCTTTTTTATATTTTTTAATATATATATGGGATTACTTTTACTTGTTATAAAAATATTGTGGAGTAACATAACTTAACAAACTATCCAAAGTGTTAATCTCGGCATATGGTTGTATTTTGGTAGTATTCTTGATTTTCTGAGGGTTAAACCACACACCTTTTATATTTGCATTTTGAGGACCAGCAATATCCTTTTCTAAGTCATCCCCGACAAATAAAGTATTTTCCGGTTGTAAATTTAACTTATTTAATGCTAGTTCGAATATACGTTTATCAGGTTTACTAAATCCCACTTCTTCAGAAATAATGATTGTTTCAAAATACTTATTTAAATTCGTGTTAAATATTTTAGCTTTTTGCCTCTGAGTTGAGCCATTTGTTATAATTCCAACTTTACAGTGCTTCTTTATTTGATTTAAGAAATGAATAGTATTTTGGTCTATTGAAAAACATCTAGGGAAATTATTATTCCAAAAATCTTGGATGTAATTGCGTGGCAATCTATACCTTGGCGTGAATTCATCAAACAATGATTCTAAAACTGTCGTTTTATTACTTATGCCATATTCTCTTTTATCGTATTCTTTGAATTTCTGTAACATGTTGCTTTTAGCCGCACCATCTACATTTTCATAACACTTTTCTAAAACAATTAAAAATAATGCCTCTACTGCTTTATCCCTATCAAGTAATGTATCATCTAAATCAAACAGCATCGCTTTATAACCCATCAAATCATTTCACAACCTTTCTATATTTCCTAGTAATCATCAAAAGTAATCAAAAAAACAATTCATATCAAAGAACTCGTAATAGAACGATATTCTAAGAGTTAAATCAAAAATCCTTCTTCTGTTTGTTAATTGATGTGAAAGTACACGATTTCAACTAAGGTAGTAGGTGAATTTTTTAATTGTAATTTCTAATTTTCAGATTAATTCGAAGGTATTTTGTGATAAGCTGTACTTAAAGATTAAATATAAAGGATGATTCATATGCAAATAAGACCAAAGGTAAGTGAATATAACTCCTATTATGCAACGTATACCAACTTGGTATCAGACGGAAATATCATATATATTCTAGAACAACAAATGAAGGAAACAAATCTTTTATTAAAGGGAATTTCTGATAGTGAGGGACTTTTTCGATACGCTCCTACTAAATGGAGTATAAAAGAAGTAATCGGCCATATTGCAGATACAGAACGTATTATGGCATATCGCTTGTTATCTATTGCTCGAGGCGAGACAGCGGAACTTCCAGGCTATAACGATGATATGTATGTTCTTAAAGCTGCTTTTGATAAGCAATCTATGCAAGATCTTCTTGAGAATTTAATAGTTGTTCGCCAATCTACCCTGTATTTACTTAGAAGCTTAGATAAAGAAGCTTGGTCACAAAGAGGAAATGCGAATAATTCTGAAGTTACAGTTCGTGCATTAGCATACATCATTGCTGGTCATGAGCTTCATCATCTTCAAATTATAAAAGAACGTTACCTTGGTTCTGATGTATATCCAGCAACTTAATGTTTGAAGAAAAAGAGTCCTATTTATGTAGGGCTCTTTTTCAGAATTTATAACGGATTAGCGCTTAGAACCATGGCAATTAAATGTCTTTATTTATAAAATTCACCACATAATATATATGTTATCCCCTCTTATTCTGTACATAATTTTATTTAGGCTGATATACTATAAACACAATAGTTCTGGAAAGGTGATGATATTATGTATGAACAACAAAATAATAGAGATAGAGATCAAAAAATGATGTTTTCTATGCAAGGAGTTCCCACAAATAAAATTAATATGCATCAATTACCTAAATGGATTAGAGTTTTTGGCTATTGTGCGTTTGGTTGGATGATAGTATTTAGTTTAATTATGATTGTAGGTTTAATTCTGCAATAACTATACAGAGTAGGTAAACGGGACGATATTTAGGTCATACATCTAGGTAATGTCCCGTTTTTTATGTGTGATTATCCCATGATATAAGTAACCGATTATAATAAAAAGAACCTGTAGAATATCTTACAAGTTCTTTTTCAAATATTATTAAAACGGGAACAACAAACTATTTTAACATTCAGTACAGGGAGACCATTTTGATTATGGCTTGATTTTATGATAAATCAAATTTCACCTGTTCAAGAAAATCTAGAAAACAAATTCAAAAACGCAGTCGTTGTTGAATATTGGTAAGAAGTTAGTCAATTTAAGGAACTTATAGAAAAAAGAGAGGTTAAGATTGATTTAATGTATGTAACATAAAAAATATATTTATTATATAATTTCCACACAATAAGTATAGAGAACCTATTTGTGAATATCTATATGGGAATTTAAGTTGTTCCTCATAGAAATTACATCTTTTAATACGAAAAGAAGCAAGTTAACATTCTTTTATATGGATAAGAATATTAACTTGCTTCTTAAATTTTAGTATAAATTATTTATTGTAAGCTTTACAATATAATATGCAAATTTATCACCTGTTTTTATAATTCAAGCACCTACTATTAGGAAAAGAGAATATTTCCTAATTAATTTAAAACATAAATTTTGTCTATGTTTTAAACAATATGTACTTTGGAGGAGGTTAATTTGATTTTTTCAAAACTCATTGATCGGTACGCCTTATATGATTTACACAAAAAAAGAAGTGTAGCGTTTCAGTTTACTTCCCTTTCTAACACTTCATTAAATATAAAGGACATAGAATCTTTTTATAAAGTAAAACCATCACATATTCATTTTGACATTAAGCATTCAAAGCAGGAAAATGAATACATGCTTGGACAATTCAACTATAAAAGCTCGGTTCAATCCGGTGATTCACGCAACGACTCTGTAACTGGGGAATTATTCTTACATGAAAATGAAAATGCACCTCATATTATCTTTGTTCACGGTTGGAGAATGGATTCTAACGAACGTGTGAAAAACATATTCCACGATCATATGACCAGCCTGAAGTGGAATATGTATTATTTCACTCTACCCTATCATTTTGAAAGAAAACCCGATCAATCCTTATTCAGTGGAGAGTATATGGTAAGTGCAAATATTGAACGAACAGTACAAGCAACTAAACAAGCGGTAGCTGATTTACGAGCTTTGATTAAATGGATTAAAACAAATAAAAATGGGCCCCTGATTCTAATAGGAATTAGTTTAGGCGGATTTATTACTAACTTAATCTCTCTTGTTGAAGAAGAAATTGATGTGTTAGCATCCATTTTCTATGCAAATCGACTTTCTTATTCTATTTGGAATACAATTCCGGGTAAATTTATTAGAGAAGACTTGGAACATCATGGTGTTACGTATGATGATTTAATAGATTATTGGAAAATCACTGAACCGAGTCAAGCATTGCCAAAAGTAAAAAAAGAAAATATTTTATTAATTTCAGGTAAGCATGATCTATATGTGTATTCTGAGGATACAGACTACTTGTGGGAATCTTTGGAAAGACCTACACGATATATTTATACATGTGGGCATGCTGGGATAGTTCTTAAACGTAAAAAAATTGCAGCTGATACTATTAATTTTATTCAAAATCGATTGAACTCCCCGCACTTATCTAATGTCGTGCCTTAAATCGCGAGATTACTAAGCACATAATCTTATACTTGTAATGTTTCATTTTAACCAATTACATATATAAATCATTGTCATGCTAATCCATACACAATAAAAAAATGAAAGATCCCCTAATGAAACATTAAAAAGGGAAGAACCTTAATGAGTTCTTCTCTTTTTGTTTGTTCTTTATTGAATTGTAATTTAATTACAGTATGTGAAATTATGCTATATTAATTTTAAAAGCGAAGTAAAGGTTGTTTTTACTACGCTTTTTCATTTGCAATCCTTATTAACTTTGCTCAATTCAGTATTTATTTCTACACTCTTCGCTTTTATTTAATCGTTTTTTCTGATTTTAAAACAATGGAACTTAATGCAGGAACTTTAATTTTATTGTCATGGACAACATAAAGTGGTTTACTTCCCGCCTGCTTGCCATCTACTAGTACTTTCCAAGGCCCTTTCGATGGAAGTGTTATTTCAACAGCTTCTCTATTTGCATTGTGAGCCACTGTAAAGTATTCATGTTTATTCCCCTCTATTATATAAGCTACAGTATTTTTTGGAGCATCAATAAATGATACGTGTATTTTTATTTGCTCTGCAGATGTCATTCGAAAAGCTGAGTACTTTTTGCGTAATTCTATTAAACCCTTCATATAATCTACTTCATTATTAAACGTTGCACGGCGCAGCCAATCCATCTGGTTAATTGAGTCTGGAGATTTGTAACTATTATGATCACCGTATTTCGTCCGCATAAACTCTTGCCCTGCATGTAAAAATGGAATACCTTGTGATGTTAATAAAATCGAAGAAGACAATTTGTGCATTTGTTTTCGCACTTCTTCGTTATCACCTGAATTAGTCAACTCAAGTTTATCCCATAATGTATGATTGTCATGCGCTTCCACATAAGTTAGTACCTGTTCCGGATCTTGATAAGTAGACGAATTTGTATCGTAGTCAATACCTGCTGTAATGCCTTTTTTAATACGATCTTCCATGTTTTGCTTTCCATTTACAAATCCATTTTCTTTCTCCTCAAATACACTACCTTTCAATCCATCACGTATATCATCGTTGAAATGTGCAATCCCTTTCATTTTCTCTGCATTTTTTTGATTTGCTTTCAACTCAGCTGCAAGAGGTGTATTTAAATCCCAGCCTTCTCCATGCAGTATAATAGAAGGGTCAATTTGATTCACAGCTTTACGTATTTCATTCATCGTTTCATAATCATGAATACCCATTAAATCAAAACGGAATCCATCTAAATTGTATTCTTTTGCCCAATATGTGACGGACTCTACCATAAACTTCCTCATCATTTTTCTTTCTGAAGCAGTATCATTTCCTACACCGGTTCCATTTGCAAATGTTCCATCTTCATTGTAACGATAATAATAACCTGGAACTAACTTATGGAAATTAGATTCAGCAGCGTTATACATATGGTTATATACTACATCCATCACCACTCGAAGATTATTATCATGTAGTGTTTGAACCATTTGCTTTAATTCAGTTATTCGCACAGTCGGCTCATAAGGATTTGTAGAATAGGAGCCTTCTGGAACGTTGAAATTTTTAGGATCATATCCCCAGTTATATTGCGGTTCATTTAAAGTCTCTTCATTTACAGAAGCATAATCAAATATCGGTAAAAACTGAACGTGAGTAACACCGAGATCCTTTATATGATCAAGTCCTGTTTTTACACCTTCTGGCCCTTTTGTTCCTTTTTCTGTTACACCTAAATACTTCCCTTTCTGTTTAATACCACTTTCAGGTTGAATGGAAAGATCGCGTACATGTAACTCATAAATAATAGCATCTTCCGGATTTTTAAATTTTGGCTTTTTGTTTGCTTTCCATTTTTTCGGATTTGTTTCTTCTAAATTAACGACTGCACCTTTATCCCCATTTACAGAAGCAGCACGCACATATGGATCAACCGCTTCAGTCCACTTATCACCAATTTTGACCTTATACGTATAAAAGAGCCCTTTTTGGTTCCCCTTTAGTTCTGATGTCCAAGTTCCCTTTTCACCTTGTTGCATGTTTATTTCAGCACCTATTTTATCGCTCCATTTTTTATATGTAACTAACTTCGCTTCGCTTGCAGTAGGAGCCCATAAACGGAACTTTGTATGTTGCGGAGTATATGTATTTCCTAAATCGTTACCACCATAATAAAATAAATTATCAAATTCTTCGCTATGAATGACTTTACCAATTTCAGTATTCGTATCAGCTAAGTTTTCTATTTTAACTTTGTATGTTTGTTTTAAATCAATTTTCTGTTCCGTAATTATTTTGACCTTATTAGTAATATCGCCACTGTTTATATCATAAGGAGTAATATTCTTAATTTTAATGCCTTCAATTTCAATTTTCTTTTCCTTAATATGAAACGGGACATTAGTCGTTACAGTAATTTCATGGAAACTATCAATAGTTGCTTTTTGAATTGAGAGATCCGATGAAGGCTTAGAGTTATATACTTTTTCATCACCCGAAAGGATCCATACTTCAGCACGACCGTCCTTTATATTTTCAATCCAACGATCCCCACCATCTTTTTCCCATTCATTTGTTCGAACTATAAATCCTACACGATTATAGTCACCGTCTATTTTTATCTTAGCGTATTTTCCAAATTCATCTTCACCAGTAAATTGATAAGATGTACCATTTGCATTTTCTCCCCATAACCAAAGATTCCAGTCTTTTGTATTTCCAAGCTTTTCTTTGTAATGAATGATAATTTCAGTTGTTTTCGAATTTGAAACTGCCTTCACACTCTGAAAGGAGAAAACAGATGATAACATAACGATTAAAGTAATTAATAAAACTGTTTTGTTAATTAATCTTTTTGTAATTTGCATCACATACACCCTTTCTTCAAATATTACTAACGATTTATTATGCTTACACTGAATAACACTGTTTAAATTAATCTAGAAATCTCTTTTACTTCACCTCCATATCGGCTATTTTCACGTATGTATTTCAATGACCTTTTAATACGAAAACGTTTGCATTAGTACTTAAAAAAATAGATTTGTTTATGCCTTCATATATTTGTAAATACTAAAAGATCAGAGAAAACATTTTAAAGCAATCGTTTGTTATCGCTTTCATTTTATAGACTTTCTATCAAGAGGTCAATATATTATTAATTTTCTGTTTTTATATATTTTAAATCTTATTTATTTGTCACAACTTCTTACAGATAAAGTGCCTCATTATTGCTTAGTCAGTTTATTTTCAACGATACATTGCCACGTAAAAAACAGCTAATATCCTTAAAATGACATTAGCTGTTTTTCATAATGTATTAATATATGAATGATAACTATATTTCTAAATTACTTAATTTTTGCTGCATCAAATGCTTTTTGAACTGCTTGAACTTCAGCTGTATTCGCACCATATTTATTAGTTGCCACTCGAATACATGCTGATCTCAATTCTTTGAAATTAGAAGTCATGTTTAACTCATCTGTATTTGCATAATAGAAAATATCAAACATTTTATCTTCACCAATTCCTTTAACAGTTACTCCGTTATGAGTTCCGCCTTTTGCAATCAGATACGCAACTTTATTAATAATACTTGAATTAAAATGAACACCGCCTTGATCCCATCCATTAAAATCGTTAAATTCACTGTAATCATCTGGATAAGGCACTCCAAGTGAAGATGGAACAGAAGCTGGGTTTTCCATATCACGGAAAACAGATCCCGTTTGTTCTCCCATTGTCCAGTTAAAGTTTCCATTATTTACGTATTTCTCAATAGATGTTCCCATAATATCAGATAGCGCCTCATTAATCGCACCGGATTCCCCGTAATATTCAAGATTAGATTCGCTAGAAGTAACAGCATGTGTAAATTCATGTCCAGCTACGTCATATGCTTTAACAATAGGATCGCCATATACAAGCATACTTCCATTATTAGCACTTAATGCATTCTGCCAATTTTTCGGATCATTCGTCTCTTCAGAATCCCAAGCGTGTACAACTGAAACTACCTTTTGTCCCTTATTATCAAAGCTATTACGCTTGTATTTATCTTTATAAAAATCAAATACTTTTGTTGCTAAGTAATGAGCACTTACTGCTTTTGAATCGTTAAATGTTGCCGAAGTACTTGTCGCTAATGTACCAGGATAATAGCTTTCTTCTTTAGTAATATCTCTGTAATTCACATCATATGTTTCAATGCCTTGCCCTCTTGTATAATCAGCAAGAGCATATTTGCCATTACTTTGTTTAGAGATACCAAATGAACGATTAATACCTAAATCATCTTTTCCTGTTCCGGTTAATGATGTAAGACTGCTTTGTTTACTTTTCTTTAAAGCTCCAACTAGTTTGTCACTGGCCTTTAAGTTAGATTCTTGTACCATATTTTTTAACATATCACCATTTTGTGCATTTACTAAATAAGTACCAGAAACATAGTTTGGTGTTGCAGCTTCAAATTTAACTTGGTATGCATTTTTAGCTTGTCCATTATTTTCATCAACAAAAATAACCTCTTTAACTTCTGGCTCAGAAATAAACTTGATATCGTTCCCGTATTTCGTATAAATATATTGTTTTGCTTCATCTTTTGATAGATTAATAGGTTTTTTCAATTCTTCTTGTTTTAAATTTTGCGCGCTATCACCTGAAACACTTTTAATAACACCCTTATTATCTACGTGTGCAGTTAATTGATGTCCATATACTTCTTTTCCTTCGTATGTTTGCTGCATACGCACAAGTGTAGTTCCATCATACGAACCACGTTTTTGAAGGACTTTATAATCTACTCCTGCTTCTCCATTGACTTGTTTTTGGGACAGAGCTTGTTCTGTTTTCTCCTTAAGTGCATCCTTTACTACATTTTCTGGTGCCTTTTGTGACGGCTGTGTAAGTTCACCCGAACGGAACGATTCCTCCTGAATTTGAACTTGTAGTTGATCTGTTTCCTCTGCATGACCTACCCCATATGGTGCCACAGCTGTTAAAGCTAATCCTGTTGTTAATGCTACCTTAGTTAATGTCTTTTTGTTTTTCATTATTTCACCTCGTATAATTTTTGAAATAGAAAGCTTGTACAAAGTATACTGTCTATTAATGTCTAAAAAAAGAGAAAATACACAATTTATGTAATGTTATGCAAAATTACATAAATTGTGGTCAATATTATAAATAATGAACGGAACACATATGTACATTAATTTGAATAAAAGAGAGTCCTTATAGGTGCTCACCCAATTGGTTAGTTATTAATTATCTATATTCATTGTAATAAAAGTATACTTACCTCTAAATAACAACATAAAAACCCACTCTTTACTATTGTAAGAGTGGGTTTAATGTTATTAAAATAACAATTACTATAAGAAATTTTATAATTTATATTTTTTTAGTAATCCTACTAAGTTTTTTGTAAAATTCACCTTTTGTCTTTACATGATTAAACTGATTTGGATTAATATTTGCTTTTTGTGAGAGTAATATAATCTCTTCTTTTGAAATTGAGTCTTTCGTATTTATAGATGCTATATTTGTGTATTTTCCGTCTTCTGTTTTTGGAATTTCTAAAATCCCTTTATTCACAAGATCAACTACCGCCTTATGCTCTGAAGAATGTAAATCTACACCAGTAATTTTCCAATTATGCATAACTTTTGGTGTGTATACACCGTTCTTTACCTCTTTTAAATATGTAATAGCAAGGTTACGAATGGTTCCGCCTGTTTCTCCAAATGCATTCTCTTGTTTAGATGACCAAATTTGTTCAAACTTACGCCCCTCTAAAGCTCCACCTTTTGCCTGAAGAGCCTCCATTCTATATGCATTCATTCCCAACGTCATAACATCGCTCATTTTGATTGGTTTGTTTGTACGAATAGAGCGTAAATTTGTAATTCTGCTTCCATATGGTTTTGTTAAGTCAATTTCGTATTTTACGCCTCCAAAGAAATCGTTCGTACTGTATTTAGATGCACGGCGGGTTTTATCAAAGCTAACGGTTACATCTCCGGCACGAGATGAGTTAAAATATCCTGCTGCCCATTCCATATAGTCTTTTAAATCTTTTCCAGAAATCTTATATACTGTAATTTCTCCCAAGGCATATTGGTAATTGTACGCAATATCTTTTTTCTTAATAGGGCCTGTATCTAAACGGGCATAATCATTATCAATTTGATGGGCTACTACATCTGCTTTACTGTAGTAGAGCATAACTTCATGAAAGAAATCTGATAAAGGTGTTTCTTGAATCTGAACACTTGGAATACCCTTTATTTCATTTTCAGGAACAAGATTTCTACCCTTTAATTGAGCGACTACAACATTTGCATCTCCTCTCGCATATTCGTGAAAAGGTGTTAATGTTTCTTCAAGTGTAGGATCGGATAATATCGTTGTCCCATCAGCATTTTTTACAGGTATAGCGGTAGCAGTTTTATTTTTTAAAGCCAACTTCCCATCTTGCTTTGTAAAAGTAAGGTCAATACGTGAAATATGTGTTCCATATTTATCTGGTTCTGTAATAATTACGCCATTTACAACTTCTTTTTTTACAAGTTTATGCATATGAGCCGCAAAAATAGCACTTAGTTCCGGACAAGCATTTGCAATATCTTGAACACCAGTACCAGGGATACCATTCTCATTTTCTAATCCCATATGCATAACTCCTACCATTACATCTACTTTACCTTCTAATTCCTTAATTGCCTTTTTCGTCTCTTCTACCGGATTTTTCACCACTAAACCATTTAAGTGATCTGTCCCTTTTTCAAAATCACTAATCATTGGTGTATTCATACCAATAATCCCAACTTTAATTCCACCTTTTTCTACAATTGTATATGCAGGAAGAAAGCGCTCTTCATTTTCCTTGTAAATATTTCCTGCTAACGTTTTTCCCTTATATTGCTCACTAACTTTTTTCAATGTATCTAATCCAAAGTTGAATTCATGATTTCCAAATGCCCAGGCATCATATCCCATTGTATTCATCGCTACCATCATTGGCGATTGTGGCTTATCGTTGAATAATTCTACTGAGTTTCCTTGAATTGTATCCCCGGCATCTACTAATATGGTATTTGGATTTTCTTGACGGACCTTCTTTATAACCGTATAAAGCTGCGTCAAACTTCCACTCATATTTGCTCCATCAAGCGCATAATCCCAAGGCATAAATCTACCATGAATATCTGCAGTACCTAACAATGTGATATTAACTTCAGATTCCTCAGCCTTAGAGATAGATGGTTTGACTATTACTGCCGTTCCAAGCAGTAATAGAATTACAAAGTAACATACATAGTTCTTCCATTTCATTTTTTGCATAATAATAATATTTCTCCCCTTTTTGTACTTTCATAAAGTTGCTTGAACTTTAAAAATGTAACTTATTATTCAGGAAACTTCAACTACAAAAGATAATTTTGAAGGTGGTTCTGTTGCAAAAATAAAGAGAATAAATTGCATACATCCTCTAACAGAATTGTATTTTATCATTTCCTGACAGAATACCCCTTCCTTAAGAGTGTGAAGTGTACTTTCAAAAAAATAACCCCGCTCTTCATTTAAGACGGGGTTACACTTATACAGAAAATCGGATAGTTTCATATTTTCTTAAGCTTATTGGTCACTTTCAACTAATTTCATTCTATTTTTGTTTTCTTCTGAATCAATATGAATCAACCGTTTCCCCTGTTTATAATACGTATCAATAAATAGGGAATAATTTTTACTTTTCAATTTCACAAAGCAATTTTATCTCTTTTATTTGTGAAATATGACGCTGTTCATGTAAATAGATCAATTCTATCCACTGATCAAGGGATAATTCTCCAAGAGCTGGATGCATCACTGATTTTTTCGCTAATATAGACTCATCTTCTATTGTACTCAGGAAACGCATCAATTCTTTTCTTGATTCGTTTAGCATATTGAGCATTTGCTCCACTTCAAATGGTTCTATACTTGGTTCAATCATTTCTGGAGCTATAAACTTTTTCGTTCTATCTAATAAAATAGTGTGAATTTCTTTACGCTCATTTTGGGTACTATCTAACTTTTTTAACCCTGAGGAAATAACTGTTATCACTCTCTCATCTAATAAAACTAAATGATGACAAACTTGTGCAATACTCCATTTATCCTTATCTGGTTTCCTATTAAATTGAGCATCACTCAACAAAGTAATTTCCTCAAATAATTGATCTCTCGTTTCATAAAACTTGTCATTTACAAATGTATCCATGTGGATTCTCCTTTCATTGCAACCTACATACTTAAATTTCTACGCTAGAGATATTATCTTCAAAAAAAGTTTTTCTTTCACTACTATTCCAATTTTATTTTAAAGCCACAAATGAACTTATTTGTTTTTTTATATCTTTTTAATTGGCACAAATAAATCAACCTTTAACTTTCCGTCTAGATCTTCAGCAACATTATTTAAGCAAAACTCTAAATTATCTCTATCATAATCTGCATCATACTCACTATTTGGTAGCCACTCTACATACATGTATTGATACGCTTCACTTAATTTATGAGGTTCATCATAGAACTGGTATAGACCATATGTACCTCCATCTAATTTTTTAAATTGCACATCATGATACTTTTCTTTATCGAAGTTTTCAGGAATCGTAACACATGCATCATGCCGGCACTTATGACTTGCAACAAGTTCAGGATTATCCAATGATATTCCGATAAATGATTGCTCTGGTGGATACAGTTTATTTTCAATTGACCAATTCAGTAACTTTCCCCAATGATCTTGCGGTTCAAAGTAGCTACCAGTTCGTCTTATATACGCTACTTCTAATGGTGGTAATTTTTTTATAACAACTTTCATTTATATCTTCTCCCCTATAAATATGTACACTGTTTAATTAGCTTTCTTTAACATTTATTCCTTCTTAAATAAAAAGAATTCTCTAATCATATAAAGTGAAACTTTAATCAGCGATGGTTTTGTTCATCCCCACTGATTATTAGTTGAACCAATCGGGCTACCAGTTAATGCGGGATAAACTTTAATTGATAACATGTATAACAATCTTGAATAATAATGTCCTATCAATTTATCATTAAATAAATGTAAAAAATGACCCTATTTATTCATTTTTAATGCGTATGTATGTACATTTGTTAATTTATTCGATATATTATGGGTATTGAATGATTACGTGAAGTGTATAGGTCGCTTATATAACACCTTATATTTTTATATCCGTGAAAACTACAAAGTGTATGAAAATCCATTTGTCAAATGAATTTAGTGCGGAAGGAGGTTTGTGGTTACTTCATAGGGTATAATAATCAGTTTTTTACTGATAAAAATATAGGAGGCGACATAATGTTTCGTACGATTTCAAATTTCATGAGAGTAGCTGAGATAAGAAGGAAAATCCTTTTTACACTAGCGATGTTAATCGTTTTTCGAATTGGCACGTTTATTCCAGTTCCTCATACTAACGCAGAGGTATTAAAAGTACAAGATCAAGCTAACGTTCTAGGTATGTTAAACGTATTTGGTGGAGGAGCATTGCAACACTTCTCAATCTTTGCTGTAGGTATTACACCATATATTACAGCTTCCATCATAGTACAGTTACTACAAATGGATGTTATACCTAAATTTTCGGAATGGGCAAAGCAAGGAGAAATGGGCCGTAAGAAATCAGCTCAATTCACTCGATACTTTACAATCATTCTCGCATTCATACAGGCCATCGGAATGTCTTATGGCTTTAATAATATAGCAGGTGGACAATTAATAACAGATCAAAGCTGGACTACATACTTATTTATTGCGACAGTTTTAACTGCAGGTACTGCATTTTTACTTTGGTTAGGCGAACAAATTACCGCTAACGGAGTTGGTAATGGTATTTCGATGATTATCTTCGCAGGTCTCGTTGCCGCGATTCCAAATGTTGCAAATCAAATTTATTTACAACAATTCCAAAATGCTGGCGATCAGCTATTTATGCACATAATAAAAATTGTTTTAATTGGACTCGTAATTTTAGCGATAGTTGTTGGTGTTATTTACATTCAACAAGCTGTACGTAAAATACCGATCCAATATGCAAAAGCTGTTTCAGGAAACAATCAATATCAAGGAGCAAAAAACACTCATTTACCGCTTAAAGTAAATAGTGCTGGTGTTATACCAGTTATCTTTGCTTCTGCATTTTTAATGACGCCGCGTACAATTGCGCAGCTCTTCCCTGATTCAAGCGTATCAAAATGGTTAGTTGCAAATCTTGATTTCGCACATCCAATTGGAATGACACTTTATGTCGGTCTTATCGTTGCTTTCACATACTTCTACGCATTTATTCAAGTAAATCCTGAACAAATGGCTGAGAATTTGAAAAAGCAAAATGGATATGTTCCTGGTATTCGTCCTGGTAAAGCAACTGAACAATATGTAACTAAAATTCTATACCGTTTAACATTTATCGGTGCAATTTTCTTAGGTGCTATTTCTATATTACCGCTCGTATTCACGAAAATTGCTACGTTACCACCTTCTGCTCAAATTGGTGGTACAAGCTTACTTATCATTGTCGGTGTAGCACTAGAAACTATGAAGACGTTAGAAAGCCAGCTTGTAAAACGTCATTATAAAGGCTTTATTAAAAAAGTGAATTAATTATCAAAAACACAGTTGGTTATTTTTCCAACTGTGTTTTTGATTTTATCAGTCCTGTAATATACAGGGCTGTTGCTTTATTAAACTACATCTCCTTCTCTAATAACCGCCCTTTTTTGAAATAAGTCCGTAGCGTTGAACGATTGGCCAAAAATACACCAATCAATATAAGACAAGCCCCCATTCCCATTGTAGGATTTAAAGGCTCTCCTAAAATGATATATCCCACAATTATTGCAATTAATGGTGATACATATAACCACGTCGATGGAAATACTGGATTTGTTTTTGATAAGAGCCAGTAATATAATCCGTGTCCACCAATCGATCCGATAAATATGAGATATAAAATAGGCCATTGCACACTCCATGAAGTTAATACGGTTACATTTGGTTGTTCTACAATAATAGATGCGATGAGTAGTAAAATCCCTCCATAAAACATTTGAATACCGTTAATAAGAAATGGTGATACATTTGATAAATCTGACAGTATTTCTTTCGAACGAATAGAGCCTATTCCGTAAAATAGCTCCCCTATAACTAAAACAATACAAGCAATACTCCATATGAAACTTACTTGTTGATGCATTCCTGGTAAAGAAACAAATATAACACCTATTAGTGCAATAACTAAAGCAACGAGTTGTTCCTTTTGTAATTTCTCCCTATTCCTCTTTGCTTGTATTAATAAAATCATCATTGGTCCCGTAGCAGAAAGAACAGCAGCTAATCCCGAAGAAATATATTGTTCTGACCAATATAAACTTGCGAATGTCATAAATGTTAAACAAAATCCAGCATACATAATACGTTTTGAAAATATATGTGGCATAATTTCTTTTCGCTTTAATTTAAAAAGAATCATAAGGATTATACCCGCTAAAAAGAAACGAATTCCTGCTGAAAACAACGGTGGCGCTCCTGCTTCAATTCCAATTTTAATCGTTAAAAATGTTGTCCCGAAAATAATACATACTAAAATGTAATTAAAAATGACCATTTTACTTCCTCCTTTTTACTCTTAAAATGAGTATAGAGGCTATGGTGTATAACAGTGTATCGGTACATATAACAGTTACTTCAAGTTGTAGTTGATTCCCTATATATTTTTCGCTTTAATTAAATTAAAAAGAAAAATAGGTGAACCTATGAAGATTGTATTGCGTAAAGAATCAAACATACCGTATTACAAGCAAATATATATGCAAATTGTTGAAAGAGTACAAAGTGGTATGCTTTCACATGGTGAATCCCTTCCTTCTTTACGTTGTATGGCCACAGATTTACAAATCAATGTATTAACTGTTCGTAAAGCTTATAAACAGTTAGAAACGAAAGGGTATATACGCATCGAACAAGGAAAAGGTGCTTACATATATAAACGTGTAAAGAAAGATTTCAAACCGATACCGTATAAATGGCAACAATCAAGATCTATTAATGTTATGCGTTCTCAATATGCAATGAATAAACACCGTAAATATTATGATTTTTCACAAGCAATTCTGTATCCCCGTCTGTTACCAAATCCATTTTTGGCAGACGAAATGCATAAATTGCTGGATAAAAATCCGATGTTGTTAGCAACTTATGGGCCAGTTCAAGGCGATTATGAATTGCGAGTTGAAATAGCAAATTACTTAAATGAACACCAGAAATTAGTGACGGACCCATCTCAATTATTAATTACAAGCGGAGCACAACAAGGAATTGATTTAATTGCTCAAACATTATTAAAACCTGGAGATACTGTATTAGTAGAAAGTCCGTGTTACAGTGCCGCGCTTGATGTTTTCATCAATAAAGGTGTTCAAATCATTCCTGTTTTTCTTGATAATCATGGAGTTCGCTCCGACTTAATTGATGATATTTGTCAAAGTAAAAATCCCGTTTTATTGTATACGAATCCGACCTTCCAAAACCCGACAGGTACAGTAATGAGTAAAGAACGAAGAATGGAACTTATAGAACTAGCGGGGCTATATCAATTTTTTATCATTGAAGATGATTCTTTCGGAGAAATATATTTTGAAGATGCTATAATCCCGCCCCCAATCAAAAGTTTTGATAAGGATGGCCACGTAATATATATAAAAGGATTTAGTAAAACGTTAGCACCAGGACTGCGTATCGCGGCGCTTATTGCCGATGGTCCTATTTTTGAATGGCTATATGCAGTAAAAGGTTCAATGGATATCGGTAGTCCTTTATTAACACAAAAGGCACTTCTACCGTTTTTACGTGCAAAACGTATGAAAAACCATTTAGAAAAATTACGTACAGCTTTACAAATGAGACGTGATTTAACAATTGATATATTATCGCCATTAAAAGAACTACACTTTGAAATACCAAATGGAGGTTTTAATTTATGGGTGACACTACCTGATTCGATAGATCCCTTTACCTTATTACAAAAAGCAAATGAAGTAGATGTCTCTTTTTTACCAGGAACAGCTTGTCTATTAAACTACGAAACAAATGATAACCAATTAAGAATTAGCTATTCAATGTTAAACGAGAAAGATATGGAAATTGGATTAGAGAAATTACATGATACAATACGAAAAAGTATTTGTTAGAAGCAATATCACATTAGCCAACAATAAATAATGCCCGCAAATGAAAATGTATAGTATGGGATATTATCTATTGTTGAGCTTTTTCGTTATTCTTAACAACCGATTTTAAAACTTGTCTTTCTTTTAATTCTTCAACACTGCCATATCGATCAATAACGATTGCTTTCATTTCCTCTCCTCCTTGCTGTTTATTTTAATAACATACAATTATTTCTCAAAATTTTTTGCCTTGAATTACCATATACTTATTTTTGGGGGTAATTATGCAAAAAGCATTATAAAGTGAAACTTTAATCATTCCTCACCAATCGGGCTCTTACTGCCCGGCAAATAGCGGGATGAATTTCAAAAAGAATCTTACACACATCTTAGAATTATTCAAAACTGTATTATTAATTAAATTCAAAAGAAATGGGGCTAACTTTATGAGTGAAAAGATATTTAAAATAAACGGTATTGATATATGTACAGAAAGCTTCGGTAACTCTAATGATCCCGCTATTTTATTAATTATGGGAGCTACTTGTTCAATGATATATTGGGATGAAGAATTTTGTGAACAGTTGGCGAACACAGGGAAATTTGTTATTCGCTTTGATAATCGCGATGTTGGACGCTCTGTTACATATGAACCTGGCACTTCAAATTATTCAGTAACAGATATGGCTGAAGATGCAATCGGAGTATTAGACGCTTATCATATTGATAAAGCCCATCTTTTTGGTATGTCATTAGGTGGTATGATTGCTCAAATTGCCGCTGTAAAACATCCCGAAAGAATTTTGACGCTAACTTTACTAGCGACTAGTGTAATAGGATCTGATAATAATACTCGCGATTTACCCCCAATGGATGAAAGGATTTTAAAACATCATGTAAAGAGCGCAAGTATAGATTGGACAAATAAAAATGATGTGGCAGAATATTTAGTTTCAGGATCTCGTCTATTATGTGGATCAGAACGAATATTTGATGAAAATAGAGTTTATACACAAGTAAAACAAGAAATAGAACGCGCAAACAATTTATTAAGTATGTTTAATCACGCTTTACTTCAAGGTGATGATGCATATGAAGGTGTACTTCACTCCATACAAGCACCAACATTGGTTATTCACGGAACAGACGATACAGCACTCCCATTTGAACATGGCCTCGCACTAATTGATGAAATTCCAAACTCAGTACTATTAACTCTTAAAGGGGCAGGCCATGAAAACCATCCAGATGACTGGGAAAGCATAATTAACGCTGTTTCTAAACATACATCTAAAATTTAGATAAATAACTAATGGAAGGGGGCACAAATTGTGCCCCCTTCTAGTTACAAACAAAAACCCATCACTGTATTCGTATGTATAGTGATGGGGACTTTTTATATTTTTCTATGTTTAAAAAAATGGACAATCTAATTGATCAACAGATTCCCATAATTTTTTTTTTGCATTTTCGGTGGATGTATTTGTGTCTAGTGTCATGTTTTTAAAAGGGTTTACTTCGACTTTTAATAAGGATGAAGGCTCCACATATAATGAGAAAACATGGCTGCTTGGTAAAGCTTTTGAAACGTCAATATCTCCAACTTGTTTAAATAGTTGCTGCGCAGCAAAAAAGAAGAAATTAGTTGGATTTGATTGTTTATTCAGCCACGCAAGCATTTCAGGTGATACCGATTTATGAATATTGATTTTTACTCGATCACCACGTTTATATCGCCTAGATCGCATACTTCCACCAACTAACTTATCGTTAAGTTTGTAAATCCTAACTCTTTTTGCTTATGCTCTCTATATTTTGGCGAACAAGTATAAACTAATAATCCTCGTGCATTTGTAAATAACGGATTATCTACAAAGATTACATTTTTGAGTCGTCCTTTTTGCTTTAAAATCATTTTTAAACTATTTTTAATAATTACTGCACCCCCGCCATAAATAAACACGTATGGATCGTCTTTCATATCATCAATTTTATTTATAATATCTGTTGCAACACGTGCTGCTAAACCTAATAGCGCTGGCTGTGATTCCTCAACTAATAAGGTATTTCTCGGATGCTTATCATTTAAATAAATTTGATTGAATTCTGTAATACTATCAATCGTTTTAGTTGGATACTTCCGGTTCCATCTCGTAATGATTTGTAGTAACGTCTCTTTTACACCATAAGATAAACCTTTACTTAGTTGCGGACGGAAATTCACCCCTAATGAAACGACTTCTTCTGTCGTCCCTGCACCAATATCAAAAGAGAGTAGAGTTTTATCTACAAAATCAATTTCAGAAACTTGATTTTGCTCACATTCTATTTTATGTTTCACAACATTTCCTTCTTCATCGTATACAATGCCCCACGTACCAGAAGCGCCCTCAGGCAGGCATTTACAATACTCAATTGAAACATTAATTGTCACATCGCGTCCGTTCGGATAATGGAAAATAACCTTATGATTTCCCATATAACGTTTTGCATTTTCAGCAGCTATTTCTTGTGTAATAAGCTGCATAGGAAGAGCGACAGATAAATCATAACGAATATTAATATGGCTAGAAGTTGGACTTTGACGCATAGCGCTTACCGCCAAACCTGATAGTATTGTAATAACCATTAACTCATCCGTTGACTTATTCGATTTCTTCTCTACCTCAGTACCTTTTAATTGATCTTGAATAACTTTTTCTCCAACGATATATCGTACATTATTTAGCATTAACGATGGCGAACTTATAGTCACATCAATGTGGTTTTCTAATTCAGATAATGAAACATCTACCTCATCTAAGAGTCCTGTAGGCTCACCTATATATAAAGAATAAATACTCGGAATAAAAATAGGGTCTTGCCCTTTCACCATTAACTTCAAACCGTTGTTTCCTGCATCTGCACCAGCTTTTAAAAGTATAGACATAACTACCCCCTAAATTAATCTGACATCCCTTCCAAATATATGCGAGCCCATTCTTTTACATTCAAATGTATTGTAATTTTTTATTTATCATAAAAACAAAATATTGCATACTTACATATTGTATGTAAAAAATATTTGACATGACAATTTTCCAATTTTATACTTATATTTGTAAAGAGTTTTTTACAATCGAGGGGGCAATTATTTATTGAATACTAAAAAAACTATTTTTATAATCATTGTTTTAGCATTAATTGCAATACTAGTACATGGCACATATAAATACATAACTGAAGGTTCTATTTTAGGTGGTACGATTTTTGCTATTTCGTTAATACTTAGTAATTTAATTAATCACATTACTTGGGGAGATCCCCACGGTGTGCCAGAAGAAAGTCAAGATGAGATGGGACAACAAATTACATATAAAAGCTTTAAAATTGCGTATTTTGTGCTTGTAGTTGTAATGTTCCTTTTATTAATCTTCTCCGAAGGATTTTCTATGGGGGCTAATTTAGATGGAGTAAAAAACCTCCCCCTGTTCATCGCAATTTGCTCTTCATTCTTTATTTATCCTATTGTCGAACTCATAGTTGCAAAACAATATAAGTAAAAAGATGAGGTTTTCTACATGTAGAAAACCTCATCTTTTTATATTTACATAATCTCTACAATTGCTTTTAATTTATTCACAGTCCGCCAATTCCTAACTGTAGCTGGTGTATGTAACTTCTGAAACTGGTTCATTAATTTAGAATTTCGAATGCTATTTTTGAAAAATAAATAAACGACCTTCTCATCTATATAGCAATCTTCAAGTTCACTTTTAAATGTAAGCAATTGACTACTCTCTTCTTCAGAAAGTACATTAGCTAAAAAAGCAATATGAACACTTTCTCCTTCTAACAATGAATGAACTTCATATGGACATTGTTTAATAATATTTATAAATTCATCATGTGTTCTTAGCATGACTGGAACATCGAAATCAAATTCTTTTTTTATTTCAGATTGTATTTGGTCCTTTAGAAAGTTTATACCTTCCTCAGATTCGAACACAATATTACCACTTTGTATATATGTTTTCACTTGTTTTAACCCTATTGATTCAAACACTCGTTTTAAATCAGCCATTTTGATTACTTTATGGCCACCGACATTGATTCCTCTTAGTAATGCAATATAAAATGTCATATTATCCCCCCCACAGTAAAATGAACTTATCAATTGAATTGGTTTTCCCACTCATATTTCTCGGATATTTGTTTTAATTCTTCTAACATATCATGAATAGATAATACCTCAAATAAAATAATAGATTCACTTGAAAAATGGTGATGATAATGATTTGGTTTATAATCTTTTAAATCATTTTTATAACTCCAAAATTGCTTGTCTAATTCAGCAATAAGTTTGAAATGTTCCTCATCAATTTCATTACAACGGTTTCTCAATATAGCAATTATAGAATGAATTGTTCGTTGTAATATTTCTCTTTCACTTTGTGACCAGTCACAAGTCTCAATTGATACCCGAGCTAAATTATCTATATGGTAAATGATTTGCTGTAATATATGAAGTTGCTTCTGCATCGTTAAAAAGCTTCTCATTTCCTTCTTTGTATGTTGATGATATTTCCAATCTTTCTGCTCATATTGAACAAATTGTATCGCCTTATGCAATAATAAAGTCAATTTAGATAAATCCTGAGCAGTCTCCTTTTTCACACCTTTTCCTGCAACTAATGCAGTAATCCATTCTTCCATAATATTTGCTGTTTTAGCAAATAGATCCTCTGTACATCCAAAATCATTTTCGTGTAGTGGGGTGGAAAAATGAAAAAATTCACTAAAGTAGATACTATAATACCAGTAGATGTAGTAGCTAAACGAATTAAAAATGCAGTAAAATAATGATTTGCCGTAATTGGAATCATTGCTACGGCAGTTAAAGTTGCAACTAAAGTTCCCGCATGTAACCTTAGTTTTTGACATGTAACGATCGTAAACATTGCAGCTAATGCATAAGAAATTGCTTGGTGGCCTAGGAAAAATGTGAAAGTCATGGCATATGCCGATCCAATTGTTGAGGCCGGAAAGCGAATAAGTCCTTTTTTTATTGAGTCTGTTGCAGTTGGTTCAATTGTAACAATTGCTGTTATTACAGCAAAAATAGTTGGGATGTTAAAAAAATCACAAACTAACACTGTAAGAAAAACTGCAATTCCAGTTTTAATCACTCTTCCTCCAACGATATTCCATTTTCTATCTTGATTCATTTTTTATATCCTTCATTCCTGTTTCATTTTATATACATATATTATATATTGTTAAAATAAAAAAACCTACTACTTGAATATTCAAGAGTAAGTTTTCTATCTCATTATTTCATTATAGGTAAATGCATTATTATTTGTTGGCCAATTGGTCCCATTCTTCTAAAACCTTTATCTTGGAAACCAACTTTTGCATATAAATTTTGTGCAGGAATATTTCTTTCATTCACAGCAAGTACAACTTCATTTTTTATTGGAAAATAACGTTTTACAAACTCTTCTAATAATAACAATGACTTTTTAGCGAATCCTTTTCTTTGTCTATTGTGATTAATAGAAAATGACGTTAAAAGTAAAGCATCCTCATTATCTGTGAACTCCTTTACTCTATCTCCCGTTTCCAATGCGAAAAGACCCACCGGTACCCCATTGTGATCTAAAATAACAATCACATTTTTTGTATAATCACTTTTTGCTTTCTCCAGTAATGCGCTTGGATCTGATGTAAACTGAACTTGTTCACTTGGTAAAGTAAATGTTTGTATAACTTCTTTATATTTCTCCTTATACGGAGCTAATTGAATTTCCCCTGTGTGTATGTTCATGCTAAACTCTCCCATTTTTCAGCTTATTAACTTATACCTTGCTGTGCTTTTGAATGCACTCTTCCATCTAAAAAGGTAATTTCAACAAATGAATTTGGATCGTTCCCTTTCCAAGCAAAAATTTGTTTAATTTGTGTAGAATGCTCTACCCCTTCTTCTATAAGTAAATCTCCTTCAAAACCAATTAAATCTTTCACTTCTGTATAAGTCATTCCTTCATTTATACTCGAGAAATGATTTATATTGATAGACTCTTTCTGTTGCCTTTCCATCACAGTAGAAGAAGTTGCTGTTTGGTTTTTCACTTCTTTTCTCTGTTCACACGCTGTCATACTGAAACCTAAGCATAAACTAAACAATATACATGCGCTTTTTTTCATCATAACAGTTGTCCCTCCCATGATAATTAAACCATATATTCCCTTAAAAATAAACTGAATATTTAATATTATATTTAAAAACCTCGTACAATTAAGTACGAGGCTAATTTCATTTATTCAAATGATTATTTGATTGATCATCCTGTTCTTTTCTTAACTCTTGTTCTTCATCTTTTGGTAATTGTTTATCATTATCTTTAATTGGATTCGTTTCTCTATTTTCTATCATATCATTTGGAACTTGTGGCATTACTCGGCCCACAATAGCGGCTAATTCATCTAGTATACCTTCACCTGTTTTTCCTTTTTTAATTTGCTTTCCGATTTGTTTGAGGCGTTCATACGTATCAACATCTGCTACAACGACTGCATTAGCACCGTCAGGGTCATTTTTTAAACTTTCTGCAACAGAGTATTTAATTGATTCAACTCGAGTTCGATCAAGTTTTGCTTTTACATCAATACCTACAATAGCATATTTTCCAACAACGACCGCTGTTGCATCATTCACACCTGGCACACTTGCTGCTAAAGATGCTAAATGATCTGCTGCTTTTTCATTTGGCT
The DNA here is from genome assembly GCF_900100505.1 of Bacillus sp. cl96. Classification (NCBI taxonomy): domain Bacteria; kingdom Bacillati; phylum Bacillota; class Bacilli; order Caryophanales; family Bacillaceae; genus Bacillus; species Bacillus sp. cl96. Next base: position 108,866 of record NZ_FNDM01000004.1, read on the forward strand.
TATTTGATTTATTCGTATAATTAACATTTTTCATTGAAACATTTTTTTGTTCCGGCTTTTCGTTTGGATTGTCTTTTTTTCCAATACTGCATCCAGTTATAACGAAGCAAAGCATCAATATATATATTAGAGTTTTCATTATTTTCACCACTTCACTATTAAGGTTTAATCATAAATTTTTTCAACAGCTTGCATTTTCTTTACCTTTTCCTCGGCCCCGCTATTAGCATTAATGAATATTTGGTACGTATCTTTTCCTAAAGTGCCTACAAATTCATAGCAAAGCACTTCATTATGCAAATCATTGACTACTAAAGCTTTACGTTCTTCCATGACTTTTACATCCGGATTGATTTTCTTTCTTGCTTCTGCTGCAGTTAGCTTTGCCGATGGAACTGTTCGCTTTTGATGTGACGCTAAGTATTCTTTTGCGGAGAACCCAACGATAGAACCATCATCTAAAGCAATTTTCATTTGGATTGCTTCTGGATAAATTCGTACTCCATTTTCATTTACTACATACGTAAATACACCAACATTATCATATTGAGAGCTATCATAAAGCTCCATATTATTAAACTTATGGTCCTTTAAAAATTTCAAACCTTTACTACCTGCATCGTTTAAACTAACTTTCTGTTCTTTAATTTCGCGGTTATTCATAACCCAAATTGGATATCCGCCTTTTCCGGTAATATCCATATAGAACTCATTGTTCGTTGCTTCATCTTTAATTTTCACACTATAGAAGGATTCTTTCGCACCTTTTCCGCTTTTCTCAACATCTACTTTTTCATTTCCTTTTAAATTCAAAAACGATTTGGCAATTTTCGCCGCTTCATCTCTAGAAATTGTCTTTCCTTCCGCTTCAAATCCACCTTTTTTATTTTTTTGCGCACTTGTAAAGGTCGGTCCGAAGTTTGTAGAAGAATATGATGTTACGTTTTTCTCTACAGTTTTCAATCCATCAATAATTGTGTTATCTGCTGGATCGCGATTTGATGCAAGTGCCATTTCTACATCCATCCAGCGTAAATTATTTTTCAAAACAAGATGTTGTACTTTTCTTAGTTCATCTTGTATATTTCCTGCATTTGAATATAAAGTTTGTAGCGTTTTATATTCTTGCTCATTTAACGGCTCTTTTTCTAAATCACGAATGGCTGCACGGTAACTGAAATCACCGATATTCGCTAAAAATTCTTCCGTTTTATTAAATGGCATTAATGTTAAAGGTAGTTGTCCTACATCTGAGCGAGCTTCAGATGTTAAACGCCATACATCCGCTAATGCAGGTGATAAAGATGATCGTGAATTCATCGCAAGTGTTGTGCCAATTTTATCGTGTAATAAATCGACTTCGTATGCTAAATCATGGAATGCACGTTGATAGCTATTTTCCGCTCGAATTAAAACCGCATTTTTCTCTTGGTGCTCTTTATAGCCCCAATAGCCTGTTCCTACTACACCGACTGTTAATAATACAATGATAATACCTCGTAACATTGTCCCACCTCCGCTCTATTTACAGAAAATATGTTTACCGATTTTTTTAATTTGTGGACGAGTCCAAATCCATTTACTAGTCGCAGTATCTGGATTGAAATAATATAAAGCATTTCCTGTTGGATCCCATCCGTTAATCGCATCTAAAACTGCTTTTTTTGCTGTTTCATTTGGTGTTAAATATATTTGTCCATCGGCTACCGCTGTAAATGCTCTAGGTTCAAAGATTACACCTGAAACAGTATTTGGGAATGACGCACTTGTAACACGGTTCAAAATAACAGCAGCTACTGCAACTTGTCCTAAATATGGTTCACCGCGTGATTCTCCGTATACTGCGTTTGCCATAAGCTGAATATCATTTTGAGAATAACCATTCGGAACATTTGTCCCTTTATTTTGAGGTGGTTTATTCTCTTGTGCAGTGCCACCACTATTTCCTTTATTCGTTGTCGTCCCTTTATTAGCAGTTGACTTGTCATACTTCGTTGCTTTCACGAGCATTTGCTTCGTTTTAGCTCCAGCTAAACCATCAACGGGTAATCCAAATTTCTCTTGAAAATTCCGAAGTGCCCAATATGTACCCCATCCGAAAACACCATCTACTTTTCCCGTATAAAATCCGTTATATTTTAAACGAGATTGCAGTTCAATGACATCTTCGCCCGATGCTCCTCTTTGAATGACTTGATTAGAAAATGCTTCTACATTCTTTAGTTGTATACTACTGACCATTAAAGACAGTCCTATGAACGCAAGTAAAACCGCTATTTTAAAAATAGCTTTTTGGCGCATAATTTTCCCTCCTTAATTATGTAAATGATTTCTTGGTTATGTTTTGTAAAAGCCTCGCTTTTATGTAAAGAAGACAAAAAAATCCAAACTAATATCGTAGAAAGAAAATGTAAACAATATAAAAAAAGGATAAAAGGAGTTCATCATGAAGAATTTGTTAAAGCGTGTCGCACTCGTCCTTCTGTTCCTAACAACATGTTCAAATGTATATACAGGCTCATCAATTGTTCATGCGCAGCCGCCGTATGCAAAATGGGGTAAGCTTGCTGTAGAGAAAACGAAAGAAAAGTACCCAAAAGCAGAGATTATTGATTACCTTCATATAGGTAGAAAACCAAAAACCGTTCAAATAACAGTTGAAAAATTCAAATTGTGGCTACGTGAAGACGGAAAAGAATATGGTGTTTTTGTTGATGTGGAATTTGAAACGAAGACGGAGAAATTTATTAAAATGTCGTTTCAGAAGACGAGTAGATAAAATGAAAGAAACCCGGCTATTTAGATTCATAACAGCCGGGTTTCTTTCATTTCTAAAATTCTTTTCTAAAATATCGATTCCCTAAAAATCTTACCAATATACAAATAGTTCCAATTACAACTGCTATCCCTATACTGTATAAAAGTACTCTACCATATCCACCTATTCTCGGATCTAAAAATGGATAAGGATACCAATTCACGATTGGACCACGAATTAAGCTATATACAACGTAAAAAAACGGGAATAAGAGCCAACTTGAAGCTTGTTTCCAAGTGATTTTCTTATTTGGTGGATTTAATATCCAATCTAAAAGCATAGCAATTGGCATGATATAATGTAACACCGTATTTACCCATGGTATTGCCGTTTGAAGTGATTCTTCTAACCCTCTTAATAATAAAAAATAAATGAGTCCAGTCGTAAGTATGTATACCGTTGCTGCACCACGAAGTATACTAAACTGTTCTGATCGACCAAATGTAGCTGTTCCGATACTACTTAAAAGGAGAATACATGCAACTAAAATGTTACTTTCGATCGTGAAGAAACTAAAAAAGTTAACTGGATTGAACGGTTTCACTTGTGCCCGTATTATAAATTGCGTAATGATTGCACTAAATGCTAGAAGGCTTAAACATAGTCTAAATAAAGATAAAATTTTTTCATCCTTCATACATTCCCTCCTTTTCTTATATATAATTAGAATTTCCCTGTACATGCTCAATAAATAATTTTAACGGAACGAGCCCACGTTTTGGCATATGACTACTTATAATAGATACTACTTCTAATTGAGGAATGATAACGATGTATTGTCCGCCGTATCCCATAGCGAAATATATACAATACGGTATGTGAAATCTTTCGTTATGTAATACCCACCAGTGATATCCATATGCGCCGACATGTTCATATGTTTCAAATTGCGCCCTACTTGACTCTTTTAACCATTTCGCTGATACAATTTCTTTTTCATTCCAATATCCATTTTGCAAACATAATTTTCCTAATTTTAATAAATCGGTAGATTTCATTTTCATACCGAAGCCACCTACATATATACCCTGCGGATCTTGTTGCCACTCGTATTCGTTAATTTTCAATGGATCAAATAAATATTTCTTTGCAAACCGCTCTGTCGACATTCCAGTAGCTTCTTGAATAATATAGCTCAGTAAATGAGAAGAACCTGAATTATAATTCATTTTTGTAGCAGGTTCTTCAATTATTGGCTTTTCTAATATGTACTGTACCCAGTTCTCTGATTCTACAAAGTCATTTGGGAATACTACTCCATTCCCAAACTCTTTCCAGTCCTCACCAGTAGTCATTGTTAATAAGTGATATAGCGTTAAATCATGTTTTTCCCCAGGTACATTTTCAATCCACTCTGTAATTGATGTATGTATATCATTTATATAGCCCTTATCAATTGCAATACCAATTAATAAAGATACGATACTTTTTGTAATCGAATTTATTTTATATAAGTTATTTGCACATTCGGGTGTTTTATAATACTCCGTTGTTAATTCCCCTTTTTGATAAACAAGAAATGTATTCACTTTTTTCTTTTCGAATTTATTTTCTAGTTGCTTGAAATCCAAAAACTTTACCTCCATTTAAATAGTTACTCCATTTATTATATCTTGTTCCTTCATTTTAAACATAATTGTGTTCAAATAAAAATAAACCTGTCAGCCATAATGAACTGACAGGTTTATTTTTATAATTTCGTACGAACATTCCAAAGCTCTGGGAAGAATTGTTGATCAAGTACTCGCTTTAAATAAGAAACACCGGAGGATCCACCTGTACCCATTTTATGTCCAATAATTCTTTCTACTGTTTTCATATGACGGAAACGCCATTGTTGTAGCCAGTCTTCAATATCAATCAATTTTTCAGCAAGCTGATATAAATTCCAATATTTTTTCACATCCGCATACACTTCAAGCCATGCTGCTTCTACTGTTGCATCTTCTTCATAAGGCTGCGTAATATCACGGTTTAATACATCTTTATGAATAGGGAATCCTTCTTTTACTAATGCTTGAATCGCGACATCATATAGACTTGGTGCATGTAGCGCTTTATGAAGTCGTGCATGTAATTCTGGATCCTTTTCATAAATTTTTAATGCGTGTGGCGTTTTATAGCCAAGTGCATACTCAATCATACGATATTGATACGATTGAAAACCTGAAGCTTGACCGAGTGAATCACGAAACTCAATATATTCTGATGGTGTTAATGTCGCAAGAATATCCCAAGATTGAATAATTTGAGACTGAATTTTTGATACACGTGCTAACATTTTAAAAGCTGGTTGTAATTTATCTTGTTTAATAGATTCAATCGCCGCATTTAGCTCATGTAAAATGAGCTTCATCCAAAGCTCACTTGCTTGGTGAATAACGATAAATAACATTTCATCATGATGGTCCGATAATTTTTTTTGAGAAGATAGTAAACTATCTAATTGTAAATACTCCCCATACGTCATATTCTCTTTAAAATCCGTATGAATCCCTTTTTCCATAATTACTTTTTCATTTTCTTTCATATTAGCCAAACGCCCCTTTTATATGATTCTACTTATATTGGTCTAATAACGGCTCGAACTGGACTTCCATCTGCATCAGTTAATGCAAGTGGTAATGCAATAAGTTCATAATCACCGTCTGCTACATGATCTAGTACGACATTTTCTAAAATATGAATTCCATGTTTAAATAATTGATGATGCGCTGCTAATTCTTTATCATCTAGCGGATCAACTGATGGTACATCTACTCCGATTAAACGAATACCTTTCTCTGAAAGAAACGACGCTATGTCTGCACGTAAATGAGGGATCACCTCTGGAAATTCTTCAGCTTTTCCATGTGAAGATGTACGTAATAATAATCGTTCTACACCTTCTAAATGAAAGCTTTCTAATTCCTTTTTCCCGATGCTTTCAAGATTAGAAACGTCAATAATCCGTGCTGGGCCAACATAAACTTGAACATCTAAATCCAATACTTTCTTTCCATCATTATCAAAATGAAATGGTGCATCAATATGAGTGCCTGTATGAATACTCATCGTTAACTTTCCGACATTTACTGAGCCACTTTCTTCTTTTGACCATGAAACTTCATACGAGAACGGTGTGTCTCCTGGCCACGTTGCAATATTATTATTTAGCGGTTGTGAAATATCAATCCACTCTGATGTTTTCATATTTATGCCACAACCTCTCGCTTATTTTCAAACTGCTTATACTCTTCATTTTTCATAATTTTCTTTAATATTTGTACAGATTTCCACACTTCTTCGTATGTGTTATATAAAGCGACCGGCGCAAGTCTCACCCCATTTGGCGCTCTAAAATCTGGAATTACTCCATTTGCTTTTAGTGCTTTACATATACGTGCTGCTTCTGCATGCTCTAAATAAATGTGCCCGCCTCGTTTTTCATCCTCTAATGGATTTCCAATTGTAAATTCGAAATCTTTTAATTCATGTCCAATTAAATTCAGCATGTATCTCGTAATATGTAAAGATTTCTCACGTAAACGTTCAATACCAGCATCTTTGAAAATTTCAAGTGAACCAATTAATGGTGCTGTACTTAATACGTGCGGTGTACCAATTTGATAAGCACCTGCATGATCAGCAGCTGTTAATGTATGCTCCATATCAAACTGTTTATCTTTTCTAGAACTAAACCATCCAGACAATCCTGGCAGTCTATTAAAATGTTTACTATTTACATAAAGGCCTGCAACACTACCCGGTCCTGCATTTAAATATTTATAATTGCACCAAACAGCAAAATCGACATCCCAATCTTTGAAATGATGCGGAATAGATCCTATTGAATGGCATAAATCAAATCCAATGTGAATGCCGCGTTTATGAGCTTCCGTTGTTAAACGTTTCATATCAAGAATTTGACCACTTCTATATAAAACAGAAGGTAATAAAATTAAAGCGATATCATCTTCCATCGCATGGATAATATCTTCTTCAGAAAGTGTTCTACCATCTCGGCTTTTCACTCTTACTAAATGCTCCTCTGGATCTAATCCTTTTAAACGAATTTGACTTTGAAGTGCATAAATATCTGATGGGAAAGTTAATTCATCCGCAAGTATTTTTGTACGTATTCCTTTTGGTTCGTAAAACGTCGCAATAACTTGGTGTATATTTGTAGTTGTAGAACCGGTTACAATAGTTTCTTCCGGTAAAGCACCAATAAGAGGGGCTGTAAGTTTACCTAATTTCTCTGAAAGGAAAAACCACGGGTGCTCACCTTCTGTCCAGCCGTCAATGCCATAATCTTTCCACGAATCTAGCAACGTAAGTAATGATTTCTCTGCTCTTTTTGAAAGTAGCCCTAATGAGTTTCCATCTAAATATATAGTACCTTCTTTTTTATAGAATTCAGTTTGAAAATCTTTCAGTTCATCATGTTTATCACATTCAAGCGCATACTCATAAGTTGGTTGAAATGGTTCTTTATACATGGTGTCACCTTCTCTTAATTTTCTTTTTATTCTAACTAATTGAAATATATCACCTTAATTGATACAACGTCAATGATATTATGTCAGTTGACTTTATATATGAACTTCTTTTACAATACAGTTATATTTTCAGATATTTCAGTATAAAGAGGTGATTCTTTGAAAAACCCTACTCTTTCATCAAGAAAACACCGCTCCTTAGAAACGAAGAAGAAACTATTACACTCTGGTTACACTATTTTTATAAATAATGGATTTCAAAAAACGACAATTACACAAATTATTAAACATGCAGAAACTGGTTACGGAACAGCATATGTATACTTCAAAAACAAAGATGATCTCCTAATTAGTTTAATGGAAGATGTTATGAATCGTTTTTATAATATCGCTGAGCGCTCTTTTTCTCCACAAACAAAAGAGGAAGCACGTATAATGATCCAAAATCAAGTTAGAGCATTCCTGCAATTAGCAGATGAAGAACGCGCTATTTTGCAAGTTGTAGAGGAAGCGATAGGATTATCAAGAGAAATACGGCAAAAATGGGATGAGATTCGGGAACGTTTTATAACAAGTATTAAACAGGATATTACTCACTCTCAAGAAAGTGGATTAGCACAACCTAATTTAAATAAAGAGATTGTAGCACGCAGTTGGTTCGCGATGAATGAATCGTTTCTTTGGACTATTACGCAAAATGATAAAAAGATTAACTTAGAGGAAATTGTGTATACGTTAACGGAGATGTATACGACCGGGTTATATAAATAGCACACCTTCAATAAGGAAGGTGTGTTATTTTACATCTATAAAAATATATTATCTGGGTATGGTAGCGCTAAAGTAGGCTTTTCAGAAAATGAGAAATATTGTAGTTTTAAAGATTCACCATCTATCGATTTCAGTTTTCCACTAGTAATTTCACATTCAAACACAACAACAATATATTCTACTTGATCGCCATTCGGATATATATGACGGAACCTTTCCCCTCCAAATACCCCTTTTTGTTTTTTTACTCGTACTTTCAATCCTGTTTCTTCCCATACTTCCCGAATTACTGCTTCTTCTGGAGTTTCCCCAGGTTCAATCGCTCCAGCTGGCAAACTCCAGTATTCCCCGCCAGGATATTGAAACAAAATATCTCCCTGTCCATTCTTTATAACAGCAGCTACACTCGGTATTAGAATTAGTTCATGGCCTAATTGCTCACGGATTTTTTTATAATATAGCGACATCGACATATAATTCTCTCCCACTCCAATAATAAACAACTGTATTTTCTGACACCTATTGTATAATAATACCAATAGCAATTTCTATATAGAAAGGATAAGAAAATTACTCCCCTTTATATCTGCTACACTAGATAATTTATACAGTTCTAAACCTCGCGTTTTCCATTCTTGTGAATCTTGTTTAATTATCTTTTTAAAATATTTTAGTAGTGGCCATAAAGCATACTCCTTATGATCTACATAACTAACAACATCCCATTTTAACTTTTCATTAATTTCACTCATAAGTTCGGGTATTACTACTTCACCATATTTTTTAAAACATTCATGAGTTTCTTCGTAATTTTAAAATAAAGTTTGATTAAAAATATCGTGTTAACCCGTATTCTATGGTAAATAAAAAGAATCCATTTTGAAAAAGATTGATCAAAATGGATTCTTATCCAGCAGGTTTATGTTTTGGTTTTATAAAAAAGTTTGATCATTTTCTATCAATGAAAACAATTAATTGACTATTTTTATTATGAAAAGGTCGGAGCAGGAAATTCATCAATTTTGATACGAAGTAAACTATAAGGTTTCTGTCGTAAGTCTTTTCCATAATGAAATCTAGGCTGTCGATGTAATTGGTTCACAATGACATACAAATATTGATCCGGACCAATTGAAAAAGTATCCGGCCACAAAATTCTCGGATCATGTGCGATAGTTTCCATTATGCCATTTGGCAATATCTTACGGATACTGTTGTTTTCATAATCTCCAGCATAAACAGTTCCCTTTGCATCAGTGATCATTCCATCAGACGCACCTTTTTCTCCCCAATACTCCACATGATAAGGTAAATTCATGTCCGGTATCGTTCTGTTTCTCAGGGCTTCTGTTGAGATCGAGAACAAATGCCGACTGGTTAGTGGAGCAAAAAATAATATCTTTCCATCGGGAGAAATCGCAAGACTATCAGACGCCAACCTAAATGGAGAAGTTGAACCGTCTTTGTTTCGATTCATTAAAATTTGACCTTCTACTTTCGGTAAAAAATAGGGGTCGGGTGAAGTTGAATTTGCTCCATTTAACCGTCTAAACGCGTTTCCATTTGATAAATCTACGACGATAATAGCTCCTGGTCCTCTCGAAGAAGAATCCGTTATATAGGCATAACCTGCTTTTCCAACACGAAAATCAAAACGGACATCATTCAGATAAGTTGTAGGCAGGACAATATCTTCTGTAAAGGTATATACTTTTCTTATTGTATTGGTTTCTAAATCAACAGCGACTAATTTTGCTCCCCCTTTAATAGGTTCAGAAAAATTGGGTGCCGCTGTATCTAATATCCAAAGCGTTCCCCTTCCATCAGCAACTACACTTTGGACACTGATGAAAGTCATTGGGATATTCTCGGGGTTAGCCAAATTGGTTTGTAAATTAGGATAAGGCTGCAATTTATCCTCAAAAATTTCCGCCACCGTAAATTTAACATCGTCTCCCCATTTCGGAAAGCAAATGAAAATACGACCGGTTTCTGAAACAGTAACACCTGTAGGCATAGCCCCATAAAATGCATAAACTAGTTCTAAATTACCGAAATATTTTTCACTAGGTAACATAGGTTTCATAATATCCTCCTCAAGCGTTCAAACGGGATATCTCCTATATATGATTTATATTTTTTCTAGTGCATGTTTCTTAATAAGTTTTTCTATACGAAAAGATGATTGAATTGATTTTTTTCGAAATTTAATAAGTCTGTCAGAAGAAAGGAAGCATTTTAATTTAAAGGTCTCCAGATGAAGTAGAATTCAATTAGCAGGTAGCGAAGTTCAATATTCCCGAATCAACGTTAAGCTGGTATAAAAAATGGGGAAATTTCCCCATTTAAATTTGTGAAAAAATGTACTTAAGCTAAACTGCCCGTTAGTTTAAGTGTAACACTTCACAAACAATATTTTGAGTATTCTTATTATTCCTGTTTCCTCAACAATCTGGCCCTTTAATTGAACAATACAACTGAAATTTAAGGGGCAAAAGAAAAACCTTATATTAATACAGGGTTTTATCAATCTTTTTTATAAATTATCAAACTTTATTTTAAATCAATACCACACTTTATTCCATGTTCCATGAGTGACTAACGGGGGCTTTGAACAATAAAATAAAGGTGAGTACATATTATACATGACTAATATGCGCTCACCTTTATTTTTTTAGGATTTTTAGCTTTTAGGTCTTGATAATAATTTTTAGTGGTTTTATTAACAATTTATATTTAGTAAAATTACTTTTTATGAGTTTGATATAAGTCAATAGAATTTCCTGGCCAATATAACTATGTATGTTAGCACACTTTTTCTTTATTCAGTCTACTTACAATTCCAACTATAAATTTATATTCAATCCTCTTCTTCTTAATCTTTTTAAATCCTTCTTTCGTATCAAAAATTAAACACGTTTTCCGAAACCACATTCGTACATATAGTGACTCAAAATAAATAGGTTTTATAATTCCTCGTTCTTCAAATTCAGTTCCATCTTTATTTTCGGTTTCTGTTCGAACGAACCACCTATTTCCGAAGCCAATTTCAATATACTTCACATAAGTCCCCCTTCCGGGAATTATTTTCTAACAATTCTATTATTTCCCCGGTAAGCGCACATTCCGACAGAACATGAGCCCACAAAGAAAAAGTAGATTACAAAAATCTACTTTATAGCTTATATTTCTGCATTCGTTTATAAAATGTACTACGGGGTACATCTAACAGTTTTGCGGCTAACGAAACATTTCCGTTCGTCTTTTCTAACGCTTCAATCATGCTATCACGCTGTATTTTTTCGCGAAAATTCAATGTATGTTCTGTTTTATTTTCAACTTGTAACTCAAGTTGTTGTTGATTTCCCATCATTGTTTGTATCAAAAAAGCGACTTGTTTTTCGCATATTTCCCGTCCTTGCGACAAAATGTAAATGCGTTCTAATGCATTTACTAGTTCTCGAATATTTCCTGGCCATGTATGTTGTAAAAATTGATTACAAATACTCTTCGGAAATACAACATTCCAATTCTTCCGTTCGCAAAAGTGTTGTATAAAATATGGAATATCCTCTTTTCTTTCTATTAACGATGGAACATATAGTGGATAAACATGTAAACGATAATATAAATCTTGACGGAATTTCCCTTCTTCTACTAACCTTAGTAAATCTTTATGTGTGGCAGTAATAATACGAATATTTACTGGTACCTCTTTTGAACTTCCTATTGGAGTTATTGTGCGTTCTTGTAAAACACGCAATAAGGCTACTTGCATCTCTGGTGGTACTTCACCAATTTCATCTAAAAATAATGTTCCTCCATTCGCTTGTTCAAATTTCCCTTTATACCCTTGACGTCGCGCACCTGTAAACGCACCTTCAGCATAACCGAACAATTCACTTTCCATTAATTCTTTAGGCAAAGAACCACAATTAACAGCTATAAAGGGCCCGTCTTTTCTTGGACTATTTTCATGAATCGCTCTCGCGACATATTCCTTTCCTACTCCTGTCTCACCACATACATACACACTAGCATCAGTCGGTGAAACAAGCTTAATTTCTTCTAGTGTGTGTTGAAATGCTTTGCTTGTCCCGGTAACTCCTGGAAAAGTAATTCCTTTTATAAATGTGAAAGCAGAATATGTATTCATTTGTTTGTTTTCCTTTAAATACATACATTTCCCAATCATTCTTTCATTACTATATACCGGTATCTCTAATTTAGTTTCCAATCCATGGTGCACTAAATCTTCAAGTTTCATTCTTGACCAATTAGTTACTCGTTCCCGAACGCTCTTACTCGCAGAAACGATAACATCACGATGATTACAAATAACTACTTGTTCATCACTATCAATGACATCTAAAAAACGATGGATTAAGTGTAATTCATTTTGATGAACTCTTATGCTACATTCACGTTCAATCGCATGTGCAATTGAAGTTACCATACCGAGCATATATGGATGTGAACATTCAATTGGACAGGAGAAATCTAGAATACCAATTAATTTCCCGTCATCGTTATGAATGGGAGCAGCCGCACAACTCCAGCTATGAGATGCCACGGAGTAATGTTCAGTACCACTTATCATAATAGCTTCTTCAATTTCTAGCGCTGTTCCTATTGCGTTTGTCCCCACAGCTGCTTCCGTCCATTTTACACCTTCAATAAAATTAATATGTTTCGCTCGCTTTAACGTTTGTTTATTTCCACTTAAGGATAGAACATAACCATCTGGATCGATTAATAATGCCATCATTTGTAGTTCATCAATGGTTTTTCTCAAATTTTGTATTTGGGGTAATGCTATATCAAGGAAAATTTCACTCTTTTTCTTTTGTTCTCGAAAAATATTAGAAGACAAAACTTTCTGACCTTTATTCATGTGAGGATTAACATTAGCCTGTTTACATCGATGCCACGATTCTGAAATTCTTTGATTTATGCGATTTGAATCAAGAACACCTTCATTAACAAACTTTTTCCATGCATGTAAGTAAAACGGTGAAGCTAACATTGTATCATCTCCCTTTTAATTGTTTTGGAGATTTATAAAACATACTTTTATTATAAAACTGAATAAAAGCGTTTTCAATACAACTAGCAATACGACACAAATATGTTAATAATTTGAATATCCTAATGCACTTCTTTATTCTTTTTTAGTAGCACTATATTTTGTATAATGGACGCAAACAAAATACATAACCAAAACCACTTTTGTGGATTACCATTTATAAAGAAAACAATCACGGCTATTGCAAATAAAATAGCGGATGCTAAACTAAAATATAATTTTGTTTTAATTTCTATTATCCCTCACCCCTCACCCCTCTGTTACTTTACAGTACATACTAACTCTTCATTTTTCATCTCTACTATGTACTCCTGTAAAACATATTCTTTCCCGCCATGGTTTTCATACCATTCATGTATTCCTTTAATATGCCTCTCGTCACTTCTAATTTTCGATTCTATTTCATTATACTGTTCATAACTATCATATTCCCATATGGCAAATACTTCAGACGTACCATTCTTATTATCTTTCATCCAGCGTCCTATTAGCCTAGAACCATGCTTTAATTGATTAGGTAAGTTCGTATTATTGAAATGATCATTAAATACTTCTATGAATTCATTTTTCACTACATAGTACTTCCTTCTGTAAAACATACTTCTTCACCTCTTTCATGAAAAGTATTAGTAAATCTTCCCATCAATACCGTATTATAATACTTTCCATCCGATAGTCTTTTGTCATTTTTCAAAATGCCTTCTACTTCAAAACCTAATTTTTTATACAGATGAATAGCTTTCTCGTTTGTCTCTAATACTTGTAAAGATATTTTATTTACTGCATTTTCGTCAGCCCATTTAATAGATTGTTGTAATAGGCTCTTACCCATTTTATATCCCCAAAACTCTTTTAAAATGCAAACGCCAAACTCCACTTTATGAGATAATCTCTTAAAATTTGATCCTTCACACCTTGAAAATCCAACGATTCGATTGTGCACTTCTGCAACTAAAAAGAGATTCTTCGTCTCTTCACTATCTGTTTTTATTATTTTTTGAAATCCTAGATTATCTATAAATCCCTCTCCAGCATCTCTATCCATATTTTCAGTTTCTCCATCAATCTGAACTCTAATTTTCGATAACTGGTCAGCATCTTTCTCAGCTGCAGAACGAATTGTATAAGTTAATCCATTTATATGAAACTCTTGCTCTTTTACAATCATGTCAAACTCCTTTCAAATGAATATAATGGCGCTATTACAACTTGTTTACCTTGTTTCTCAAAGTCCTGAACAGTTTCTTTACTAGCCTCTTCGTCAGTTATAATAATGTCAATTTCTTTTAGAGACTCTCCTCTTATAAAACAATCTATTCCAAGTTTATTATGCGGAACTAAACAAATATTTCTTCTAGCAATTTCACTTACTCTTTTACTAAAATAAGCAACTTCAGGTGTTGCAGTACTAATACCTTGTAATGAAATGCCTCCACCTGTGGAGAAATAAAGATCAATAGAAAATCTACTTATCAATTCAGAGGCAAGTGTATCAGTAATATTCCCTGAAGGTTTTACTTTTCCGCCAATTAAATACGTATCAATATTCTTATATTCTCGTAGATAACCAGCTATTTCTATAGAATTCGTAATAACCGTAAATGATACTTCCGGTAAATATTTCAGCATCGCATTATGAACGGGAGCCCCGCCAATAAAAATTGAATCACCTTCTTGTATATAAGATACCGCAACTCTTGCAATTGTGTCCTCATATATTGAGCTATCACTATAACGTTTAGTTGGTTCCGCAGCTAAGTTTCTCACTCGCGTAAGTTCAATTGCACCTCCGTGCGTTCTTTTTAATAAACCATCCTTTTCCATAATAGACAAATCTCTTCTTATAGAATCAATAGACATATCAAATCTTTCCGCAAGATCCTTTGCTATTACTCTTCCATCTGTATTAAGTCGTTCTAAAATTTTCTCTCGACGTTCTTCAGTAAACATGTTATCACCACCGTTATTGAAGGTTCAGAAACTTAAACTTTATTTTAATTATATGCATGCCTCTTCCGTTTTACAATATTTTCAATTCTTATTTATTCCGTTTTATACAGTCTTCTCCCTCTTTCTATCCTGTTAACTTGACAACCAAATAAATATATATCTGTATATTACGCAAAAACACTTCCATTTACCTTCCTATTGATGTAAAATTATTCCTATGTTTTACTTTTTAATACAGAAAGGGATTACTATGAAATCATTAATCAAAACGACATGTACAGCATTGTTATTTACTGGAATATTAACAGGATGTAATAGCAATACTACATCAAAACAAGAAAAGAGCGCTCTCGAAAAGAATGCAATGCACTATGGAGAAATAGTTAAAAACGAATACTATAGAGCGACAGTTGAGAATGCAAAGTTTGAAAAAATAGACAAAGAGCGGCGCCTTACTACTCGTGTTATGATTAATAATGTTCGAGACGATGGACAAACTATTGATCTTTCGGAAATAAAATATTTCATACAAGATGAAAAAACTGGTGAGAAATATGAAGGTGAAGCTCATCCGATAGATGACGAGCACTATAAAAATGTTCCACACGAGTTCTCTTTAACTACTGACGTTGTATTTGAACTGAAAACTTCACCAAAAGATTTAAATAATATGTATTTATACATAGATAGCAAAGCAGCGCCGTTAACAGATACATATTGGAAGCTTGATAATTTAGTATCTAAATAGAAAGACCAGTCTTACATGACTGGTCTTTTACATTCATACATTTAACTTTCATTAACACTTATATTCATTTTCTAATAACAACTTGAATAACATCAGCTAAACCAGTGTGCCCTTTCCCTTCAATTCGCTCTTGTTCGCCATTAAAGAAATGAATTACCTTATGTTCTTCACACCAAGTAAGGATATCAATTGGATCATACAGCATATCAACATCTTTTGGTCCACCAGTACCATAGTTTATTTGTTTTTTTGAGTAAACTTCAAACATAATTAAACCACCAGGCTTTATCGTTTGTATCATTTTACCTAATATCATTTTTTTATAATTATCATGAAAATGTCCAAATACCATAATTGCTGCATCATATTCATTTTCTGGCAAACTATCAGCTAATAAATCTACTTTTTTTGTATGCACGTTTACGTTATGCTTCTCTGCCAATTTTTTTGTCTTCTCTAATCCATCTTCCGAATAATCAATAGCTGTTACTTCGTTCCCTTGTCTTGCTAGAAATACAGCATTTCTACCTTCTCCTTCCGCGAAAGCTATTACTTTATTGTGATTTGCTAAACGAAATGCTTGTTCTTTAATAAATGTATTAGGTTCTTCCCCGTAAAAATATTCATCTGATTTATATCGATCATTCCAAAATTTAGTCATCATCTTCTCTCCTTCTTCATATCATTTTCTAACTACAATTAAAGATATCAAAGAGTCTTTTTATCCTTAATTAATTTAAAAATAAAAGCAGATTAAAAATCCACTTTTATTTTTTTCGCAAGATCTACGATTTTTTGATTTCGTAACTCTTCTTCCATTTTCTCTTCTGCTGCAAGCATTACTTCATTAATTAAACATCCCGGTTTGTCATGTAAACAACATTCAAACAATGATGTTTTACCTTCAATTGCATGTATAATATCTAAAAATGAAATATCTTCCCAATTCTTACTAAGCGAGTAACCGCCCTTTGGACCAGATGATGAATGTATCATCCCTTCCTTCGTCAACTTAGTTAGTATTTTAGACAAGTACGTTGGTGAAACATTTTGCATTTCTGCTAATTGGTGAACACTAACTAACTTATTTGGTGTAGCCTTTGCCAGAAAAAGTATTGTATGAAGAGCATAATTTGTAGCTTTAGAATATTTCATAGTACAGCCCCTATTGTAGACTTCATGTATCTACAATAACTTTATTTTTTTATTATGTCAAACGTTTGTAATGCTCCATAAAAAATTATTTATTCACAAGTAATACATCTGTCGCACAAATCGTCACTTCTCTAAATGGACAGTCAAATAAAACACCTAGTTCAAAACCATCTTCAGTAAGAGCTATTTCATGATATAACCACCAAGCATTTTCAAAGTTTTCCAGCATAGAACAATTTGTTACTCCTATAAAGGTTACTTCAAGTTTATCAAATTCACTAAAAGTACCACTGCAATCTAATACGATAGACAAAGTATCTTCTGATTCTCTCTTTATTACTTTAATTACACTATCGTGTAGTGATGTCTTGTGTAACTGAGCGACATTTGACGGAAGTTTTTTCTCAATGGAATTAAAATATTCTACGTATGATTGATCTAATTGTGCCATTCTTTTCTCATAATCTGTTGTCCACTCTTGCATACGTTTTTTCAGTTCACCTGATGGATATTCTGAATTAATTGTGATGTTTTGTATAATTGAGTATATCGATTCAGGAAGGAATTTTAATAAATCTATTTTCCTTTCCTCTATTTCTTCCTTTAAACTTTGTATATCCATTTCCGACCATTCTTTTATAGACTCTATAAAACTTACAAATTCTAAAACTTGCATTTTTTTATACCATTCTCTTGTAAAATATTTCAATGACACCTCTCCTAAAATATCTTTACATCCAGTAAAAGCAATACATCCACTTATTATATCATTCCAATAACCATTTTTTCTAAAGAAATAATGTAAAAATGTAAATATTCCGCCTATTATTTCTAAAACTTCAGAATATTTACAAAAGTATAAAATTAGAATACATTTTAGCTGTACAAGATTCACCTGTACAAAAATTCAAACAAAAAGGGATGGTTATATGTTGAAGAAATTAGTAGCAGGGACATTAGTAGCGGGTTTTGCACTAACTGGAGGACTAGGTGCGGTAAGTGCTGAAGAAAAAAGTAACACAATTAAGTCATTTGATTATTTAAAAGTGGATGAACAAAATGTTAATTCCTTTGCAAAATTAAGTGATCAGGATAAGAAAGATATCCAAATTACTATGGTATTACCTAAGCAAAATGAAAATGGAGATTGGCTAGCTTATGGTTTTACTAGCCGTGAAACATTAGATGCGTATATTGAAAAGGATAAAAAAGCAATTAAAAATAAAATTAATCCTTTAGGTAGCGGTGCTGGTAGTACTGATTTTTATGAACATAAAGATAAAGGTGGCCAATATATTTACTGGAGTAGCGGCTTTAAAAACTTACCATCTAGCTGGAATGACAGAATTTCTTCTGTAAGTACAGCGTCACCTTCTGCAAGTTATTCAACGACACTTTGGGAGCACACTTCAACACAAGGATATGGAAAAGGCGTTTTATTTAAACATGCTGATTGGTACGGTAAAACTGCTAATTTAGCTGCTGATTGGAACGATATTACTTCAGCGATTGAAATTAAATAGTAATAAGATATTTAATTTCTTCTATAAAAATTCAAACCACTATTCTCTCTTTCGTTTAGAGAATAGTGGTTTATCATATTTCCATTTAAGCATGTACAGCATGTCCTACCGCTTGCATTAACGCTTCATGAATCGCCTCAGATAAAGTTGGATGTGCTGCAATATAATCTCTCATTATATCAGCGGTAACTTCTGTATGAATCATTACGGTTCCTTGACCAATAAGTTCAGTTGCATAAGGACCGATAATAGAAATCCCTACAATTTCTTGGTATTTAGGTTCCACAATGACTTTTACTTTCCCTACTTGTTCTCCTAAAATAAGAGCTTTTCCGTTCGCTGTAAAAGGAAATTCTCCGATGAGAATATCACCATATTGTTCTCTTGCACCTTTTTCACTTAACCCGACACTAGCTATTTCTGGAGCTGTGTATATACATCGAGGCACAGCGTGATAATTTACTTTCACGTCTTCTCCACTTGCGTGTAATGCTGCTGTCGTTCCTTCATGAAAGGCAACGTGAGCAAGCTGAATTCCACCGATTACATCACCAGCTGCGTAAATATGCGATACGTTCGTTTGCATATGTTCATTCACAGAAATCCCTTTATTTGAAAACTGAACCCCTGCCTTTTCTAATCCTAATTGTTGCACTCGTGGTTTTCTTCCTACAGAAACAAGAACAAATTCTGGAGTTACTTCGTGAGTAATTCCCTCGTACTCAAATGAAGCTTGCTTCTTATAGTTATTTAATCCTTTTAAAACTGCTCCCGTAAAAATTTTCACACCATCTTTTTCTAATTTCTCTCTTAAAATATTCGCGATATCTTCATCTTCACCAGGTAGTAATTGCGGTGCCATTTCAACTATCGATACTTTTGTGCCAAGTCTACTATAAATACTTGCAAACTCACATCCTATTACACCACCGCCAACGATTAACAATGAAGATGGTACACTCTCAAGAGACATGGCATGGCTACTATTTAAAATCCATTTTCCATCGAACGGAGCGAATGGTAATTCTGTAGGTTCGGAACCAGATGCGATAATAAAGCTCTCTCCATCAACTACTTCTTCTTTATTTCCTTGTACAACTCGCACACGATGATCCGTTTCGAATTTCGCTTTTCCTTTTACAACTTTAATTTTATTTTTCTTCATTAAATATTGTATTCCTTGGACGAGTTGCATTACGATTTGTGATTTTCTCGCCTGTATTTGATCCCAATCAATTGATATACTTCCTGTATTAAGCGTAATTCCATAATCATTCGCTTTTCTCACAATGTCATGTATTTCAGCACTTTCTAACAGTGATTTCGTAGGCATACAACCAACATTTAAACACGTTCCGCCAAGTTCAGCTTCATCAATAAGAGTGACACCTTTGCCATTTTGAGCCGCGGTAATTGCCGCTACATATCCAGCTGGTCCGCCTCCCATTACAACTAGTTTACTCATTCTCTCACCTTCTCTTTATAAAAGAATTGTTATAGGTTCTTCTAAATAATGTTTAATTGTGCGTAAAAATGCAGCTGCTGGTGCACCGTCTAGTACACGATGATCGAATGTTAAACTTAAAGGTAACATACTACCTTTTTTTAATTTTTTCCCTTTATATACAGGAACATGTTCAATTGCGCCAATACCTAAAATGCCAGTCTCAGGTGTATTTAATACAGGTGTGAAATATTCAATACCAAAGCTACCTAAATTACTAATTGTAAATGTCGTTCCGTGCATATCATCACTACTTAAGCTACCTGCTCGCGCCTTTTGTGCCACATTCTTAATCTCTTTAGACAATTCTACTAAAGATAAATTATTTGCAAAGCGAATAGCTGGAACGATTAACCCTTTTTCTAATGCGACTGCCATGCCTAAATGCACATGTTCAAATTGATGAATTGCATCATCTATATAAGCGCTGTTCATTTCTTTATGCTCTCCAAGTGCTAATACAGCAGCACGCGAGACAAAATCCGTAATGGTTAATTTATTATCATATCTTTTTTGTACAATTTTCGCTATTTCTTTATGTAAAGCAACTAAATCTGTTACATCTACTTTCATCGTTAACGTTAATTGTGCGCTATTTTTTAAGCTTGCGTGCATACGATTTGCGATCGCTTTACGCATACCAGTAACAGGAATCACGTTACTTTCTTCTTGTTCAGATATTTCCGGAACGATTCCTCTTACCTCAAGTGCTTTTAATACATCTGCCTTTGTAATCCTTCCGCCAGGACCTGTACCAACTAATGCCTTGATATCCAGATTTTCAGACTTTGAAATTTTAATTCTTTGCTTCGATACTTCTTTCCCATTTGCTTCTTGATTTTGTACATTTTGTACTTCTATATTAGATGTTTTTTCTTCTACAACATGTGTGCTTTCCTGCATTTCTACCTTTTCATTCGGTTTACCGATGTAGCAAATTACAGTACCAGGCGGCACTCCTTCATCTTCACTTACAGCTATATCAAGTACCGTACCATCAGCTGGCGCTTCAATTTCCGTTTCAATTTTTTCTGAATTAATACTAGCAATTAGTTCTCCTTTTGCTACATTATCGCCTGCTTTAATATTCCAGCTCGTAATAATACCTTCTTTCATCGCCATACCTAACTTCGGCATTACAACTTCTACAGCCATGTCTCTCTCTCCCTTCTCATCGTTTTATTACACATGTAATAAAGATTGGTCTCCAATCATTTCTGATACAGTTTCAATTACTTTTTCTGGTGTTGGCAAATACAACTTTTCAAGTGGTGGTGAGAACGGAACAGGTGTATGTGGTGCTGTAATTCGTTTAATAGGTGCATCTAACAAATCAAAACCTTTATCCGCTACAATTGCCGCAATATCTGTTGCAATACTACATCTAGGATTCGCTTCGTCAATGACGATAAGACGATTTGTTTTTTCAACAGATGATAAAATAGTATCTTCATCAAGTGGTGATAAAGATCGTGGATCAATTACTTCTACTTCAAGCCCCTTTTTCGATAATTGCTTTGCAGCTGCAAGCGCTGTATGAACTTGCTTTCCGATTGCGACAATTGTTACATCAGAACCTTCCCGTTTAATATCTGCTTTTCCTAATGGAATTGTATAGTATCCTTCTGGCACTTCACCTTTCATATTGTAAAGTGTTTTATCCTCAAAGAAGATTACTGGATCATCATCTTCAATTGCCGCTAATAATAAGCCTTTTGCATCATACGGTGTGGAAGGAACAACAACTTTAATACCTGGTATGCTCGTAAATAATGCGTACAAACTTTGTGAATGTTGAGCTGCTGCACTAAAACCAGCGCCATGCATCGTACGTACTGTAACGGGTACTTTTGCTTTACCTCCAAACATATAACGGAATTTCGCACCTTGGTTTAATACTTGGTCAAGACAACTACCGATAAAATCATTAAACATTAACTCAGCTATCGGACGTAACCCAGTTGCAGCAGCTGCCATCGCAGCTCCCATATAACCCGCTTCAGAAATTGGTGTATCCAATATACGATTTCGGCCAAACTCTTGTACAAGTCCTTTCGTAACACCAAGAACACCACCCCAAGCTTCATCATCTTGCAGGTGATCAACTTGTGCACCTCCTGCAACATCTTCACCTATTAAAATTACATTTTCATCACGACGCATTGAGATTTTCATCGCTTCATTAATTGCAGTTGACATACTTACTGTTCTAGTCATAATTTTTCACCCTCCTCTTATTTGTAAGAAACGTATACATCTTTTAATAATTCTTCATCGTCTGGGTATGGACTATTTTCACTAAATTCAATGGATCTTTGTACTGCATCATCTACTGCTTTTTCCATATCAACAAGTTCAGATTCTGTTAATAAACCTTCATGAATTAAATGCTTACGGAAATTCACAATTGCATCTTTTTCGTTTAAATGTTCTTCTTTTTCTTCTGATGTTTTATATGTTTGCGCTTCACCTTCGAAATGACCATAATTACGATATGTCATACATTCAATAATTGTTGGACCATCACCATTACGCGCACGTTCCACTGCTTCTGCAGCAGCTTTATATACAGCTAGAAGATCTTTTCCATCTACTTGAACACCTGGAATATTATAAGCTTTTGCGCGATCAGCGATAGAATCACAACTTGAAGCATATTCAAATGTAGTTGCTTCACCGTAACCGTTATTTTCTGCGATAAAAATAACTGGTAACTTCCAAATCGCCGCTAAATTAACCCCTTCATGGAATGTTCCTTCATTATTTGCTCCGTCACCGAAGAAGCAAACACTTACATCTTTTGTTCCTTTATATTTAGCTGTTAATGCTGAACCGCAAGCAAGTGGGAAACCCCCGCCTACAATGCCATTCGCACCAAGCATTCCTTTATCTAAATCGGCAATATGCATGGAACCGCCTTTACCTTTACATAATCCTGTCGCTTTCCCGAAAAGTTCAGCCATCATACCATTTAAATCACAACCTTTTGCGATACAATGTCCATGACCTCTATGTGTACTTGTAATATTGTCACTATCCGTTAAGTGGGCACATACACCAACTGCTACCGCTTCTTCACCTGCGTATAAATGAACGAAACCTGGCAAAACGCCTTGCGCGAACAATTCATGCACCTTATCTTCAAACTTACGAATCTCTAACATTTTTTCGTACATCCAACGAGCTTGTTCTTTCGTAATTTCATTCCCTTTACTTTCAGTTGTTTTTAACATGTCCAGCCCTCCTATTTTCTTGTTCGTCTTTTATATTGCAAGTACCGTGCCAAATTCTAATCCTTGTTTTAATAGGTTTTCTCTATCTTTTAACAATAAAAAAGTGGACAAAATGAGACGTTTGTCTCGTTTTGTCCACTTTTGTTCCCTTAATAAGAGAATTGTTACTTTATTCATTATCAAAGCTCTTCTGTAATTTTCGGATGTAAATAATTTGACCAATATGATATGCATTATGAGTTGTTACATTCGCTAGCACTTCCCACCACTTTGCAGAAACAGGAAATCCCACTACATCACTTTCAACCTTTTCTTCATTTATGAGATTTTGCCATTGTAACAGTTTTTCTAGTAGTTTTTCCCGTAATTCATCGAAAGTTTGATTATCTGAGAGCATAAAACTTTTGTTATTATCTCCTATAGCGGGTACTGCATTCACATTTGATTCTTTATACCTAGTTTGCCACGTAGAGTTCCAATACAGTAAATGTTGTACGATTTCAGCTATACTATTACTCTCTTCATTCGGTTTCCAGAAAGCTTCCCTCTCAGATAAATCCTTAACTGCATCTGAAAATGGCATATACCAACTGGGATCATTTGCATTCGCTAATAGCTGATCTGCTAATACAGCTTTTACATGGACCATTTTTCTTCCCTCATTTCATTATCATATTAATATACACTACTCTATATACGCTGATTCCCTATAATCCCCTTTTTTTACATACAAATTGGTTTCATAATGAATGTAAGAATAATAGATTTTCTTATCATAACTCGTTATGATAAAAGAAAAAGAAAGCTGGCGAAAAATGAATAAAAAAATCGCAATAATTACTGGAGCCTCAAGTGGATTTGGACTATTAACTACACTCGAACTCGCAAAAAAAGATTATTTAGTTATCGCTACAATGCGAAACCTTGAAAAACAAGGAACCTTACTATCCCAAGTTACTCAACTTAACTTACAGCAAAATATAAAAGTTCAACAATTAGATGTAACAGATCAAAATTCTATACATAATTTCCAATTATTTTTAAAAGAAATTAATAGAATAGATCTCCTTATAAATAATGCAGGATATGCAAATGGGGGCTTTGTAGAAGAAATCCAAGTAGACGAATATCGAAAGCAATTTGAAACGAACCTTTTTGGAGCTATATCAATTACCCAGCTTGTTTTACCATATATGAGAAAACAAAGAAGTGGAAAAATCATTAATATAAGCAGCATTAGCGGCCAAGTTGGATTCCCTGGTTTATCTCCTTATGTATCTTCAAAATATGCATTAGAAGGCTGGAGTGAATCGCTTCGCTTAGAATTAAAACCTTTCGGAATAGATGTCGCTTTAATTGAACCTGGTTCTTACAACACAAATATATGGGAGGTTGGTAAACAACTAGCTGAAAACCAATCTGATACAACATCTCCTTACAAAGAATATATGGATAAAATACAAAAACATATTAATAGCGGTAGTGATACATTTGGTAATCCGATAGATGTTGCTAAAAAAGTCGTTGATATTGCTGAAGCTAAGCGCACAAATTTACGCTATCCAATCGGTAAAGGTGTGAAATTTATGATTTTTGCGAAGAAGATTCTTCCTTGGAAATTGTGGGAATACCTTGTTTTGAGAAGCTTTAAGAAGATGTAAATATAAAGAGTAACTATCAAGATAAATAATGGTAGCTACTCTTTTTAAATATTCATCATGAAAAACCAAAACGACATTAGTATGTAGAAAGAGGATCAAAATAAAGTAACATTGAAACCATAAAAACAAATGCAAAGAATCCAATTATAGAAAGAATATATTCCTTTGTCTCTCTGCTATACTTCCATTCCATCCATACGCGTAATAAGGAAATTGCTCCAAAATAAGTAAGTACAGCAATTCCTATATTAGCATTTTCTACTTTGAACAGATAAATAAAACTTACTATAAGATATACGATAAAAAGACCTATTTCTAATTTTACATGTAAACTATTTACATGCTTATATATCCAAGCATTGCCCTTTGGCATATTTAGTTTTTTTCTTAAAAACTTTTCTAAAAAATATCCTCCAATTATTATAATAATAACTATAATCCAAATAGTAGAGTTGCCCATTGCATTCCCTCCTATTAAATTAATTATGTTTTCGTAACAAAATGGATTATATATTTTTTAATATGTAGATAATGTATTCATTTTCTTTATCTTCTTTAGTAGTAGTTTTATCAAGACATGTTTTATGTATTGTATAACAACAATCTATTTCCCATCCCTTTTGTTTCGGGATGTTTAATCCTTTTTCTTTCTATTTTTTCAAAAACGAATATAGATAGTACCGATAAAATTAATAGAGTTATTTTTATAATTGACAGAAAACCCTATCCTTTTATTTTCTTACTTGCATTTTCTCCGGCTGATCACTCGGATACGTGGCATTCCTTTTATTTTCTACGTCCCAACTAATAATTGTCGCACTATCACGTCCCAACTGATGATGCACGTGTTCTAAAACATTGTGAATATTTTCTTTAAGTGTTTTATCATTTCTGTTCATAGCATTATACAAATTTACAGGTGTTTCATATCGGCGTTCCCCGCATTCTAATACTCCATCTGTCACCATCACAATTCGGTTCTTTCCAGTACGTAATTCACGAATACCTGATGAATAGCAAGGCACAGGTAAATCAAATGTGTTTACATTTCCAATCCATTCGTAAAAATGACGTTGATTTAATGCATATTGTCCTAACTTATGTAACTCTTCATGAAATACATACACTAAACAATCACCGATAGAAAGCCACCATATATAATTTTCTTTCCTTACACATAGTAAGCAAGCTGTTTCACCTTTAATTTTTTTACACTTTTCCTTAAATGAAGATGACTGAAAAATTGTAAGTATATGATTTTCAACAGACTGAAATACTGAATTAATTGGTTCATTCAAAATTACTTTTATATTTTCATATTCTTTTTCGATTGTATTTACTACTAAATCAACACTTTCTGCACTATTATGTCCATCTAATATAGCTGCAAATTCCCACTCACCATTTGACCAAACTAATGCACCATCTTCATTCTTTTTCGCTCCGGCACTAATATTCCCACCATATGCACCGAGCACGATATCACCATATTGCTTTACCGAAATTTCGTCTAAACACATTTCTCTACTTCCAACCCATGAATGTTGTCTATTATTTTTTGTATGCATATTCACTCACCATATACTCTCGTATTCTTTCGCATAGTTTTTTGATTTTCGCTGCGTCACCATATGGTGCGCCAGTCCATTTCGCTATCTCGCTTGGTGACCAAAACTCTTTTGGTGTATTCGGATAACGCGGAATTATGTTTCTTCACTATCCCAGTGGACATGTCCAACGTAAACGAGTTCATCTTCGTAAATAGCTCCACCTGGAACTATAATATTTCCTTTATGCTTTTTGCAAATGAAGCAGTTTTGTTCTACTTGATTGTTTGTTGACATGTCCATCACCTTCCTTTTCATATATAATATCACAAAAAAAGGAAAAACAGGTTTTGTATTCCGAATTTTCATTCTTTTGATACAGCAATTTTTGAAATGAATTTACACCTCATTATTTCTTCAAAAACACAATCCCAATTATAATCCCAATCACAATTCCGATTACTAAATTATTTGTAAAGTGCCCTTGAAATACACCAATTACAACCCCTATACCGACACCTATTGCCAAAGCATCATTTCTTTTTTTATTTTTAGCCAAAATTGCATCTCCTCCCATCATTTCTCCCTAAACAACATGCATTCACTTAAATGTATTAATATACGCACTATCTCGCTTGAATCTTTTCAAAAAATGCACTTTAACTTCATATATAATATTTTCCATTTTCTGTACATACTCCTTTTATAATGAAAAAATTTCAAGTAACCATTAAATATATATAGGCATTTACTATAAGAAAGATCCGTAATTTATTGAAGGGGGAACGATTCAAATGCATCCTCATTGGAATCGTTCCCCCCATCCTGTAAGGAATACATTGCATCATGATTCACAATATATGATGCAATGTATCGCAAGTCTTGAAAATCAAGTAACTAAATTAATCTCATTAATCGAGGAAAATAATCAATTCATCAAATCAATGGAACAACAACAAAACCAAGTTTGCGCACCAGCTGGAGGTTCTGTTATCGTTCGTATGTGATCTGGATGCAATAAAAAACACACTTTGTATTATAAAAGTGTGTCTTTTGGTCATTATTTTCTTTTCGTATGGAACCCTTGTGTAATACGGTCTAATATAATTGCGATTACTACGATAGCTAATCCAGCTTCAAAGCCCATTCCGATATTAACTTGTGTTACAGAGCGATATACATCAACTCCAAGTCCTGGAGCTCCTACAAGTGACGCTGTTACAACCATCGATAACGAAAGCATAATACTTTGGTTCACACCAGCCATAATCGTTCCGGTTGCAAGTGGTAATTGTACTTTAAATAGTTTTTGTGATGCAGTGGATCCAAATGCATTCGCTGCTTCAATTAAATCTTCTGGAACTTGTCTAATTCCTAAGTCAGTAAAACGAATTGTCGGTGGCATTGCAAAGATTACTGATGCAATAATTCCAGGTACTACACCTACTCCGAAAAATGTGATCGCTGGAATAAGGTATACGAATGCAGGCATTGTTTGCATAAAATCTAATGTTGGTTTTAAAAATTTTGAGAAACGTTCATTTTGAGATGCTAATATACCAATTGGAATTCCGACAATAATTGAAATAATAACAGACGTAAGTACGAGTGCTAATGTTTGCATCGTTTGTGCCCAGTAGTTAATATTCAAAATGAATAATAATCCAATAAGCGTAAAAATGACTAAAGATAATTTCCTCGTTGTGTACCAAATGAAGAAACACAAGATAATAATCATCAATATGGCAGGTATTATTGTTAAAAAATTAGTGAGTAAATCAACGAATCCACCAATAATATAAGAGAATCCTCGGAATAAGCCTTCAAAGTGCTCATATAAACTTGCAACAAATGAGTCGACCCATTCCCCTAATGGAATACGTGGTATACTATTCATCGTCTTTCACCTCTTCCTCAATGTTTCCTGCAAGAGCTTGAATGACACTTTCACGTTTAATAATTCCTCTTAGCCTTTTCTTCTCATCGATTACTGGTAACGGATATTTCATCTCTGCCATTTTTGCATATGTCTCTTCCAGTAAAGTATCCAAATACACATGCGGAATATCATTAAGTAATAAATCAGCAATCGGCCACTGTTTTTGTACTGCTTTACTCGCATCATCCGCAGTTAATATACCTAAAAACTCATACTTTTTGTTTACAACATATACAGTTGAGACGCCTGCATTCCTCATAATTTGAAGAGCCACACGAGGTCCACGATCAATTAATAAAGTTTCTGGTCGTTTTAAAATAGACTCAGCCGTAATTACTTTTCCTAAATTCACGTCCGCAACAAACTTTTCTACAAATTCATTTGCGGGGCTCATCATAATTTCTTCTGGCGTTCCAATTTGGACGATTTCTCCATCTTTCATTAATGCAATACGATCTCCAATTCGAAGCGCTTCATCTAAATCATGCGTAATAAATATAATCGTTTTTTCCATTTTATCTTGTAACTCTAACAATTCATCTTGCATTTCTTTTCGAATAAGTGGATCTAATGCACTAAATGACTCGTCCATTAGTAATACATCTGGATTATTCGTTAGTGCCCTTGCGATTCCAACGCGCTGCTGCATACCACCACTAAGTTGACTTGGATAATTATCTTTATGATGATCGAGTCCTACTAACTGCAGCGATTCTAACGCTTTTTTCTCTCGCTCTTCAACCGGAACTCCTTGTATTTCTAAACCATATGCAACATTTTGTATAACTGTACGATGCGGAAATAGAGCAAATTTCTGAAATACCATACTCATTTTCGTTCTTCTTACTCTCCGTAACTCTTCTTTTCCCATCGTTGCGATGTCTTCACCATCTATGTATATATGACCTGCAGTTGGTTTAATCAATTGATTTAACATACGAACTAGCGTAGATTTCCCGCTGCCAGACAAACCCATAATAACGAAAATCTCTCCAGAGTAAACTTCAAACGTTGCTTTTTTCACCCCAACGTTCATTCCTGTCTCTTTTAAAATTTCCGATTTACTTTTTCCTTCTTTTAATAAGGAAAGGGCTCTTTGCGGATGTTTCCCGAATACTTTTGTTACGTTTTCAACACGCACCTTTGTATTATCCATGTCACTACTCCTTTTCTACCCATCTATTCACATAGTGTTGCGATTTTACAAAGAAATATTACATAAAAATGACATTCATAAGATTTCTTTAAAATTCTCGTTTCCGTTCATAATAAGAATGCTTACTTATACATTTATTTTATAAGGCAAACGTTACTTAGGAGGTTTTCGATGCGAAAGAAAATTTGGTTTATATGCCTTGCATTATTTATTACTATGATTTTCACTTCATGTAATGCAACAAATGCAAATTCGAAAGGAAAAATTAAACTTGGTGTAACAAGTTGGAAAGAAAATATTGCAACTGCAAACATGTGGAAAGTTTTATTAGAAGAAAAAGGCTACAAAGTTGAGCTCATGTATTTAGAAAAAGCCGCAATTTGGACTGGTGTCGCTCGTGGCGATGTTGATGCGAATTTAGAAGTATGGCTACCAGTTACAGATAAACCGCTAAACGATCGTTATAAAGATGATATTGTCTTAAAATCAAAATGGTACGAAGGTACTGGACTAGGTTTAGTCGTCCCTTCTTATATGAAAAACATAAACAGTATCGAAGATTTAAATGCTCATAAAGATGAACTAGATAATAAAATTGTCGGTATCGAACCCGGTAGTAGTCTTATGAATTTAACGAATAAAGCAATGAAAGAATATGATATAAAACTAAAACTTGTCCAATCTTCTGAAGCTGCGATGATGAGTGAACTAAAGAAAGCATATACAAAAAAGAAACCAATCGCTGTTACGCTTTGGAATCCGCATTGGGGTTTTTCAGAATTTGACTTAAAATATTTAAAAGACCCTAAGAAAGTATATGGTGAAAAAGATGACATTTATTACTCCGTTCGTAAAGGTTTCGAAAAAGATCACCCGGATATCATAAAATACTTTGATAAATGGAAAATGAACGATGAGCAGCTTGGTACATTAATGGTCGAGTTAAATAAAACGAAAGATCCCGAAGAAGCGGCACGAAAATGGATTAAGAACAATCAAGCGCTAGTTGATGAATGGGTAAAGGATTAATAAAAAGGCTAGAGAATTAACATATCCTCTAGCCTTTTTCATCTTATTTTTTCGTAACAACATCATCTACAATCCCATATACCTTCGCTTCTTCTGCAGTCATAAAATAATCTCTTTCTGTATCATGTGCTACTCTTTCAATCGGTTGGCCTGTTTTTTCTGCAATCATTTTATTAATATCATGCTTTAACTTTAATATTCTTTTCGCAGTTATTTCAATTTCTGTTGCTTGCCCTTGTGCACCACCAAGCGGCTGATGAATCATAATTTCACTGTTAGGAAGCGCAAACCGTTTTCCTTTTGCTCCTGATAATAATAACAATGCACCGAATGATGCCGCAAAGCCCATGCATAGCGTTTGCACATCTGGTTTAATTAAATTCATCGTATCTAATATTGCAAAACCTGCTGTCGTTGAACCTCCTGGGCTATTGATGTATAAATATATATCTTTTTCTGCATCTTCTGCTTCTAAAAATAATAATTGCGCTACGACACTACTCGCTACTTGATCGTTAATTTCTGAGCCGATAATAATAATGCGGTCTTTTAATAACCTTGAATATATATCATAGGAACGCTCTCCTAATTTTGTTTGTTCTACTACATATGGAATTGTATTCATTTTAAATTCCTCCAATACTTGTTATGCTGCGCAAAGCATACAACTGTAGGAAGAAGGTTGTTTCACATTAAATAATAAGACTGGCTGTTTAGATGGTAACTTAGTAAAATCTATTGACGGAAGCAGTTTCGTTAATAATTCCGGTCTCTCTTCTCGAATAGACGTTACTACAACTTCCATATCATCTGTGAATTCGACTATCTCGACCCCTTCTTCACTTACAGTTTTCAGCCTATTTCTACTCCGAAATAAAGAAGCTTTCACTGCACCTTCTGATACAGAACACACTTTAGCAATATCAGCGATACTATATTGAAAAACATCTTTTAATAATAAAATTGCGGATTGCTGTACATTTAATGAAGACAATACTTTCCCTACCATTTCATGCAAATCTGCAATGTTCTCATGTGGTTCTTCAAAAGTGATTTGTTCTCTTATTTTTTCATGAACAGACTTAGACTTTATCTGATCTAACCAACGATTTCTTGCTATTTTATAGACGAGTGTCATACAAATATCTTTATTTCTATATTTTTGAAGTACTTTACACACTGTTTCTTGGGCGAGATCTTCCCCATCCCATTTGTTTTTCGTTAAAAAAGTACAGTATCTTTTTAACTCTCCATATTGTTCAATTAAAAAGTTTATATTTGAATGATTCATATCGATATGGTTCTTTAAAACATGAGTTACTTTTGTGCACAAAATAACCACTCCTTTTCAGCGCTTACTTAATAAACGATTCAACATTAAAAAAAGTTACGGGGATATAAAAAAATAATGTTTATGTTCAATAATTCGCGGTCATAAATATGTTATGTACAATTTTACGTGAGGAGGAACAAATTTGCCAAAATTAACAATTGAAGGTGCGGGAACTTTTGATGTAAAAGAAGGAACAAAGTTAGTATTAGCAATTGAAGATAGCGGTGTCAACATTCTTCATCGTTGCGGCGGGAATGCACGTTGCACAACTTGTAGAGTAGAAATACTAGCAGGTGATTTCTGTGAAGCGAGTGCGAATGAGAAACATGCAATGACGGAAAAAGGAATTGAAGATCATTTACGATTATCTTGTCAAATGCGTGTACATAAAGATATAGTCGTTCGTCCGGTACTTACAGTTGAAAATTCAGGTCTTGATGCTGGGCCACGTCCGGCGGAGTAAAGCGATGAATTTAAAACAGCTCGCTGGCGAATATGCTGCTAACTTTGTAAACGATGGCATGAAAATTGGGCTTGGTACAGGTTCTACTGTATATTGGACAATACAAAAATTAGGTGAGCGTGTAAAAGAAGGATTATCATTTCAAGCTGTACCAACATCAAAGGAAACTGAAGCATTAGCACAGCAACTAAATATCCCCCTAATTTCGTTAAACGACGTACAAAGTCTTGATCTTACAATTGATGGAGCGGATGAAATTGATTCAAATTTACAACTTATAAAAGGCGGTGGCGGTGCATTACTTCGTGAAAAAATCGTTGCCTCTTCCTCTAAAAAACTAATTATCATTGCTGATGAATCGAAACTTGTAACACATTTAGGTACTTTTCCATTACCTATTGAAATCATCCCTTTTTCATGGAAACAAACCGAAAATAAAATTCAGTCTTTAGGATGTCAAACAACATTACGTTTGAAAAACAATGAAACCTATATAACCGATAACAATAACATGATTATCGATTGTATATTCCCTAATCATATTTCTAATCCTGCCCATTTACACACTCAATTAAAAATGATTACTGGTGTAGTTGAAACAGGGTTATTTATAAGTATGACGAGTAAAGTAATTATCGGCGCTAAAAATGGGATAAAGGAATTGTAATAAAAGCTAACTTTTTAAAGTTGGCTTTTTAGTATGTTCTTCTCTTTATAGCGCTTTATTATGATATACTATGAAAACACAAGCTGATTACATTAGAAAGGACTGAATATTTTGCAATCCAAACTTATAACAGAACTTGCTGATTTAGAAACTGCCTTTCATATTCGAAAAGAAGTATTTGTAAAAGAACAAGGTGTCCCTCTTGCAGATGAATTCGATACATTCGATGAAATCGGAGAGCAATGTAAACATATTTTAGTTTATTATCATGAGCTTCCTGTAGGTACAGGGCGTATACGATTTGTTGATGGCGTCGGAAAATTAGAACGTATTTGCATTTTAAAAGATTATCGTACATACGGATTAGGTAAAGTCATCATTCAAACGTTAGAAGAAATTGCTCGTAACGAACAAGCTACAAAAGTGAAACTACACGGGCAAACACAAGCTGAAGGATTTTATAAAAAATTAGGTTATGAAACTTCTTCTGATATATTTATGGAAGATGGCATTCCGCATATACTTATGACGAAAATGTTATCATAATAAAAAGGGTAGTATATGAATCTTATGTATTCATACACTACCCTTTTTTATAAATAGAAAAGTGAATTCTCCAGATTCTCTTTTGAAATCAAAGCCCATCATCTCTTAGTTCATATCTAGGTAAAGCTTACACTGTTTTCCATAATGATAATGCATAAATCCAGTTCGGATCACCATTTCCTTGATAACTCTGGACTGCTTCATATACTTTTCCTTCGTGTAGAACTCTATCTCCCTTTTTATATGCTTTTTTTGCATCCCACGCTTCATATGAAGCGATTTCGGTTTTTGTAGTAATTGTGAATATATCACTCTGTACGGATTCATTTCCAGCTACATCAACAGCTTTTACTACATATTTATAAGTAGTATTAGCGAGCAGATTTTTATCCATATAAGAAGTTGTATTGGATGTTGCAATCTTTTTCATTGATCCTTCTGTTTCTCTATAAATATCGTAATGGTCTACACCAATATTATCGTCAGATGGACTCCACATTAAATCCACACTTGACGCTGTCGTTCCCATACTATGTAATCCTTTTGGTTGTGTTGGTGCTTCTGTATCTGGAATCTCAACTGTTGTTTTTACTGTAAGCGCTGTACTTTCCTTCGATACATTGCCAGCTGCGTCAATTGCTTTTACAGTATAAGAGTATTCTGTGCTTGGTTGTAATTTCTTATCAATAAAATGAGTGCCTATTACTGTATCAATCATCTCTCCGTTACGGAAGATTTGATATCCTTTTACCCCTACATTATCCGTAGAAGCGTTCCATGTTAGTTCTACACTATTTGCTGTTACTTTTTGCGTCTGAAGTCCATTTGGAATACTTGGCGCTTCTATGTCTGGTTTCACATCATTAATAAGATTAACATCAATTACATTATAGAATGCATTTGCTGTATCAGCTACATCCCATACTGCTAAAATCACATGATATCCACTACGATCAGTAGGTACATTGATTTTATGAGTTAAATTATTTGAAGCTGCAGAACCATCATGTTGTACAGTTCCAATTGGTTCAAAATCTGCTCTTGTTAGCGCTTTATTTGGATTCCATCCTTTTTTAGTAATATAGTAATGCCACTTACTCGTTAAGTGAGGCGCAGTATACTTCCAAGTAAATGTATTTTCCCCACCAGTGATTGTATTTTTAAACCAACGATTTGCTGTTTGTTGATCTAAAATACCACCAAATTTTCCGCCTGCTGAAGCAATTTGTCCATCTACTGGACCACCTTGTGGGAAACCTTTTGGAGCTTCTAAACTTTGTGGTTCATACATAACACTTCCACAGTTTACATTTAGCGCACCATAAGTTGAACTACATAAAGCGGATCGGCTACCGGGCTTTTCAACAAAACCGTGCGCATAAGCATTTTGAGGAATAAGTGTCGTACTAATAATTCCAGCTGTTAATGCTACAGCTCCTAAACTTTTTTTGTTCATTTTCATATTTTGTAGTTGTTTTAAAAATCGATTATTCATGTTCATGTCTCCTTCTTGTTATACTTTGTAGTGGAATGTGGGCTTTGATGTAAAAGAATAACAAGAGACAAACTTGTACCGATGTATGTGTTAATTATGCATACACCGCAGTGAAATTATATTTTTCTTGTGAAATATTTCACTTTATGAATATATCATGACATAGAAATTACCTGAGTATGTGCAGAAGTTGTGCAGAAACAGTGAAATTATTACTAACATGTAAAACTAAGTCCTAACATTTTAAAATAAAATTCGAATATATTTATCTATCATCTTTACTTCATAATTGACAATACATTTAACTGGTTAACTTTTATTCTTATACTTATATCTCTCAGTGCCTTAGTTTTAACCATACTAGATATTAAAAATAAGAATTATAAAGTTAAATAAAAAGCATCCTATTTAGATGCTTTTCTAATGTATAATTTCATTTTTTCACTGACCTACAAATATAAAAATTTCATCAACAGCTTCCTTATATCCACCTGATTTTTGGAAAGATTTCTTCAAATTCAAAGCAACTTCTTTAAATGACGGATTATTTAATACCATTTCTACACTTTCACTTAGTTGATCCGCAGTTAATCCTTGCATTTGTAATTTTATTCCTGCTCCAAGACTCTCCACTTGCTTTGCGACTACTGGCTGATCTGCACTTTGCGGTATTACAACGAGCGGAACCCCGTTATACAGTCCTTCATGCGCACTGTTCATCCCGCCGTGTGTAATAAATAGTTTCGTATATGTAAGCAGCTCAGTTTGGGGTACATAGTTTTTCACAATGAAGTTTTTAGGAATTTCGCCTAGATCACTTATTTTTGTTTTACTACCAATAGACATAACAATTGTATGCTCACTATTCTCAAAGGCCTTCATACACAGTTTATAAAAGTCAATCGCTTCATTAAAAACAGTACCTAATGAAATATAAATCGGACTTTTTTCTTCAATTGAAGTAAAATCAACGTCTCTGTTTTTCATTTGTGCAGAGATAGATGGTCCTACAAATTTATATATTTCATCAAACGTATCACCAAAAGGCTGGAACTCCTTAATTGTATATACAATAGTAAGGGGTGCAGGATTACAGAAAACTTCATACGATGATTTTATTTCAACACCATATTTTTCAGCAATTCCCTTCGTTAAGTTTTGAAAATCATTCTGTATTTTATCATAAATTTCTACTGGGATATTTTTTGATAGATGACCTAACATTTGCTCAAAGGATTTTTCATCCTGCGCAAAAGATGTGCATGAATTTATGGCTGGAAGTTTAAGGATTTGAGCAATTAAATGGCCACAGCCAAACATAGAATCATGAATTATGTAATCAAAATGTTCACCTTCAATTTGTTCTAAAACGCTAGGTATTACAATATCTGCTGTATGTAGAAGGCCATTTATTCTTTCCTGTAAATAATTTCTGCCTCCAGATAGAAACGCTTTTATAAATTTTTGATCATCAATCGTTCGTACAGTAGCACCTGTCTTCTCAATCCGCTCCCTGAAAGCTTCTATTGAAAAATAAACGACCTCTTCACCACGAGAAATCAATTCATCTACAACTTGTAAAGTTGGATTTATATGTCCTTCTGATCCAGCATTAATAAATAAAACACGCGCCATAATAAACACTCCTTACGTTAAATCATTTCTATGTTGGCAAGAGTACGGATTCTCTCCATACTCTTTTCCTAGCTGTTCGTATCATGTTCCTACTAAATTGACCTAGCAAGTCTAAAACCGAGATCATCTATATGAAATGTAGGATGGCTTCGACGACGACAAGTAGCGCCGCACCCTCTCGCTGTTTCAGCCCAACTACCACCACGAAAAATGCGGTATGATCCGTACACTGTTTCATCATACAAATCATAACACCATTCCCAAACGTTCCCTAGCATATCATAAAGTCCCCATGCATTCGGTTCTTTTTGGCCAACGTCATGAATCTCTCCATTTGAATCTAAATTACATTTCACAATTTGACCACCATCACTAATAGAATAATATTCTTTTAATCCCGCTTTTTTTGAAAGTACATTACAAAACGCAATGGCATCGTTCCATGAAATATTGACAACTGGTTTATGATTTTTATCAAAATTATTTAATGTACTATTTGTAATAGCATCATATAGTTTCATTGTTACAGCATACTTTGCAAGAAGAAATGGTTGAATTTGTACTAGCCATTCTTTTTTTATTCGATCATCTCTTAATACTACCTCTCCAGCTGGAATATTGACCATTAATGAATCGATTAGTTGAATTAAATCGTTAGTCATTTTCTATTCCTCCAAACGTTCATTTTATATGAAATTAAAGTCATATACTCATTACAAAATACAATTTTCAAAAAGCGGTAAATTTTTCATAATAAAAAACGATTAGTTTTATTAAACTAATCGGTAAGATTCACAAAGAATTTTTGTGTTACATTCTATAATTATATGTGCTCTAAAAATTTCCGAACCTCATTTGGAGATTTTAAAACAATAACCTTTTTCTCTTCCGGCAATTGCTCTAACTCTTTTAAAATTGTAGGTCGTTTAGCATTAGGATATTCCCATATCCATTTAAAAAATTGCAAATCAAATCTTTCTTCACATCCCGCGCCCATATCTGGTCTTGTTTTATTCCGGTATTTTACAATTCTTTTAAAAGCACGATAAATACAAATTGTTCTATGAATATCAAGGAAGATAATTGTATCAGCTGCATTCAGTCTTATACCCATCGTCCCGCCATAATTCCCATCAATAATCCACTTCTCATCTTTAATTAAGTTATTTTGAACTGCTATTTGTTCTTCTCTCGGAACACCTTCCCAATTCGGTTTCCAAAATAATGCATCAAGATGATGCACCTTAATATTTAATTTATTTCCTAACTGCCTTGCTAATGTAGATTTTCCTGAACCACCAGAACCAATTAATATTATTTTTTTCATACCTTTACGATACCTTCTATAACTTCTTCAATAGTTTCCTTATTAGCGAAAATCCAGAAGAACATTTCTTCATTTAACTTTAATGAATCTGGTAACTGGACAAAATAAGCAATAATATTTTTCTTTATATAATACATATTGTTCATCATTTTCTGTCTTTACTACTCTCTGTACTTTAATTCCCTTTTCATACAGTTGCTTCAAAACATCGAATTCAACTAGAAGTTGCTTTATTGATCCTGTTTTCTTTAAAATATACTCTTTATTCTTGCATATAACCTTCGCTACTTTTTGTTGAATTACAGTAGCTGTGACATGTTCATTTTGAAACCAAAACTTTGCAATTTCCAGTGCTTGTTCCATTTACAAATACCCCTTTTACAATTCTTATGTCTTCCGAAAAATAACCTCACACAGTACTCCCACTCCAACACCAATTGTATAGGCCACTAAATCACTCCACAAAAAACCGTATCCCAACACGAGTCCGCCCAAAGTCGTTGCACGCATGCTATCTATCCATTCCGCATGATACAATTGGCTCGCTTCAATCCCGTAGCAAAACATTAAACTAATAAAAGCCAACTTCTTCGTCTCTGTTTTAGGAAACAAAAATCCAAAGCCAGTGAAAATCATTAATGCCCATAAAGCATCGCCTAAGTAATCATTTAATAGATGTGGTAGTGCAAAAGAAAACTTTCTTGAGCTAAGACCTAAAATAATAATAACTATAGTAAATAGTGCATATACTACTCTATTTCGTTTCGTATTCATTTTAAAGTCCCCTAATATGTAATGTAAAACTGTAAATAGCTAGTAAAACAAAGTTATTTTACTAGCTATTTATTAGTTGCTTTAATGATAAGAAAATGTGGATTCGTATTTAGATAATAATATGATTTTTCGTCTACTTCTTTCATTTTTTCAATTGCCTTCGGTTCTACTATCTCTTCTAATACAAAATAATTTGTAGTTTCATTTAGTATGTCTTGTAATGATCTTCTAAAAAACTTGACTTCAATAGTAATATTCGGTTTAACCCAAGTATCTATTAATAACTGTTTTTCAAAATAATTTTCACATGGAAACTTTGTGAAATCCATAAAAGGATGATGAATAGAATATATAAGTTCTCCACCTGGCTTCAATACACGACGAAATTCTTGAAATACTTGATTCCAATTTTCTATATAATGAAGAGTTAATGAACTTACAATCACATCATATGTATTATCTTTAAATGGCAATGTTTCTTGCAGATCATGACAAAGGAACGTTGCTTCTTCTCCTATATTTTCTTTTGCTGCTTTTACCATTTCAGGACTTACATCAATTGCTGTAACATTTGCTCCTCTTTTTATGAATTGAGAAGTATACCATCCAGCTGCACATCCAGCATCTAGTATCTTTTTTCCTTCTAGTTCCTTTGGAATAAGCTCCATCATCGCCGGTCTTTCATAATAACTGTTATATGGATTTGCGAAATCTAGATTTTCTTTATATGTACTCGCTAATTTATCATACGTATCTTTAATCGAATCTTTCATTACACACACTCCTAATACATATTAATCCATTAACTCCTGCTGCTTTTTCTTTGAAAATGATTGTAGTACTAAATCATACGACCAATCAATCATTTTATTAATTTGCTCCTGCACTATATCCTTATGAATATAAACAGTATTCCAATGTTTTTTATTCATATGATACCCTGGAATAATGGTTTCTGGATAATCTTCTCTTATTCTTAATGCGACTTCTGGATCACACTTCAATGTAATCGCAGCTTTTTCGCCTTCTTCATGATTTACTATCGCAAATATTTTATTATTAAGCCTCATACATGTTGCACTCCAACCATCTGGAGAATCTTCTGTCGCTTTTCTTTTCGATAAACAGTATGCTCTTGTTGCATTCATTTTAATTGGCACCTCTTATTCTTTCCCTGTTTGATTACGATGCATCACAATTTGCTTCGTTGCTTGAAATTGCTGCTCACCGTAAAACTTTATTAGCTTCTCTCCGCAAAATAGACTAACAATATGAATATGAGATATTTCTCGAAGTAATATTGTAAGCATCTTCTCTCCAATACCTTTATTTCTTACACTCTCATGTACGACAACATCTTCAATGTATGCTCGAAAAACACCATCAGAAACGACTCTAGCAAATCCAACTAATTCATTTTCTTCCCATACTCCAATGGCTATACTATTCTTTAACATTTTTTCAATATCGACTTCTTTTCTTTCTGGCCACCAACCGACAGAATCATAAAGCTTCTTTATTTTTTCTGCACAGATTGGTTGTTCTTGTTGCAATTTATACGTGTACATATTCGTTCTCCTATCAATCAGTATACATAATATTATTATAATCTCTTTTCAAAAAAGTGCTGACTATAACCTTTCGGATGATCTTCAACGACACCATACTCCCTGTAACCGTGCTTTTTATAAAATTCTGGTGCTTGAAAACTAAATGAATCTAGCAATATTAATCTACACCCTTTCTCCTTCGCAATCCCTTCAATTTCATGTAAAAGTTGGCTGCCATAACCGTCATGACGAACTGATTCATCAACCCATAAAAAGTCGATATGAAGGTGATAAAAATACATCGTACCTGTTACGCCACCAAAAATTTTTCCTTCTTCATTTTTTACTACGAGGCTTACTTCTTCCATCGTCTGTCTTGCCTCATCTGTTAAGATGGACATATTATATTGAATAACTTTATTTTTAATATATTCTCCTTCAGTACGTGTACCGTTCTTTATATGTTTCATTTATATTGCTCCCTTTCAGCTTAGTAATCTACATTTTATTTTTTCTCTTTAAAATACTAATACATACGAATCCACCATATGTAACAAAACATGAAAAGCCAATTATACCTGGTACAGAGACATATCCTACCCTTATGTAACTTATAACCGCAAAACAAACGATAGACAATAAAATAGATGGCCAAAATATAAGAGCTGTTTTTCTTCTTCCTCGTTGCGATGTACTTTCTTTCTCTCCAGAAACACGTGTGCCAAAAAGCAATACAATACAAATAAGGATCGCTGCAAAGTAAATTGTATCTAATGACAAATTGTGATCATATAGTGCGATTCCAACTTCAAGAGCAATAATCGTTAAAATTAAAATAATGATTGTTGAAGTCTTTAAGTTTCTTTTCAATCGCTCACTCCTAGCATGCTTTCACTATATTCTTTGTATATGTACTTTAAAACTGCTGCAAAAGCTTCATCTACCTCTTTATTTTCACGTCGATTCGGTAAATCTTTTCCCCCCATCACATAAAGAAGCGGAAATTCGTTAAACATTCCTATTATACCAATAAATTCAATATCGAATATAAAAAAACTTTTCGGCAGCTCATATCAGCTATTTAAATAAGAAAAAGGTAGCATGAATTTTTTCTTGCTACCGAAAAATATTTATTCTTCTATAGGATTTTCAGGACCGTTAAGTTCCAGCTGATAAAAAGCTAAATCTAGCCATTTATTAAACTTATAACCAGCTTTTTTTATTGTCCCTGCATGAACAAATCCATAGTTTTGATGCAAGGCAATACTTTTCTCATTCTCTGCATCAATTCCAGCAATTAAGGTCATATACTCTCTTTCCTTCGCAATTCTGATTAATTCTTTCATTAATGAAGACCCAATGCCATTTTTTCTATATGCCTTATCTACATACACAGAATGTTCAACTGAATATTTATAAGCAGGCCACGCTCTAAATGGGCCGAATGTCGCAAATTCTACTACTTTATTATCTAATTCATATACGAAAATGGGATACCCTTCAGCCTTTTTTTGTTCATACCAATCTACTCTATTTTCAAGGGTTACAGGTTTATACGCATATACAGCTGTT
The DNA here is from genome assembly GCF_900100505.1 of Bacillus sp. cl96. NCBI lineage: Bacteria > Bacillati > Bacillota > Bacilli > Caryophanales > Bacillaceae > Bacillus > Bacillus sp. cl96. Next base: position 150,829 of record NZ_FNDM01000004.1, read on the forward strand.
GTATAAAGTATCGCATCGTTATAAATATCTAAAATGTATGCTAAATCTCTTTTCGTTGCTTCCCTTATCATTATTTTCTTCCTTTCATCATGTTCATCTTATTTCACTATTTTTTAATAGTTTTATTTTATCGAAATTTCCGTTTTTTATCTACATACGAATACTAGCTTTTCGGAAACCATCAAATATATTTATTGCAGCAGATAACATATAAAAGAAAATTCCTCCCCCAATGAGCCGCGTTTTAAACTCCTCTGGGGAAATAGTAAATGCATTTGCCAAATACGTAATAAATCCTGCGTTAAATAAATGTGGATTTACTACAATTACAATGAATACTATCGTCCCAGCTACTTGAAGAATAGCATTTCCAATCGCCAATCTTTGCGTCCATTTTCCTTGTACTAATTTATAAAGGGATATACCTATTTCAAAAACGATCATAATTACAACGATTGGCCAGTACTGCAGTAAAATATCTTGATTAAAAGTTGGCGAGACAAACTTCAGTCCATTTGCCGTACCATGATATACGCCAACAAGATGATTCGCATAAAAGTAAAGTGTAGCCCAAACTGCTGTCCACATTAAACCTCCAAAAACTTCAAACTTCGAGATTGCTTTTTTCTTTGGGATATACGAGATGTTTTTCAAATCATCTGGTGTCCATTTTTTAAAACTTGTCGTCAACGGCTGAATACCTTTGTCTTTATCTGTTCTTTCTAAAATAACAAACACAAGTGTCAACCAGAAAAATACATGAAGACCCACTTCAAAAATTTCCCCAATACCTTTACCTATCAATTGTAAAATAACATTTAATACCGCTTGATCACCACTATAGCCTATAAAATTTTCTGCAACCATTGATATGAGTGCAATGATTGCCGCGATTGGTATAATCATTTTTAACAATGTCGTATATACATCAAAATAACGTGGTCCAATTAAATGCATCGGTCTATCCAAATAACCATTAGCCAATGAAACCGGACTCCCCAATTTTTCGAGAACGCTCTTTACATCTTCTTCATTATAATCTTCAGGTAACATATCCTCTATAGTTGACCTTAGTTCAAGTGTAATATCTTCACGATTTTTTTCAGGTAATCTCTTCGCAACTTCCTGGATATAGAGATCAATTAAATTCATTCTCTTCCTCCTCCTTTAATAAGTTATAAAGTTCTTTCGAATCCTTTATCCATTCCTTTTTTAACTGCAAAAATATTTCTAATCCATATTCACTTAAAACATAATATTTACGAGGTCTACTCTCCGTTTTATCCCAACTACTCGTTACTAGCTCCTGCTTTTCTAATCTGCGAAGTAGTGGATATAAAGTACTTTGATCAATTGTAATCCCTGATTGCTCCAATAACTGGACAAGTGAATATCCGTACTGTGGCGTTCTTAATTGGCTTAAAACAGCTAACGTTAATGTCCCTCTTCTTAACTCAGTAATTAACGAGTTTAATAAAGTATCCATTCACTCACCTCATTTCCATTACTATATGTCATACAGTATGTGTTTTATACTATGTATCGTACAGTATTAGTGTGACAAAAACTGTGCTTTTTTTACCAAAAACAGATAATGAAAAGCGCAAATTATATGATTTGTGCTTTTTTAGCTAAGTTATATATATCTATAACACTCTAAAAGGTAGCAACCTTAACTACTAATTTTGAAATTCCAGTAATGCTATGTTACAAATATCGTATACATATGATGTGAACATAACATCTCACTATAGGAAGCCATTAAAACGGCAAATTACCATGGTTGAATGATTCCTGTTTTATTCTTTAGGCACTGTTGATTTCACACTGTTTTCAGCACCTAATCAACGTTATTTCCTTCATAAACTTCATCTTGTTCAAAATCTCTATTTTTATTTGGTTTATTAAAGTAAAATAAAAAAACAATTAAATTAGGTTAATTGTTTTTCAAATGCAAAATCTTTATTTTTTTAAATAACCTATGATATTCGAAAAGACAAACTCTCCAAATGCAAGTGGTATATAAATAAACCATAACTTTAATATTGCCTTTGTTTCTTTGTGATCAGAATCCCCCATTAAAACCAACCCAATCCTTTTTCTTCTAATATTTTCATTTTAATTCCAATAACAAGGAAATTATACCATTTATCAATATTATAGTCTATGTTTTCTAAAAATTAGATAAATAAAACTCTTGTATTCCCTCAACATTCAGATAAACATAATAATTTTTTTTACGTTTCATCTTCAAAGTCTATAATGAGTCCTGTTAGAACTGCTTCATTACCAATCGATTGGATCCCGTGACCAATAAAATCCATCTTAAATTCTTCCCACTTTAATTTATGTAATGATATAATAACACTAAATTTTCAACACGTGCTTAATAGATTGGGGACTTATAATGGATAAACCTCTCACTACATTACAAACTATTATTATACATATGAATACAAATGAGCATTGGCATGATTTTATTTGTTACTGTCAGCATCGCGAAGCGGGACTTCGAAAATTAGCTTATAAACATTTAGAGACATTTATTTCAAATGCAAAGAAATGGGAATCAAAAGATCAAGAAGAGTTTGCCATTTCACTGTTTACTATTTTAGATGCATTAAACGAAAAAGATGAGGTCTTAACTTTCGCACTAAATAGTTTTCTAATAGACATTCTATATAGATGGACAGAAAACAACCCATTTGATTCAAGACCTTTTAGATGGATAGGAATTTATATGGACTCTAGCAATAAAGATGACGATTTAGAAAAATTCCTTCGAAAAGCGATTGAATTAGGTGGTGATACCGAACAAGAAGCTATGATATACCTAGTTTCTAATTACATCCATACTTTAGAATTTGGTACACATGAATTCCCTTCAGGTTATTGCGGAGATTTAAGCGAATGTATAGAAAAACTTCCCTATATGCTTCAATTAATTAATAGAATTCAGAATAAGAACATAAAGGAGCAAAACATTGGTCAAATACAAGAACAACTACACCTTATTCTAGATTGGTTAAAACATACACAAACTCCAGTAGATGCTGTTCGTACATGGGAAAAAGAACAAACTAAGGAATTAGAAAAAGCATCGTATATCATTTAAACAACAGCTCAAGTCATTAATTCGTCTACCATTTTAATATAAAAAAGAGGATCTTCATACTGTACTAGAAAATCCTCTTTTTATATTTATCCCACATTAGCTTGCAGTAAAACTCCCCACTGATTATAGTTCCACTTTATTTTAATCCTTTAATTAAAGGTGACGCTTCCCCACTATGGAAAATCCATAAGTCATGAAGTGATCTCGTACATCCGACATATAGTAATTTTGCATCATGTTTTGTGTTTTTGTAATGTTCTTCATCCACATCAATTAAAAGCACCGCATCAAATTCTAAACCTTTCGCTAAATAGACAGGTACTACTGATATACCACCTTCATATTTACTTTGGTTTGCTTCAATTACGTTGACCGTTAATCCTGCATTTGTTAATTTCACATATATATCACGGCATTCATCTTCTGTTCTTCCGATTACCGCAATTGTTTTCACATCTGCATTTTGCAAATGTTTTACCGTCTTCACAATTTCAGTAAATTGATTTTCTGCATGAATTACTTTCACATCTTCTCCACTGCGGAAGACTGGTGTTGCGAGTCCTACTGGGATTTCTGCATTTTTAATTATTTCATTTGCAAATTCAATAATTTCTTTTGTAGAACGATAACTTCTTGTCAATTCATAATAACCGGTTTCTTGGAATACTTCCTTAAAAGCATTCCAATCTTCAATTCCTTGGTAATCATAAATCGCTTGCGATAAATCACCTAATATAGTGAAAGAATTACCTAATGTAATTTCTTTTAATACATAAACTTGGAAAGGCGAAAAATCTTGCGCTTCATCAATAACAACGTGATGAAACTTCTGTCCGATTTCAATCCCTGTTATACGATGATGTATGTATATTAAAGCTGGTAAATCTTCTACATACACTTCTTTTTTACGACAACTCTTTTCTGTTTCTTGAACAAGTTCTTCAGGTAATACTTCGAGTATTTCTTTGCTTTTCAACATTGAACTGTATAGTGAAAGTGGGCTCATTTTTGGCCAAAAATTCATATAGGTGTTCAATCTCTTTGTTGCTTCTTTTTTTAGTAACTTTTTCTCGTTTGTTTCTCCATACTTTTTAAGTTCAATTTCAATCCAACGTTTCATACGGCCGACTAAACGTTCTCTTCTCTTCTTTAATGGATAATGTTTATATTCCACTTGCATCCATTTTTTAACGTCTTCCACTGGAATAACAGCTTTATCCCATGCCTCAAAATCTTTTGTTGGCACTAAATCATTTTCAAATTGAGTCATTCTTTCTTCTATAAACGCCTTAAATTCTAGCGTACCTTTTAATTTACCGATCATAAGCTTTCTTTCATCGCGATTAATTGAAAAGGCTTCTTTCAATTTTTCTTCTGTCTGCTTTAGTTTCACTGAACCCTCTAACGTACGTAATGCCCAATTTGGAAACGTTGTTTGACTAATATTCCCTACACCTAATTCAGGAAGTACACTCGAAATATAGTCTAAAAACAGACTATTCGGCGCAAATACGATCATTCTTTCTGCTTCTAGTTGTTCACGATATTCATAAATTAAAAAAGCAAGGCGATGTAAAGCGATTGTTGTCTTTCCGCTCCCTGCAACCCCTTGAATTAATAATGGCAAGTTTCTTTCCGCACGAATAATATCATTTTGTTCCGATTGAATCGTTGAAACAATATCCTTTAGCTTATTATCTTTATTCTCACCTAATCGATATAGAAGAAAATCATCGGCATGCGATACATCTTCATTTCCTTTTACATATGTATCAACAACACGTTCAAGTTCTCTTTTTCGAATGGAAATGTTTCGTTTTAAATACACATCACCTTCTACTAACCCATCTGGTGATTGATAAAATGCTAATTCTTCTCCACCGGTAAATGAATAAAACATACTTGCGACAGGTGCTCTCCAATCAATAATGATTGGTTTCATCGTGTCCATATCCGAAACCCCTACTTTTCCAATATAAATCGGCATAACTGCTTCTTTACCATCTTCCTGAAAATCTAACCTTCCAAAGTACGGCTCTTGCACACCAATACGTAAATTTTGTCTATTAGACTCTCTCATACTTTCAAGAATTTGCTCTTTAAAATCTTCTCCATAATAAACTGGGATTTTTTCAAGCTTATCCAATTGCTCATCCATCGTATGTAAAGTATCCTTCATTTTTTGTAACTCATCTTCAAATATGTTGCTCATTTCGACGATTCCCTCCTGTCCGTTCTAATTTTTCAGTCGAAATACCATTGTATTAAAAATTCAATCGTAAAGTCAATAGTTTCCAATTAAATTTTCCGAAAAAACTTACTTTTTATCTTTCTAATTTTAAAGATATATACAACATCTAAATCACATCACTACACATATAGTATAGTGATGCATACAAAAGATACCTCTTTCTATTTGTGACCTATTTAATTTATATATTGACAAACAATGTAAAAATCAAAGATACATAAAGTGAAAATTTTATAAGGCGGTTTTACTGCCCACAAATAGTAGGCTAAATAAAAGTAAAGGAGTCTATTCAAATGAAATTCGCGAAAAAGAAATCACTAAAGTTATATTTACTTATTTTTGTATTAACTGTTTTGGCCAGTGGATGGATTGGGGTATTTCTAGATTCTCTTCTAACAAATCAACCTGAAGGAAATACTTTAGGTATGGGGTTATGGCTAATATTACCTTTCCTCGTAAGCATTTTACTTAGAGTTATTAGCCGAGATTGGAATCATTTTGGCATCAAGCCAAATTTGAAAGGAAACTTTATATGGTATTTCACTGCACTACTTATTTATCCATTCGTTACAGTAATAACGATAAGCATATCGCTCATTTTTGGAGTAGCTCATATTTCTAGTTTTGATATATCCACGTTATTGTCACTCATAGTCATGTCTACTATTGGTAACTTTATTAAAAATATTTTTGAAGAGTTTTCTTGGCGTGGTTATTTAACTCCAAAGTTGATTGAACTAAATCTAAACGATTGGTACATTTATATTATTTCTGGTTTAATTTGGGCACTTTGGCATGCTGCATATTATATAGTCTTTTTGCCAAATAAATATTTTGAATCTATCTCAAGATTAAATATGCTTTTATCTGGCTGTATCCTTATGGTTTGTTGGTCAATTATGTATGTTGAAATATATAGACTTACAAAATCCGTCTGGCCATGCGTTATCATGCATGCGATCGAGGATGCTGTTCCTACTGTTTTAGTCACAATAACAGGGATTATTACTCTTACAAACAGTAGTGATTTTTGGTTAAATCCTATTAGCGGGGTCGCTGCTACTGTTTTATTTCTCGGAATTGGAATCGTACTAAGAACTATAAGAATAAAAAGAGAACGACAATTATTCACACAATAAAAGTAAAAAGAGTAAGGATTTAGTGAACTGCACCCCAATTGTTAGACACAGTCTAACAATTGGAGGTGCAGTTTTTCTATGGCTAAATTTACAGCTGATGAAAAAATACAAATCGTTCTACGTTATTTGAATGGAAATGAAAGTTATCGAGAAATGGGTAAATCGATTGGTATAAGTGACACAATTATTTTGAATTGGGTAAACCAATATAAACAGAATGGTATGGAAGCTTTTCTAAAACGATGTACAAATTACACACAACAATTTAAACTAGACGTACTAAACTTTATGATTGAAAACGGTATGTCCTTATTTGAGACGGCAGCTATCTTTAATATTCCTGCCCCTTCAACGATTTCTGTTTGGAAAAAACAGCTCGAAACACAAGGAATTGATGCCCTTCAATCTAAGAAAAAGGGGCGTCCATCCATGAAAAAAGATTCAAATAAACAAGTAAAACAACCTTTAGCTGAAGGATCAGTCGAAGCACTTGAAGCACGTATTCAACAGCTTGAAATGGAAAATGAGTACTTAAAAAAGTTGAATGCCTTAGTTCAAAACAAGGAAAAATCACGAAACAAGACAAGGCACAAGTAGTCTATGAATTAAGGCATAAATATTCGGTGAAGGCACTCGTGGAACTAGCTACTATTCCTCGAAGCACGTATTATGATTTAGTAAAGAAAATGAATCGTCCGGATCAAGATGCCGATTTGAAAGCTGAAATTAAAGCAATTTATGAGGAAAATGAAGGTCGTTATGGCTACCGTCGCATTCGTGATGAGTTAACGAATCGTGATCAGAAAGTGAATCACAAGAAGGTTCAGCGCATTATGAAAGAGCTTGGATTAAAGTGTGTTGTGCGTATGAGGAAATATAAATCCTATAAAGGGAAAGTCGGTAAAATTGCACCTAATATTTTAGAGCGTAATTTTTATACAGATGCCCCGGATCAAAAATGGGTAACGGACATCACAGAGTTTAAATTGTTTGGAGAGAAACTGTATGTATCACCTGTATTAGACTTGTATAATGGTGAAATTATTACCTATACAATTGGTTCTAGACCGACGTATTCGCTTGTTTCAGACATGTTAGAGAAAGCATTGGAACGTTTACCTGAAACCCACCAGCTACTGATGCATTCGGATCAAGGATGGCATTATCAAATGAGACAGTACGTCCGGACACTTGAATCAAGAGCTATCGTCCAGAGTATGTCTCGAAAAGGCAACTGTTACGACAACGCAGTAATAGAAAATTTCTTTGGGATTATGAAGTCGGAGTTCCTCTACATAAAAGAATTTGAAAATGTAGAGCACTTTAAAATAGAATTAGAAAAATATATAGATTATTATAATACGAAACGGATTAAGGCGAAATTAAAAATGAGCCCGGTACAATACCGGACTCACTTTTATCAAGTTGCCTAATGAAATAACCGTGTCTAACTTTTAGGGGTCACTTCATTAGTCCCTACTCTTTTTCACTTTTACTCGATATGATAAACATTCATTTAAAGATGATTGCTCTTCATATTTCCCAGCTTCAAAATCATACGCTCCTCCTGGGAAAATCCCAACTATACTTAAATGAGCCTCGGCACATAAATTACTAATCTCATCTACAGCATAGCAGCGTAAAGATTGTGTCACGATATCATTTGAAGAATCTATTTCCCACCAATGGTCTAGCATTCTTGCATTTTCACTATCATATTCATACTTTCGCATTGCAGAACCTATCGGCATTTCTTGTCCATTGGCCTTTTCCCAATATAACGGTTGATAAATATCAATAAGTGCACATCCATCATCTTTCAACCAGTTATGTATACGTTTTAATAAAAATAATTGTTCTTCATCGGTTCCTACACCAAATCCGTCTAAATAACAAATAACATCAAACTTTTCTTTAAAGTTAATTTTATAAAAATCGGCGCAATGAACCTCAATGTCATTAGTAGAATGTTCTTTTGCAAACATAGCTAACTCCGGTACAAGCTCAACAGTAGTCATTTTTACATTCAAATTAGACATCGCCCTTGCAAATCCGCCATTTCCAGCCCCTAATTCTAACATCGTCTGAATTGGATATCCAACTTGTTCTTGCACTTCTTTAGCAACTTCCTGTAACCAATTTTCATTATTTATATCATAGCTTATTAGTTCAAATTGTTTTTCATAAAATTCTTTTACATTTAATTCGTTCATTATTATTCTCCTCCTGCAAATTATTTTACTGTTACAGGTGAGAAACTAAATTTCTAATCCCCATGAAAAATCCTCCTTTTGATTTCCCTATATTTACAATTTATCAAAATAATAAGGATTTTGAAAGTGAAAGTATAAAAAATAGATAATGGATTATTCCACTATCTACTCTTTAGCTACTCTTATTTTTCTTTTTTATACTCCACCCAGTCACCAGAATCAATAACTTTTAATATCATCTTTTTATCTTGAGCGATATACACATATGCCTCTATTTTCCTATCAGCAACATATACTGTTTGCGTAATTCGATCATATAAATCAGTCTCCGCATTACCTGTATATTCTTCTAGTTCATCTAACTTACACAATATCTCATCATTTACTACATAAACTTCTCCATACACCTTTTCTTCAATCGAATAAGTCATGGCCGGATATCCTTTGTTCGTATCAAATAATTTTCCATATGTCCAAGCTCTGTCTGCAATGCATGTTGCACCTAGCATATAATGAGCATTCGTTTGTCCTCTTCTTAACGTGCCATAAACGAAAACATGATACATAAATTCTTATCCCCTTTATATGTCTCTACTTTCTTATTTGTAAATAAGCACGAATCATAAAGTAACTCACTTCATTCGGAAGCTGTTCTTTAATAGATTTCAGACCACCCTCTGCATTTTGAACGGCAGTTTCAATAAGAGATTCATACTCTGATGGAACAAAACTTTGCCACTCTACTTCCATTCCATCCTCGTAGCAGCGAATTAAATGGTTTTCGATTGTTTGTCTTGATAAGTTGCGTTCTTTTGCAATCTCATTCAAATCAATACCTTGTTTATACATTTCATACGTTTCTAAATGAGAATTTGCGGACGCTTTTCCTGACTTTTTACGCTCTGAAACTACTTCTGTCTTAATCGTTTCAGCATAATTTGGATTTTCCTCAATAAAATGCTGAACTGCTTGTAAGAAGTGCGAGCCATATTTCACAAGTTTGTGTTCTCCGATACCTTTTACCGTCAACAATTCGGAATCACTTTGCGGCATTTTCACACACATATCTTTTAATGTTTGGTCAGAGAAAATAACGAACGGAGGTACACCTTCTCCTTGTGCAATTTCTTTACGTACTTCACGAAGCACTTCAAATAAAGGATGGTCTTGAACAATTTGTCTTGTCTCTACTCGTTCTTTTCGTAAAACATTCTCTTTACCAAGTAATACTTCTTTCCCTTTTTCAGTTACTTTTAACGTCGGATAAGTGCCATGCTCAACTGCAATTAACTCGTCTGAAATTAAAAACTCAATAAACTCACTGACCTCTTTTACACTACGGTTCGATAAAAGCCCATACGTTGGTAAAGTCTGAAAATTAAATTCAATAACTTTCTTATTCTTCGACCCAGTTAATACTTGCGCTATCATTTGCTTTCCAAAGCGTTGGTTCGTTCTAATCATGCATGATAAAACCATTTGTGATTCCCTTGTCACATCGATGCTCTCGCGATTGTCTGTACAATTACCACAGCGTCCACAATCTTCTTTCGGTTCTTCTCCAAAGTATTGCAAAATGAATGATTGTAAACATTGTTCTGTATGACAGTAATCGGTCATATTTTGCAATTTTTCAAGTTCATTTGAAAAACGTGATTCTCCAGTTGATTGATCAATTAAAAAACGCTGTACTTGTACATCTTGAGAAGAATATAACAATATACATGTACTATCTAATCCGTCACGACCAGCACGTCCTGCTTCTTGATAGTAACTTTCCATATTTTTTGGAAGCTGATAATGAATTACGTAACGAATATTCGATTTATCAATACCCATCCCGAATGCAGATGTTGCTACCATTACACTTACTTCATCTCGTAAAAAGAGTTCTTGTTGCTCATTTCGATCACTATCACTCATACCAGCGTGATATTTTGATACAGAAACTCCTGCCTTCATTAAATCTTGATATAACTGATCGACTACTTTTCTAGTAGCTGCATATATAATCCCAGATTCCTTTTGATTTTGACGAATATAATCCGCCAAATATGCATTTCGATCTTGCCCTTTAATGACAGAAAACGATAAGTTCTCACGCTCAAACGTTGTCATAATTGTATTTTCTTTATTAATTTCAAGTGTATTACAAATATCATCACGTACTTGCGGTGTTGCTGTTGCTGTTAATGCTAATACGAGCGGCTTTTCTGGAAGATAATCTAATATGCGATGTATATGTAAATAACTTGGACGGAAATCATGTCCCCACTGTGAAATACAGTGTGCTTCATCAATCGCAATCATAGGGATTTTCATATCGATAAGTTGGTCAACAAACTCCATCGAATCAAGACGCTCAGGCGCGACATAAAGTAATTTGTAATGTCCTTGCTTCGCTAATTGAATTCGTTGATTCGCTTCAGCAATCGAAATAGAACTATTAATATAGGTAGCTGAAATACCGTTTTGTACTAATGTATCTACTTGGTCTTTCATAAGTGATATTAAAGGCGATATAACTAACGTTGTTCCTTCAAATACTAATGCGGGAATTTGATAACAAATTGACTTACCACCACCTGTAGGCATAATACAGACAGTATCTTTCCCATCTAATACATTTTTAATTGTTTCATCTTGTCCTCTTCGGAATGACGAATAACCGAAATAAGACGCTAAAAGTTCTTGTGCTTTTGTAAACAAAAAAGAGTCACCTGCTTTTCTTTATCTTTCATCTACTCCTATTATATCATCTCTTATGCATCATGAAAGTGATGAATACATGACTAACAGCCTGCTTTTTCATTATTTTATGCTTCTTTACATTTTTGAGAATGATTAGCAATTATAACGAATTTCAAAATAAATACACATTTTATTAATTCTCCTTGAATACTACTAATCTTATACATATGAATTCAGGGGGTTACTATATGAAGCACCGTAATATTAGTTCCATCAAACAGAAAACGGTATCGAACCAACTCCAATTCTCAAATAATGAAGCGTGGAAATATGAATCATACTATAAGTACCAGCCATTACTCTCTTATAAAAAGCTTTTACATTTTCTTTCTCAACTTTTTAGACGTTAATATATGCGCAAAAAATGTATCATTCACAGAATTTTTCTCAATATTAAATGTATAGACTTACTACAATTCAGTTGTTACCATATATAATAATCTGTTGGATAAACCCCTTAAGTTGACCTGCTTATATTAGCAGGTCTTTTTCATGATTACATACTTCTGTGTACCTCGATCTCACTTCCAAGTCTTTTCTCCATTTTATAACCATATTTAACTCCCAACAATTCATGATAATCATGAATTGTTGGGAGTTAAATTGTTCACATATAATTATGCAATTCTTCTTTCTCAATACACAAAAGACATTTTACTTGCTACTATAAAAGTACTCCAGATGAGTTTTTTGCTCATCGACATTATCTAGTTATTGGGGCCTGCCGCGGGAAGCAGGTCCCTTTGACTGTATGAAGGTCCTAATTTCATTTGGACACATTTACCAGGGTTTTTCAAAAGAATTTTATGATAACATTACGTAGTCGAGTCCGACATCTCGGCAATACCCTTTTGAGGGTCTGCAACTTCCCTTGCAGACCCTCTTTTACTTTATATTCAATTTATTCATATATACCACAACATCATTCATTGAATTTCTCCATTTCAAATTCCCTAAAAATAATCTAGGACACGTAACTAAAAATAAATCTTCATCATACTTTGAGTTATACATGTTCAAAGGAGTGTTACTATTTATGTATTCTTATTGGCAATCGTATTACTCCCCCTACCATAACCCTTATGTAAACTATGATTTATCCGTACGGAACTACCGAATTAGTAAAAATGAGAATTTTTTAAAAGGGTATATGCGTTCTTTATGGGAACAACACGTCGCTTGGACGAGATTGGCTATTATAAGTATAGTCTTTAATTTACCAGATGTTAACGTTACTGTTGGACGACTTCTACAAAACGCAACACATATGGGACTATCACTTGAACCATTTTACGGTGAGGATGCAGTGAAAAAATATAGTGCATTAATTAAAGATCACTTAGTAATTGCAGCGGATCTTGTTAAAGCCGCAAAAGCTGGTAATCAAAATGCAGCGGCCGCTATAGAGAAAAAATGGTACGCTAATGGTGATGAAATTATTGAATTTCTTAACAGTATCAACCCATATATAGATAAAGAAGAATTTAGAAAAATGTTTTATGAACATTTAGCACTAACGAAAGCAGAAGCACTTGCCTTCCTAAATAAAGATTATGAAGCAGGAGTAAAACTTTACGATAAAATTGAAAAAGAAGCATTAGAAATGGCCGACATGATAACAAACGCAATCGTAAAACAATTCCCGCAAGTATTTCAATAAAGTGAAACTTTAATCAGAGTAGGTATTACTACTAAGTAATACTTGATAAAAATAAGTCGGTTTCCAAACATAAATCGGCTTATTTAGTTTTCTCTCCATGATATTTCACCTCTCCTCTTTACATTTAGCTTATATCGATATATTTTATTAATATCCGTTTTTTATAGGAGGAAATAGTTTGATTAACGCGATTGGTCTCGTTTTTATACTTACAAATAAACACGAGAAAAAAAAGAAAGTTTACTTAAATGAAAAATTTGCACTAATAGATATTATTGATTCTAAAGAAGTATTTGATGATGAAGGGAATCCTTTAGTAGAACTAACATGTAAATACAGTATATATTTAGATGAAAAATATTACTGTAAATCTCTCGATGATTATACCGGACAAGTATTTCCTTTCTTAAGTGCAAAAATAGGAAAAGGTCTTCTAAGAAACTTAAACTACTACTTTTCTTACGTTGATGCCTATGATAAGAAACCACCAGTTAAAGAAATAAGACCACTTATGAAACAAGTAACGAACAGATAGCCAAAAATACAAAAAAAGAAAGCATCTAACTCTGGATGTTTTCTTTTTTATTGAAAACTCATTAACTTTCATCCTCTTCTAAAAGTATGTATCCAAGCATATTTTAAATTAAAAACATTGGAGGATTAGAGTGAATGAAATACTCAGAAACAATTATAAGCAAACGACTTCGAATACTTAAAATGACGGGTATGTTTTTCATGCTAGTGTTAATAGCATGGATTGGCTATACAAAATTACTTTATGAAAACGGCTTTCTTCAAGAAAAAAAGAATTCAGTAGAAGTAATGAACACTAGCATTACAGGAGAAATAGAGCAGCTTTTTCATATAAACTTGCAAGGTTATCGAAAAACAAGCCTTGATGCTGTTATAGAAGCAAGCAAAACCGATCCAAGTGAACTATCCCTAATTGAACTGGTCAACAAATCCTGCTCGCGAGATTGCATAGGCGAACCAGTAACATATGTAAACTCAAACAATGGATATATCTTTTATAAGGAATCTAATGGAACTAATGTAGCTATAACGGTTAAAAAGAAAGACACATGGGTAATTGTAAAGAAATCTGTTCAAGATGGAATATAATCACCCAAAAAAAGAGTACGTATCGTACTCTTTTTTATTATTAATACCCTTCCTCTTCATGAATACAATGGCATTTCGGTTTTGTTTTACAATGACATTTTTCACACTCACATTTCGGTTTCTCTTTGCAACAACATTCGTGAAAATCATTGCGTTTACATCTACATCTCCCAAACATTAAATTATCCCAAAATGTATTACAATTTCGGGAATGCCCACAATGACAAGTATTCCCCATGAATCTGCTTCCTCCTTAATAGAATTCATCATATTCTATGTTTGAAAGTATACAAAGGCTTGTTTATTAGTCTATTTTCTCCATATTATAAGTAGAGTTAAAAGATTACATAAAAATAAAAAACCGTCACATGACGGCTTTTTATTTAGCAAACTACTCTTTTGTATAAAAATATTTAATTCCTTTCGTATCTAACCAAGCAGTTGCTTTGTCCAGTTCGTTCCCTTGACGATAATCTGTTTCGAAATACACAAGCCCTTGATTATCTCCACGAGATATTATTTTAGAAGTATATCCAAGCTTATCCATCATTTGAATCATGTCAGGAATTAAATTTACACCAAATTCATAAGTAACTACTTTGTTATATTTATTCACTATAATTCCAACCCCTTCTTGTTTTTTTATCGGCTCAACAATTTGATTTGTAAACCAAGCTAACGGCTTATTTCCAATCAGCTTATTTAAATCACATTTGCCGATACCAGCCACATTGCCTGTTTCTGTGTATTGCCAAATATCACATGGATATGCCGGTTTGTTACCACCATAACGAGGAATCCATACAAAATCAGAATTGACATTTGCCATTCCAAATGGAGCATACATATGATGAGCAATATATAAACCAGCCTTCTTAGCTCCTAATCTGCGTAATTCATCAATAAAAGCTTGTGTACCTGCTCTCATATCGTTCATTGTTCTTACTTCTACGTCAGCTACCCAAACTGTTGCATTTTTATCACCACGGTTCCAAAAGTCTCTTGCTTCTATCCGTGCATCCTCTACTGAAACGAAACGACAGAACGCATAATTACCAAACGGAATATTTCTTGCTTTCATTGCTTGTACATAATTTTTATATAAAGGATCTACATAATTTGAACCATCTTGCACACGTGCAATTACAAAATCTAATTGTGGTGCTGCGATATCCCAGTTAATGTCGCCATTCCATTTCGAAATATCTACAATATAACCCATTATTTAACATCTCCTTTTTCATTATTATATTCAAAGCTTGTTTTTTTGCTATTATCAACTAATAAATAGTATGAGAGGTATTATATTATTGGGTAATAATTTAAAATTCGGCTTATGTATTGAGAAAACAAAATATTATTACGGGTTGAATAAGTAAAGGTTTACAAAACTCTAAACTATATAAAGTGAAACTATAATTAGTAGGAGGCTACGAGCAGTGGAATTCCCACCTAATTTCTTAGCTTCATCCGAATTTTGAGGTGAGAATTTTACTACCCACAAATAGCTTGATAAATAAAACCACCTTTCTGACAGGTGGTTTTGTGTACTAATTTACATATACATTGTCCATATTTTTATAGTTACATAATTATTAGTTACTTAATATACTTGTTAACTAAATATAAGACAATTTTTAGTTTTTAATCAAACTAATTTTCATTTTATCTCACGTACTCATAGTACCATTTTCGTGCATCTAACCAAGCTGTAAATTTATCGATATTTCCAGACGGATAGCCATTCGTTATAGCATAACCAATGCCATCTTTCTGAACGACAATTTGTCCATCAATACCCGCATCTACCATAGCTTGAGCCAAATCTTGTAAATTACTAAATGCTACACCACCAGTTTTTACTTTGAGCAAATCCGCTGCACCTCCTCCAGTTTGTCCTGTAAGAGCAAATACAACAGAATTAGCGATTTTATCAACATTCCATTTTGCCATATCAGATTCATTGTCAATAAATCCTAATTCTATAAGAATAGCAGGTGCTTTCGTCCCATTTAATACCGCTAAATCTGTACGCTGTTTCGCACCTCGATCACGCCATCCAATATCTTTTGCTAGTTGAGCTGAGATTTTAGCCGCCAAATCTTTCTGATCATAATACAAAACCTCAACACCCTGTCCATTTCCATCACTTGCATTAAGATGAAAAGAAATAACTAAATCCACAGCATGGGAATTGCTATTCCGAATGATATTATTTAAATTTTGTGATTGAGTTGCCCCTACCTCGTCCGTATCGTCATAAACCGTGTGTCCTAGGGATCTTAACTTAGCCGCCACAGCATCTTTAACTTGCCTATCTAAAACGTGTTCTTTCCGATTCCCAAAATTAGCACCTTGAACAATACTATTGTGTCCTCCGTGCAAACTATATCTGGCCATTATTTATCAACATCTCCTTTCTTAATATCCTATTCAAAACTTGTCTTATTGCTATTCCCACTTACAATTTTAACTGTACCCATATGTCCTACATTTTCTAGAAGTGAAGCAATTTGTTTTCGATATAAAAAAGCTATCGCTTCATAAATCGAATGATTTATTCTCTAAATTACTTTTACATGAATGACGACACGAACAAAAAAGCATCACCCTTTCGGCGATGCCTAAAAACTCTATTTTACTTTTCAGCTCCCTAAATAAATAGAGTTTAAAATCACTGAAACTACACCTATATTTCCTCCCCTTCCTTCACAGCTTCTTTCAACCTCTGCAACATATATCCAATCCCTTTACACCCCTCTAGCGGATATGTAATCATTTCTTCTGGATATAACTTTGTCACTACTTTTTTATGCTTCTTCCCTGCTAGTAAGACGATTTCGTCAAACTGTAATAAACTTTTATCTACCATCTGTTTTTGTAATTGCTCTATATTTATTACCTCATCGCTTTTTGAATCAAATGCAAGATCATAGTTTTCTAATACAATATCATTTGGTCTTAAAAATCCATGTTTCGCCGATAATATAACCCAGTTTTCGAAAAACATAGTTGCGTACGCCTGACATGCTTTTCCGAACGGACTAATATACACATCTTTTGCTTCCATCGGTCCGTAGTCTGAATGTTTATCCCAAATTTTCTTTTTTCCACATGGAATTATACATATCCTTTTCATATATATTTCTACTCCCTTTACTTTGGTAAATAAAATTCATTATTTTGTACATTTTTCTCTCAAAATACTATATAATAATTCTGAAAAGTTTAAATTACACATTTTACCATATATGTACTATGGATCACTCTCATTGCAAATATTATAATACCATAAAAATTTTTGCATTTTTTTCTTCAAATTTTTATAATTAAATTTAAATATTATGATTTATAAATTAAATTAGGAAGGAGGTCCATAAAAATGAAAAATATTATCCCTGCACTATTAGTCTATTTTATTGTTTGCGTTATTTCCGTTATCATCCCAGCATCTGAAGGCTATAATTATGTCGGCTGGAAGTTATTTGTTGGGCAAGTGTATGCGATACCTATTTTCTTCATTACTGCTATAATTACATTTTATATAAACAAGAAAAAATCTTACGAATAAACGATTATAAGGATAGCTAACGCTATCCTTATTTTAATTCGTTAATCAAATTTAGAATGACCCTTGCAGTACTTTATATCCTTTCTTCTAAAAAGTCAAACGCCACTTCTGTATTTCAGCGTTTAAACGTAGCTCCTCCGAGAGCCAGCTCTCTAATTCTGAAACCGACGTAATATTTCGTTCTAAAAGTGACTGTAATTTACTCTCCAAATCATTAAACATACACAATCCTCCCGTTTTTAATTTTCTGTTTTTTAGAGATAAAAAAGGACAAGTAGCCAATCTGACTACTTGTCCTTACTGTTCATCTGTACGCAATACGATTAAGCTTGGAATGCTTCTGTTAATACTGGTACGATTTGTTTTTTACGAGATACAACACCTTTTAAAGTAGCTGTGTTGTTTTCTAGTGATACGTTGTATGCTTTCTCAACAACGTTTGCTGCTTTACCGATCGCAAGACCGACAGAATCATTAGTTAAGATATCAGTTACAACGAATAAGAATAGGTCTAAACCTTTTTCTTCTACTACTGCAGAGATTACTTTTTCAAGTTCCGCTTGGTGTACAAGAACGTCGTTTGTATCAACAGCGTTTACTTGTGCGATTTCAACTTTCGCATTACCCATTTGGAATTCTTTAGCGTCAAGAGAGATTAATTGCTCCATTGTTTTTCCGCTTAAGTCAGCACCAGCTTTTAACATTTCTAAGCCGTAGTTATCTGCATCTACACCAGCGATTTGCGCTAATTCACGAGCAGCTGCTACGTCTTGTTCTGTGCAAGTTGGAGATTTGAATAGTAAAGAATCTGAAATGATTGCAGATAACATTAAACCTGCAACTTCTTTATGAATTGTTACGCCATTTTCTTTGTACATTTTGTTTAAGATTGTAGCTGTACAGCCAACTGGCTCACAACGATAGTATATAGGATCGCTTGTTTCAAAGTTAGCAATACGGTGATGGTCAATAACTTCTAACACACGAACTGATTCGATATCGTTAGCACTTTGTTGACGCTCGTTATGGTCAACTAAAATAACGTTGTCCACTTCGCTTGCTACTGTCTCAACAAAACGCGGTCCTTCTACTTTAAAATAGTCTAACGCAAATTGAGTTTCACCGCTGATTTCGCCTAAACGTACAGGCTCAGCATTCATTCCTAATTCTTTTTTCAATTCTGCATAAGCAATTGCAGAACAAATTGCATCTGTATCTGGGTTTTTATGCCCGAAAACTAGTACTTTTTCCATGTTTTCCACCTCTTCATGAAAAGGATATCTTAAAGAAGCAAATATGACAATATTTAAAGCATATTTTTTTATAAATAATTGCACTTTCTTCTATATTTTTCATCATTTTCATAAAAAAAATCATCTAAAATGAATTAGATGATCGAAATGTATGTTTCAATTAAAATAGTGTAGGAGCTTGCACTACATTGTTAAAAGCGAAATTTGAGGATAAGCCATTATTCAAAAGGTTTACATCTATAACTTGATAAAACGCATTTCCAGTGTCTGCAATTTCCCAAACAGCTAAAATAAGATGGTATCCACTACGGTCAGTTGGTACATTTGCTTCGTGCGTTACTGTTGTCCCTGGTCTAGCTCCACCGTCATTTTTCACATAGAATGGCACTAAATCTAAATCTGATCGCGTTAAAGGTTTATTTGGATTCCAACCTTTTTTCGTAATATAATATTTCCACTCTTTTGTACTATGAGGAGCCGTTAGTTTCCACTTGAATGTATTCGTCCCGCCATTTAACGTAACTTTCTTCCACCTATCTACAGTTTGAACATCTAAAGCGGGAAAATGACCAGCCCCTGCAATTTGTCCATCAGAAGGTCCTAGTTGCGGAAATCCACCTATCCCTTCTACGCTTTGTGGTTCATATTGAATCGGTCCACAATTTACATTTACCCCTTGCTTACATAAATAAGATCGGCTCGCTGGTGATTCTACATATCCATGAGCTGAAGCCTTTTCTGAAAATCCAAATGTTAATAATCCCGTAAGTAATACTCCACCACTTAAAATAACTTTCTTCATCTTTTGTAAACTATTCTTTTTCATACTTTCATCCCCTTCCGATAATAAAGCGAAAATAACTATAGTTGGCTAGTCATCTTCTCTACATTTATTATAAGACGAGAATCATTACTAAAAGAACCCTCTAAAAAATTTCTCAAATTCATTTAGTGCGTTAATTAGATTATAATTAACTATTTTAACACCGCCAGAAAAATATAGACGGTGTTAAAAATAGTCGTTTATTATTCACTTACTAATAATTAAGCACTCTCCCCGTTTGATTATACCTTAAATGTTTTTATAATAAATAACCGTAGCATCTAACTTACCATTCGGGGAAATTGCATACCCTGGTATTGTTCCAACTTCTTGGTAGTCTAGTGATTTGTACAGTTTATTGGAAGGATCTCCTTCTCTAGTATCTAATACTAAAAGAGACCTGTTTTCTTGCTTTGCTCGTTCCTCTGCTTTTTGCATAAGCGATCGTCCAATACCGTTACGTCTAAAGTTTGGATGAGTCATTAATTTGCAAATCTCGGCTCTATGAATTCCGTTAGGCTTAGTAACTAATTGTAATTGAATACTCCCTGCTACTTCGTTGTTTATTTTAGCCACATACAATATCACTTCTGGCGCTAATACTGTTTGCCAATACTTTGTTGCGTCTTTTTGTTCCAGTGGAGGCAAAAAACCAATTGATGCCCCATCGTTTACAACCATTTTCAAAAGTTTCGAAAGTTCTTCCATATCATTTTCTAGTTGCTTTATTTCTTCAATTACTAAATTTCGCATTACTTTTCCCCCTTTTGTTTCATTGTAACAATTTTTAAAGAAGGAATAATGAAATAATAAGATGAATTTATAGAAAGATATGACTTTTTGTGAAAGGATAACGATATGAAATATATATTAGATAGAACGTACGCAAAAGAATTACTCGAATGGGCATATGAACAAAACCCGGGCCCTTGGTTTGAACATTCACTACATGTTGCTCATGCAACTGAAAACATAATTATAGAACTTATTAAAAATGGGTATAACCTAGATGCTGACATAGCATATAACGCTGCCCTTTTGCATGATATCGGAAGATACAAAGGTTTTACCAAATCGGTCATTCATTCCTATGATGGTTATATGTATATGAATGATTTAGGGTATACAGGAAACGCTGTTATTTGTGTGACACACTCATTCCCATGCAAAAATGAACATATAGATATCGCAGCGGAATGGAGTCTCGTTCCTGACCATATGAGAAGCCGGTTAGTTGAAATATTAAATGAACATTGTAACTACGACTTATACAATAAAGTAATTACTCTTTGTGACGCTCTTGCTGATGCGGGTGGCTTTACTACGCTGGAAAGAAGATTAATTTCTGTTGGTTTGCGTCATGGTACAACATCTCATACATCTTTACATTGGAAAGGGTTTTATGCGATTAAGAAAGAATTAGAAGCTTTAATCGGTAAGAGTATATACACAGTTCTTCCTGATGTAGAAAAATCTATTTATGAAGATATAGAATATTAAATTGAATACAAATTTAATTTCAAATAAAAAACGTTTTAAACATAAAGTTTAAAACGTTTTTTATTCAATGCTTTTGATTTTTCAGTTCTGTTAAACACTCTTGCACTAAAGTTACCGCTTGACTCATCGCAGCTCCGCCAGCAAATGCTGCTGAAACACCACATGCTTCCAGAATCTCTTTATCTGAACATCCTTGATCAAGACAACCTTTTGTATGATAAATTGTACAATACTCATCTTGCGTTGCTAAACTAATTCCTAATGCAATAAGTTGCTTTTCTCTTTTTGTTAAAGCACCCTCTTGAAAACAAGCTTGCGTGAACGCATTATATGTCTCAGCGATTTCAGGAATTTGATTTGTAAAACTACCTATACCTTCTTTATAATGATGTAGAATATCATTTATCGAACTATGTTGCTCATGTTCCATCTTATTCCCTCCAGTCATATTATCCATACCTATTGTAGTATGTGATGAAATGGAGGCAATATACCTTCTTTTAAATTAAGAATTTTCAGTTAATTTACGTTATAATTTTAAATTATCATCTACAATAACTTTTTCTCTAGAACTTTTTCTTTCAACCTCTTTACTTCTTTCTTCCCAAAATGTTAATCCTTCAATCTCCACATTTTTAGGATTAAATACTGGATCTTTCCCTTCTTTTTTCTGCCTTTCATAGTCTTTTAACACTTTTAATGCGATTTTACTTAATAATAGAATCGCGATTAAGTTTAACCATGCCATACTACCGATTCCTAAATCTCCGAGATTCCATAAAAGCGACGCTGATTCAACACTACCGATGTAAACCATAATTAAAAATCCAAATTTTAAAACTGGTTTTAACCAGCCATACTTCAATTGACGATCTAAATAAGTAAGTGTCGTTTCAGCGATATAGTAATAAGCGAGTAACGTTGTAAATGCAAAAAAGAAAATCGCAATTGAAATAAATATTGGACCAAACCCTGTTATCACAGTTTCAACTGCTTGTTGTGTATAAATTGGACCAGCTTCCACATTTCCTATATTTTGTACAATAGCGGTTTTCCCTTCAGGTATAACATTATACATACCTGTTATTAAAATCATAAGAGCTGTCGCTGTACATACGACAATTGTATCGATATATACTGAAAACGCTTGAACTAATCCTTGTTTTGCAGGATGCGATACTTCAGCAGCCGCCGAACTATACGTCGCTTCTCCGACACCAGCAACGTTTGAAAATACAGCGCGTTTTACGCCCCATGCAATAGCTGCACCAACAATTCCACCAAACATTTCATTTACACCAAATGCACTAGAGAAAATTAAAGCAAACATACTTGGAATCTCCGTTACATTCGCAATTAATATGATACATGTAACAATTACATAACCAATTGCCATAAATGGCACAAGCATTTGAGAAACACCGGCAATTCTCTTTACACCACCAAAAATAATTGCTGCTAGTAACACGACTAAAAATATACCAGTTATATATTTGCTAATACCATTAGAATTTTCGAATCCAACTGCGATACTACTAGATTGAATACCTGGTAATAACACGCCATATGAAAGTGTTACAACTACCGCTACAATGACTGCAAACCATTTCATTTTTAAACCTCTCTCAATGAAATATGGAGTACCGCCGCGATATTCATTCCCTACTTTACTTTTGTATACTTGAGATAATGTTGATTCTACAAACGCGCTCGCTGCCCCTAACAAAGCCATTACCCACATCCAAAATACAGCTCCAGGCCCGCCGAAAGCAATTGCTGTCGCTACCCCTGCAATATTACCAATTCCCACTCTTCCCGATAAGGCTAAACAAAATGCCTGAAAAGATGATATTCCCGTCTCTGAACTCTTTCCTTCAAATAATAGTTTAATCATCTCTTTAAAATAACGAATTTGCAAAAAGCGTGTTGCAATCGTGAAATATACGCCTGCCCCTAATGCAAAAACAACTAAACCGATACTCCACACTTGCCCTACTAACCATTCTACTAAATTCTCCATCCAAATCCCCCTTATCATTCTTTGGAAAAGCAATTTTGTATATAAGAAAACGGACAACTATTATCAAACTTTCTAGTTGTCCGCATCTTTCATTATTTCATCCCTCAATTTTTGTCAGTAAAACACCCTATTACTTTATATTTACCCAAACACTTTTCACTTCTGTATAATTATCAAGCGCATATGAACCTAATTCGCGGCCAATACCAGATTGTTTGTATCCACCAAATGGTGCAGCTGCATTTTCTAAGTTATAATCATTAATCCACACTGTTCCTGCTTTTAATTTATTTGCCACTTGATGACCCGTTTTGATATTTTGCGTCCATACACCCGCAGCAAGGCCATAGGATGAGTTGTTCGCTCGTTCAATTACTTCTTCTGTCGAATCAAATGGCAGAACAACAACAACTGGTCCAAATATTTCTTCCTTAACGATTGTCATATCGTCTGTAACATCTGTGAATACAGTTGGCTTAACGAAATAACCCTTTTCAAGTGCACGTTCACCACCAGCCGCAACTGTAGCGCCTTCTTTCTTCCCTTGCTCAATGTAATGTAACACACGCTCTTGTTGTTTCTTAGATACAAGTGGACCCATTTCCGTTCCTTTCTCCATACCTGCTCCAAGTTTTACGTTGTTCGCCATTTTCACAAGTGCATCTACTACAGTTTCATAATGTTTACGATGAACAAATACACGTGATCCTGCGCTACAATTTTGACCGTGATTATACATAATACCTTGGAATGCACCATTAATTGCTTCTTCCAAGTCCGCATCTTCTAAAATGATATTTGGTGATTTGCCGCCAAGCTCTAACGTTACATGCTTAATCATTTCTGCAGACTGACGCATAATATACTTTCCTGTAACAGTAGATCCTGTAAAAGCAACTTTATCAATGTCATGATGATTTACAATTGCTGCTCCTGCTTCAGGACCAAAGCCTGGTACAAAGTTTACAACACCGTTTGGAAATCCAGCCTCTTTAAAAAGTTTTGCTGTATATAGTAAAGATAAAGGCGTTTGCTCTGCTGGCTTTAATACGATCGTACAACCTGTCGCCAGTGCAGCTCCCATTTTCCAAGAAGACATAACGAGCGGAAAATTCCACGGAATAATCTGACCTACAACACCTACAGGTTCATGTCTCGTGTAATTTAAGTAATCTTTTGAAATTGGGATTGTTTGCCCAATAATTTTTGTAGCCCATCCTGCGTAATAACGATAATTTTCTACAGTTGCTGAAATATCATCATCAAGTGCTACTTGATATGGCTTTCCATTATCTAAAGCTTCTAGTTGCGCCAATTCTTCTCTATGTTCTTCAATTAAATCTGCTAATTTATAAATAAGATGCGCTCTTTCAGCAGTAGTCATTTCTGCCCACGGACCGGATTCAAATGCAGATCTTGCCGCTTTTACTGCAGCATCAATATCCTCTTCTTGCGCTTCACATACGACAGCTAGAACATCTTCTGTAGCTGGATTATACGTTTCAAACGTCTTTCCCCCAATAGCAGCAACAAATTTGCCATTAATAAACATTTTAATTTCTTCATTTAAAAACGCTTCCACTTTTGGTTTCAGCTCAATATTTGTCTTTAACATTATGTTCTCCTCCTTATTTAAACAGCTACATGAGCTGCAATATTTGATAAAATCGTTTGAAGCTTTTGATCTTCGTCAACAGTTAATCCTAGTCTTGGATAGCGAGAAGGTCCTCCCGCTTGCCCATGTAATTCCATGGAACGTTTAACGATTTGAACATATTTCCCTGATCCTTCAAGAAACTCGCAAAGTGGTAAAATAGCATCGTTTATTTCCCACGCCTTTTCTAATTCACCATTTTGAAAATGCTCATACATTTTTGTAACGAGACCGGGAACGATATTTCCTGCTACTGAAACCCATCCCGAAGCACCAACTAAATATGATTCCATAACTAAATCTTCAGAACCACAGAAGACTTGGAAAGCCCCTTCACTTTGTCTTACTAAATCTCTCGCTTTTCGAATATCTCCGCTAGATTCTTTAATATGTGTAACATTTTCACACTCTTTTCCAATACGGAGCATTAGCTTTGTACTCATATCAACACCAGAAGTAAATGGGTTATTGTATAGCATAATTGGTATATTTACAGAATTTGAGATTTCTTTAAAATGAAAATAAATCTCCTCTTCCTTCGGTTTACAATAGTAAGAGTTTATAATTAATGCACAATCCGCTCCGTGCGCTTCTGCATGTTTCGTATATTCAATTGTTTCTTTCGTCGTCTCTGCTGCAGTTCCAACAATGACTGGAATACGGCCATCAATTTCTTTCAACACGGTTTCTACCATTTTAAATCGTTCTTCTTTTGATAAACTTACAAACTCTCCTGTACTTCCATTAATGATGACACCTGCAACCTTTTGTTCGATAAAGTAATTTACATTTTGTTTTACCCCATCCCAATTAATTTCCTGAAATTCATCCATCGGTGTTATTAATACTGGAAATGCCCCTTTAATTTTTTGCATATTTATCTCTCCTTATCACATTTTATTTTAATAAGAAACCTGCCGGAAATGGATCCGTAGGGTCTAATAGAAACGTCTGCATTCCTGTAATAAATCCTCTACTTTCAAAACGGAAAATGTATCCTAGTTCCTCCTTCTTCACTTTTTCCACAGTTATAAAACTATTAAATATACTTTCATTTTTAAAAGGTTTATCCGCCATATAATCATTTTTAAATAACGCATGAACATAGGAAACGATAGTAGAAACAAAACCTGGCGAACGTACGATAAAGTTATCTTCATGAAATGTAATCGACTTTATATGGTTCTTTTCTTTTTGCGAAGGATCTACTAAAATAAGCCTTTTTATTAGCGACTGTTTTTGTATAACCTGCAGTGTAGCTTCTCCCCATCTTTTCAATTCTGAAATGTTTTCAACACGAATTTCTGGCGAATACGCACCTTTTTCTACAACTGCATATACTTTATCTGCTTGTATGAGAGAATAACTTACATTACCAACCTGTAAATTTTCCTCAATCAAATAGCATAGTTTGCTTTCAAACGAAACCGATATAACTTCATCATTCTCTACATACGCATGAACTAAAAATATTCCAGATAACGTTTCAATTTTGTATTGATTGGACTCTCTCTTTTTTAAATACCCACTTTCGAGTAACATCGTTATTACTGCAACAATGCCTCCATAATGAAGCGGAATCGAACCTTCATGATTAAAAAATAATACAGCTGCATCCACTTCATTATGGATAGATGGAACGACAATACACCCGTTCAAACCGATAAAACCACGTGGTTCATTTAATAAAAGCTTCATCTCTTCTGCTAATTCACCCGAAAATTGTTCATTTAATTGCTCCAAACTGTAGTAGTATTTGCATGGTACGTCTTTCATTACACGAAATGCCTCGCCATTTACATGTACGTCTACTGCTGTATACATTTTTTGAATGTTCATTTTATATCCTCCGTTTCATGTTCCATCGGCGGAATTAGCAAAAATCCTTCTTTAAGTGGATCCATTTCATTGTAAAAAAATTTATGCATACCCATAAGCCAAGCTGATCCCGTAATTTTCGTTATGACAGCTTCAATATTTTCAACATGTGTCGTATTCATGACATATCCTTTAAATAAAGAACCAACGATACTCTCATGAATGAACTCTTCACCAATTTCGATTTCTTTCTGAGCGTATAATACAGCTAGCTTCGCAGATGTTCCTGTACCGCATGGAGATCGATCTATTCCGCCTGGTGGTACAACAACTGTATTTTTCACATGCGCACATTCATGAGTAGGATCTGTATAAAATTCAACATGTGTTAATCCTCTTATAAACGAATACTCTGGATGAGTGATTTCAAACTTCTCATTAATTGTGTTTCTTATATGAATCGCCTTATCGATGATTGTAGATGCATTTTCTGGTACTAATTCTAGATCTACTGATTTCGCATCAATAATGGCATAAAAATTCCCTCCATACGCAATATCAGCTTCTATAGTTCCAATGTCTTTCACTTGTACAGTAATATTTTTTAATAAAAAAGCTGGTATGTTACAGAAAGATACTTCTTTTGCTTTTCCATCTTGAACAGCAATATCTACTTCAACTAAGCCAGCCGGTGTATCTAGTTTTAAAGAAGTAATTGGTTCAACTACCGGAATTAAACCTGATTCAACTAACGCTGTACATACACCGATTGTATCGTGACCACACATCGGTAAATATCCACCTGTCTCTATGTATATAACACCTATATCAGCCTCAGGATGACACGGGTCTGTTAATAATGCCCCTGACATTACGTCATGACCACGCGGTTCATTCATTAACAATTTTCGAATCCAATCATACTCCTTTTTCATATGTAACATCTTCTCTGCCATCGTCTCTCCAATCAACTTTGGAAGTCCACTAATTAATGTCCTCGTTGGATTCCCACCCGTATGTGTATCAATTGTCGTAAAGACTCTTTGTGACTTCATCCGTTTAACACCCTTTCTGTAAAACGACTCAAACGAAGTGGTTCAATAGGAATAATTGTCTCTTTTTCATTTAATAACTCTTCAATTACTTTCCCAGTAACTGCTGCAAGACTAATTCCATCCCCTTCATGCCCAGCGGCAATGAAATAATTTGGAATATGTTCCACTCGTGAAATAATCGGTAAATGATCTTCTGTCCACGGACGTAAACCAGCGTAAGAACGAATTACCATCATATCTGCCATTTTCGGATAAAAGCGAATCGCTCTATTTGCAATACATTTAATGACTTCATTGTTTATTCTCGTATGAAACCCTACAAATTCACGGCTACTTCCAATTAAGAAATTTTGACTTTCAGTAGGCTCAAATACGAGCGCAACCCCGTATTTTTCAGTTAAAGCATCTACTTTTCGTTTTCCGCCAAATTTAGAAATTAAATAACCGAATTCCATTACTTTACGGCATCCTACGTGTTGTTGCCTTGAAGCTACAATAATATGCCCTTTTCTCGGTTCAATTGGTATATTTATATTTAACATCTGACCAATCTTAGGAGCCCACACACCCGCTGCATTTACAACTTGTTGTGCTGTAAAAGTTCCATTCGTAGTTTCTACAACAAATGAACCATTCGTATCTATGTTTATACTCTTTACTTCGGTCTGTTTAAAAGCTTTTGCGCCAAACTTTTGTGCCTCTGACAGAAGCGAGAATGCAAGGAGATATGGATTCACAGTTGAATCCGTCGCACATTCTAAACCGCCTAATAAATCATCAGCAAAAAAAGGCGACTCTTCTCTTATATCTTGCCTATCAAGCATTCGAAACGGTAATCCAGCTTCTTTTTGCCGATTTACCCATTGCTGCGCAGCTTCCATCTCTTCGTCTGACTCACATACGAGAATACTTCCTGGTGCCCTATATTCAAATGAATGCTCTAATTCTTCACTTAAATCAGTTACTAATTTTTGACTTACTAAAGACATTTGACTATCAAACCCTGGGTCTTTATCAATGGCCAAAATATTCCCATCACACCGTGAAGACGTCCCGCTGACAAATTCTCCTTTTTCAATGATTGTTACGTCTCTTCCGTATTTTGAAGTGTAATAAGCGATAGAACACCCTATTATTCCACCACCTATAATTAAAACGTCGCAGTGCCTCACACTATACTCCTCCTTTCCCTAAACCTCTCACTTTCTTTTATGCAATTGACGTGCCAATTCTGTACATATACAATTTTTATAAATAATATTTTTATTTGTAAAAATATTTTAAATTTATAGTAAATAGGTGTATTATTTTTTTATCACTGTCAAAATTTTTATACATAACAGGAGGACATTATGGCATTTTCATTTCCGACTATACAAGAATTTTTGGAAAGCGCTTTAATCAATCATACATGTAGCCTTGATCGCATTAAGAAAATAAACGAAAGGTTTTATTATCTCCCTTCTACTACAGAAGAATATAATTGCGCAATTATTTATGTAGATGACTCATTCACTGCATTAATTGACGCTTTTTCTTATGAATTAGCTGTTATCATCCTTAATGAAAACGATGAGCCGCTATGCTGTATAACTTCTCAGCAAATGATTCCATTTCTTTATAAGTCCTACAATGAACTACAGTCATTTTATGACACTGTAATACAAACAACTGACTCTTCTGTTACAGTCATTGATAGTAAAGAATACGTTCGAACTTGGACAGATGGCGCTGAAAAAATATTTTCAGTCAATCATAATGAGATTATTGGGCAACCGATTACTCGTTTTTTTGATTATAAAGACTTGGAAATTTTACAATCTTTACATGATGGAAAAAGCATAGTCGCTCAGTTCCATCAGCCTCGTCCCGATTTATTCGTATTAATTAATTCAAATCCAGTTTATTGTAATGATGAAATTATAGGAGCAGTCGTTTCAGAAACAGATGTTACAAATCAAGTCGCTTTAAATGAAAAACTATTTAATATGTCACATGAAATGCACCGTTTAGAACAAGAAGTGGCAAAGTATAAAGATGAATCCGATCCATTCCTTGCGATGAATGGGAAAAGTCCTGTTATACAAAGAACGATACAATTAGCTAGAAAAGTTTGTTCGGTAAAATCAACTGTTTTAATACTTGGGGAAAGCGGAGTTGGAAAAGAAGTATTTGCGAAAGCAATTCATGAAGCAAGTGAGGCAGCGAAGGCGCCTTTCATTTCGATTAACTGCGGGGCAATTCCAGAAGCGTTATTTGAAAGTGAATTATTTGGTTACGAGCGTGGGGCGTTTTCTGGAGCAAATAGTAAAGGAAAAAAAGGGAAAATTGAACTCGCGCAAGGCGGTACTTTATTTCTTGATGAAATAGGTGAAATGCCACTTGATATGCAAGTAAAACTGTTACGTGTACTGCAAGAGCGAAAGTATTACCGAGTTGGTGGTGAAAAAGAAATTAATATTGATTTCCGCATTATCGCTGCTACAAATCGTGATTTACAAGAAGAAATGAGAAAAGGAACTTTCCGAGAAGATTTATATTACCGCTTAAATGTAGTTAGCTTGCATATTCCACCGCTGCGCGAAAGACGCGAGGATATTATTGAATTAACTTATTCTTTCTTAAATGATTTTTCAATCAACTATAACCGACCAATTCGTGACCTACCTTCAAGCATTATGCATGAACTGCTTCATTACAATTGGCCAGGTAATATTCGCGAACTTCGAAACGTTGTTGAACGGCTTGTGGTATTCGCAACAGACGGAATTATAAAACAAGAATATCTACCATTTCATACGACTGAAACTTTAGACAACCATACAGCTCATTCCCTATTACTCAGCAACAATAATACAATCCTTTCTTTACAAGAAGAGATGGATGAGCATGAGAAAAAAGTTATTGAAAGGGCTTTACGAATTTTAAATGGGAATAAATTAGAATGCGCAAAACAACTTGGCGTAACAAGGGCTACTTTATATAACCGTTTAAAGAAACTTGGACTTCAATAAAGAATCATTATGCACCAATCAGGCGTTTACAGGTAGCCACCTCCTCTCTATATTGGCATGATTTTTGCTTATATAATTTGTGAAAATCGAACTAGAGGAGGAATACACATGACAAATAAAAACAACTTAATCGTTTGTCGTTGTGAAGAGGTTACATATGGGCAACTTCAATCAACAATTGCTGAATATAACTGCTCGGCAAGAGAATTAAAACTAAGAACACGTGCTGGCATGGGATTTTGCGGTGGGCGCACATGCAGAATAATGATAGATCGAATGATTGAAAATGCGAATCCTGACGTAAATCTTAATGAACTACCGTTAAAATATCAACCACCAATACGTGCAGTTACTTTTGGATCAGTAGGTGAAAGTAAATGAGTAGAATTACACATCACCCTATTTTAGGTACTTTACAAAGTAGTGAGCGTATTACCTTTCAATTTAACGGTCATCAATACGAAGCATATGAACATGAAACGATAGCTGCTGCCCTGTTAGCAAATGGAATACGGACATTAAGAGTTCATGAAGATAGCGGAACACCGCGAGGTATTTATTGTAATATCGGGCACTGTTCCGAATGCCGCGTGACAGTAAATAATCAAACAAATGTACGCGCATGCTTAACTGTTGTAGAAGAAAACATGGTTGTTGAAAGCGGGAAACAGCATCCGAATATCGTGAGAGAGATGGTGAAAAAGCGATGAGTGATGTAATTATTATAGGTGCAGGGCCAGCGGGATTATCTGCTTCTATCTCTTGTGCTCGTTTCGGACTAAAAGTGCTCGTTATTGATGAATTTATGAAGCCGGGCGGGAGATTGTTAGGACAGTTGCATCAAGAGCCTACTGGAGAATGGTGGAACGGAATAGAAGAATCGAAGCGACTTCATGAAGAAGCAGAATCACTTTCAGTACATATCAGGTGCGGTGTTTCGGTCTATAATTTAGATAGAGATGAAAACAATTGGTTTGTACATACTAATATCGGTACGTTAGAAACACCTTTCGTACTACTTGCTACTGGAGCTGCGGAATATTCTATTCCCCTTCCTGGCTGGACACTTCCAGGAGTGATGTCAATTGGAGCAGCTCAAGTTATGACAAATGTTCATCGCGTGCAAGTTGGAAAAAAAGGAATTATTATTGGTGCTAACATTTTGTCTTTCGCCATTTTAAGTGAATTGCAATTAGCGGGAATTACAGTGGATCATATTGTACTCCCTGAGAAAAGCGAGTTAAGTCAAAAAGCTGGTGAACCTGAAGAAGTTTTAAACTCTCTTTTAAATGCAGCTCACCTCGCTCCTTCTGCTTTCTTGCGAATAGGTAGCCACTTTATGAAATTTGATTGGATTCGAAAAGCTGGATTAACATTCTATCCAAACAACGGAATGAAAATAAACGGAACGCCACTTCACCTTCGGAAAGCAGCTCTTGAAATTATCGGAACAGATCAAGTTGAAGGTGTACGTATTGCTAATATTGACTCTAAAGGAAATGTTATTAATGGAACAGAGAAAATATATGAAGCAGATTTTGTATGTATTGCCGGGGGATTATACCCACTTGCCGAACTTGCAGCTGTAGCCGGTTGTCCCTTCCATTACATTTCAGAATTAGGCGGACACGTTCCTCTCCATTCCGAAACAATGGAAACTCCTCTTCCTGGTTTATTTGTAGCTGGCAATATTACAGGCATTGAAAGCGGAAAAATTGCGATGGCGCAAGGAACAGTTGCAGGTCTATCTATCGCAAAATATGCAAGTAAAAAACGTGATATAGTCGACCAACAATTATCTCACGCCATGCAAAACGTTCACTTTGTTCGTCAGAAAGCTGCAATTCAGTTTAATCCGATGGTAGATATCGGTAGACGAAAAATGAATGAAATTTGGCGTGATTATTCTTCTACATATGCACATACTAAAAAGAGCTGCTGAGATTATTCTCAACAGCTCTTTTCTCTACTCATCTGAGTTATTAAATTTCGCTAATGCGTAAATTCCTTCTTCATCATCTAATTCAAGTTGCAATCTCGCTGCGAATGGATTGACATTATATTCTCTGTCAAGCAATAAGCGTAAAGCTTCGATTAAGTTTGCTTGAATTAAAATTTGCTGGCGACCATTTACCTCTACTTCCGCAGAGAAACCGTAGTCATCATCATACATAAGTTCAACTAATACTTCTTCTGGACCCACTTGTCTTTTTTCAGCGATATATATACAAAGCGCATTTATAAGCTCTTGTTCAGAAATTTTTATTGTTTCCATGCTACTTCATCTGCCTTCTTCTTACGTTGGTCTTTGAAGTATTTAAATGCACGAACCGCTAACATTACGATACCAGCCATTACTAACATATTTACCATAAACGCTAATACAGAACCAAGAGCTCCCATATTTGCAAATAAGCTACCCATTAGTAAACCACCAAGACCACCTAGTAATAAACCTTTCATAAAGCTTCCTTTATTACTTTTTGGTGCTGTATTTGTTGCTTTCGTTTTTGAATCTGGAGTCGTTTTTTGAGAATTTACATTTGAGTCTTTTTTGTTTAAATCAACTTTTGACTTTTGACCTGAACTTGGTGTAAATGATTTTTTACCAGATTTGTAACTTTTCGCTGCCGCATGATCTACGAACATAAAGCTGCTAGCCCCAAAGATAACCATGAATGCTGTCATTACTGCTACAAGTTTTTTCAACATATTATATCCATTCTCCTTTTATATAGATATATGTGAAATCTATCTTTCTAGTAAATTCAGAATGATAGATTTGTTTTTAAGAACATTTTAAAGGTTCTTATGAACTTATTATATGAACTTTTGTCGAAATATGCAAGTATTATTTACTTCCGACAGTTTGGTGACAAAGGAAAAATTAAGCAAAACAGAATTGACTTTAAATGAAACAAAACATATTATAAGTTCATAAGAACTTTTTATTATTTTGGAGGTGAAAAGATGGAAACATTTCATCTCACACGAAACGAAATGGCTACCCTTCTTCTATCACTAAGAGGATGGAATACGAAAAAGCCTCTCGGTATTTTACAAGAAGCTTGGGCAAAGTCACATAAAAAAGATATTGAAAGCGGACAAAGCGTTACAGCTTTTATTACTACCGCACTTTCACCTATTTTTGAAAAGCTGATTAAAATTGACGATACTGATGTCGGTTTTTCTTTAAATGAAATAGTTGCGCTTGGCAATCAGATTGAAAACACAAGTTTCTCTGTAACTGCTATGCAAAACTGGGTGAAACGAGATATAAAAGAAATGATTGGCTCTCCTCAAAAGGGGAAAAAATATTCAATTGAACAAGCAGCCTTACTATTTATTGTCGAAGATTTAAAAACAGCACTTGATTTTGAATCCATTCGTAAGCTATTACGCCTTATTGTAAATGACCCAGCCGATCGAAGTGATGATTTAATCAATCCTGTTCATTTATATGTAGCATACTCTTCTCTATTTGAAGAACTCAATCAAGGGAATTGCTTACAATTAAATGCAACAGATACCGTTCATACAATTGAAAACATCGTAAAAGAAAAAGCTGATAAAATCGCAAGCAAGTTCGATCAAATTAATGACGAACAACGCGAAGCAATTCGTAACGCTATTATTATTGCGACCCTTTCTGTACATACCGCATATGTACAAATGTTAGCAAAACGTTACGTAACAGCAACTTTATTTTTACAGAACTTAGATGTGAAGCCTTAAAAAACAAGCATCCCCCGTCATATACGTAGTACAGGGGGATGCTTGTTTTCAATCAATATAAAATACAAAAATCATTTTACATCTAAATTTACGTTTCCATCTCATTCATTTTTTATTTTCGAACCAAATCAAATTGAATAGGCATATTCTTTTTTAGGCAATTTTACTATCTCTTGAATGAAATTTGATTTCTCTAAAATGTCCTCTAACTGCCCCTCACTATAGACGTAAATACCACCTACATATGAACTGTACGCCTTTTTCTCAGTTATTACTGCTAAGGTGCTATTTTCCTTTTTAAAATCACCCTCTAGTCCTTTTTCAAAAGATAAACTTTTGGCTTCTGAAAAATAAAGGTGAATTAACGTCGCTAATTGTACGTCCTCTGATTTTGCAAAGTACTTTATTTCATTTAAAATCATTTCATCTTGTAACGGAAGAAAGTCTTCTACTTCTAACTTCTCTCCTTTATGAAAGAAGTTTTGAAGTTCAGGAGTATAGAACGAAAGATTTTTCTCCTCTATCATTTTTAAAATTGTTTGCAGCAATATGTCTTTTCCTATCACAAACGGATGGCCAAATCCATTATTGTAAAGCTCTTCTTTCATTTTCATTAATTGTTCGATGAAGGGGATTCCTGATTCTTCAATAACAAGTTTATCGTCAATTAAACGCATGTTAGCAATCAATTCTTCTATCTGTAAACCTTCTAATTCAAGCGATGAGTAATATAAATCTCTATTCCAAAAATCTAATTGATCCATTCCTAATGAATTAAATAAGAGCTCATCTATAATTGGAAAAACTCCATCTTCTGTTAAAGCTTTCGTTACATCATCTAATAATCTATGTGTTTGATTTAAAATCGTACGTATTTCTTCGTCCTCTTGAATGATTCGTACCGTCCACTCACCATGATCTTCACCCGATATTTGCTGAAAACAATGTGAATATGGCCCATGTCCAACATCGTGTAGAAGGGCTACAGTAGATACTAGCTTTCGTTCATATTTCGATAAATGTATGTCACCAATCTCAGTAAGATGTTCTATCACTTTATTTACTAGCACATATACACCTATCGAATGTTCTTCCCTCGTATGTATTGCGTTCTCATGTAAAAAATAAGTATGTCCTTGTTGTTTAATATTCGCCAACCTTTGAAATGCTTTTGTATCTATCAATCGAAGGATATCTCTATCACGAATAGAGATTGGTCCATAAATCGGATCTGTAATATACATACGTTCTCCTCCTATTTTTGTAAATGAAAGACCTATACCATTATACTTAATTTTCAGTCTATTATCATTGATATATGAGAAATTTTTAATAATCTTTTCATTAACCCTTCATGAAAACGTGGCTTATATCTTTTACTATAATAATTATGAGAGACATAAAAGAATTGAAATAGCAATCCCCTATGTAAATAAGGTATAATCTACATATAGTGAACCTTTTACGTCATTAAATAAAAGGTTCTTATACTCAAAAATTCATAAACTAGAAGGTGCAACAATGTTAAGTAGTTTTATTCATTCAGTATTAACGTTTTTTGAAGGATTAGGTTATTGGGGCATTATGCTTGGACTTATGATTGAAATTATCCCAAGTGAAATTGTCCTTGCTTATGCAGGATACTTAGTATTCAATGGAAGTATCTCATTTATAGGCGCTGTTGTATTCGGTACAATTGGCGGTGTTATTGCTCAAATCTTTATTTATTGGCTTGGACGATACGGCGGACGCCCTATATTAGAACGTTACGGAAAATATATTTTCATACATAAAAAACAAATAGATGCTGCAGAAGATTGGTTTAATCGTTACGGAACTGGCGTCATTTTTACAGCACGCTTCATTCCAGTAGTGCGTCATGCGATTTCAATTCCTGCTGGTATTACAAAAATGCCATTACTACGTTTCACTACATTAACAGCACTTGCGATTATCCCTTGGTCTATTATTTTCATTTATTTAGGTGAAAAACTAGGTGAAAATTGGGAGAATATAAACGATATTGCTGGTCCGTATGTGAAATCATTCGCAATTGGTGGCGTCGTACTTATACTTTTATACTTCGTTATAAAAAAATGGACAAAAAAGCGTAAAAATCTCGCTTAAGAATATAATAAAAACCGCTATAAATTCATTCGGAATTATAGCGGTTTTTTATTTATATATGAATTAATCTTCAGGAATTATATAATACCTTTCCATCTACATTTACATGGATAAGCAACCATTTGATCATTTCTTTCGTATATTATCTCAAAAAGGAGTGATTCCCCTATGCATTGGCAGCAAAAAATACCGTACTTAATCGGCCGCCCTATCGGCATTTCCTTCATAAATGGGCAAGGAACTTCTGGTGTATTATGTTCAGCGCATGATGGTCAATTATATGTGTATGAATACCTTTATCAAGCTCAGTTTGCAATGAAACATTATGATTATAGACAGATTCAAGATATACATGCATTCCCAAATTGTCCTCACCAAAATCCTCTATACTAAAAAAATCGGAACGGCTCATAGCCATTCCGATTTCTATACTTTATTTCTCAGAATAAAATTTCTGCACTGCTTCATCAAAATAAATCCAACCTTTCCAGCCCAAATGAATCGTATCTTTTAAGAAATACTTATCATATTCATGACCAGAGAAATCAATTACTGGATATCCTGCTTTCTCAACCTGTTCTCGAACTTTTTTATAATACACTTCACGGCGTTCTTTCGGGAAGCCAGTATAATCATACCAAGGCCCATTTACAGGTACAGAAATAAAGAGTGGTTTGACATTTTTC
Organism: Bacillus sp. cl96; assembly: GCF_900100505.1. Classification (NCBI taxonomy): domain Bacteria; kingdom Bacillati; phylum Bacillota; class Bacilli; order Caryophanales; family Bacillaceae; genus Bacillus; species Bacillus sp. cl96. Next base: position 188,336 of record NZ_FNDM01000004.1, read on the forward strand.
TCTTTAAATAACTCTAAAATAATTTGTAAATCATCGTATTCTGGTGATTCATCATATGTTTCATTTGCTCTAAAGTTTTTTAAACCTTTTAGTTTTTTCTTCAGATTATTCTTATGATAATACGGATTTTCAATTCCGAATGTATTTGTAGTAGATTCAGCTTTCCCTTCTTGTTCTGCGTGTTTACGTGCGTCTTCCCAAGAAATTGAACGAAGTCTGATATTTGTTTTCTCCTTCATCGGTTCGATTTTAAATAAAGAGTTAAATATATCTCTATGATTTAAAATATTTCGATGCATATAAGCAAGTGGTTTAACTAAACCTGCTTTTATGTTATGTTTCGTATCATTATATACAATACCTTCTAATGAATTTTTTAATATATCATCTTCTTGAACAACTTTATAATCTAATAGCCGTTTCGCGATTTGCTTTTTCATTCCTGGATTTATCTCATCATTAAAAACAAAATGATATGCTTGTTGTTTGGAGAAATTATTAGTGAAATCCCCTTGTGAGACACCAGTCTTTGTAAACCATTGTGGTGAAAGAACAAAGACTACTTTTTTACCTTCTAATTCATCCATAGTAGATGTCATATTTAAAATATGAGCTAAACTTTGTGTACCGCCAGTTCCAATTAAAAACGGTGTAAAACCAGCTGGATTTACTTTGAAATAATTAGACGGATGATATGCATCCATTCGTAAAAATTCTGATGAACCGTACATCGGTAAATACTGTGAATTCTCTAACATTTTTTGCTGTAAGAAAACACTTTGTAATTTCTCTTTTTGTAAAGAAGTTGCCGCATCTTCTACCTTCTTATCACTAATAAGCGATACTAAACTTTTCGATGGGATTAGAATGATAATGAAAAAAAGCACACATGCTAAAATTATAGGACCAAAAGCATGCTTCATTTTCATCTTCTGTCCCTCTTTCTATCGTTATTAAATTGTAACCCTTGTTTTTGACACGTCATCTTTTCTCTCCTTTGTCTCTATACATGTTCCATTCTATTTATCTATTATATACATGTATGTATTTCCTTCCTTGTTCTATTAAGCCCTATATAAATAGCGCAAGAAAATGTTTCCATAGAAACATGTTAATTATACAAGATTCTACATAAATTTCACACTGGAATTTTAGTAATAATTTTATTTTTTAACAATAAAAAAACATATGAAATGTCTAGAATTCTTCGGATGATGTATGAAGTTCAAAATATGATAATAAACGCCCGCTATGATTAACTTCATGAGTATATATAAACCCGAGCTTTCGTAAAAGTTTTTTCGAGCTCTCATTTGCTACTTTAACTCTAGCAATTATTCTTGTTACATTCAGAGTCTCTATTGCATATTTAATGGAAGCCTCTGCTGCTTCTAATGCATACCCATTCCTCCAATGTTCTGGGTCAAGGAGATACATAATTTCTATTGCACCTGTTTCATCTACCTTTCTTAAACCACAATGTCCTAAAAGCTTTCCTGTTTCACTATTAAATAACAACCATACCCCGAAGTCATACTGTTCCCAATGTAAGATAAGTTGCCCAATATAATCATTTGTTTCTTCCTTCGACATTCCTCTTGATTTAGCCAACCATTTGCCAACAGTATCTTTTTTTAATATGTTATAAAACTGATTAATATCTTCTACAATTGGTTTCCTCATAAATAATCTTTTTGTATAAATTACTTTCTCTTCTTCAAACATAGACATCATTTCCCCTCCAAATACTGTTTACAGACTAATAAATTATACCATGAACTATTTTTCTAACTTTAAATAAGAAAAACAGACTATCACATACATGAAGTCTGTTTCTCCATTCTTTTATTTTTGTACATCTGCCCATTTTAAACTTGTAGCTGGACCAAATTGATGTACATATAAATCTTTCACATATGGTTTTTGTAAGTAAGATAATCCACGCTGGAATACCGGTGCAATTACTGCATCATCAAGTAGCATTTTTTCAGCATCTTGCATTGCTTTCCAGCGGGCCTTTTCATCATTACCTAATTCTGTTTTAATCTTCTTAATTAACGCATCATATTCTGGGTTTGCATATTCTGTATTATTGACGCTACTTCCAGAAAGGAATACTTCTAAGTAAGTCATTGGATCTGGATAATCCGGTAACCAGCGTGATAACGACATTTCATATTCTTTCTTCTTCTCAAGTGCTAATTTTTGCGTATGTGGTTGTAATTTCACATTCACTTTTAATCCTGGTAAGTTTTTCTCAAGCTGCTCTTTAATGTACTCTCCAACTTTTTTAAAGTTTTCCAAGTCATAATTTAATAGTTCTAACGTCACTTCATCTGTACCTGTTTCTTGCTTTGCCTTTTCCCAATATTCTTTCGCTTTTTTTACATCAGTTTTATTAAACTCACCTGCCGTACTTCTAAAATCTTTTTTATCTGGCCCCTTTAAAAATCCTTTTGGTACGTAATAGTTTGCTGCAACCGATCCATCATTTAAAAATGAATCTGCGAGTCCCTTCTTATCAAAAACTGTACTTAGCGCAAGACGTGCATTTTTATTTTTAAGAATCGGTACATTTTCATTAAATCGGAAGAAGTACATAACTGGATCTGTATATTGTTTTAGCTCTTTATTATTTTTATATTTATCTACGAATTCTGTAGAAATAACAGCTCTATCAACTTTATCTGTTTCATATAAATTTACCGCAGTTGAAATTTCTTTTACAATTTGATAGTTTACTTCATCTAACTTCACTTCTTTTTTATCCCAATACTTATCGTTTTTCTTCATTGTAAAGCTAGCTTCATGCTTCCACTCTGATAATGTAAACGGTCCATTATATACCGCTTTATTTGCTTCTAATCCATATTTATCACCTTGCTCTTTTGCATATTTTTCTTTAATTGGATAGAAGGATGGTAAAATTAATAATTTCGTAAAATACGGTACAGGATGTTCTAGCTCTACGACGAATGTTTTATCATCCTTCGCTTTTACTCCTAATTCATCTAGACCTAGTTGTTTTTTATTTATCTTCTCAGCATTTTTTACATCGTACGCAATGTATGCATATTGAGAAGCAGTATCTGGATTTATCAATTGCTTCCAAGCGTATACGTAATCATGAGCGGTTACTGGCTCTCCGTTAGACCATTTCGCATCACGCAATTGGAATGTATATGTTTTTCCATCTTTACTCACTTCATATTTTTGTGCGCCGGCTTCAATTATTTCATCATTTTTCGATAGACGAAATAGTCCTTCCATTACGTTATTCAAAACGTTAAACGAGACTGCATCTGTTACTTTCCCTGAATTTAACGACGGAATTTCACCTGTTTCTAGTAACTGTAATACTTTCTTCTCATCTTTCGGCTTTGTTGCAGTTTTTTCTTTTGCGCAACCAACTAAAAATGAAGAAACTAATAGAGTACTAACTAATGAGTAACGAATAACTTTTTTCATTTAAAAACCCCCTTCTATTTTTCAGGTAAGTAACGACGAGCACCAGCGTATTCTTCTATATATCCTGGTGTATTTAGCGGTATAATCTCTACCGACCTTTCAGCTCTTGGTGAGTGAATCATATTGCCATCACCAATATACATTGCAACGTGATGGACACTACCTTTCCCTTGATCATGTGCAAAGAAAATTAAATCTCCTTTTTGTAGATTTTCTTTATCAACTGCAACCCCTGCTCTTGATTGCGGTCCAGAATCTCGCGGAATTGTAATGCCGTGCGATTTATAGATCGTATGTGTGAAGCCAGAGCAATCAAATCCAAAACCACTTGTACCAGCCCATATATACGGTAAGCCTAAAAACATTTTCCCTGTGTTAATTAAATCATTGGCCGCCGGAGTTGGAATATCAGTTTGAGATCGGTAAACTGTTCCATCATTTTTTCGTAGCCATGCTTTCTGACCGTTTGGCAACAATACACGGTATGAAATTGTGTCTTCACTTAATAGCGGCAGTCTTGTATTATAACTGACTTCAAGTGATTTATGTTTTTCAGAAGGATTTATATATAAAATCGCTGTTGGTTTGGTTATTAAGACAAAAGGTTCATTTGTTTTATCTGCAAATTCTTGATTATATGTTAATTGTTTTTCAGGCATCCAGCCCGGATAACCTTCTTCATTTCGTGGTGTTGGCTGTCCATGCACTAATACCTTCACCCATTCACCTTTCTTATCAATAACAGTTACTTCTTGACCGAGTAAAGCTTGTGTTTCTAATTTATTTGCATTTGTTAACCATAGTTTCTCGTCAAGTGTCATTGATTTCGTCCATTTCCATAGATCCACTGGATTTGTTGCACTCGGTGTATCGATTGGTCTTAATGAATCAGGTGCTGTCCATAACGTTGCAGCAGATACATCTATAAATGCTTTATTATCCTTCTTTTCTTCAGCATTTGCCGATGTAAACGATGAAAATATAAATAAAGTTGTTAAAAATGCAGTTCCTACTTTTTTCATATATATCCCCCTTAAAAGATAGTTTACTTGTCTCTTCTCCTAAGATTTACTATTCACTGTCGATTGAAGGTTTACCTTTGATCCAGAATAAGTCATTCCTTCTGGCTCTTCCATTAACCAAAGCGGTGCATCAAGATCAAAATAATGAATATTAGGATGCGCTGCCGCTAAATGCGCAACAGCACTAACGGAAAGTGAAGACTCCATCATGCTGCCCACCATACACTTCACACCAGCTGTTTCTGCGATATCAGCAATACGCCATGCTTCACGTATGCCACCACATTTCATTAATTTAATATTAATGAAATCTGCATATCTTCCTTGAACGAGCTTTAATGCGTCACTTGCTGAAAATATACTTTCATCGGCCATAATTGGCGTTTGCACACGATCTTTGACGTACTTTAACCCATCCCAATCTTTCGCGTGTACTGGTTGTTCAATAAATTCTATATTTAAATTACGATTTTCCATCTCTTGAATGATAGAGACCGCTTCTTTTGGACTCCAACCTTGATTCGCATCTAAACGTAATGTCGTATTTCTTGGTACCACATTTCGAATTGCCTCAATACGTTCCAAATCTAAATGCGCCTCTTTACCCACTTTAATCTTTAATGTTTGAAATCCTTTTTCTATATGTTTCTTCGCTTCTTTTGCCATTAATACAGGCTCATCCACACTCACTGTAATATCGGTATGAATTTCTTTCTTCCCGCCTAACAATGCATATAACGGCACATTTTGATATTGGCAATATACATCATATAAAGCGATATCTACCGCTGCTTTCGCACTTGAATTTCCAATACAACTCATTTGAATGCGCTGTAGTAACTGCTGAAATTGAATGATATTTTGACCAATTAAACATGAACGCATCGGCCCTAAAATCGCTTCTTCCATTCCGCTGGTGAAATCCCCCGTAATAACTGGCGTTGCGGCTGCAGCCCCCTTACCAATCACTCCTTCGTCTGTATGAATATAAACATCTATACTTTCAATTTCGGTTACAGTACGAAGCGCGGTTTTAAACGGTGTATGCAGTTTTACACGTCTACGATTTACTTTTACATCTGTAATTTTCATTTTGTTCATCCTTTCGTTCTCCAATGAAATGAAATTTTAATCCACCGGAGATTTATACCCACGGATTATTAGGTAAACCCATTGGGCATTTACTCTCCTATCTCTCTACTTTATTTTCGTTTACTTTTAATGTAGGACGATAATGTGAAATAAAAAAATCCAGCCATAAGAATGATTCTTACGGCTGGATTTTGTCTATGATTGAGTAGACAAAGCAGCAAGCTGATTATATTTTTTCTGTGCATCTTTTAGCGCTACAAGTAACGCTTTTTGAGAAGAACCGAAATATCGGTTCTTTACTTCCATTACTAACGCCGGGTCATTTATATTTTTATGTAGAAATAAATATTTAACAAATTGAGATGTTAATGCAATTGTCGCTGAGCAGTCTGCATCTACAATTTCCCCTGTATCCTTAACAAGGATAAATGCTACGAAATAGCTTTTAAACTTTTCAGTAATGGGATTATTTTGAGGTGCTTTCGCATCCCCTACGATATAAATTGTATTTGAAGCGTACACAGCTATCTTCCTTTCTTATACGAGGATAACGGGTTTCTTAATAGTCGTATGAGCGAGGAACTCAACGTTGATTAAAAAATGTATCCGCTTACCTTGTATTATAATATAATTGACAGAATTTTAACAACATTTATTTTAGTGTATATTCCATATTTATGAAAACAGCTTAAACTCTTCATTTTTACAATATGTGATTGTTCCTTGTACCATGACATTCATACATAAAAAACTGCACCTCCAATTGTTAGACGGTGTCTAACAATTGGAGGTGCAGTTCAATGGCTAACTGTTTTTTATTACTTTGGCATCACAAATATAGTTTCATTTGACTTAGAAAATTGATACTCTTTTCTCGCTAACTTCAAAATTTCTTCCTCATCGTCTGTTAAATTTTCTATGTTAGTCTTTAAAGAATCTTTATCTTTCTTTAAAGATACTAATTGTTTCTTTTGATCCATAATCGTATCTTTCTTTTTATCAATTACTTCTTGTTGTTTCGTTAAAATATATTGAACGTACAGAGTAGTTGCTGCAATAAAAAGGACCATTAAAATAAGACGCCTTAACTTCTTTTTATTTACCCTACGCTTGTCACTAGGTTGTGATGATTGTTCTGGTATATTAGGAACATTTACTCGTTTGAGTTTCCTCATTCAAATCCCCCTAACCCATATTTTTCACTACCATCGGCACGTTTTCTTACTAAACTAAATTCTATTCTTATAAAATAAACTCCTTCACAAAAATATCCCATAAATTAACCAATTAAAGATAGCATTCGACGACATTTCTACATTTACACCGTTTTTTTTTATACATGCTGCTATAAAATAGTAGTTTCTGTAATTCTTTTTCTACTATTGTAGAAGAGTTTTTTCACACACAAAATTCTTACCCCACATATCCATGTTATAACATGCTTACAAGGAGGAGAAATATGCATTACCGCACATTAGGTAAAACTGGAATAACTGTTTCTGAAATAGGTTTTGGGGCATGGGCAATCGGTGGTGATGAATGGGGACCTGTTAACGATAAACAATCTATAACTGCTATAAAAAAAGCAATTGAGTGTGGTGTGAATTTTATTGATACTGCGGATGTGTATGGTTTAGGACATAGTGAAAAGTTGGTGGCTACCGCGATTAAAGGACATCGTAATGATATTATCCTATCAACGAAAGGTGGTTTAATCGGACACCACTACGACCCTAATGGAGTTCCTGTATATGATACTCCCGAAAAAATCATCGCCGTATTTGAAACAAGTTTACAACGTCTTCAAACAGATTATATTGATCTTTATTTTTGTCATATTTGGTGGCATAATCGTAGAGAAACAGAAGCATTTCTACGTGCATTTGACATATTAAAACGTGATGGAAAAGTAAGGGCAGTCGGTGTTTCGACTCATGATTTACAATACATTCATCATTTCAATAACAACAACGAAATTGATATCGTACAGCTTGATTACAATATATTAAATCGAAAACCAGAAAAAGATATATTACCATTTTTACAAGAGAAAAATTTAGGAGCTGTTATTCGTGGTCCATTAAAAATGGGCATTTTAACTGGAAAATTCACAAATAAAACAATTTTTCCGGATGGAGATTTACGCAAAGATTGGCCAAATGAAACTTGGTTTCAAGAAGACTTACAAACTGTAAAGAAACTTCGGTTGCTCTCAAATAAAAATCAGACCTTAGGGCAACTTGCACTTCGCTATGTACTCTCTCATCCGGCAGTAAGTGTTGTAATTCCTGGTGCCAAAACAGGAATACAAGCACAAGAAAATGCAAATGCATCTGTTCGCCCTATGTTGAGTGATGAAGAGCTTAACTATATTCATTCAATATAAAAAGCCCAATTCGGGCTTTTTAATTTGGGAAACTAATATCATACTCCATTCGCTTCGCTGTGTCCTCCGCAACATGCACACCTAACAAGTTTTTCACAATATGAAATGCCATATTAATTCCAGCTGAAATTCCGGCAGATGTTATAATATGTCCTTCATCTACAAACTTTACATTTTCTATAACTTCAACATTTTGAAACTCATTTTTAAACTTTTCAATACTAGCCCAATGTGTTGTTGCTTTTAAACCTTCCAATAAACCTGCTTTCGCCAGTAATAGCGCTCCTGTACAAACTGAAGTCATCAGCTTTACTTCTTTCATTTGTTGGCGAATCCATTTTATTACTATTTCATTTTTTATTTCATATTCTCTAGCACCTAGCCCACCCGGAATTATTAAAATATCCACTGGTGGTAAATTTTCAATACTATAATCTGGCTGTACCTTCAATCCGTTCCTTGCTGTAATCATTTCCCCATTCTCGCTAACTGTATAAACAGTAAATGGTTTTTCCTCATTCACCTCAGTTACAGAAAAAACTTCAAATGGCCCTGCAAAGTCTAACACTTCTACTTCATTAAATAAAAATATACCAACACTCCATTTATTCATCATAAGTTCACTTCCTGTTTCAAATGATGTAATAGATGATCATATCCTTTTTCTAATGCAATATCATACGCTGTTTTCCCATCATTTTTCTTTATCATCTTATTAGCTCCATTTTTAAGGAGTAACATAATTATTTCTTCATTTCCTAATAATGCCGCTTCGTGAAGTCCTGTCCAGCCACCACTTTGCATAATATTTACATCTAATCCTTTTTCAATTAAGAAAGCAACAAGTTCACTTTGCTTGTTCGCAATTGCTGCTTGCAAAGGCGTATTTTCATTTTCGTTTTTCGCTCTACTATGTATATCTGCACCACTTTCTAAAAGAAAACTCGCTATTTCTTTCTGTCCAAAATAAGCTGCTAAATGAAGTGGTGTCCATCCATCTTCACTACATTCGTTAACAATACTTGGACTCGCCTTTATAAACTTCACTACTTTTTCCTTATTACCACTTATAACAGCTTGTGCTATTGATTGTAAATGCTCCATAATAATCTCCCATCCTTCAAAATATTTAAGCATCTCCTTCTACATGTTCTATTCATTATTATATTTTCCTTTTAAAACCTTAAGTTTACATAATAATATTATATATCACTTTTTGTGCTTAATGCTGAATAGCAATAATGTTAAAAATACTGCCTTTAAACAATGAAGACCATGATTTCATTAGAATGACTGAAAAAGCAAGCAAAAAACTATACACATAGTTTTCATCATATTTGTTCAGTTGCATGAACTAAAACAGGTAATGTTTATTCTGCTATTTATGCTTTCAACATATCAAATAATATTATTCCAATAAAAAAACAATCCATTTTAAAAATGGATTGTTTTTTTATTTCTGTTTTATGCGGTTTATTTTATTTTTGTATTTTCAATGATAGAATAATTATATTTACAAAAATGAAACGCTACTATCTTAGCCCCTCTTATAGTAAATTTTTCGTTCGAAAACAAAAATACAATTTCACCTTACAATTGAAAAAACATATGTAAAAGTTTCTAAAACAGCTGCCTTATCATACTAATCTATAGCAATTCTGTCTTCTTCCCTTACCTGTTTCCTTTAACACATACGATTTTAAAACTAGCGCCGTTAATGCATCTGTTAATGTTTTATATGATAAATTTGATAATGCCAATAGATCGTTCGTATATAACATTCTATGCTTCTCTAATAATAATAGTACTAATCGTTCAGACGGTTTTAATGCTTCGTCACTTTCTAGTATAAAGTCTATATTTTTCATTTCTCTAATTACTACTCCTTATATAAAAAAATACTTTAGGTGCTAATTTAATATGAAAATAATACATAACAAAATTATAGATATATTAAAATAGTACCATCTAAAAACACTATTATACTATAACATAGAAGTAGTGTTTCCCCAAATAGGAAATGCTTTTTTATATCGCTGTAAGATTCTTGCAAATGTACATAATATTTTGTACCATTACCCGCCAAGTTTTCTTCTAATTTCGCTGCTCATCTCGATGTATTTGTAATCAATGAAGTTCTTCTAAAATTATAAACAAATAAAAAACGGTTCGTCTATCATGCCCTAAACATGAATGACAACCGTTTTCTAGTTTCTTCTTAATTAACATGCTCTATCTTAAATATTTCTTGCAATATGCGGCTTACTGTAATGACTTGTTCCACCGCCACCTACAACTACTTTACCGCCTTTTTCGAAAATTAATAATTTACTTGAACCATCTGCAAGAAGCACTATTACTTCAGCATTATTACTTGTTGCTATATAAATTACATAACCACTCTTTGATATACAAGTTTCCCAATTCGCATCAAATTCTGATCTTACTACACGATTTGAATACACTTGATTTTCAATTCTATCTTGTTCTACGTTTTCCAAATTTATTCTCCCCTCTTCCCTGCATAGTTATATATATTAAAATAGCACCATCTAAAATAGTGACCGATTTTAACATAAATAGTATATGTAATTAGTAGGAGAATGCTTGGACAATAGAAACGAAATAGACTTCGGGAATTTTACAATTGAAACTTCTCTTTAATCATTTCCGCTACTTCTTTTGCACTCAAATACGTGTTATTAATTTTTATATACTCTTCTTTTTCAATTTCACCATGAAGAGAGTTTAATCTATGCATTTTCATCGTTTCTTTCAAATTATTTTCAGACCACTCAATATCTCTTTTTTTCGGTTTATGTTCTAATCTATTCGGGCTTTTATTTCGTTCTAATCTTTCATCTAATTCCGCTTCCAGCTCTACAAAATACACTGTCCCACCTTTTGATTCAAAAATATTTTCTACATGATGTATATAATCCCAATCCTCTTGGAGGTCAAATGCCCATATATACGTAAAAATCATTCCAGATAAATCACTTTTAGATACTTCTTCAAATATTTCATTACGAAATAAACTTACTAGTCTTTTTGCTTCTTTCGTACTGTAATCAAAAATTGGACTTACTAAATCAATTGTCATGTGGTTATGAAAAAGTTTTAAACCGGTTAATGTTGCTAATTCTTGCCCCACTGTCATTTTTCCAACTGCTTGTGGGCCAAATATTAATATAAGTTTCATTTATTTCCCCCAATCTTTCTCTATAAACCATTACATAAAATAAAAAATAAGACAGCCGATTTTAAAACGATTGCCTTATTTTTTATTCATAGTTTTAGTTCTATTCTTTTCGCACAGCTTCAAAAGTAATCGTTTGATTTGCATTTGACGGTTCTTTTTCATAAACATATTCAGTAGAGCGAGTAATGTTTGAGAAACCTATACTTTCTAAAAGAAGTATAAACTCTTCTATTCCATACCAGCGCAGCGCAAAGCGTTGCAATTCTGTTTGTACTAACTGTCCTTTACTCCACTTTTCATATTTCAAATATGATACTGTAACTTGGTTCAGCCAATCTATTTCAATTGATTTATTTTCTAATGTGATTCCGTCTCCGCTTGGCAAAGAGAAAGTCGATGTATGAATTTCCCCAGTCTTCCATTTATGCGGGAGCATAATATCTACGATTAATCGTCCACCTGGATTAAGATGTTCATAAAAACATTTTAATGCATTTATAGAATCCACACGATTTTCAATTAAACAAAAAGATCCAGTAGGAATGATAATTGCGTCATATTTATGCGGAAGTGAAAATTGTTGCAAGCTTCCTTCATACAAATTAGGATGTAAGCCTCTCTCTTTACAGCGCTTACGGCAAGAATCTAGCATTTCAGGTGAATAATCTATCCCATCCACTTTAAAACCAGCCTCTAGAAGCGGAATGATGACACGCCCTGAACCTACTGCAGCTTCGAGGATTCTTCCTCTACAATCTTTTAAACGTTCTTTGTAATACTCAATATCACCATTTAAAGAATAACCGACTGGTTTTGTGTAATCATACAGTTCCGTACAAAGTGTACTATAAAAGCTAAACATTTATTTTCTCCTCCGTTTTTACGTACGGAAGATTTCAATTCAACTAATCTTCCTATACCTCTAATTTTAATGAGATTTCGAAAGAGCTGACTGTCATAATATATCACTCACTTTCCATAGAATATAATGATATTGTATTACATAACCTTCCAATTTGAAATATAAAAATTAAAAATTCAGACTACAAATTAAAGAGCTTACTTTAGTAAGCTCTTTAGAAAAAATATTTATTTCACAATCGGCAATGTCACTTCACTTAATTTCACAGTAAGTTTTGTACCAGCTTTCGGTCTAATTGTATAATCATAATCACTTGCAATTAAAACCACTCCGATTTGATGCCCCGCTTTAAATACATAATCATCTGGCTGCATGTCCCATGTGAATGTATAATCTTTGCCCGGTTGAATCGCTGTTGAATTTTCTATACTCTTTACGTTTTGTGGGTCCATCCAGCCTCTCGTTACGATTTCCGGCTTCGCTCCTCCATAGTCAACAAGTAACGCTGTTAAATTTGATACAGATCGATCAATATTTCCTGTAATTGAAATCTTTGGTGTACCACTTATACGCGTATCTTTTTGCAGTACAGGCATTGTATATACTAATCGATTTGCTACTTCTAATTCTGGGTTTGCTACTAATTGGTTTGATTTTATTTGTGCATCATCTAAGAATGAGAAAACTTTATTAGCCGATCCCATACTTAGTGGCAAATTGACTGATTTATTGCTTAAATACATACGGATTTTTGAAGGTACAGCTGCTGGATCTGGCCAATTTTTTATCTTTTGCCACGTTTTATTTTCTCTTTGCACATCAACCATTGGTTCATCCATAATTCCATTTTCAATTCCGTACAACCAATAATCTAACCATTTATTTTGTGTTTGCTGCCAGTTATTACTTGATGTCCCACCATGACCACCTTGGTGTAGCCACATTTTACGCGGAACATTATTTTCTCCAAGTGCTTCCCACCATTGCGCGAACTGTTTCGTTTTAACATTCCAATCGTTTAAACCATGAACAACAAATACACTCGCTTTTACATTTTTAGCATCTTTTACATAGTTACGTTTATCCCAAAAATCATTATAATTACCTGTTTTTCGGTCTTGTCCAGCCGTTAACTCTTTTATAACTTGTCCGCAAACTTCAGGGTTTTCCCTTGTCAGTACTGCTTCTGCCATATTATCTGTATCTTCTCCTTGATATCCGCCTGGAGCAATGACTGCACCATTTGCACGATAATAATCATACCAACTACTAATTGCTGCGATTGGAATAATTGTTTTTAAACCTTCAACTCCAGTAGTCGCAACAGCATTTGGTAATGTACCATTATAAGAAACTCCAGTCATACCTACATTGCCTGTAGACCAATTTGCCTGAACTTCCTCACCCTGTTCTGTAAATGCTTTCGCGCGACCGTTTACCCAATCAATAACAGATTTTGTCCCGAGTATCTCTTGTTCATCTCCAGTTGTAGGGCATCCATCTGATTTTCCAGTACCGATACTTTCGCCTAAAATAACTGCATAACCTCTTGGCACGTAATAGTTCCCATACGAACCAAGATTAATCGCTCCATACGGTTTTCCTTCATACGCATACAATTCTTCATCTACATTATATACAGGAACATCTTTTAATCCAGATCGATATGGACTCATTTCATAAATAACAGGAACTTTCACATTCGGATCTGTCTTTGGACGCATAACTTTTATCGATACTCTGTCTTTCTTACCGTCTTGATCACTATCAACTTCTGTCTCTACATATAAATTTTCGATAATAGCTTCATCGAGAGAATAAATCGGTTTTGTCATCCCATTTTCTAATTCAATTTTCGTATTTTTAGTCTCTTCCTTCTTCTCTGCATGCACATCCATAGTAAAGCTAGGTATAATTGTTGCAGATAGCATTGCTGACAGTGTAATTGCCATTTTCTTTTTACTCAAAATATTCCCTCCCCTTATTCGTTCTCTTTTACTATATAACAAAATAACTGAAAATTCAGTTTTATTTTTATATAAAAGTTGAGAAACTCAAAGATTTCTTATTAAGTAAAATTTAATGGAGGTGTGAAATTATTTTCCCACTCCCACCTTCTTTATAAAGTGAAACTTTAATCAACCCTCACCAATTGGACGTTTACGATCAGCAGGGCCACTTCTTTGCTTTCGCTGAATTTTGAGGTGGGGTCTTACTGCCCGGCAAATAGCGGGATAAATAGAGAAAAAGACAACCAATATTTCTATCGATTGCCTTACATTCCATTTATTATTTTTCTAACTCTTTAAAGGTATCTTTCAAGTCTTTATCAGATACCTTTATATCTGCATTTTTAAGCAGATCTCTAGTAACTTGTTGATGGAATTGAGGATCTTGTATACGTTGCTGTTCTAATTCTTTACGAATATTCTCTTTCTCTTCCTCATACGGTTTAAGCTCTTTTTTATCCGTTAGCTTAATAATATGATATCCGAAAGAAGATTTAACAGGTTCACTCAATTGACCAACTTCTAACTTATACGCAGCATCCTCAAATTCTTTCACCATCATACCAGGTCCAAATTCAGATAGTTCCCCACCTTTTTCTTTAGAACCTGGATCCTCTGAATATTGTTTAGCCAATGCCGCGAAATCTTCGCCACTATTTAATTTTTCTTTAATTTCTTTTGCTGTCTTTTCATCTTTTACTAAAATATGGCTAACTTGAAGCTTTGGCTTATAATGATCTTTAATATCTTTTTCCGTTACGGTTGCTTTAATAGCTTTTTCAAAAGCAAAAGTAAGCTTTAATTTCTCTTTCAACTGATCTTCATTTTTCACACCATTGGATTCCATATATGTATTAAAATTATCGCCCATCTTGTCTTTTAATTCTTTTAGTTGTTTCGTTACCTCTTCATCCGTAACTTTATATTTATCATGTAATACTTTCTCTACTACCATTTCAGATAAATTCTGTTTACCGTAGTTTTCTTTTAATTTTTTGTTAAAATCACTTTCTGAAATGCTTCCTGATTTTGTCGTTACAATATTATCTGATGAACCACATGCAGATAAAGATAACGTCATACCCATTAAAATGCTACCAATTACTAATTTCTTTCTTTTCAAATCTGAATACCTCACTTCATTAAATTCAAATATAACTATGTAAATATAACGTTTTCCTGTGAACTTCACGTGAATTTAATGAAAGTAGAACATTTGCTAATTCTCCATTTAATACATCAATTTTGAAAATTATGGTGATTCATCCTATATCGCTAATCTCTAAAGCTGCAAAAAGGACTAATATTTTCATTAGTCCTTTTTCACATTTATATAAAATTGAATTTCTCCATCTATAGAGGAAACTCCATATTCAAAACCATGCCTTTCTAAAATACTTTTCACTATCGCTAAACCTAATCCTGTACCTGATTTTTCTTTACTACGAGAAGATTCTAGTACATAAAAAGGCTCCCAAATTTTCTCGATATCCTTAATTTTATCCGTAGGAATGCCATTTTTTATTTGGAAATATATACTTTTATTTCTATCTTCTAATGTAATTATTATGTTTTGATTTGCTGTATATTTTATCGCATTAGAAATTAAATTTTGAAACACCATTCTCATTTTATTTAAATCTGCATAAACGATTGTATTGCCCGCATTACAATTTACTTGCAAGTTAATTTCTTTCGAATCCAGTTCAATCTGATGCTTATCTAATATACTCTGGACCAGTGGTTCAATGGGGAATTCTTCTTTTTGTAAAATATCTCTTTCTATTTTAGAAAATCGTAATAGTTCTTCAATTAAGTTTGATATTTGATCTGTTTGTTTAATAATTGTATCTACGTAAGTCCCATCATCTAATCCATCTTTAATCCCCATAGAGTATGCTTTTACTAATGCGATCGGTGTCTTTAATTCATGCGTTACATCACCCATAAATCGTTTTAAATGTTCATTACGATCAGTTAAGTCTTGATGTGCTTCATGTAGTTTTTCACTCATGATATTAATACTATTGGCCAACTCTCCTATTTCATCATTCGTTTTCACTTTCGTTCTTTTAAACTGCAAATGTGAAATATCCTGAGCCACATCACTTAACTCTTTCAGTGGTGTCGTTATTATTTTTGAAAGTATCCACACAAGTAAAATAATAAGAAGGAGCGAGAAACATAGGATATATAAGTAAAATGTATTTAACGTATTTATAATTTCATTTGAATTCGCAATGGAAGTCCCAATTAAAATTATCGTATCATCTTTCGCAATATATTTAGCAAAAAAACTCGCTTTTACCTTTCCTTGATCGTACAGTTTATTCGATTGCCCTTCCGTCTTCACTTTCATAACTTCGTCTTTCGTAATCCAAAGCTTATTTAACGTTACTTTCTTTTTCGTAAGTTGCATGCGTAACGCGTCGTTCATAGCATCTTCTGACTGATTAATTGGCGTATACGCAATTGTAACATTATTTTCACTTTCAATTGTATGAATAACATCTTCTAAATCATTGACTGGCGCATTTTGTATTTGAGTTGTAAATTCATTTAAGTTTTCACGTGTTTTATAAATATTATATTTCGGCAGGAGAAAGTTAATTAATAATAAAGAAATTGTAAATATAAGAATAACGGTTAAAGAAATGCTGAGAAATAGCTTTTTCCCAAGTTTATTCACTTTGTTCCTCCAAACTATAACCCAGCCCACGATGCGTCTTAATAATATCTTCTCCAATTTTTTTACGCAGCCTTCTTACATGTGTATCAACCGTTCTCTCTTCTCCAAAATAGTCAAATCCCCATACAATGTCTAACAATTTTTTACGAGTTAAAATCGTTCCTTTATGATTTAAAAAGCATTTTATTAATTCGAGCTCTGTTTTTGTAATTTCTAACTCTATATCATTTTTATATACTTTATTTTTGGCGAAATTTATCTTTACATCTTGTACTTGAATAATATCATCGTGCTGAATAAGTTTTTTCGCTCGCGTAATTAGTACTCCTGGATGAAATGGTTTTTTCACGTACTCATCTGCCCCACTTTGAAGCGCTGCTAATTCATCTTCGCTTTCACTTTTCGCCGTAAGCATTAATACTTTCACGCTTGAATTCTTTTTTATTTCCTGACAGACAGTAATACCACTATGTTTTGGCATCATCCAATCCAAAATAGCTAAATCAATTTTTTCATCATAAAATATTTGAAGTGCTTCCTCTCCGTCTTTTGCTAAAAAAACTTCGAATCCTTCTTTTTCAAAATAAGCTTTTAAAATCCTTAACATATCTTGTTCGTCATCTGCAATTAATACTTTCATATTTTTTCCTCCATTGCTTTTAAACAAAAACCAATTGTATCATACAACATCTTTGTTACATGAATGTGACAGAAAAATATTTAAAGCTTTTGAGGGGATAGTAATGGTGAGGTGTTGTACTATGATAAAAAAAATCGGGGTCATTTCTCTTCTTATATTTCTATTATCAACAAATGCGTTCGCAAATACAAATCAACAAATTGAAGTATTTGATTGTCAAAAAGAAATGGTCATTCAAAAACAATCTTTAGATCCAGTAATCCAAAAAGAAGCAGTTCAATACGCTAAAGCAATAACTGGTCCATTTAAAAACTTAAATGTCGTTCCAAAAGATGGCTATATGATAAAAATCCCTTTATCTAAGCCGGTTTCTATTACTAATCAATGGTTACACACTACAATAGACGAAGTACTTATACTGCTCCCACTAAATGAAAAGCCTTATATTATGCTTTATGATGATGAAAATAATCCGCATTTTTATTATGTAAAAGGTAAACCAGGATTATTATTGAAACACATGAAGGTTAAGTTATAATGTAAGAAAGATCCCACAAATATGATTTGCGGGATCTTTCTTTATCAATTAACAATTTGATTTTCATTTAAAAAATGAATAACCTGTCTTTTATGATGGTTATCATGATCTACAAATTCTTTAATAATATATATAAGAGAATATGGCGTTCCGGTATGAGGACAATGTGATACTCCATTGGCCGTTAAAGGTTTCTTTAGATTTCCAGCAGATAGTAATCTAAGTTCTTTTACGAGTAACTCTCTTTTAGATTTTGCTTCTTCAAGAAGTTTCATCTTAGATATACCGGATTTGGCATAACTAGATGCTAGTTTATTATATGTATCAAAATCAGGGAACTCCATTCCCTTCCCATCTCTCACTGATGATAATGTCTCACGTAATAGATAGTCATCCCAGTTCATAATATGAGATATTATTTCGCCAATAGTCCATTTCCCCTCTGATATTGGTGCCACCCACAATTCCTCTTTCATACCTTTCAATGTATTTATCCAAATTGAATATTCATTGAAATCATTAATAATTTTATTTTCTCCCATCATCCAATTCTCCATTCTAATATTAGATTCTTATAAATTATAACATCAATCTACACGAAACAGAACAAAAGTTCTACTGGAGAAGTAAACAATAATTCACTATATCCTTTTATATAAGTTCAAATAATAGCTCACTCCCATATATTTTGTCCCTTTCAGAAATCCACTCGAAGTATAAAATTTGTCACCCTGTACTGTATCTGTATTTAAAACAACAATATTAAAATGTTTTTTCGCATCGTTTATAATTCTCGCTAATAATAACCTCCCTAATCCTTTCCTTCGGTATTTTTTTGCAATATAAAATCTCCTTATCCTACCAATCTTATTGTTTATTGTATATGGATCCTCATTTAACCCTCCTATTCCAATTAACTTTTCCCCTTGAAAAATCCCATATAAGCATTCACCAGTTTTATTAAACGTGTTTATTTTATTTTCATATTCACTTATTAGTTTTATTAGGAAATAAAATCCTTCGTCTTTGCTTTCCTGAACAAGATAATCGTGTTCGTATATCATTAAATCTTCAATTTGTTGAATATGTATATCTTTCAAGTAAATCTCCCCTTACTATGAAAATACATAAAAATGCTCTAGAATTTTTGATTCTGAGCATTTTTATGATTGTTATCTTATTCAATTCGTAGTATGTGTATTCTTCACTTTAGATATAAATCGATAATATAGTTGTTTAATTCTTATTTAACTAAAGCATCTGTTTGTTTAAGTGTATACATTCACATTTATATTTTCTCTCAAATATACTATCAGTTTATATATTCCCCCTTCTTCTCTAACAGGTTCAAGATAAATTGTAATTTGTTAATCAATATGTTTGTGTAACCACTGTTCAAATATTTTTAACTGTTCTTCAGTATGAAGGTAATGTTCACCCGTCTCCATAACTTCTAATTCACAACGATGTTTTTTTGTAAAATAGTTAATAGTTTCAAATTCGCACAGTTCATCCTTAGCTCCGTACATAATATATGTATCTGTATTCCATGTACTAATAGGATGCTCTTTTACATAGCATAAATAATCCCAATATAACTTTTGACCAATAGGTGTCTCTATAGTCATTTCTTTTTGTAAAAGCTCCGGTGTTACATTAAACCATTTCATCATATTTTCTATAATTCGTTCCATATTAACTACTGGTGATAAAAATAATGCCTTTTCTATCACATCATTTTGAAAAGCTAAAAGGCTAAAATATGCTCCCATACTACATGCAAACACGTTTATTTCTTTCCAATGTTCTTTTGCGTAGTTCATAATTATAGATAATTCATTAACACAAAACTGTACTTTACAAGGAGTGTTATCATTCTTTCTTTCTCCATGCTCAGGTAAATCAAAGCTTAATACTTGATAACCTTTTCGATCGGCTTCTTCAGCTACTATTTGAATAACTGCATCTTCCTTATTTGACATATTTCCATGTACTGCAATAAAAATTTTTTCACTCTTATCTCCCCACAAAACCGCAGGAATATTACTAATTTTAAAAATATTTTTAAGCATATTCCCCTCCATAAAATAAGACATATAGGACTCGAAAAAAATGCACACACTTTATTTATCTCTGTACAGCAGGCAGTATCCGCTTTAAATCTATTAAATCATCTATTACTATATCAGCCTGAGCAAGTTCATCTTCTTGCGCAAAATCAAAATTGCATCCAATTGCCAGTAAACCGTTGTCTTTCGCTGCATTTATATCAGATAGCCGGTCACCAACTACGGCTGCCTCTTTTATATCATATTTGTTCATAATACTTTTAACTAAGTCACCTTTATTTAGCGATTGTATTTGTTCGATACTAAACGTTTCAGTCACCCACTTGTCTAAAGCATAATAAGTTACGATTGCTCGTAAATATTCTTTCAAACCATTACTAGCAATGTAAATGGAACAATTATTTTCTTTTATATATGTAAATATTTCTTTTACATTTGGATATAAAGCGCCTTTTCCGCTTTTTATGTTTTCAATTAGTCTATCTAAAAAATATGCATCTGTTTGTTCTCTTATTTCAATAGAATGTTCCGGTAATAAAGCTTCCCAAACTTTCGGTAGCGGCACACCCATAATTTCACGGTATTTTTCAATCGGTGTTACCGTATCCCATAATTGAAGTGATCTTAAGTGATCAAAAGTATCATCTAACGATAATTCTAAAATTTTATCTGTTTGAAATAATGTTCCATCCATATCAAAAATTAATGCTTGTAACATTCATATCTCTCCTTTTGGACTATAGTTTTACCAGATATATTTTTAAGAATCTCAATAATAATTTCTGAGCAATAATTTGCAGCAGTTTTCGCGAAATTATCATAAGAAACTTGAGCTTCATCATCTGCACTGTCAGAAATACATCGTATAACAAGAAACGGTATATCATTTATGTAGGCAACATGTCCAATTGCTGCACCTTCCATTTCTGTACAATGAGGTGCATATTCGTCTATTAATTTTGCCTTTAACTTTGAATCTTCAACAAAACATTCACCACTTACAATTCTTCCTTGGTGAGCTTGAATATTTGAACTATTACTGTTACATGCTTTACGTGCTAACTCTATCAATTCCTTACTTGCAATAAACTCCTCTTGAAACGGGAATAATTTTTTCATTTGATTTTTACTTACATCATGATGGGTAACATTAGTTGAAATAACTACATCACCAACTTTTACATCTGGATGTAATCCACCAGCAACGCCCGTATTGATGATAGAGTCTACATTAAATTTATGAATTAATGTTTGCGCACATGCAGCTGCATTTACTTTCCCTACACCAGAACGTGCAATAATTACTTCTGTTCCCATGAATTCTCCAATATAAAATGGCATTCCCGCTATTGTCTGTTCTTCTTGTATTACTAGCTTTTCTAAAAGTAAATCTATTTCAATTTGCATTGCTCCGATAATGCCGGTTCTGTTCATGTATGTAGTCCCCTTTATTAATTAATCCCTTTAATCCTCTCTGACATAACCGACAATAAAAATTTCGGAAGTACAAGTTGTCTCTTTAACCTTTTCGGCTGTGAGAGTAACCTATACAGCCATTCAGTTCCAGTATCCCTCATTATTTTCGGTGCTCTTTTTACAGTACCAGATATTATATCAATCATTCCTCCGATACCAATAGATAGCGGAACGTTTAATGTTTGTATGTTTTCATAAATGAACTCTTCTTGTTTTGGTGAACCTAGTCCTACAAGTAATAAATGCGGTTTGAATTGCTTAATTTTCATTTTTATTTCTTCTATTTCTTCACCATTTACAAATCCATGCTGTCCTTTAAATTGTGCTCCTGGGAACTGCTCATTTAATTTTTCTAATGCCTTTTTATTACTTTCTGGCGCAGCTCCAAAAAGAAAGACACGATATTCATTGTCGTTACAATATTTTATTAAATCGTGAGTTAAATCCGCCCCAGTAACACGTTCTTTCAAAGTTCCTTTTAATATTTTCGAGCCAATTATGACACCAATCCCATCCGCTGTTATTAAATCCGCAGATAGTAACATCTTTTTAAACTCCTTTGATTTTTCCGTATTTTCCTTTGCAGACATAACAATTTCAGGATTTGCAGTTACTACAAACCTTGGTTTCTCTTGTTGTTCATATAACCAACCTTTTAATAAACTTATAGCTTTTGCATATTCTAAAGTTGAAAAAGGTATACCTTTTATAAATTGCTGATCCACTGTACTCTCCCCTTATATAAGCTGCAAATATTCATCAATGTCTTTAGAAATTTGAATAAAAGCTTTATTCCAAAATTCATAATTTCTTATATCTATTTCAAAATGTTTTTTCATAAGCTCCTCTACTGAAGCCTTTCCTGTTTCTCGTAAGAACTCTTTATATTTCGAATGAAAAGTACTTTTACCTTCTTGAGCTATTTCTAATAAGCTAAAACTTACTAAATATCCAAACGTGTATGGATAATTGTAAAAAGGAACATCTGCTATATAAAATTGAATATATTTCATCCATACAAACGGCTGGTATTCACTTAAAGCATTTCCATAAGCTTCTTTTTGTGCAATTATAGATAATTTCTCAATTTCATCAGCACTTAAAGGACCCTCTTTACATTTTTCATAAAATGTTTTTTCAAACTGATACGATGCTCGTATTGCCATTACATAATTAAAACTATTTCTTATTTTCCAGCTAAGTAATGACTTTTTCGTATCTTTACTATCCGTTGTTTCAATTAGATAATTTAAGAGTACCGTTTCAAAGAAAATAGATGCTGATTCAGCCGTACTCATTGGCAAATAATCATCTAAAAAAGATGTAGATTGTTCAAAACTCATATTATAAAAATGCCAAGCATGTCCTAATTCATGAGCGAGCACTCTTACACTATTTATACTCCCATCATAACGAATGGAAATTCGCGATTCTTTCTCACTGAAAAATGGAGCACAAAACCCGCCTGGTGGTTTATTCTCTCTCGGTTCAGCATCTACCCAACCACTTTCTATCGCATTACGTGCAAATTCTGCTAATTCTTCATCAATATTCTTCCATGCATCATAAACGTTTTGTATTGCTACTGAAAAAGGAATCATGACCTCATTACTTTCCTTTACTGTCATAAGTTCATGCCATGTAATCGAAGCTTTCCCTTTCTTATACACGTTTAAAGCACTTACTAATTTATCAAGGTTTTCTTCTGTCGCATTCCACATTTGGAATAATACAGTTTCTGAAATGCCATTCGCATGAAAAGATTGTGTTAAAATCTCTCTATCTTCTATTTCATCACTCTTTGCATTACGCAATCTCCCTACTTGATTTAATACAGTAGCAAAGATTTCTTTTTCCTTATGTAAAGCACATGTTAATGAATCGAATACTTCTAATCTTTCCTTTTCATTATCACTATTCATTGCAATAGTATTTGCTTGTCCAAAGGATAATAGTTTATTATTGTGCTCTATTTCTATCCTATCCCGTAATTGTATGTACATATTTTCCCACGCATTAAGTTCATCTTTTATTAACTTAGTATTATCTGAAGTTTCCACTTCATTATGTTTTATTACTTGCTGTAATTCACTTTTTAGTTCCTTCACTTTCACGGTCAATTTAGTAAGGTCAGATGGAACACTTTCTTCAACCGATCGACAGTACAAATAGTATTCTGCTTTTTCAATAACTTGTATAAGCTTTGAAAGAATCTCTACATCTTTTGTTACAAAATATTGCTCTTTCAACTCCAAAATCGGAAATAGAATATCCTCATTCAAATACAAGCGATTTAAATCCCATCTAGCACTTTCTTGCATTTTTATAGCCACCTCCTATTTTTACAAATAGTTACAGATATTTCTCCACACACAATTATATATGAAATGGAAAAATTTTGATATCTTCAAATATTTAAATTCCTATAAATATATTCTTATTTATACTCTTTTCTTCTACCATTAAGTATCATTACACATATAAAAAATACTCCCTCTACAAGATTGCATTTGATATAGGAAAACTTCAAAGATTTTATCTTCATCAATACCATATCGACCGATTATCACAGATTAAAAAATAAAAAAGGATTGATCAAAAGATCAATCCTTTACTCTACTTCATTTAAGAAAAATAACGTTATAACGCCAGGTCCTGTATGTGCACCGATTGCTGCACCAATTGTATTTACGATAAATACTTCACAGCCAAATCTTTCCGTAATTAATGATTTTAATGCTTCCGCTGTTTCTAAATCGTCACCGTGAGTCATACCGATTGTTTGACCTTTAAGGTCTTTACCACGTTCTTCCATAATATCAACAATACGGCTTAATACTTTCTTTTTCCCTCGTACCTTTTCAAGTGGTACAAGTTTTCCTTCTTCCACGTTTAAGATCGGTTTAATGTTTAGTAAACCACCGATAAATCCTGCGACTTTACTTAAACGTCCACCTCTCACTAAGTACTGTAAGTCAGCTACAGTGAAGATATGTTCCATATGGCTCATTAGAAAATCAACACGCTTTAAAATATCTTCTTTTGATGCGCCGTCTTTTGCCATTTTAGCAGCTTCTAAAACGACAAGACCTTGACCAAGCGAAGCACATTTCGTATCAATAATTTCTAAATCTAAGTTAGCATATGTTTCTTTTACTTCCTCTTTAATGACAACTGATGATTGATATGTACCAGACAGTTCAGATGAAAAAGCTAAATATATACAAGGATTACCTTCTTTTGCATAAGAAACAAATTTTTCTTGGAACGTTTCAAGTGAAGGCAATGACGTTCTATAAACAGCGCCTTCTCTCATTTTTTGCAATAATGTAACTGACTCTAATGTTACTCCATCTAAATACTCTGTTTCTGCTTCATCATATACACGGAGTGGAATTAAATCAATATCATATGCTTGCAGCAATTCTACTGGTAAATCCGCCGCACTATCCGTAATGATTTTAACACCCATTTTTAAACCTCTATTCTGTTATAAATATAAAATAATAAAATAAAAATAGTACTTTTAAATTATATACGTAAAACTTAAATGAAGAAAGGAAAACACTTTATATTGTATGCACTATTCTTCAAAACTTGAACTGTTAATGAAAATGATTCTATTTTAAACACCTTTTTCTTATTATTTTTCTAAAACACGAATAATTTTATAAGTATTTTGTATCATTATATTTTAATTCTTTATCTTAATATAATCTTTTCAAATTCATACTGTTTAAAATTGAAAAGCCAAATCCAAT
Source organism: Bacillus sp. cl96 (assembly GCF_900100505.1). Classification (NCBI taxonomy): domain Bacteria; kingdom Bacillati; phylum Bacillota; class Bacilli; order Caryophanales; family Bacillaceae; genus Bacillus; species Bacillus sp. cl96. Next base: position 213,550 of record NZ_FNDM01000004.1, read on the forward strand.
AAAGGAAATGGCTTTTACATTTTCATAAAATAACCAAACTTTATTTTCCATCAAATTGTTTGTTTACATTCATACTTTGGTGATGTTGAATATTAGTCCAGTTATGATAAATATTTATAGCCTGTACTATAATTAAAACAGTGAATATTCACCTGTAAGAATCACTAGATAAAAACAAGTTAAACATTTTATAAAATATTTAATTTTACTAGTAAAGCTAATAAAATTTGGAGAAGAATTTGAACATTTACTGCTATGTCTGTATCCGTAGTCGTAACTGTAACATTTCTAGAATTTCTAATAACAGTTTCTTGTTTATTAATTTGTTTAATAGATGATTTTTGAAACAATTCTTGTGCTACACGGTCAGCTTTTTCACTATCTGCTATAGAAATACTTATTATAACCACGATAGCTGCTTGTAATGCTGCTTGAATAGATAAAGCAGCTTTTGTATCTGTAGTAGTAACTTCTACATCTGCTGAATCTACAATTGTAATAGATTCTTCAGAAATTTGATACGTTTTACTTTCTTGCGCAGCTGCTTCTGAAACGCTAGCATTTTTAAAAGATGGATGAGGATTTGAGGAATCTAATGCACTCCACTTTTTATTTTCATCTGAATGACATGTTTTGTCCATGCGTTCACCCCCTTTCAATCTAAATAATTATTAACTTGTGATTGTATTTCAGAAACAATACTTTTAATTTGCTGCTTTTTTTCTGGTGATAAATTTTTTAATTTTTCTTCATTTATCCCATGCCTATTAAAAATATCTGAGAGTAAAAGGTCTATAATTATATTCTTTTGATCCTTATCAAACTTAAAGGAAGAAAATTTGTTTAAATCATCCATTTACAATATTCACTCCAATCAATTTTCTATAAAAATTTTAAATATCTACGAGCATTATATGTAATGAAATAAAAATTGCTTGGACAAGTAACTTAATCTTCTATTTTCACTTCTTTTTGCTAATAAAATCAAAAGCTGACTTCTAATAAGAAGACAGCTTTCCTTCACTTCACATAAATATAAGTTTCATTACTGTTAAATCATGTATTTTATCTTTATTTGTAGTTTTCCACACTTGCTTTACCATTAATCTTGAATATTAATTCAGTCATAATAAAAAGTCCAAGCTTGTACCACGTATTACAACAAAAAACATTTACTTAGATTGAAAACTTATAGCTAAATATCAATAGGATAGACACTTTATAAAATGTTTAGTTTAACTAATAAAGCTAATAAAATTTGAAGGAGAATTTGAATATTCACTGCAATATCTGTATCAGTAGTTGTTACGGTTACGTTTCTAGAATTTTTAATAAATGTTTTTTGTCTATTAATTTGTTTAATAGCTGATTTTTGAAATAATTCTTGTGTTATTTTATCTGCCTTTTCACTATCTGCTATAGAAATACTTACTACAACTACGATAGCTGCTTGTAATGCCGCTTGGATAGATAGCGCAGCTTTTGTATCTGTAGTAGTAACTTGTACATCTGCTGAATCAACTATTTCAATATATTCCTCAGAAATTTGATCGATTTCATCTGTTTGTATAGCTTCCTCTAAAAAATTTGCATTTTTACTAAACGAATAATCATTTAATGATTCGCAATCTTCTTTTTTCGGATCGCAATCCTCTTTTTTTAGCTCACAAACCTCTTTTTTTGGCTCACAATCCTCTTTTTTTGGCTCAGGAACTCGTTTTTTCGGCTCAAACTCCCGGTTTAATGGATCCCGATTTTTCTTTCGTCTACAAACTTCACATTCACACATAAAATCACCCCTTTTAGTCTTAAAAATTAGCAATATTAAAATATTGACTAACTAATAGCATTTTATGTATTTTTTAAAAATTTGTTTGGACAAGTAACTTAATCTTCTACTTCTTTTTCTAATAAAAAAAGCTGCCTTCTAATAAGAAGACAACTTTCTTTGTGACTACTCTAGAATAGATTTCATACAATATAATTGTTCCTTCCTTATAACCTGAGTTCGTCACTTTAGTTATAAAAATGTGGGTATATCCTATAACCTTTTTTAGGGACCATCCATAATTTATTTCATAAAAAGTGCTTTGTTTTACTGAAAGGTGGTTGCGGAAACAACCGCCTTTTTATTCAGAACAAAATAAAACTTTTATATAAAAGGCCCATAATTAAATACACTTAACTTCATATGATATATTGCATCCTTTCTTTTTAGAATGAGTAGTCGTTACTGAAGGGCACTTTTCGAAGTGCTCTTATCTTTAATCTCCCTCTTTTTTAGGAAGAGTTTTTTTACTAAATCCTAATATGATTTGTATCACTAAGGCTGGCGATTACCACATTTCCTTAATAGCTTCAATGAATACAGTAGCTACTAATTAAAATACTCCTATGATCTTCTCTACACTTAAACCATCGTGCATTACCGAACGCATGAACTAATTTTTATTTTGACTATGTAACACTAAATTCACAAGATTATTATCCTATGTTTGGTGGAGCCATCATTTCAATGCCAGCAACCCCACACTTTTAACTAATAACTTAAACAAATGGGCTACCTCAAGGTTCCTTTGATATAGTATCTTATGTTCTATATAATGAAGAGAGCGCTAGTATTCCGAAGGAGGATATATATGAGTATTCAATTGGCCACATCTAACGATTTAAAATGGATTAATAGTCAATATGACTCAATAGGATTTGTACGAAGTGATTTAAAGAGAGATAAAGTTGCAATTATTACATATAACAACGAGTATGCAGGTGTTGGCCGATTAGTCCAAATAGATGAAGATACTTTAGAAATGGGCGGGATTTTTATTCTGCCTCAATTTAGAGGGCTTCAATTAGCTGGTGAGCTTGTTTCATTTTTAGTAGAAACTGCGAAAAAATCACAAATACAAAATGTATATTGTCTTCCTTTTGAGGAATTAGAAAACTTTTATAAGAAATATGGATATACTGAAGTCGATACTACGACAGAAGCAGTCCATCCAATTATTCTAAAAAAATATAATTGGTGTTTGGAGAACTACGATAAACACGTTCTACTATTTAAATTGTAAATGTAATAAAGTGAAACTTTAATCAGTGGGAGTTTTAATCAAACCCCTCACCAATCGGGCTTTGATTAAAACTCTATGTTCCGTCAATACTATAGATAATATGATTGTATTTCTCCATTCCCCCTGAGAGAGGAGCAGTTGGCTTTTGCTAGCTGCTCTTTTATTTTTTCAAAAAGTCACATAAATATCTTTAATTCCAAACATTCAAAAGATAAAATATGATATGATTGTTATGAAGATATTTACCAACTAATAAATGCGCCCTAGACTTACGTACTAGGGCGCATTTATTTTTTAGTATGTAACTCCTTCACTCATCTATTATCCACAAAATAAGTATCATATGCCTTATCAAATTCATATCCTAACTTTTCTGCTAATTTAGCAGATGTAGTATTCGCTGCGTCCCAGTTTGGATACTTTCCATTTTCTAAGCAATCCAATATAAGAGCTGCACTTACTACAGTTGCCAAGCCCTCTCTTCTATGATTGTGATCAGTCGCAACTTCAATTTCAATCCCATCATTATAAATACTATACGAGGATGCACCGCATACAACTTCTCCGTTATATAAAATGCTATAACCTATACCACGGTTTATATAATCTTCTACCGAATGAAATTGACTTGTGAAATCTTCAGATATCTTATGTAATGTAGGGCTATTTGCGATATGCTCGTCTATTCTTCTTAACTCATATTCTTTTGGAAGTGCTGATATAAAAGATTTTAATTTTGAACGATTAAAAACTTCTGGATTTCGTTTGAATTTATAACGTAAAAACTTATCTATTTTTCTTTCATGGAATGTTTCTAAGCGTTGTTTCCACTCTTCACTATTCACGATAACTAAAATTCTTTCTGGAATATTACGTAATAACTCTTCTGTTTCTTTCGTATTTGGGTCTCCAGCGTAAAATGTAAAAATCCCTACCGTAACTTGTGCTACTTTTGGATTTTCAAGATGATTTACCCAAGCAGTACCCATATGCCCTTGTAAATAAGAAAGTAAAACAACGTTATTGAAATCCTCAAACATAGAAACTAGTTTTTTTCTTGTATGTATATTCGCTTCATATATCATTTACATTCCCGCCTTCTTTAGAATCAACTACTCTTAACATTTTCATGAGCGCTCCATAATTCGTATTCATATACATACCCACCTGTTCATCATAAAAGCAATTGACTATTAAATTAAAACTTTGAATATTTATAAAATATCAGTAAACATAAAATGATTATAACATCTACTAACTATGAAATGATCAACATATAAAATAAGTCAACAATAAATATATTTCTTACCCGTTAACAAACGGTTTGAAGGACCAACATAATTAATTATGTAACAACCCTCAACAATAGTTTGAGGGTGCATTTAAATACATGTGTTATAACTCATTTTTATAAATAAAAGATTCCGTCTCACCGTTCTTATATACTTTAGTCAATTTAACAACTGATTTGTACGTGTTAACGTCATCCTCTATCATTTTTTTCATCTCTTCTATTTCGGCATCACCAGTTCCGCCCTCTATTTTTAAACAGTTCGAAATGGAAAGGTATCCGCTTGATGCCAATATAAAAATAAAAATCGTATCAGGAAAATTAATAAATAATAATCCGTAGTTTAAAGAGTCTCCAGCTAGATGTGATAAAAGTAATCGAAAACCTACCAGTTCAGGTACTTGAACAAAATCTCTAGAAACTTTCGCCTCACCTACTATAGTAATTTGCTTTACTACATTCCCGAGATCATCTGTAAATTCAGTACATCTAGGTGGATTAATTGTTGTTGCTTGGAAAGACACATTTAATTCAGGATTGTTAAAATCGAAAAAGATTGTACTCCCCTCCGTTAAACAATGCGGGCAAACATTTCCTAGCAAGCTAAAGTCCTCTTCAATATATTTAACTTTTGTTTTGCAACTACATACTTTCCCTATTCGAATTGCATCAATCTTTGAACAATCGACAAATATAACCTCATTGTCTTCTTGTACGAATGATACGATACCTGTTTTCTTATTAAATGAAAGAAAATAAGATACAGCAATTTCGTTTCCTGCTATTATGATACTTTCAACTTTTGTATACGGTTCTAGACTCTGTAAAAACTCACATATACTATTTTGGCAACACCCACAATCACGTTTCGGTTCACACCCCACTTACACTCCATCCCTTCTCTATATAGAATTGCTACTACATATATATGAGAAGAAAATAAGAAAAGCTTGGACAATATAACGTTAACGTAGCAATATCGTTACCTAATCGTACATTTATATGGAAATCACACCATTTTTGAGTAAGGACACATAAATTTTACTATAAATACATATAACAATTTCATCTTTCATGAAAAAAACGTTATAATAAGGTGTAGCCTCTACGATTACGTTATAAAGGAGATTAAAACAATGGCTAAAATTAAAGTATACCAAGCAAAAGAGGAAAATATGGAAGCAGTAAAAAACATCATTGATGTTGAGGAACAAAACCCAACTGCTGAAAACTTACAAAATCTATACGCATGTGTATTAGATACTGAAGATATGGCATTGCCTGAATCATACATTGAAGAAGATATCTTAATTGATTCTATTGAAGTTATGGTTAACGCTTCTCAAAGCAAAGTAAGAGACTTAGGTGCTTACGATGTAATCGAAGTTCAAAACAAAGGTAAGAAAACACAAATTTTACTATTAGCAGACGAAGAATACGAAATTATCGAAGGCTAATCTAAATCCGTACATACGAAAAAGCTCCTTTCCAATTAGAAAGGAGCTTTTTCATTACGCTTTTGATGTTTCACTCTTTTTATTCGTTTGTTGTTTCTTAATTACCATGCGCTCATTTCCCATAAAGAAAATAAATATGAATGCTAATCCAGCTGGTACCAATGCCCACATGAATGTTTGAACAATTGAACTAGAAAGAGCGTCAATAATCTTATCTAATATTTGCGGAGGGATTTGAGATCTTGCCGATTCTGATAGAATAGCTCTTGAATCCCCTAAAGCGTTTGTATTCATTCCCCCGCTCCTCCCTTTAAATGCTTCTTCTAATTGATCTTGGAAACCTGTTCTTTGGATCATTCCGAAGATTGTAATGCCTAGTGTCATTCCTAACGAACGAATGAAGTTACTCGTTGAAGTCGCAGACCCGCGCTGTTCCATACCGAAGTTGTGAATAGCTGCCATACTTAGTACAGAGAATGAGAAACCGACTCCAAATCCGATAATAATCATATAAACTGTTAATAATACACGACTTGTTTCTGGTGTTAACGTGCTTAATAAGAATAGTCCAATTAGCATAATAACCGCAGAAATAATCATAATGTTTCGGTAGCTAAGTTTAGTTGTTAAAAATCCGCCTAACTGCGCTGTTACGACTGATCCTAACATCATCGGTAAAAGTAATAATCCTGAGTTTGTTGCGGTACCACCGTATACACCTTGAATAAATAACGGAATGTACACAGTTGCTGACATAAATGCAGCACCGTAACATAAAGCAATAATTGTACTCATTCCGAATAAGCGCTGCTTAAACATCTCAAATGAAATAATTGGTTCTTCTACTTTTCGTTCAATAAAAATGAATGCGATGATTAAAATAGCGAATCCACCAAATAAGCTTAAAATAAAGCTAGAATCCCAATCATATTTTTGTCCGCCTAGTTCAAGCGCAAACATTAAAGAAACTACTGCACCAACTAAAGTAATTGCACCAAACCAATCAATCTTTTGCTTCCTATGAACGCGTGATTCTTTATAAAAGAATGTAATAAAAATAAGTGCTAAAATGCCAAGTGGTAAGTTAATATAAAATACCCAGTGCCAGCTAATGTAGTCGGTAATATATGCGCCAAGTAATGGCCCGAAAATACTAGATAATCCAAATACCGCTCCGAATAAACCACCCATTTTCCCGCGTTTTTCAGGTGGGAAAATATCAAAAACGATAGTAAACGCGATTGGCACTAATGCCCCGCCGCCAATACCTTGAATGGCACGATAAATACCTAACTGTGTAATATTTTCAGCAGTACCACAAAGTGCCGAACCAATCATAAAGACAATTAAACCGAAAATAAAGAATCTCTTTCTACCATACATATCTGATAGCTTACCGAAAATCGGCATGCCTGCCATTTCTGCGACCATATAGGCAGAAACGACCCATACAAAGTTTTCGAGGCCTCCTAAGTCACCAACGATTGTTCCCATCGCCGTTACGACAATGGTATTATCCATCGATGCCATTAAAATACCTAGCAATAAGCCCGCCACAACAAAGCCGAGCTTATTATTCTTCTCAACCATATCTCTTGCTCTCCCTCATACTACTTATATTTGTTTATGTTCTTTTACGACTGCATTACCTTTTTGATTAAAACTAGTATGATATTCTACAACACTAATTTCACATCCAGGACCAATTGTGACGTTGTTGCCTCTTACAACTTCAGCAATCGTATGTTCTAAATAGATATCATCTCCTTCAACAATCGAAGTTTGGAGGTTTCCAGCATGACTAGTAAAAGGAATAAATCTCGCTTTTTTACGAACAGTAATCTTTTTACCACCAATTTCTCTTACCTTACTGCCTTCATAACGAAGTGAGATTTGAATATTTTCAGCATTAAGTAATCCATCACTTTCAAGACCACCAGTTAATGATAAATCTTCTACTTCAATATCTCCTTTTACATTTAAAGCACCTTTTACATCTACGAAATCACCTGAAAACTTTCCTGCAATATCTATCATACCTCTAACTTTTGTTTTTTCAATATGAGCATCACCATGAATTTGTGTATTACCATATACTTTTACATATTCCGCATCTACATTTCCTTGTACTTCGTTATCTCCATATACGACATAATTTTTCACTTTCACATTACCGCGTACATCACTCGTTCCGTACGTTTTAAACTCATTGCAACTCATATCATTCGTAATTGTTCCTTCACCGCGAATCTTCACTTTATTATAATCTCCGCCTGCTGAATTACCAGAACCATTTACTGTGAGACTATGTGGATGTTCCATATTGATTTCTCCCTTCCGTTAAACTTGCTTAATTTCTTTTACATTTGCATTTTTATCAACAGTAAGAACACCGGTATATTCAATCAGTTCAATCTCACAGTTTGCTCCTACTGTAACATTGTTTCCTCTTACCGTTCTTATGTGAGCATAATCAATATCGATATTGTCACCTTCTAATAGTTCAGCTTCTAACTGCAAGCCAAATACTGTTTTAAATAGCCTACTAAATGTACCTGATCTATGTCTTACTTTAATCGTTTGACCACCAATTTCTTTCGCTCGACATGTACCGTGAATATTTATATTAATTTCATCTGCGCTTAATAAACCACCGATTGTAAATTGTCCTTCTGAAGAAAAAGTATCCACTTCACAATTACCGTCAATTGTAGCTTGACCATTGACTTTAAATTCTTCACCAGTGACATTTCCACCTATCGTACCTTTTCCTGCAATTTTCAAACTGTTTGCTTTTACATTTTGCGTAATTGTTGCTTTTCCATCAATTCGCATCGTTTCAGCATGAACTGTGCCATCAACTTTACCAGATCCGCTAATTCGTGCACTGCTACTTTTCAAATCGCCAGTAACTGCACCGTAACCGTTACATTCAAATTGCTCACATTCAACATTTCCATTCACAGTTCCTTTTCCGTTTAATTGCACTTTATGAAACTCGCCACCATTCGATGAACCGTAACCATTTATAATCAAATTATCTGTACGCATACTTTCTCCTCCACTACAACAATTTAGTTTTTAATGCTTCGGTATATTTCATAATCGCTTCGCGTAAAACGATTTTGGTGCCTTTTTCAAAAATTAAATCGTCCACGTTTGAAACTAATAAACATGTAGAAATACCTAACTTTCGGACAATGATTAAGTCACAAGTTTTATGTTTCATTGCTTCATAATTTTCACGTAAAACTTGCAAGACCATTTTTCCTTCTTCTAAACTAATCTCTCCTGATTGTAGTAATTCTTCTAACATGTACACATAAAGAATGTCTACAAATTGAAACTCTGCTGTTTTATTCGTTTGTTCTATGAAAAATTGTAAAACTGGTTCTGATGCAATCCCCTTGCGTAAAATCTCTTCCTTTGTTAAAAGAATTTCTCTCACACTCGGTGAAAACATGTTCGCTAGTTCATCAAGTGATAAATCCTCTTTCATCGTTTGGATTTTATCGATACGCTCTAATATCTTTTCTTTCGGAAAAAATGTCTCTTGACCTGTAAACGTTGATTTTCGTACAAACCAATCTTCCGGAATTAAATTTTTTCTTTTCCACCTATATAACTGTCCGTATGAAATACCAGTTAGTTCTAATAAATCTTTTTTTGAAATTAAATCTGTACTCAACTGTATAACACTCCTTCCTGATAACAATGTAACATAACACTGTTACGCTGTAAATAGACTTTTATCACAAGTAGCGTAACAATGTGTAAAACAAACCTATTCTCACATATAAAAAGGCTCTTACACATCTTATGAAAATGTGCAAAAGCCCTTATATATCAAGATTTAAACCAAATATTATAAAAATCAATCCAACCTTGTGAATTAATCATTATATTTTGAACTTTTTCATGTGTACTTACCTCTTGTTTATTACGATATAAAGGAATAATATGAATTTGACGTAACAAAGTATCCTCGATATCGCGTAACAGTGTAACTCTTTTCTCTAATTCTTCTTGTCTAAAATAAGGAGACAACTTTTCATGAAAGTCCATGCTACTTTGTCCATGAATAAAACTATTTTTTGTAAGAAACATATATAATAAACTATCTTCTATTCGTTCACTTATTGTGGCACTATCATGCATCATATCGGCCTTTTGTATCGTACTTACTTCCAATAGCTCTTCTATCTCAAGAAAATTATTTTCTACACGAATCCCGTACTTCGCACACTCTTTTTGTATCCATTGTGCATCTTCAACATGATCTCGTCCTGTAAATGTGTAGAGTTGTAGCACTTCACTATGATAAGTACTCCTTTTAATTAAACTTTCTACATCTTCCTCAATCTCTACAATGCTTTCACCTGCTAATATTAGTTTCTTTGCCACTTCTCCACGTTCTCCGCCGAGTTCTTGAACGATTGTATAACCATGAATGATTTGATATAACGCTTTCCGAAATAACGCATCTTGCATTGGTCCTTCTTTCGTAAGATTACATGTTATATATGTCACGTTCGACTCAAGCCGGGACAATTCTTTATTATGTTTTTCTTTATCTTTATACTGCGCCTTTACTAAAACATCGTATGTACTTACACCTTGTTCTACATTCCACAACTCAATACGATCTAAAAAAGGTCTTTCACGAAAATATAAAGGATGTCCTTCTAAAATGAACAGATTTTCATTACTTTTATATAATTGAAAAGGCCCTGTTCCAATTAACCCTCCTGCTTCATCTTCATTCACGATAGAACACTGTTCTGCACTTAGCATATGTAAAAACATTCGATTTTCCGTATGTAATTGAATTTCGAAAACGTAGTCATCCACTGAACGGATATTTTCAACGTGTTGTAACATCCATGCGTGTGCATTATTTTCCAGCTTCATAAATCGATTCAACGAGTATATAACATCATGTGCAGTAAGTTGTTTTCCATTATGAAAGTGAACTCCTTTTCGTAAGTAAAACGTCCATATTTTTTCAGCGTCATTATATTCCCAGTGAAATGCAAGTCTTGGCTCTATAATGTTTGTATTACCGTCTACATACACGAGTGTGTCGAATATATGTTTTACCATATGGCATTCTGAACGCATTGTAGCGTATACAGGATCTAATGTGATATCTAAATTCATTTGTACTTGCAACCGGAGTACATCTCTTCTCCCTTCAGATGTCATTTCAACCTTATGACCAAATATTGAATCCACCCAGGAGTGATATTCTCCCTTTACCGATGGAAAATGTGAGCTATAGCGTTCCACAAATATGCTTCCGCTTTTCACATCCCCTTTTTTCGTTATTTCTTTTCCTCTATCTAAAATTAAAGACATCGGGTGCTTTTGAAATATTAACTTAGAACGATTTCCTCTGCCGCGACCTGGAAACCACTTAATCCAATTTAACTCATCTAATTTTTTTATAATTAATTTACTATTACGCTCTGTACAAAATAGTGTTCTAGATATATTTTGCACTGTTACTTCCAATCGTTCTCCCTCTTTTTTCCCTTTTCCATAAGCAATCCATAGTTCAATGTATTGATCTAAAATAAACATCATACTCCCCCTAAAAGGTGAAAAATACTCCCTATTGTTTCTACCCTTTTTCCAACTCTCCTTTCATCTTATCATTTCAATATAGAAAGGAGGAATTAATATTGAATTATCTCTTACTTCGTTACAATAAACCTATTTTCATTAGACTGTGCGGTGAATTATTAACCCGAACGACTGAATCTATGTTAGCTCTCATTATGATTATTTACGTCAATAAAATGTTAAACGGCAATGTAATAATAACTATGCTGATTTTCGGACTGCAGCCACTTTCAGACATTTTATTTACACTTATTGCTGGAGGAATTACTGATAAATATGGCCGAAAAAAGATTATGTTACTCGGATTATTACTACAAGGTGTTGCAATCGGTAGTTTCGTTTTCGCTCAATCCGTTTTTATATTTGCACTGTTATATGTTATTAATGGTATTGGCCGTTCCTTATACATTCCAGCTCAGCGTGCACAAATTGCTGATTTAACAAAACAAGAGCAGCAAGCAGAGATTTTTGCTCTCCTACAAACGATGGGAGCAATCGGATCCGTAGTCGGCCCTTTAATCGGTGCAAGTTTTTATAATACTCACCCAGAATATTTATTTATCGTGCAAAGTGTAACTCTTACGATATATGCTGTTGTTGTTTGGACCCAGCTCCCAGAAACTGTTCCACCTATAAGTAAGTCGAAACAAACAGTTGAGGCAAGTTCACCAAAGCAATTTGTTTTTAAACATTACGCCATATTCGGTCTTATGGTTTCTACACTTCCTATTAGCTTTTTTTATGCACAAACTGAGACGAATTATCGTATTTTTGCAGAACATGTATTTCCTAATCTCGTATTCATACTCGCATTTATTTCAACATGCAAAGCCATTTTGGAAATCATTCTACAAATCTTCCTCGTAAAATGGTCTGAACGATTTTCTATGGCGAAAATCATCCTTATTTCTTACGCCTGCTATACAATAGCTGCAGTTGGCTTTAGTTATTCAACGACGATATTGTCGTTATTCTTCACCTTACTCTTTTTAGTCATTGGAGAAAGTATTGCTCTAAACCATTTATTACGATTCGTTTCAGAAATTGCACCTCATGATAAACGTGGTTTATATTTTTCAATTTACGGTATACACTGGGATATATCTCGAACGTGTGGACCAGTTATTGGTGCAGTTATATTAAGTAAGTTAAATGGAAGTATGCTGTTTTATATTTGTGCTAGCTTCTTATTAGTTGGAGGTATTGTTCAAGCGCTATTTGTTCAAAGTTTGGAACGTAAAAAAATCGTGAACCATCCTACACATAATTTATAGGTTACTACTTTTTCAGTAGATCAACATTTCTTATTGGATAAATGCTAAAAAATAAAAGTGAAGTATTTCGCATATGAAAGTATGTTTTATATGACAGGAGACGTTCCTTGTTTACAACTAAAAACACCTCACTTCAAGAAAGTGAGGTGTTTTTGAAATCACTTAATTTCTTATCCTGCCATTTTATTAATACTATCCTCTGGCGAAAATACGGAAATATGATCGACCTTACCAGTCGATTTTGGAATGACAAATTTCAATTCATACTGGTTATTTACTTTGTATACATATATTTTATCTTCACCATTCTCTTTAACTGAAGATGGTTTTCCTAATGCTTTTTCAATTTCTTGTAATGTAATCAATTTTAGTTCTGCATGATATGAGCGTACATCAAAAACTTGTGACCCTTTATTAAATCCGAAAACAACATTTTTATTTGTAAAAGTTGCGTACATTCCATTCCCTGCATATTCGGTTTTATTTGCTTTCCCCCACGCTTTTTCAATTTCTTCAATATCCCCTGTATGGGCTCCAAATGGCACATTAGGTACCTTTCCTTCTTTTGCTAGTTCAAACAAATCTTTAACGTGGTTAATTGATTTTTGATTAAGTGTTCTATCTTTCGAATCTTGCTCAGCTGATGGTTTTGTTGTTTTTTCATTACTTGGTTTTGCTTCAAGATTTTTCTTTTCTTCTGAAGAATTACTTTGTTCATTTTTATGATTTTCCGAGGCTGGATTTGCTTCCTTTTTTTCGTCTGTCCCTTTACATGCTGCTAATGCAAATGTGCATGTAAAAGCAAGAAATAACATAACTATTTTGAAATATACTTTCATCATTTTTACCCCCTATTGTATTTTATTCATTTCAATAATCAACCGGATGCGAAGTATAGTATTAATTAAGGACTTCTAATTCTAAATCGTCACTTTCCCATAATTAAAAAAAACTTGGAATTATATTGTTAATCATCGTATTCATCTCCTTCTTTAAACCTTCTCTTCTCGATGATAATATCCTCTATCTATAACTTAAAACATGCTGTCACAACAGCTCCTTGAAACAAAAAAACCAGTAGGAAGTGATTACTCTTTTCCTACTGGTTGAAATGAAATTAAACGGTAAATCTTAGCTTCTTAAAAAATGTAGCGATAGTGTTTTTTACTGTTTCAAAATTATAAGCAAACGTGTTATCTCCACTTAATGATGAAATACATGTTAAACCTGCAGCTTTAATAAAAGCTTTTACATCTACAAGCATAGAATTAGCCTCCAAGAATTTAATTACAATCATTATAACAGGTGTTTTACGACGCTAACATGAAAGTAATAAATAAATTTCTATTATTAATTTATCCCGCTATTTGCTGGGCAGTAAGATCCCCACCTCAAAATTCAGCGGAAACAAAGAAGTTAGGTGGGGGCCCTGCTGCCCGTAAAAGCTAAATTGGTGAGGGCTGATAATCAGTGGGAATGAACAAAACCCCCACTGATTAAAATTTCACCTTATTTAGCTTACAGTACACCATTTCAATGTCATATAAAAAAGCTGCCCAAAAAGAGCAGCTTCAAATATGTATATTACACTTCAATTGATTTACCATCTTCAACAATATGATAAAGTAAATGCGCTAAATGATGAATTGGACCGTATTCTTCCTCTTCCTCATCTGTTTCGCCTTGGAATTCAAGATCGTTTAAGTATAGTGCTAAAAATTGATAGTATAGTTTTAAATCAAATCCGTAGCATGCAGTTGGTTCTTCATGATCCCCTTCATATTGTAACATTAAGTATTGATCATTTCCTTCTGCATCTTCTGCATCAAAGAATACGAAGAAGCCAACGTTTGTATCTAAATCAAATAAATGACGAGTACCTTTTTCAGTTGCTTTATTGAAGTCCTCTTCACTTAATTTATGTACTGTTGTCGCTTTTGCATTATCTTCTTGATGGAAATTTACTGTAAATGATTTCAATGCTGACACCTCCTGATTGTATAATACTAGCATAACATATAAAAAGGACTGCTTACAAATGTAAACAGTCCTTACATTCATTTTCGCATTGCTCGTAATAAGAAGCTTACGATGAAAATTAAAATGATCGCACCGATTAAAGCTGGAATAATTGCATATCCGCCAATGACTGGACCAAAACTACCAAGTAATTTCGAACCAACCCAAGAACCGATAATACCAGCAATAATATTACCAATTACACCACCAGGTACGTCCTTTCCAGTAATTAAGCTCGCAAGCCATCCTAATATACCACCGACGATTAAAGACCAAATCATATAATAACCTCCTTTACATTTCACCAATCAAAATATAATTAGAAACAATTGCTTACCATTAGTTATGTGACATTTTTCATAAGTTATTCATGTTGTTCAACTTTAAGATTTTTGAGAATAATACACACAGATTAAACCTTTTTTTGAACTAACGATTTATCCGACTTGTTATTACACACATTAAGAACAATCTGGCTTCAATATTGTTCGCATAAACTCTTCTTTAAAAGCTGCATAGTTAAAACCAACAGCAATTCTTTGAATCGGCCGATCATCAAACCTTGTTGGCTCAGCTATTTTTCTAAAGTCTGCTACACTTTGGCCCCTAGTCACATCATTTGTCGTACTAATCCACACTGCCGATTTTTTATATTCGAAAATACTGTCATTTATAAACGAGATAAACGGTAGTAAATCGTGTATAGGACTTCCACCAATACCCGGATATTCTTTTTTATAGAAATTCTCATAATAAAAATCAATCATTGGTTTAATGAGTTTCGCCTGTCCAGTTCCTTGTTTATCTATTATATTCGCCATTTCAGGCGTAATAAGCGCGCCCTGTGTTACATTTAACGGGTATATGCTAGCGTTTTTCGCATATTTCATAACAATATTTGCTGCAATTGGATCACCATAAAAATTCGCTTCAGATACTGGTGTAACATTACCTGGAAATAGGAAAGCGCCGCCCATTATATAATACGAACAAATACGATCCATTATATTTGGATACAATAAAAATAACGTAGCAAGCGTCGTTAGTCTCCCTGTCGCCACAATTATAATATCTTCTGGACAAGGTTCGATTAATTTGATTAATTCACAAAAATTTTCTCGTTTACAAATTCTCATCTCAGGTGGAATAATAGGACCTAAACCGTGATCCCCGTGGATTTCAGGGAAAAACAAAGGCTCTTCAGCTGTCATCGGTCTACTCGCACCTTCAATAATTTTCACTTGTGTAGCATAGTACCTTTCTAAAAAATAAACATTTTCCGTAACGATATCTCGTGATACATTCCCGTACTCAGCAACAATACCTAGAATATCTAATTTACATGTTTTATTTGCATAAATTAACGCTACGGCGTCATCAATACCAAAGTCTCCAAAAAAGATAATTTTCTTATTAACTATTCTCACCCCTCTTAAGCATAATCTACTATTATTATTATGTGAAAAAGACAAGGCGGTGAAACAGCGCAAACTAAAAAAGCCGCCTATTTATTGGCGACTTCAATCTTTTTATAAGACAAATATGCAAGTACATTTTTACTTGAATCGTATTTCGGGTTATTTCCTTTTCTCGGCTCTCTCAAATGTGTCTTTTCAAATCCAGGAATGTCCGGCATTTTCTCCATAAATTCAAGCATTTCTTCCTCAGTACCTTCAATGCGTACACGAATCATTATATCTATTCCTCAATTCTCAGTTTCTCTGTACTAAGTATATCGTACTTCAGAAAGACTGCAACACATTTATCTTTTTAATGTTGTACTTTTTTTACATATAAACATAGCCATTTCAGTATAGAACGACTCTACTTTATTATTTTTAAATTGAATATTAAAATATCCCTTCATTTCGTTTGGTGCTTTCATCATACATTCTGTTAATTTTTCACGCTTTTGTAAAGGGACATCCATCATATTACACCACCAGTCAAAATCAAATTTCTTATCAAAAGTAAGACATGACTGCATTTGCAAACCGTTTTTTTCTAATAAAGTAAGCCATTCTGTCTTTTTTAGAGCTCGTTCATGACTTGGGTCTCGCTTTTTTTCTATAAAATTATAAAATGTATCATATTCATTATTTTCTGGCGAAACATTATCTATTAAGATGAATAATCCATTATCCTTCAATGTACGATTTACTTCATAAATAAATTGAGCCGGATTCGTAAAATGATGGGCTGCAATCCGGCATGTGATTGTATCAAAAAAATGGTCTGCAAATGGTAAATCCTCTGCGTTTCCTGCTACAAAAGATACATTTTCATGCCCATTCTGCTTTATAAAAACTTTTGCTTTTTCTAACATCTGTTCTGTTAAATCAAGTGCAACTACTTCTTCAAACATAGGTGCTAACATATTTGCCACATGTCCACCACCAGTAGCAACATCAAGAAGACGATTATTATGACGAGACTCAACTTGTTGAACTACATATTGTAAATCCAGTCCTTTAGCATGTACTTTACTATTTACATATTTATCTGCATTACTGCCAAACTGTTTTTTCACAAGCTCTTCTTTACTCATATTATCATCTTCTTTCTATTGTTATTTACATATACGACTCATATAATTATTACAATTCTCTTCATGTATTTTCAAATCCTCTTTTCATCTCACTTCTCATCACGTTTCCTTATAATCAAAATAATATGATTACACGTTATTGCATTAAACAAAAAAGGCTACGGGAACTTTCCCCCTAACCTGACTAAATATTTACTACATTTTTATTTCTTCGTATATATCTATATAATATAAATCCTCTTTCAACTTCATAATAACATCTACTTCGTTATAAGTAGCCTCACGAGCATGTAAACCAAATTGATCCATACCAATCCATATCCACCCAGGTGTAAGATATAAAACATCTATATTAAAATAATCTAACTTAGTAAGCTCCGATGTAATAAATTTATCTTTATTAGCGATTTGTTTATCTATTAAACCATATTCTTTTCCATTTTCAAATAGCGATATAAATTTCCCTACAATCGGATGTTCACGAACAATAAAATGATATTCTTTTTCCTCTATATTTACCACAATCAAACGAGAAACAGATAAATCAAGCCCTGAATTCGACATATTTGTTTATTCACCTCCTTATATAGGCTTCTTAAATATGATAACAAACGAATATTCAAATTAAGTTAATATAATGTAAAAAATAAAAAAGCTGAATTCCCTTTAGAAATCAGCCTTTATAATTCGATCAACTTTATACTTTTACAAATTATTATAATGTTTCTTTTTCCTCATCATTTCCGGAAACTAAACTTCCTATAGCATCCGCTGTTACTTCCACTACAAACTCATAAATACCAGCTACAACTTCTCCAATTATTTCATCCATCTTTTTACCCCCTTATTTTATATAACTATTTGTAGTATAGAAGAAATTGGTAAATACAAACTATCGAAAAAGGTGACATAAACCTTACAGAATTGTAAGCTCTTTCCCCCCTTTGAAACTCGAAGTATTTTTAGCAGACAAATAGGCCATCATAATATGGGACAACTAATAATCCTGTCAAAGGAGGTGTTTAAAATGTACTATGTGAAATTAATTAAAGGTCAATCATTCTATGCTTTTGATCATCGTTTCTTAGTGTCTGAAGAAGAAGAAGTTTCCGAGAAAATTTATAATTACTTACGACGTAATGAATTTTTTGAAGTACGTAAAGAAGAATATTCTGCTTAATTACAAAAAGCATTAAGAAAAATATCATCTTATTTTGATATATTCTTGATGCTTTTATGTGAATTTCTTCTTTTCAATAATTGTTGTTGACTCTATTAAATAATCTAGTATTTGTCCAAGCTAATTCTTAACTATTTTTATATTCTAGTATATGAAAATAGTTAAGAATATGACTCATATCATTGATTACCAAGCTACTCAACCTATTAGTAAAACTGGTGAAACAACTTTTGCAATCCCCTCTTCTCCAAATAAAGCAATTTTAACAAATTTGAAATTGAGAATTTCAAGTAGAGATTCACGTAATAATCGAGTAGAATTAATCGCTACAATTGGTGTAGAAGGAATAACTGGGACTTCACAAGTTTTATTCCGAATTTTCCGTGATAATATTGAAGTTTTTAATGCACAAGTAGGTATTGAATCTACAGATTCTGAACAATTTTACGTACAAACATTTCAAGCTATAGATCAAAACGTTAGCAGTGGAACACACGAATATTCATTAACTGTAGAAAACCTTACTAGTGGTGCTAGTGCAGAAGTTGTTGGTCCTCTATCTTTTAGCGCTTTAGCTATTGGAAAAGAGCAAAAATGTTGCTAAGTGAATCTAATATTTAATTTTGTACTTGAGAAAAGCGAGGCGTAGTTATACGTTCTTGCTTTTATATATATTCTTACTTTCTATTAGCTTTAATCATAAAATTTTTACGTTTTGATTCACTTATTTCAGCACTTAACACATCAAATTTTTGACAAATCAAAAAGATTGAAATCCACTTATGAAACACGTAATATAGACTCTGACTCTAAAAAAGTTCGTATAAAAACACTACATAAATAAGGAGGTTTTATATACGAGTTTTTCATTTTAAAAGACGGAGAGGTTTTAATGTTATGTGGCGTAATAAAAACGTTTGGATTGTTTTAATTGGGGAGTTTATTGCAGGTCTAGGATTATGGCTTGGTATTCTTGGGAACCTTGAATTTATGCAAAAATATGTCCCTTCTGATTTCATGAAATCAGTTATATTATTTATCGGACTATTAGCCGGTGTTCTAGTTGGACCTATGGCTGGCCGTGTCATCGATCAGTATGAAAAGAAAAAAGTTCTTCTTTACGCTGGGTTTGGTCGAGTTTTAAGTGTTATTTTCATGTTTTTTGCTATTCAATTTGAAAGTATCGCATTTATGATTGCATTTATGGTTGCTCTTCAAATTTCAGCAGCATTTTATTTCCCTGCATTACAATCTGTAATTCCACTCATCGTACGTGAGCATGAGTTATTACAAATGAACGGTGTACATATGAATGTTGGTACAATTGCTCGTATTGCAGGTACTTCACTAGGTGGAATTCTTTTAGTTGTGATGAGTTTACAGTACATGTATGCCTTCTCAATGGCAGCATACGCCTTATTATTCCTCTCGACTTTCTTCCTACAATTCGAAGACAAGAAATCAACAACACCAAGTAAACAAGCTGCAAAAGATAATAGCTTTATGGAAGTATTTCGTATTTTAAAAGGAATTCCTATTGCTTTTACAGCACTTATATTAAGTATCATCCCTCTATTATTTATAGCTGGGTTTAATTTAATGGTTATTAACATTAGCGAAATGCAACATGATCCTACGATTAAAGGGTTCATATATACAATTGAAGGTGTCGCATTTATGTTAGGTGCCTTCGTAATTAAACGTCTATCTGATCATTTCAAACCTGAAAAATTACTATATTTCTTCGCAGTTTGTACTGCTTTTGCACATCTGTCATTGTTCTTTAGCGATATAAAATGGATGGCTCTTACATCATTTGGTTTGTTTGGGTTTAGTGTTGGCTGCTTCTTCCCTATTATGTCGACGATTTTCCAAACGAAAGTGGAAAAAAGTTATCACGGTCGCCTCTTCTCATTCCGTAATATGTTTGAGAGGGTTATGTTCCAAATCGTCTTACTTGGCACAGGCTTCTTCTTAGATACAATTGGGTTACAATATATGGTTCTCATCTTTGGAGTCGTTTCATTATTGATTATTTCTATTTCCCTTTCTAAGCAGAAACATTATGAAAAACAGCATTCGCAATCTGCAAATTTATAAAATAAACAAAGAAGTATGGGTCTAATATTGAATCCATACTTCTTTGTTTTATAATACGCCTATTTATTACGTTTATTGAAATTACCTAAAGGAGTATCCCCCTTTTATTTCGAATAGATTATAAAAAGTACTCTTTATAAAAGGAGTGGTAAAATGTCTGATGGCATCGAAGTATTTATTGTCCTGCTCTTTGCAATTGCTCTGTTTAGCATCCTAAACTTTTTAGCCATTTCCTCATCTGGACATAGTTTTAAAAAAAGAATCGTGGCAGGTTTCATATTTTTACTACTGACTCCCATTATTTTTTTGACTATCGCAACATTTGCTTCTATATTCGATAAAGCAGGATTTGGCGCAGGTACGTTAGCCTTTATGATCGCAAGCGTATATATATTAAATGGAATAGTGATTCTGCTTTCCTCTTTATTTATCCTCAAAAAAGACATAACATAGGCTATAGTACTAGCATGAATCTGACTTTACACTAGATTCATGCTTATTTAATTTCTCTTAAATTTTTATATGAAATTAAATAATTCTTTAAAAAAATTTAAACTTTATTTATTATAATATCCCTATCGTATTCGCACGTTTATTCAAATTTAAAAGAAAGGAGCACAAAATGAAAAAGGTTCTACTTACAATTCCTATACTAATCATCCTACTTAGTGGATGCAGCAATAACGATATATACGGTTCTTGGGAAGTCGTTGACAATAAAAAAGGTGAATGCCCTGTATATTATAAATTTGAAACAGTTGTCAAAAAAGAAAATAAAGAGGAAATTGTGCAAAATTTAGTAGAAATGCAGACAACAAAGAATAAAGACGATTTATATAAAGGCTCATTTGTCAAAAATTCTAATGTATATCACATTGATTATGGTAATTCATTTACATCGGACCAAACTTTAAAAGTTGCCGACGGTACATTAAATGTATACTTTTTGACAGCCGAAAAATTATGCACATATAAAAAGAAATGATTACATTTCAGAGGAGACGCAGAAAATATTTTCTGCGTTATTTCACTTTAGAAATCGGCCACAAAAATAGCCCTTGTTTTCGTATTCTTTTTCATTCAAAACATGAGAAATATACTTAATAAAAACTAGAAAATACCTTAAGTTATATAAAATGAATCCTATAATAGACATTTCAATTAACACATCTACGCTATTTACATCGATACTTTTCAAAATAGGCTAATCCTTCCTCTAAATTTGTCAATCGTTTTAATTTTCATAAAAAAATGATAAAATATAAACATGTGTTTTCAGAATAATTAAAAACGCAGAATGAAAGCACTGTTTTAGGAGGGGTTTTGATGACTTACACGTTAGCAACTAGAATGAAAGCATTCCAATCTTCTATATTTAGTGAATTAGGAGCCTATAAAAAAGAAAAAATTGCAGCAGGTCATAACATGATTGATTTGAGCATCGGAAATCCTGATATGCCGCCCGCTGATTTTGTAAGAGAAACAATGGTACATACAGCGAGTGAGAAAGAGAGCTACGGGTATACATTATCAGGTATTCAAGAATTTCACGAAGCTGTAACTGAATATTACAACAACACTCATAACGTTTTATTAAATGCGGATAAAGAAGTTTTATTATTAATGGGTTCACAAGACGGGCTCGTTCATTTACCTATGGTTTATGCAAATCCAGGTGATATTATATTAGTTCCTGATCCAGGATATACAGCTTATGAAACAGGTATTCAAATGGCTGGTGCAACATCTTACTACATGCCTTTAAAGAAAGAGAATGATTTCTTACCAGACTTAGAAGTCATCCCTAAAGAAATTGCCGATCAAGCAAAGATGATGATTTTAAACTTCCCAGGGAATCCCGTTCCAGCAATGGCTCATGAAGATTTCTTTAAAGAAGTAATCGCATTCGCGAAAAAGCATAATATTATCGTTGTCCATGATTTTGCTTATGCTGAATTTTATTTCGATGGTAATAAGCCAATTAGCTTCCTCTCTGTACCTGGTGCTAAAGAAGTTGGTGTAGAAATCAATTCTTTGTCAAAAAGTTATAGTTTAGCGGGTAGCCGTATTGGATATATGATTGGAAACGAAGAAATTGTTCGTGCACTTACTCAATTTAAATCTAATACCGATTACGGTGTATTTTTACCAATTCAAAAAGCGGCATCTGCAGCACTAAGAAATGGCGCTGCATTTTGTGAGAAAAACCGCAATATTTATCAAGAACGGAGAGATACTTTAGTCGATGGATTCCGAACATTTGGCTGGAATGTCGATAAGCCAGCTGGTAGTATGTTTGTCTGGGCAGAAATTCCACAAGGGTGGACTTCTCTAGACTTCGCTTATGCATTAATGGATCGTGCGAATGTCGTTGTTACACCTGGTCATGCATTTGGACCTCACGGAGAAGGCTTCGTACGTATTGCACTCGTTCAAGATAAAGAAGTGTTGCAACAAGTTGTTGAAAACATTAGAAATAGCGGCATTTTCGTTCTTGAAAAAGTAAATGAATTAGTTAAAAATTAATTCCGACTCCCCTGCTTAACTTTAGCAGGGGTATTATTAATTGGAGGTACTTTCATATGCATATTAAAGACACACTTCCCCATCGTTATCCATTTTTAATGATTGATAAAGTAACAAATGTAAAACAAGATGAATTCGTTACAGGATATAAACTCATTACAAATAACGAATGGTTTATAAATGATAGTCACAAACATATGCCTCATATGTTAATTGTAGAAGCACTTGCTCAGCTTAGTGCATTTGTACATACAAGTGATTCTGAAGGACTAGGATTCCTCTCCTCTTTAGATGGAATTGAATTCCACGGAAAAGCATATTCCGGTGATAAACTTGATTTACATTATGAGCTAACGCGCAATCGCCGAGGTTTTGTTCTTGGTAAAGGTATTGCAACTGTAAACGACCAGCCTATTGTAACTATAGAAAAACTATTAATATATCAAGCAGATTAAAGTGTTCCTTATATCAGTTGGAAATATCTATTCTCAACCAATTAAGTAAATAGGAAAATATATTACGTAGTTAGGAGCAGGAAAATGGAACGTACTATCGGTATCGATGCTGGAGGCACATTAACGAAAATAGCTTATTTTAACAAAAAAAAGCTATTAACTTTTGAAAAATTTTATTCGCATGAACAACATAAAATAATAGATTGGATTAAAAACAACAATGGCATAAAACAAATATGTATTACGGGTGGTAAATCGAAACTATTACAGCAACTGCTTACAGGTTCATATAAAATAATAGAGCTAAGCGAATTTGAAGCTACTCTTGCAGGTGTCCAATTCATATTAAAAGAAGAACAACATACTATAAACAATTTTATTTTAACCAATATCGGTACAGGTACTTCTATCCATTATGTTTATAATGAACAATATATTCGCGCTGGTGGAACCGGAGTTGGCGGTGGGACTATTATGGGACTCTCAAAATTGTTAACAAATATAGATCATTTTGAAGATATAATACCTCTAACAAAAGTAGGATCTAGAAAAGAACTAGATATTACGGTTGGAGATATTTATGGTGGTATTCTTTCCCCTATCGATAATAACTTAACTGCTAGTAACTTCGGAAAAGCAGCCATTACAGAATCAAATAATAGTAGCTCCGATATACTAGCTACTGTACAAGGACTTGTCGGTGAAGTCGTTACTGCATTAAGCCTTCAATTCGCTGAAACAAAAAACATTGAACATATTATTTATATTGGTTCGACTTTATGTAATAACGTACAACTTCAACATATTATTAGTAGCTACACCGAATATCAAAATAAAACACCAATCTTTTTACAAGATGGTGGTAATAGCGGTGCAATTGGTGCATTACTTCATGCTACGAAATAAAAAGCTGACTTTTGTCAGCTTTTTAGAAATGGCACTTCAAATTCAATAATTGATTCCCCGTTCTCTCCAATTCGCTCCACGCTTATTCTATCAATCAAACAATTTAACTTCCCATGAAAACTAGGAATCTCCTTCACTACTTCAGCAGCTAATTCGGCACTTTCTTTTCTTCCGACTGTTACATGCGGGATGTACGGAATGTCTTCTTTCAAAAATTGTAATAAAGGTCCTGTATATAGAATATTATGTAGTTCCTCTATTTGTTCTTTCCCCTTTTCAACTCGTAAAAACAAATATTCTCTTTCACTTGTAATTTGATTCGTAAATTCAATTTCTATATTCTGTATCGGTTTTGATACATTTATAATATGTAATTTCAGCTCATCATTTGAAATCGAACTTTCAAATGGGAATACGATTGTTATATGCGGTGGAATTAATCCAACTAAAGGATCATGTTTATGTCTAATGTTCTCTATTTTATCGATGGACATGTTGTTTAGAAAAAGTAAAATTGTACGCATTTTTATCCCCTCAACTTTTCCTCATTATAATATGTATCATATTCTATGATAGCCTGCCCTTCAACAACTTGTTTTGCTTACCTATAAAAATAAAAAAACTTCTCAAATGAGAAGTTTTCATATAGCATGATTATTATTTTCCCGCCAAACTTTTCTAAACTTATACTTTGAACTGTTCCACCACCGGGTAAATGATTAACAATTGCAACCACATCTGAATTATTACCAACGTATGTCCCAGTATATTTCTTAAAATCATCTGACCTAACATCATATATATCTTTTATTCTTTCTCCGTTAGAACAAGCCGCAATGAATAAAAAAATTGTTAGCATAACGATCATGTTATGATGCATATATTTCATTTAGCATCCCCCATTTTTATCGATATTTCGTTAATTACAATATTTACTTTCAAATCCCTTTTTAAATATACGCATTTTAATCAAAATTAAAAATTTTCATTTTTTATGTTTACAATTATCCATTAATTGTATATACTTACTAACGTAAGAAAAAAATTCTAAAAGGAGGTCGAAGGAAATGATGAAATTACAATTACATGCATTAACTTTAGCGTTAACTGCACCTGTGTTTTCTGGACAATTAAATATGAATTCGACCACCCTAATGGAGAATTGAAAATCGTACTTTATTTCATTTAATTCATAAATTCGCCACAGGAGGTCGTATACTTTCCTGTGGCTTTTTCACGCCCAGCCATAGGAGAACTGTATCTTCCTGTGGTTTTTTTGCGCGATTTTTTAGTCTCTTACATTATTTTTCTAAGAAAGGAGCAACATTCAATGACTATTAGCGTATTGTTTTTAAGTATTACGATTCAAAGAAATACAATTTCCAAAGATGAAATTCTTCATAATGAGCAAATTGAAAAAGCTATGAATGATGTTAAGGAGCGCCAAGCACTTTACTGTGATCACCTGTAATTCCTTTTCGAAAGGAGGAATTCATTTATGACTTTTCATATTTTCTTTTTTACGACTGTACTTCAAAAACATACTTTATCTGAAACTGAAATCAATCGTAAACAACAGTTAAAACAACTGACTGATAAAATAACTGACATTAAAAGTTCATACTACACTCAAATGTATTAAAAATATATTTTAAAGGGGTAATATATTCATGAAATTTAAAGCATTCTTTTTAACAATCACCATTCAAAAACGTAAGCTTTCACAGAAAGAGATTTTACGTGAACAACACATTCAAAACATTATGGACGAAGTAAAAGAGCGCCAATCTTCTTATTACACTCGTCTTTTCTAAATCACTTATAAAGGGGTAATTATTTTATGAAATTTAAAGTATTCTTTTTAACCATTACCATTCAAAAAAATAAATTTTCCGAGTCTGAAATGCTTCATGAGCGACAAATTAATCAGGCTATGGATTCTGTAAAAGAAAGACAAAGTCATTACTGTAGTCACCTGTAATTTCTTATTACACTCGTTTTTTCTAAATCACTTATAAAGGGGCAATTATTTTATGAAATTTAAAGTATTCTTTTTAACCATTACCATTCAAAAAAATAAATTTTCTGAGTCTGAAATGCTTCATGAACGTCAAATTAATCAGGCTATGAATTCTGTAAAAGAAAGACAAAGTCATTACTGTAGTCATCTGTAATTCCAATTCGAAAGGAGGAATTCACATATGAAGTTTCACCTTTTCTTTTTAACGATTACGATTCAAAAAGAAACAATATCTCAAAATGAATTAAAACAAGAAAGACAATATAAACAAGTTATTAATGAAATTCGAGATCGTAGAAGCAAATACTACACTCACCTTTAATCGTTTAACTATATGGAATTGAAAGGAGTCGATTATGATGTTGATAGCACGCTGTAAGGAAATGATTTGGATAGTTCAGAGGGATTCCACATAGTTTTATAGAGCTTATACCACACAAGTTTATCACTGAATTTGATGTATAAAAAATATATAATAAAATCAAATCAACCCACTTTTAATTATTTATAAACAAAAGAGATACACCACTTAAAAAGCGGTGTATCTTCCTCAGTTTTTACTATTTTCGGTTACTTCTCTTCGTCTTAAACAATCTCACTAAGTTCGAAACAACTGTTTTTGTTACTGCATAAACTGGTACTGCTAAAATCATTCCGATAATTCCCGCAAAGTTACCTACCCCTAAAATTAAAATAATAATTGTTAGTGGATGAATATTTAATTTCGAGCTCATAATACGTGGTGAAATAATATTACTTTCAAACTGTTGTACAATTGTTACGATAATAATTACGTATAAGGCTTGCATCGGAGATACGAACAGTCCTACAATAACAGCTGGTGCTGCCCCGATAAATGGACCTAAGTTAGGAATGATGTTTGTAAATGCTGCGATAATTCCTAAAACGAAAGCGTACGGTAAATCGATAATTAAATAACCGATAAAAGTAAACGCACCTACAAATATACAAACGAGCGCTTGCCCTTGAATATATGCAGATAATGTTTCGTTCGTTTCCTTAATGATACGAAGCCCCTCTTCACGGTAAGACTCTGGTAATAAACTTACCGCTTTTCCTGGAAAGGCATGTCCATCTTTAAACATGTAAAATAAAATGAACGGTACAGTAAATACAACTAATGCAACGTTCGTGATAATACCAAATAAAGCCGTTGCACTCGACGTAATTGTATTTGGTATATCTTTTAAGTATTCAATCGCATTTTTTTCAATTGTTTCAATGGAAACGTAGTTTTGTGTAGATAACCATTCAAACAACCTATGATGTGATAATTCTTGTATGTATACTTTTCCCTCTTTTATGTAGCCTGGCATATTTTTTACTAAGTCCATTAGCTGTTGTGAAATCGTAGGAACAACTACTCCAACGCCAACCGCAGTTAATGTTATGATAAAAAGATATAACAGCAATATCGCTAAATTTCTAGGTACTTTTTTATTCTCCAAAAAGATTAATACAGGATTAAATATGAAGTATAAAAAAAGCGCGATTAAGATTGGGAAAAATAATGTTGATATGAAGATACCAATCGGTTGAAATAAAAATGATATTTTTGTGCAAATAAATATGATTCCTACAACCATTAGCACTTCTAATGTCCAAAAGTGCACTTTTGATTTCAAAAAAACGGCCTCCTTTAAACTAGCACTTCTCTTCATTGTACCAAAATAAGTATGAATTTCACATAATATTTTCCTTTACAATATTCCAAAATACCGATAAATACACTACAATGAGATTACATACAAATTTGCAGGTAAAGGTGATAAAAATGACACAATGCATCATATGCAGAAAAGATACGAAAGAACTTAGTGAACAATATGTCATTCCAGAAATATTATGTGGATATTATTTCACAAACTCAATTTGTGATACTTGTCATGAACAAATGACAACAAATATTGATCGTCCTTTAATTAGGCATAAATTGAGTCAATTTAAGATTGAACAAATGAAAAGACAAATTGATTCCCCACTCTATACGAATGAGCACGGTGAGGAACTTGCGGCTGCTGAGACTGATGTTGTCGAAGTAAGCGACGAAATTCTTTATTCTAATGCATTAATTATGAAACTATGTAAAAAGCACGATATTTCCTTACATAATGAAATTTGGAAAGAGGAACGTGTAACGAAAGTAGCGAGTTCTATTCAACGGGAATTACTATTAGATAACCGTAAATATAAAATGAGTATATTAAAAATGGCTTATACATTCGCTGTACAAGCAGTTGATGGCTACTTTGAAGATCAAGATGCGATTGATATTTCTACCATTCTCTCAAATGCAGATTTCGTGGAACTAAAAGAAAAAAGTATTGTACGTGATTTAAGCAAAAGTTCTTTATGGAATACGTTAAATACAAGTAGTGAAAATCATTACTTTATTTTACTTAGCGATAAAGACGGTCTGTTTTGCTTCATTCGTTTGTTTGACATCTTTGATGTTGTCGTTCATTTATCAGAAAAAAGATTTGACCTTCCATCACCCATTGTCGGTGTAAATAATGTGAATACACAGAAATTTTATGTCCAAAGTTTAAAACAGTATATGGATGGGCTGTTCAAAGAAAAAGCACCTACTATATAATAGATACCAGAACATACGGTCTCCTTTCTTGATGAAAAGACACTGTGTTATAATGAGTATGAAAAGAACAATACAATCACATAAACCAATTATAAATTGTATATAAATAAAAAAGACTAGTGTGCGGCTACACACTAGTCCACGTAACTTAGCAGATTGGATTGTTCATTTATCCTATTTGTTTCTTACAAACAAAACAACCCACATTCTATAGGCATAGGTGGGTTGTTATTTTTTGAGCTTGTCTATTAAAACGACGACGAACGTTAACAATGCAACGAGAAACAGTCCACCCTGCAGTAGCAACGCTATTTCACTCACGTATTATCACCCCCCTCCTACTTGGAGAAGTGATAATTGAACAACCAACCGCACCTTAAGTTACCCTTTGATTTTACCATATTTTCTAATAATTTACGATGAAAACCCGCAAGCGAATAACTTGCGGATTTTTTATACCCTATTAACAGGCAGTAAACAAAATGAAGCAATAAATAAGTGAAACTTTATTTCTCACTATTTTTTTAATGCATATGCATCAGCAATCATTTCACCAACAATTTTATTTTCTTCTTTCTTCTTGTCTTTCAATAATGGGAATAACAATTCTGCCACTTCATACGCTTCTTCTAAATGCGGATATCCTGATAAAACAAACGTATCAATTCCTAACGATTCATATTCTTTTATCCTTTCTGCTACTGTATGCGGATCGCCTACAAGTGCAGTACCTGCCCCACCTCTTACAAGTCCAATTCCAGCCCATAAATTAGGGCTTATCTCTAACGACTCTCTCGTACCTTTATTTAAATGTGTCATCCGTTTTTGACCAACCGAATCATATCTTGCAAATGTCTTTTGAGCAAGCTCAATTGTTTCATTATCCACATATTGAATTAAACGTTCGGCCTCTTCCCATGCTTCTTCTTCTGTCTCTCTTACAATTACGTGTAATCTAATGCCAAATCGGACTGTACGCCCCTTCTCTTCTGCAAGTTTTCTTACTTCTTCTACTTTTTCTTTTACTTGCTCTGGCGGCTCTCCCCACGTTAAATATACATTACTATGTTCAGCTGCTACTTCTTTTCCAGCAGCTGATGATCCTCCGAAATATATAGGAGGATATGGCGTTTGAACTGGTGGGAATACAACTTTACTATCTGTAACTTGAATATGTTTTCCTTCTAAAGAGATCGTTTCACCTTGCAATGTCGATTTCCAAACTTTTAAAAATTCATCCGCTGCTTCATACCTTTCATCATGATCAAGATATAATCCATCTCCTTGTAGTTCAACTGGATCTCCTCCAGCTACTACATTAATAAGCAGTCTCCCATCTGAAATTCTATCAAATGTAGATGCCATCCTCGCTGCAACTGTAGGGGACATTAGTCCTGGTCTCACTGCTACTAAAAATTTTAATTTTTCTGTTTCAGCAGCAAGAGCTGAAGCTAACACCCAAGGGTCTTCACATCCTTGACCAGTTGGAAGTAAAACACCCGTATATCCTAAATAATCAGCTGCCGCAGCAACTTGCTTATAATAACCATATTCAGCTGCTCTTCCTCGTTTTGTCGTTCCTAAATATCGACCATCTCCATAAGCCGGAATAAACCATAATAATTCCATGCCTTTACACACCCCTTATTTATTTTGAATCGTATACTAACACATTCTATATAAATTACCCCTAATAATTTATATGTTAATTCCCAGTCTCACCTTTAAAATTATCTCGCCATCTTAAAAACTTCGCTTCTAGTAAACGTACTAGAGAGTCAGAAAACTTCCCAACAAATGCAAAGATAATTATGCCGACAAATACGATATCTGTATTTGAAAATTGCCTTGCATCCATAATCATATAACCAATACCTTCTGTAGATCCCATAAGTTCTGCTACTACTAAACTCACCCATGCAACACCTAACGATAACCTTGCTCCTAGTAAAAGGTTAGGCAATGCAGATGGTAAAATGAGTTTCGTAATTAGTTTTCTTTTGCTAAACTCTAACACTCTCGCAACATCAAATAACTTTGAATCCACACCTCTAATACCTAAAAATGCGTTTACGTATAAAGGAAAAAATGCACCATCTGCAATTAATAACACTTTCGATGTTTCACCAAAACCGAACCATAATACGAAAAGTGGCGCAACAGCTAGATGAGGTACAGTTCTTAACATTTGCACAGACGGATCTAAATATTGCTCACTTCTCGTTGAAAATCCAACAATCGTTCCTAAAATGATTCCTAAGCCCCCACCAATAAAGAAACCAGCCGCAGCCCTGAATACACTAATACTTAAATGGCCGAATAACTCTCCTGTTTTAATAAGCTCTTGGAAAGCTAGAAAAATATCTAATGGTGTTGGTAAAACTGTTTTAGAAACAAGGCCGAATACGCCAGCTAACTGCCAAATTATTAATATAATAACCGGTATAGTAATCGCCCTTACTAAAACTTTTACATTTAACTTTCGCACATTCTTAACTCTGTTTTTCTCAATCGTTATACTCGCTGGTTTCATAACAGCTTTCGTATTTTCCACTTTACAAAACCTCTTTTCACTTCGCTTTCAATGCTTTTTCTACGAAAGAATTATCTACAACTTTTTCCGCCTTAATTTCTTTCTTTATAGAACCGAGCTTATATTGAAAATCCGCTGTCTTTTGTTGTTCTGCTATTATTTCCTTCGTTACCGGAACTAAAATTGGTTTGTCGTGATTAAACACTTCTTTTACGATCTCCGCATCTATCTTTTTTACAGAAGTATATACTTTTATTGCTTCATCTAAGTTAGCATCTTGCCATACACGTGCTTTCTCATAAACTTTGAGGAATTTCTCAACTAATTCTGGATGTTCTTTCGCAAATTTTGTTCTCGTAATTAAAAATTCTGGTGAAGAGACATTTAATGTTTCACCGTCTGCAATCACCTTCGCACCTTTATTTAACGTATGTAATGATATGAAAGGGTCCCAAATCGCCCATGCATCTACTGATCCTGATTCGAATGCAGGCTGCGCTTCATCTGGTTGTAATTGAATGACATTTACCTCTTTTGCATCAATCCCTTCTTTATCAAGTGCTCGATACAATAAATTAAAGGCACTACTTCCTTTTGCTACCGCAATTTTTTTACCTTTTAACTCTTTTACACTCGCAATCTTGCTATCTTTTTGAACGAGAATTCCAGTTCCTTTTCTCGCATAACTTGTATTGGCGATTTCGGTAAATCCAATACCTGCTGCTTGCGCTGAAATGACTGGAGAATTCCCTACTTCACCAAAGTCTAATCGGTTTGATGCGATTGCTTCAAAATAAGGAGGTCCACTTTGGAACTCTGTCCATTTCACTTTAACTCCTTCTTTTTTAAACTCCTCTTCAAACCACCCCTTTTTCTTTGCTAGTAATAGCGGGCTTAACCCTTGCTGTATACCAATTTGTATTGTTACATCTTCTTTCTTACTACTTGCTGTACTTTTTTCACATCCTAATAAACATACTGATATAGCTAAAGCAAAAGAAAGAATTTTAAATTTTTTATACATATAAAATCACCCTTTTCCTATATACTTGTTTGAATCAACCCTCCATATTCAAACTGCTGTAATACTTTCGTTCGAAGTTGTTGGAACGATTGAGAAGTTTTATTTCGCGGATAAGGCAAATTATTTTCAATCACTTTATGTATTTTCCCTGGTTTTGCACTCATAATGATGATTCGGTTTGAAAGATATATCGCTTCGTCTATATCATGTGTAACGAATATCATTGTTGTTTTCTTCTGCTCCCAAATATTTAGCAATACTTCTTGTAAATGACTTCGAGTAAAAGCATCCAGCGCTCCAAAAGGTTCATCAAGTAATAATACATTTGGATCTCTTAATAACGCTCTCGCTATCGCAACACGTTGTGACATCCCGCCTGAAATTTCTTTCGGATACGATTTTTCAAAGCCATCTAACCGAACGATTTCAACCCATTCTCTCACCTTATCTTTCACATACTTATCTTTTAACGACAAATCTGCCGCTATATTTTCTTCAACTGTTAACCATGGAAAAAGCCTATGTTCTTGAAAAATAAAACCTTGTTTCTTGCTCGTTTTTAAGATAGGCTCCCCGTCAATAACAACTTCACCTTCAAAATCATTATCTAGACCTGCAACAATTTTTAGTAATGTACTTTTTCCGCACCCACTCGGACCAATTACTGTAACAAAATCCCCTTCCTCTAATTGAAAATTAATATTCTCTAGCACTTGAACCGTACCAGTTTGTTTCAAAAAATATTTTGATACCCCATCAATTGAAACAGTCATTTCTTCCCCTCCTTAAAATGATTCATATAAATGAACAGATTCAGTATTTGTGCAATAAAAAAACCAAAGGCATTTTATCTGTTGATAAAATGCCTTTGGTTTCTCCAATCAGCAATACGTTATGGAATTAAGTACATATTATACAAATATTTCCGATAAGTCAACTAGGTTTTATTAAAACATACATATGATTTGTTTGAACATTTTACTTTTGTTTATTTAAACGACGTTTACTTACTATTTTTTCTGATCTTTAATCCACTGTAACCAATAAGAAAACTCACACGCTAAATGCATTTGATGGGATTTAATTAGACTATTAGGACAAAGGACTGGGAACTCAACAACTAGACTTACTTCTATCCCTGTATCAGTATCTTTAAATTGATGTCGAACTCCACCAATAGTAGTACCATCTTTCATACGTGCAACACCTGTTGATTGGTATTGATAAGATTTATCTCTCGGTGTTTTCAATCCGGTTTCGTCACCAAAAACAATGAAAAATTGAACTGGAAACGGAGAATTACCAGTAGTTTCGATAACCTCTAATTCATTTTCCCCAAAGGGTCTTAGTACATAGTGATCAGGACAAGCAGATAAATTCACTTTGTTATTTTCACGTGATTGTTCAAGCATCAAACTATCAATTCCATGTATAGCTACTTCTGCTGTAATCCCGTCTAAATAAATACTAGTTTTTGAAAATTTTCGTCTATCACCAGATAAAAGAGTGCAGATACGCATACCTAATGCACTTAATCTAAGTTTTGATTTCAACTTTTCGTACATTTCATTGTATGTATATCGCAACTTTATTTCCGTTAGCTGTTTTATCATGACGTCTGTATCATTTATTTCAAGCTCTTTATGTCCTAATGTATATAATACTTTTTTTATCCGTTCTCTTTTCCATTTTATAAGTTGCTCTTGTGAGATATTATTTCCATCGATAATAATTTTCATAAACTTTCTCCTTCCTTTTCATTGTATCGTAGTGTAGTTAATACTAAATTAACCATTTCATGTTTTGTATCTAGATTCAACTTTACTTCTGAATGAGCAATACTGCTAAGACCGTATAGAATAAACCCAGAAGCTAATAATGAGTTATCAATATAAAAAACCCCTATGTTTATTCCCTCTTCAATTACTTGTCTAATTAACGGTTGCATACGTGCGAATAATTTCTGTTCCAGTTGAAAATGTTGTTCCGTCTGAAACGAACTCACATTTTTATAGGGTGCTAACTTTTCAATAAATGTCCAAAATATATCTAGTGAATCTTTCATCTTTTGCATGACAGACCGTTCATTTGAAACAAGTATTTCTTCAATTAACTCCATATTTTTCACAATACAGTCATTTAAAACTTCATCAACAAAATTCTCTTTAGACTTGAAGTAATAATAAAATAAGCCCGTTGCTACACCTGCATGATTCACAACATCTTTTATGCCAAATCCTTTCATACCATTTTTCATATATAGTTCAAAACCAATATCCATTAACTCTTGGCGTCTTACATCTGGTTCTTTTGATATTCTTTTCATACGTCATCTCCTACAATGTTTTCACCACGACTGAATCTGATTCAATCATAAACGACTGAACTTGATTCAGTCAATATTATTTCATAAATTTAAAATCGATTTAATAACTAAGCGACGAAATTTCTACAAAAAAAGAGTAATCTCAAGAGATATGCTACTAACCTTAGATTTTTCAAAAAAGTTAGATCATATAACTTGAGACTACTCATTCCCATTCAAAATATTTATGTAATTAAATTTTATTTCCTCTGCACCCTGGCTGTCTCCAAAACTATTGGTGGCAGCTCTTTTTGAATGATTTCTTTTAATCCATAAAGAGCTTTCTTCACATAACCACCTTCGAAATTTCCTAATGGTTCTGGTAATTCATCCTCATCCAATATGAAGTATTCTCCATTTGGAAGTACCATAATATCGATGATTAAATCTTCAAAGGAAACCACTTCATCTTTTATTTGTGTGTTTTTTACGATATTAAAATAGGAACCTAAATACTTTCCTTTTATATCTCTCCATACGTATAAATTGTACGGACGATCTCTCCAGTAATATGCGATTGTATAACTCCCTTTTGGGATTGTTAACTTAGTATCATTTGCAGTCATTGTAAATGAATACTGCACCTCGTGAAATAAAACGATACTTTGTGATTGCTTTTCAAGTAATAAGCAATTGTGATCTACTATTGTTGAGTTATACCGGATTTTTCTTTCTATAATTTCAATTTTCGATG
The DNA here is from genome assembly GCF_900100505.1 of Bacillus sp. cl96. Lineage (NCBI taxonomy): Bacteria > Bacillati > Bacillota > Bacilli > Caryophanales > Bacillaceae > Bacillus > Bacillus sp. cl96. The sequence goes on from NZ_FNDM01000004.1 coordinate 249,255, forward strand.
TAAGTAACTTATTCATTATTTTGTTTCCCCTTATGCTAGTTCTATCCTCAATTATATCTATTTATGTAGTGATAAAGAAGTGTATAGTTTTTTATATAATGATTTATACAAGTACATAATAAAAACTCCTTCTTATTTAGAAAGAGTTTTTCACTATCCATGTTTCATATTTTTTCACTTCTAACGGAAACTCATTTGTTTTCATGCAACTAACAGTACTATTACTCATGTTTTAACTTTTCCTTAACCGCATCATAAAATTTTCGTTCTTCATCAACATTTAAGTAAACACGACTTACTGTTTTAGAAAAGCCGTATAACAACTGCGCTTTCACTGGCTCTTTTAATGTTATTTCAAAAGTAGCAGGTTCTTTTATGAACTCCATAACAGTTGCATCCAATACCTGCTTCCCTTCTTTTTCCGTTAGCAATTCACCCTTGTAGAACGCAATATTATCAATTTGTGTAAATGGCATAACAATTTTCTTTCCTAATCCGATTTGAATGATTACTTGTTCTTCTGTTACGACAAGTGGATTTTTGCGCATCGCTTGTATTTCAGCTATAAAATAAATCATCGCGTATACATTTAAAATAAGTAAAATCCATGCTATTACTGGATTCCACTGATGTAGTAAATAATGAAAACCAATGCTTTCAATTGCTGTTGCGTGAATAATCATGATATACACACCTATAGCACCAGTCTTTTTATGATATGAGTATACAGATTTACCTGTTGGTACTTTTTCACGCCACGATAAAAACGCATAATAGATTAACTTACACTCTGTTAGAATGACATCTATTAACTTACCTCTTTTCATAGTAGCGTCAAACGCTGCATCAATTGCATAAGAAAAGGAATAATTTTCTCTTCTATATTCTTTATATTTTTTTATTATTTTAGGAAGCACTCTAACAATTTTATAGAGAAGGAATAATTCTAGACCTACAAATGCAATTTCAGCCGCAACAATAATATAAGAGATGAATGAAAAAGCTTGTAAATAATCACTTGGAATAATAAATCTTGCAAAAATATAACCAGCTATTACAACAGGAACTATATATGTTAACGAGTATCTTTTTCGAATAATGAAGAAATACGTGATGATTGGAATGACAAACATGCAATCTAATAATGATCCAAGCACAACTTCTTTCGGCGCAACTGGTACAATTGGAAGGGCATACAATAAATAGTTTGATAGCATAATTAAAGAGACGAGTCCAATCCAAATACCTTTTCGCCTTCGTGATAGTGTAACCTTCATACGTTCACTCCTTTATTTAAAAACCTCATTTAAATGGTCTTTATAAAATGAAATGGCACGTTCAAATTCTTTTACTTCCTCTACTTTCACGACAGTTTCAAGTAATAATTTCATCGCTGATTCGTGATCGTTTACGTTATATTTTGCTAATGATAAAAATACTTTCATCGGAGCGTTCTCTGGAAATTTTTTCACCCCAGCTTCTAATACTGTAATTGCCTTTTCATATTCCCCTATACAACGATATGTACTTCCTAAACCAATATAAGCACCGCAAAGCGATTCGCCATCAAGTCCATTTGCGATTGCCTGCTCATAATACGGAACTGCTTCTGTTTCTAGCCCCATTACATCATGTATCCACGCACACTGATACAGTACTTCTGCATCCTTTGTAAAGTTTGTTAATCCTATAAGCATCTCTTTAGACTGCGCATATTTCTTTTCATTTCTAAGTTTAATAGCTTGCTTTAATAAATGTTCCATAGAATCCACTCCTCACCAATTATTCTGTGTATAGCTCTTGATTGGTATACGCTTCACATTCGTGTAAAAGTAAAATTCCCACCAATTAAAGTTTCGCTTACTTATTACTATGCGGATTCATTCTCATCTAAAAACTTAATTTTAAAAAGCAGTGACACGATTACATAATACCTCTAAGCTTTTGACAATTTCTTTCGCTGTTTCATCTTTCCCATTACACAACTTCCCTTTACCATCCTGTCCAATTACATAATGCACAGCCCCGCGCGAATATAAAGAATGTGGTGAATTCGCAATCATTACATTCGCCCTTGCTTCTTTCATTCTATTTTTTGCTCTTTCAAACAGTTCTTCTTCATTTAAATCACTTTCAAGTTTAAAACCAACAAGTACTGTTTCTGGGTCCCATTCTTTTATTTGTTTTAATACCTTTGGAGCCTTTTGAAAGTGAATAATCGGTGCTATATCACTTGAAATTTTTCCGTTCATATTAAGAACATTACCATCTTGATCACAAATTTTCTCTACAATCCAATCTGATCCAGCCGCTGCCATAATGACTGCATCAATCTTTTCATGTGATATGATACTTTTCATTTTATCTTGTAAATCAACGATTCCTTCAAATGGATGTAATTCTAACCCTCTATGTACATCACTCGGTTTCTCCGCAAAATAACCGTGTAAATATATAACATGTGCCCCTTTAGCTAGAAGTTCTTCTGCGATTATCCTTCCGATTGTACCTTTGGCCATATTCGTATGCCCGCGTACTTGATCCCATTTTTCTAGACAACCACCGCTCGTAATTAATACCTTTTTCCCCTTCATTGTAACCATCCCTTACTAATTTTTCTTACGAAACCATTCTGTTCCAAAGTCAACTATATCACGCTGTTTCATTAGACGACACGTTGCATTCCCTATCTTCCCATTTTTTACAGTTCCTTTTCGCTCAAACTCCACACCAATTTCTACAAACTTCTCAGATTCGTAATCCATTTCAACAAACTCTTTCCACACTCTTTCACCGTTTTCTATAATAGGTGCTCCTACTTGTATTAACTCACATGCACCAGAACGCACCTCGGATAAATGAACAGACGTATTGGAATCATATCCAACACCAATTAATAATACGTACCCGTCTAAATCATATATTTTTCTTAATGGAGATTCTTCTCCAAAGCTCATTGATAACGAATGGTTCATTGTTATTTCTACTGCATGTTTTCCCCATGCAGCAAAACTTCCTAACGGATGATTACTACGTACTACATTCGGATATGTACGAAAACATTCAACTATTTCACCCATTCCCCTTGTTGGGGTTATACGTGAATCAAATGCTGGGACGTTATCTCGGATAATTTGCCACCAGTCTTCCGGTACAGGTGGTCTTGACCAATGTTTCGGATCGGACAAATCCGAAGATTGCGTTGGCATTATTATCGTTCCTTCTTCCGTAACAACTTTCATTAATGCTTCTACTACAGCAACGGCACCACCAGATATCCACCCGATAGAACTTAGTGATGAATGAACGATAATTGTCATTCCTTTTTCGACTCCTAATGCTTTTAAATCTTTTGTTATTGTTTCGATTGTATTTGGAAATTGTGTACTTGCTACTATTTCATTCATTTTCATATTGGTTCCCCCACTAGCCACGTAAATTTAAACTTTTATATAAATATATTATCATATTTTTCTTAATTTTTAACTTAATCATATTCATTACTACAAAAATATGTATATTATTATACTGAAGCCTCAAAACTCTATTAAAATCGTAGATAATGATGAGCGAGAGTTTTTTTGAAATGAAGAAAAATGTAAATCCTATTTTTTCAAACTATACTCCATATGCATATTTTATACTATTTTTCCATGTAACAATGAAGTCTTTCTATCCCTGGATATTTTTCTCCTAAACTTTTAACTTGAAAACCAATTCTTTTATAAAATTCTACCGCCCCATCGTCTGTCTCCGCTTCTATATAAGTCAATTGATATATCCTTACCACTTCTTTAATCATTTGCAGTGCAATTCCTTTTTGACGATAATCTGGAGCCACTGCTATATGACATATGCGTGCTTTAGTTTCTCCGATTATTTCAATACCTAGACAAGCTTTTTCTTCATATTTGTACAAAGTCCCTTTATTACTTTGATAAAATATTACTGCCTTCTTTAAGCTTATTTCATTTGGACCGACGGCATATTGTAGCACATTTAATATTGAATCTTTCTCAATTTGTTTAACACACTGTAAATTCATACTTTCATCCCTTTCTATGAAAAAAGACTAGCTCTTAATAAAAAGAGCTAATCTCATTACGCCGTTATTTTTTCTTCTTTTTTTACAACGACAGCCACATAACTATGAAGTATCATTCCAATAATAACGAGACTCATACCAATCCAAGATAATGATGATGGGATTGGTGCAGATAACCAGATCAACTCTCCTACTAGCGCAAATAAAACTTCACCAGACTGCGTCGCTTCCACTGTTGCTAATTTTTGCGGATCATCTTTCACAAGATCTGTTGCAAAGAAAAATAATACTGTCGCGATTAACCCAGAGCTAACTGCTACAATAAAACATTGAAAAACTTGGCTACTTGACGGTAATCCGCCTGTTGATACTTCGTAACCAGATAATAAAAACCAAAATGGTAAACTTGCTAATGTCATACCGAGTACTCGCTGAAATACATCTAATTCCCCTTTACAAACTTGCATCATTTTTCTATTTCCAAGAGGATACGCAAATGCTGCAATAAGTACAGGAACTACACATAAAACGGTTTCACGAATACCTAATGAAGAAGCATGTTCTACTTGCATGAGAACGACACCGAATAAAATAATGCCCGACATTACTAATTCCTTCATCGGAAGTTTTTTATGTAGTGGATCCACCGCAAAAAATGGTGTTAACAAAATCCCTGCAACGATTGTAATTTGCCATGTTGATGCAACGAGCCAACCTGGTCCGAACGCTCCAGCAAAACTAAGCGGTGCATAAAAGAGACCAAATCCAACGATACTCCACACTAACCATTCTTTCGGATTGTTTTTCATATATTGAAAGAGTTGCTTTAAGTTCCCTCTATACATAACAATAAGTAATAGCATTGGAACCATAAAATAATACCGTAATGATGCACTCCAAATCCAGCTTCCACCTTCTAAGTCCATTGCCCTGTTCAAAACAAAGGTAAAGGCAAAGAAAAATGATGCCAGTATCCCTATAACAATTGCTTTCATTGTAAAACCCCTTGTATTTAATTTTTTATCTCTATGACATATATTTTAGTATACGCGATGAAAAATCTACATTCAAACTTACATTTCACTTTGGGATGATGAAGGAATTGTAGTAGATTTACATGGGAATAAAGTGCATTGGTATGAAATCGAGGCCATTACATGTCAAAATTTTCAAGGGTCAAAATCTACTTTAATCTCGACCCACTATACTCACCATGAAAATATACGCATCCGCTATAAAAGATGGCTACCAACTATTGCACATTCAATTTACTGGTTTTCTATTGAGAAACCAAAAGATTATCATAAAAATTTAATGATAGCTTGGGAAGAAAAGCGAACGAATAAAAACAAACGCCTCCTTTAATTATTATTTAGGGGCGTTCGTTCATTCAAAAATTAAAGAATATGTAGTTTATATTCTCTGTATAATTTCCTCAATCGACTTATATGAGCTTGATGATACCGATTATGATCTGCTATATGCCATATTCCCCATCTTATTGTCGCGTTTTCCCCTTTTTCATACAAAACTTCCCGCGTTAAATCAGTTTCTGTTAGTTTCATACATTCTTCATAAAACAATTTTTGCACTGCTTCATAATCTTGCATTAACTCTTGCAATGTGTTTTTTCTTAAACTTGGTAATTCTCCTACTTCATTTAACTTAGGACCATATTTATTTTCAAATGCTGGCGGAACATCTTCTCCCTTGAAACGATACACCCAATGTAAATCAACAACTGCTAAATGCTGAAGTAACTGCCCAATACTATTTTCATTATTTTCAGACCCTTTATAGGATAGTTCGTTCTCTTCAGTACCTTCGACTAACCTTTGCAATCTATTAAACGTATCAGCAACCGTCGCATACAAAATCGCTACTTGAGGGTCCATTTTACTTTCTAAATGGAGATCTTTCATACAAAACTTCCTCTCTTAAAAGAACAACACCATATGTTCATCATCACTATACACACCATTCATTTTTATAGCCCTTTTTTCAATTCCGTATGTTTTAAATCCCATTGACTCATATAATCGTTTGGCTGGTTCGTTCGTTGACACAACCCCTAAATTCAATTGCTCTAGCTTCATCTCTTTTGCCCTTTCAATTGCTTTACGTATTAAATCACGTGCAAGACCACTTCTTCGATTTTCAGTATCCACATACATTGCAACGATATGTCCTTTATGCTTATATGCGTCTTTTTCTTCTGTTAATAAAGTAACAACCCCAACTAAACGATTTTCATTATTAAAAGCACCAAATGTAAAACTACTGTTGGATGAAAGATTACTAGCAACTCGTTCAAGAGGGTTTTCTTGACGTACTGCTTCTTCATAAGTCGTTATAAATGCTTCTGGATTTACTTGTAGTGCTTGTAAACGCAACTCCCAATATTTTTTTGCATCCGCTTTTGTAAGTAATCGAATCATTTTATTTTCCCCTTTTTAATTTACATAATATTTTTATAGGTTATTATTTTTTTGATTCATACTCTTCTTTTAATATACTGTAACGATAGCGATGAATGAACTTTCCCTGTCTCAATCGATCATTTCTCATTAACCCTTCGCATACAAATCCGGCACTTTCATAACTCTTTTTAGCTTTTGTATTATCTTCATCTACACGTAACCAAATTTTCTCCAATTCAAACTGAGAAAAACCTATTTGTAACATGCTGTTTAGAGCTGCCATTCCAAATCCTTTACTCCAATAGTCTTTATTTCCAATCGCAATTCCTAGTTCAGCATTTTTATTTGTTTTATCAAAATTTTTAAGGTCTACCCATCCAATATGTATACCTGTCTCAGTAACGATTGCCCTTTGTTCATAACCATTTTTTCGGCTTATACAAGCTTCAATCCAGTTTCTCGTATCTCCACGAGTGAACGGAGGATATTGATCTGGTACGACTAAATGCTTTGTTACATCTCTATCTAATGACCATTGATAGCGATCTTCTACATCATCTAGTGTCAATTCTCTTAATTGAACATATGGTACATTCATTTTTTTCTCCTCTCTTTATTTACCAATAGAAAATCCTTCGAACACTCTTCCACCATACTGTTCTAACGTCTTTTCTATAAAATGAATTAATTCATTTTTCCCTCCCGTTTTATAAAAATGATCAAAAGCGGCTACAAATTTGTTTGCATATTGCTCATCATATCTTTTTAGCACTCTAATAAACCATTTTGAACTCCCAAGCCACTTACCATTTACTCTTAATACATATTCATGTACTAAATCGGCTAATAAATTAGCGATAAACAATTCTTCTTCTCTTTTTGTTGCACCAATAAAGTCATCTAAAGTATCCGTAATAAAATATCGCTTCTGCTTAATCGTTTCTTCGGTCCATTTAGCTGGTCCTTTATGTAGTAAATCATTCGCTTCTTTTTTTAATTTCTCAACAATTTCCTGTTCCCCTTTTAAGGCAATCCCTTCTGAAACTAATTGTGGTAACGACGGCCTCCCTCGATCACAATCCATTTTGAAAAAGGTTTTATATGTTTCGAAATTATGAACAAACACCTCAACAGGCCATCCATTACTATAGAAAGATTCTCTATAGCAAGAAGTTAAACTTTGATCGACTATTACAATGTCAAGGTCAGATGTTTTCGTCGCTTCTCCTCGTGCAACGCTTCCGCCGAGTAAAGCTACATCACAATTCGGAAATTGTAATGTAATTATGTTTTGTGCTGCTTCAATTGGTTTCATAACCGATCCTCTTTTCTTATTTCACTTTCTTTTTTTCAGCTCTTTCTCTCGCTTTTTTTATATAGCTTTCTGCATCTGGTGTTTTACATGATGTTGCACCATGATCAACCTCTATTTTTCCAATTTCACTTGCAATTTCAATCGCTTGTCGCTCTAAGTCTTCATTACGAATTCCTATTGCGATTAAAGCACTATTCATCGCTTCTTTTTTTCGATTTTTTTCATTATGTATATTTTCTTTAATCTCTTCTAAGTACGGAGAGAAGAAATCATCATGTAACGTTTTATTTTTAATCGCTATATTTGCTAATAAAGACCAGCCAGCTCTTCCAATCCATTCATCATTAGACTTTGTCCACTCTTCCATTCTTTCTATTGCAATTGGCGAAGTACATATAGATGTCATCAGAACATCCATTAAACAGTAATAATCAACATCCTGAATCCAACTATTAAGCTGTTCTGTCGTTATTTTTTTCGGGTCTAAAATATAAGTTGCTAATGTCATTGCGTCCATATTTTTCGTTTCCCACAATTCAACTGCTAAATCGTGATCTTTTTTTATCTTCTTTTTTAACAATTTTAAATTCGCAAAACTAACTCCAAATAACGGCTCTTTCGCTCCGTGGTTTTTATACGTTTTTCGATTTTGTTCTGTTCCATATTCCTCTAGTTGCCGCATTACTTCCTCAAGTAACATATACCCACCTCTTTATCTTTTATGTTGACTGTATATATGTATGTACGATATATTCTACATTACTTTTTGGTTTTCCTATATTTATTTTTAAAATACGGTATGTGAAATTTTTAAACATTGCACAGCTATACCATTAAAAAACTGTACATGTTAAACATACAGTTTTTTGATGGTATCAATTTTGCGTAGAATAAGATATAAACTACGAAAGAACTTTTAATAAGATGTGTATTTCCAACATGTTTAGAAAACGCTTCAAAATGGTTTACTATCATACTTTTATACCTCCTTCATAAATTATGTTTACTACATTTGTTCTTAGCCAAAATACTTTCTACATTTTAATAACTCTCTCAATAAAAATTTCTTATATAAAAATCCCTACAAACACTGTAGGGATTTATGTCTAAATCATTTTGTTACACTCTATTTCATATGAAAATAGTTTTCTTATTCAGATGCATTCATAAGCACAATTCTCCAACCGTCTGGATCCTCTATTGTGGTTCCTTTCTCTATCCAATACGGGTTTTCAGGTTCTACCTCATGATAGCCCATATTACTTAATCGATTCACTATCTTTTCAATTTCATCTTTAATAGGCATATAAAAAACTAGTAAATTATCTTTTGTCGGTGCCGGACATGGACTTCCATTAACATGTGTAGTAAACTCCAAATGATACTCTTCATCTGGTAAGCCAAACATAACCCCATCATATCCTTCATGATTGTGAAATTCCCCTATACGTTTTAAACCTAATCCTGTTTCATAAAAACTTATCACTTCTTCAAATTTATCTGTTGGTCTTGCAATTCTAAATTGAACCCAATTCTTCATGCAAATCTCCTCCTTTTCATTTTCCAAAGCTTTATAGTAATTAGTATAGGTTACATATATTCCCTTTAACATCCCTCATTAGTGTGAACTTCCTAAGTTGAAAGACCTATTAGTTAATAAACAATAGGACTTTAGTATAAAATTCATATAAAATTAGTTATATAAATATAGAGATGAATTACAAGCTATTACGTATGAAATAGTTCTCCTTGCAGGGCCTTTATATACCGATCAGCAGATCTTTGTACAGCTTTATTCGCATCTTCCACCACACCATGAAATGCATTATATAGTCGACTAAATTGGATATCTTTTACCTTCTCTGCCATATCTCTAACTGTATTCGCTGGTAATGGAATGAGATTGGGATAACTATACATAAAACTTACCCATTTCCGATCCGAAACTACTTGTATAATATCACCTGATAACAAAATACCTTTCCCTTCATTACCGTCTTTCCAATGTATAACAGTTCCACCCTTAAAATGGCCTCCTAAGCGATGCAATGTAAGTTCTTCTGATAATATCAGATGCTCCCCAGACCAAAATTTAATTTGCTTACTCGGACGAACCACCCACTCTTTATCATCTTCATGAATATAAATAGGTACATTGAATGTTTCCGCCCATTTAACTTGTGTAGAGTAATAATGTGGATGAGAAAGTGCTATTGCTTGAATACCACCTAAATCATATATACGTTGTATCGTTTTATCATCTAAATAACTAATGCAATCCCACATAACATTTAGAGTTTTACTTTGTATTAAAAATGCTGTTTGTCCAATCGCAAATTTAGGTTTAGTAGTAATGCTATACAAACCGCTTTCTTCTTTTATTATTTCGTTTTTGTATAAATTGCTATTTTGCATCGTTTCTAATGTTGTCCATGACTGCCCAATTGGATTAACATATTGTCTTTCCTCATTACAAATTTTACAGCGAGAAGGTGCTTCTTCATTTTCGGGATACTGTACTCCACATGTAGTGCAAATATAATTATCCATATTCCCACTCCTTTTTTCATGTAATTGTTTCTTTACCAATATTTTAATAAAAAACAAAAATATTCGAATCAATAATTGGAACGAAAATGAAATGATACGAAAGTATGATTTGGTGATTGAAAGTTTAAATAATAAAGTTTAAATTCATCCTATTTTTCAAAACTGCAATTGATATAAAATCTTGCATACTTTTGAATAAACTTTTTTACACTTGTAAAAAAGTTTTTTTGCATTTCCCTACCTATAATTGCTAATATAGTAGAGTAGAACTTTTATAGAGAGAAGGAAAATTATGCACAATGGAATTCGAATGACAACTTTAGTAAAAAGGGCTATGTTAGTTTGTGCGGGGGTATTATTCACATACGAAGTGGCTTTTGGATCAGTACATACTGCTCTAGCTAGTACAGAGGATGAAGCAAAATCTGTTCAACTTGTGAGTGAGATTCAAACATCTCTTGCTCCGAAAGAAGCTCCAAAACATTATAACGGGCAAGTTAGAAAAGTCGCTTATTTAACATTTGATGACGGTCCTGGAAAATACACAGCTGAGCTTTTAGATATGTTAAAGAAAGAAAATGCAAAAGCAACATTCTTCCTAATTGGTTCAAACGTAAAAGCTTTCCCTGATCTTGTAAAACGCGAAGATGCTGAAGGTCACTACGTTGGGATGCACAGTATGACTCATAACTACAAGAAACTTTACACTGAAGGTCATTACGTAGATGAAATGAAGGAAGACCAAGGCTTAATCGCTGGTGTTTTAGGTAAATCACCAGTATTAACTCGTCCATCTTACGGCTCTATGCCAGGATTAAACGAAGCTCTTCGCAACAAAGTTGTAGAAAACGGCTTAAAAGTTTGGGATTGGACAATTGATTCTTTAGACTGGAAATATAACAAAATGCAAGTTGATGCTGCATCTGCTAAAATTGTAGAAAACGTGTTACATGGTGCTACAAATCCAACAGAAGTTATCCTTATGCATGATATTCATCCACAATCAGTAAAAGCAGTTCCTGGAATTATTAAAGGACTGAAAGAAAAAGGATATGAATTAGAAGCATATAATGAGAACGAACACTTCCCATTAAACTTCTGGCATGATAATCGTATGTAATGAAAAGACTTGATTTCCTTTAGCTGGGAATCAAGTCTTTTTATCATTTTGGGAATTACTCCTCGTATATTCGACTCAAACTCCCCCTTCTCTAATATCAATAAAAATTCAAAATCACATGTTATACTATAATTTAGTTTAAATAAGTAGGTGCCATATGATCGTATATACAGTACAAACTGAAGAAGCATGGAAACAATTTAAGAAACTTGGTTATTTAGAAGGTAATAAAGAATTCATCGATCCAGACGATGTATATTCATATGACTGGATGGTGCGCGTCGCTAAAACAAGATTGCCTCATTACGAAGGTAACTATCCTATTTGGGTCTGGGAAGCAAATAATTACCCAAATCGAAATCATAAAGCTTGGGGTAGAACAAATTCAAAAATGGTAATTTTAACACTAGATGTACCGAAAGAATGGGTACTATGGAGCTATTTTGACTATTGGTGCTGTGCTATGACTGATGGATCAACATATTTACATACAAAAAATAAGTGTACTTTAGATGAATGGTATACATATATGGATAAAGAATACGGGATAATATTTGATTTCGACTATTTATTATCTCATCCTGATTGGTGTCTAGGTAAAGATGATTCGTTAGAAAAACAAGGTGTTATCGGCAAAACACCCCTTTCCTTCGTGAAAAAAGTAAGACGTTTTCGTGCTAAGACAGATAAGTCTATTAGTAAAATTCGAAGTGATAACTGGGATAATAGAAAAGAAAACCGCATTAAAAAGATGAATCGAAAATTAAGAAAGCGAAACGATAAACAAAAAAGAATACAAAAGCGACTTATACGACATTAAAACATATATCAAAATACAGTAAGAAATTATGGATTGAATATACAAATTCAATCCTATTTTTTATATTATCAACACTTTAGCACATATTACTCTTAAGGAGTGATGTGTATATGGATTTTCTTTCAGCCGAATATTTGTCCGCCCTACTTGCCATCATTGTAATTGATTTAGTGTTAGCCGGTGATAATGCCATTGTAATTGGATTAGCAGCAAGAAGATTACCGAAAGATCAGCAAAAGAAAGTTATTATATGGGGAACTATCGGGGCAATCGCGATTAGAGCCCTCGCTACCTTAGTTGTTGTTTGGTTGTTAAAAATACCAGGGCTACTTCTAATTGGTGGTGTACTCCTTATATGGATTGCTTATAAATTAATTGCTGAAGGCAAAGATCATGATATTAAGGCCGAAGAAGGATTTTGGTCTGCTATTAAAACCATTATTATTGCTGATGCGTTAATGGGCATCGATAATGTACTCGCTGTTGCAGGAGCTGCCCATGGTAACTTTTCTTTAGTAATCATCGGATTATTAGTGTCTATTCCAGTAGTCGTATGGGGCAGTACATTGATTTTAAAATGGGTAGATCGTTTTCCTGTCATCATTACGATTGGAGCAGCCGTTTTAGCTTATACTGCCGCGAAAATGATTGTAGATGAGAAATGGTTCGCTGGATTTTTCGAAAGTAACCCTTTCGTTAAATGGGCATTTATCATTATTATCATCATCGGTGTAGTTTTCTTCGGAAAGGCTAAACAAAAAGCAACAGCTGGTTCTGTCTCATAATGATGGTATATTTACAAATAAAAGGCGCTATTCATATGAATAGCGCCTTTTATTATTTATTTAGCTTCCCCTTCCGGAGTCGTTTTTACCTTCGTTTTGTTTTTATCGCGGTTGTTATAGTTATACTTCGAACGATCTACTGGAGTGAATCCTTCCGGTGTGTAGAATCGTAATAAGTCACCATTCACGACTTGGTCAGAGTATTTTAGTGAGTTTTGAACCATTTGTTCATTTTTCTTTATTTCATCTGTAAATTCTACAGGTTTTCCAGTAGTTGTATCATAGTATTTGCCGTTTAGTGCAGTAACTGTTGGGCTTACGTAGTTACCGTTACGGAACGCAACGACTTGTTTATGATCTGGTGATAATAAATCAGAACCGAATTGAACATAATTCTTTGTATCTGTACCTAGTAAGTGTAATAGCGTTGGAAGAACGTCAATTTCACCACCGTATTGATGTTGTACGCCACCTTTCACTCCTGGTACACGAACGATTAATGGTACACGTTGTAACTGTGCATTTTCAAATGAGTTCATTTCTTTACCCATTACTTTTGACATTGCTGCGTTATGATTATCTGAAATACCGTAATGGTCTCCGTACATAACAATAATTGAGTTATCATATAAACCAGATTGTTTCAAGTAATCGATGAAGCCTTTTACAGATTCATCTAAATAGCGTGCTGTTTGGAAGTACGTATCTACTGATGAATCACCTGTTGTTGCTGGTTCAATCGTTGCTTCTGCCTTATCGATTGGATAAGGGAAATGGTTCGATAACGTAATAAACTTCGTATAGAACGGTTGTTTCAACGTTTGTAATAACGGAATAGATTCATTAAAGAACGGTTTATCTTTTAACCCATAGTTTACTACGTCTTTTTCATTCATATCGTAGTATGACGCATCAAAGAATTTATTAAAACCAAATGATTTATAAATATCGTCACGGTTCCAGAATGTTTTGTAGTTACCGTGGAATACTGCTGATGTGTATCCTTGTTGTCCTAAAATAGCTGGTGCTGATTGATACGTATTATGAGATTTCGTTGTAAAGACAGAACCTTGCGGTAAACCAAACATTGAATTCTCTAACATAAACTCCGCATCAGATGTTTTCCCTTGTCCTGTTTGATGGAAGAAGTTATCAAAATAAAGTGTATTCGCATCTTTTGTAAATGAGTTTAAGAACGGTGTAACTTCTTGACCATTTAATTTGTAATCAATTAAGAAGTTTTGGAATGACTCTAAATGAATGTAAATTACGTTCATTCCCTTTCCTTTACCGAAATACTCAGGATTTGGACTTGCATAAGTTGATGTTAAATAATTTCGTACTTCTGTCATATTATCGCCATCAGCTAATGCTCGTTCTGTCGATGCTTTCGCACTTTGAATTCCATCATAAATTGTGTAGTTGTATGCACCTAAATATTTCACAATATAATTACGGTCAAACGTTCTTGTTAATAATTCAGGACGGTCAGACTCTGCAAGACCTAAGTTAACACTGAATAATAAAATACCTGCTACAAATACTAGAGATAATTTATGCTTCGCAACACGAATTGGTTTTGGATTTGCAAATTTTGTTGCGACTAACACAATTAATATAATCGTGTCTAAGAAGTATAATGGATCATAAAGATGTAGCAACGCAAGAATACTACCACCTAAATCTCCAAAGTTATTCGTTTGTGTTAATGTCGGGAACGTAATAAAGTCACTGAAAAAGCGATAGTATACTACGTTTGCGTATAAAAGAATCGACAATAACAAATTAATGATAATTAACCAAATATAAGATCGTTTCCCTTTTGCAAATAATGCAAGTCCTAAAAATAGAACTGCTGAACTAAGCGGGTTAAAAAACAGCAAGAATTTTTGAATTGTGTTTGAAATTCCTAAATTGAATTCCGTTACATAAGCTGCATATGTTTTGAGCCACAATAAAATAACGGCAAACAGAAAGAATCCAAAATGATTGCTTAACACGCTTTTGCTCTTTAATAAGAACTGTTTCATTTCTCCACCTCTTTTGATCATCCAAGGCTTATTTTTTTATAAGTCTGTCTCTCTATTCAAATTTTCTTCTTCAAATAGATTATCTTTTTTTAACTATATGAAGAATATTAGTAATTATAATTTGAAGCTAGTATTTATTCAACTATTTCTTTCTAGACATTTTGACCTTGGTTTCTATTTAACAAAATAAATTTGTAACATTTCCTGTTTTCTCCCAAGATTCATCCACTAATTATGACACCCCATACTATATACCTTTATAAACTCATTCGCAAACTATTCTATCTCCAAATTTGGTACATATTTCACATGACAAAATAATACGATTTGATTATATTACTCCACTTACATTTCCCTTCTTCAACTAACTCTTTAAATCTTAAAGTCATTACATCCCTTCATACATGAAAAAATTCTCCTGTTCATTAATATTATATTTGAATAATTATTCATTTGACCGACCAGCGATGTTACGTTTTCTCGACAAAAAAACTCGCTCTAAAAAGAGCGAGTTTTTTCATTATATATTATTGACCTTTGTACATTGCATCTACTTGTTTTTGAAGTTCCTCATTTTCTAAGAACTCATCATAAGTAGCCTCTTTATCGATTACGCCGTTTGGTGTTACTTCGATAATGCGGTTTGCAATTGTTTGCACGAACTGATGGTCATGAGATGTGAATAAGATTGTACCTTTGAATGCAATTAAACCGTTATTTAATGCTGTGATTGACTCAAGGTCTAAGTGGTTCGTTGGATCGTCAAGTGTGATTACGTTCGCACCACTTAACATCATTTTAGATAACATACAACGAACTTTTTCGCCTCCAGATAATACAGAAACGTTCTTCTTAACTTCTTCACCTGAGAATAACATACGGCCTAAGAAACCACGTAAGAAGCTTTCAGACTCATCTTGTGGAGAGAATTGACGTAACCATTCAACTAAGTTGTAATCACTGTTCTCAAAGTACTTAGAGTTATCTCTTGGGAAGTAAGATTGAGAGGTTGTAACACCCCATTTGAATGAACCGCTATCCGGCTCCATTTCACCCATAAGAATTTTAAATAATGTTGTCATCGCAATATCGTTACGGCCGATAAATGCAACTTTATCACCTTTATTTAAAGTGAAGTACACATTATCTAACACTTTTTCACCATCAATTGTTTTAGAAAGACCTTCAACAGTTAATAAGTCATTTCCTACTTCACGCTCAGGTGTGAAGCCAACGAATGGGTAACGACGTGATGACGGTCTAATATCATCTAATGTAATTTTGTCTAATAATTTTTTACGAGAAGTTGCTTGTTTCGCTTTAGAAGCGTTTGAACTAAAGCGTGCAATGAAGTTTTGTAACTCTTTTACTTTCTCTTCTTTTTTCTTATTAGCATCTTGTGTTAATTTTAAAGCTAATTGGCTTGACTCATACCAGAAGTCATAGTTACCAACATAAAGTTGAATTTTACCGAAATCAAGGTCAGCCATGTGCGTACATACTTTATTTAAGAAGTGACGGTCATGGGATACTACGATAACTGTGTTTTCAAAGTTCATTAAGAAGTTTTCTAACCATTGAATCGCTTTTAAGTCCAAGTGGTTGGTAGGCTCATCTAATAATAGAATGTCAGGTTGACCGAATAAAGCTTGAGCAAGTAATACTTTTACTTTCTCTGCCCCAGTTAATTCTGACAATTTCTTATCATGAAGATCTTCACCAATACCTAAACCTTTAAGAAGAATTGCAGCTTCTGACTCAGCTTCCCAACCGTTAAGCTCAGCGAACTCACCTTCAAGTTCAGCAGCGCGCATTCCATCTTCATCACTAAAGTCTTCTTTCATGTAAATAGCATTTTTCTCTTGCATTACTTTGTAAAGTTGCGTGTGACCCATAATTACTGTTTCTAATACTGGGAACTCTTCATATTCGAAATGGTTCTGTTTTAATACTGCTAGACGCTCACCTGGCGTAATATGTATGTCACCTGTTGATGGTTCAATTTCCCCAGATAAAATCTTTAGAAATGTAGATTTACCAGCACCGTTTGCTCCGATTAAACCGTAGCAGTTACCTGGCGTGAATTTTATGTTAACATCTTCAAATAATTTGCGATCCGCGAAACGCAAACTAACGTTACTTACTGTAATCATTTGTGTCCTCCTACTAATACCTAGGGTTTTTCAACCCTTTTCCAATTTTAACAGAAATCCATAATTTACGATTCCTTTATTATCATCTGTAAACAATTCTACTAGAACATGCTAATCATTACAACTTATAATTATGATATAAGTAATTTTATTACTTTTTTTAAAGAATTATTTAAAAATCCCCTCTAAAATCCATTAATAATTTAAGACGCTAAACACCTAGCAATATAATCACAAGAATTGCTGCCATTATAGTATCTAACAAAGTAATTTCTCGGCGACGTTTCCTATTACATACAAAAAAGAGATGGAACCCCCGTAGGATCTCTGTCAAGTTGCGTTATTTATTTCACACGTTATCGTTACGTGCTGCCCGTGGTATCTGATTTGCATATGTCTCGGTCTCCTTCGATAGTTAAATAAAAAAAGAGCGATACCGATAAGGCATCGCCCCGCTTCGTCACTACCCGACAATCTTCCGACTAGTTGCCGCACCTTCGCATTTCATGACCTCTAGTACAAACGCCTTTTCATCTTGTACGCGCATGATGGCTTCCCACCATTCCTTTTCAGCCTGTTCCTGCGCTTTTAGTCGATCTTGTTTCTCCTCGTATAGCTTTTGTTCCTCTAGATATATTTCATGTAGTGTTCTCATATTAATACACCTGTCCTTTTCGTTTATTTTCGTCTCTGTGATCGTTTTGTGAGACGTAATTTTCAAGCGCTATTACGTACAGAATTGCATCATTTTTCGTTTTCGTCCTGTATGCACGTTCGTAGAAATAGCGTAATTCTTTGTATGTAGTCGGCAATTCACCTTTTCGCAGTGGTGACGGGTTCAACTCAATTCCTGCCCGCTGCAAAATATCTTCGTCACCTGTGATCGTTATGTGCTGGCCGTGATACTTGATCTGCATTTGCTGCGGCCTCCTTCGTTGTATAAAATAAACGGTCATCGCAACAGTTTATAATGTAGTATGTGAAATTGTTCTACATTATAATTTTTCCGCCCACTGATAGACTTCGCGGCGCATTCTTTCTTCGTTCATGTGAAGACAGACCCCCGTCGCCCTTCGCCATGTTATAGACCGCTTTCCAGTGCGGATCGTTGTACGTTTGTGTATTCATTACAAGATAATTCCCGCCAAACCTAACACGTGCGGCCGCCATTACATCATGTATAGATTTCCCTTCGATTTGTTCACCGTTATTTGGATCGTAGTTTGTTTTCATTTTCGACTTCCTCCTTTTTTTGACCGCATGTTTTGACTCTGTGCGGTTTTGTTCTACTCGTTTATGTTCTATGTGACCGAGCGCAGCAGCAGCGATAAAAGTCGCCACCGCCAGCACATGACACAAATATATAACTATCATTCAGTGATTGCCGCGCCTTGCATGTCTGGATTTTGCATCTGTACGCGCAACACCCTTTCACGATGTACATCGAAATATCTTTCGCTATCATTTGCGAATTGTTTTAGGATATTATCGCCGCTGATTTCGCTAAATACTCGATCATACTTCGCATTGCTGATAAACTGCACGTTTTCCATTTCCGCGATATCCGCCAGGCTTCGTTGTGCTTCTTCATATCCGTCCGCCTTTGTGGCCTTGTTTAGCTTGTTATGTCCGTTTAATAATTCATTTCGCAGTTTCATGCCTTGTTCACTATGGCCGACACGTTGTGCGATCGCTGCGCCTAGTTGCAAGTATTCTTCCTGTACTTGTTTCGCTAGGCTCGGATGTACTGACGCCTTTTCGACTAGTTCAGCCAGGTGCTTCGCTGATCGTTCTGGCGTAGTTCCAAACATAATATTGCCGCGAAGTTGGATAAGATCCGCGTCAAAGATTGCCTTTGTCTGTGCGTCAACTGCTGGCACTTCTCGTAACAATTCCGCCTGGGCCGATGCCTTCGCCTTGCTTAAAATTTCTTTATATTCGCGATGCTTATCAGCAATCATCTGCATTGCTGCGACTTCCATTTTTCGTTTTAGGCCCGCTTCTTTTTCCATTACACCTTTACTTGATAGCATACCGTCTTTATTTAGACTCTCTTTTGCGCTTCGGAAATAGGTTGCCAGTCCTAAAATATCTCCGCTTAGTGAATCTTGAATTTCTCCCGCTTGCTGCATTAGTTCTTTTGTACTGTTTTTCATTTGAATTCCTCCGTATATCTTTATATTTTTACAGTCTGTTATTAACTTTTGTTCGTAGCTTGTCCATCATTTCAACGTTGTCAAGATCGTACAAAATCGCCTCTATACGTTGAAAAGTTTCTTCTCCAACGAAGCTGACAACCTTCGCAGCACTTTCCGCATTCGGGTTGTATCTCCCGTTTTCCCAGGTTGATATTGATCGACTTTCGATGCCTAACAATTTCGCCAGTTGCTTTTGCGTTATATTTGCGAATACTCTTATCAATCGTAGCTTATCGCCTGTTAGGTGATATTTTTTATCGTGCATTATATCGCTTCCTTTCGTGTGTGTATCGTTTTATGTGGGTATCTTTACATTTTTGATGTATCGTATTTATAAATAATAGTTTTGGAGGGTTTCACCCCTCCTAGCTCGCTACCGCTTCACATTGACGTATTATGCGACGTATGCCACCGTGTGGCGTCACGGCTGACATACACAAAGCGCCTTGAATGTTCGAAGAATTGTTGTTCAAAGAAAAATCTCAATAACTTCGATATAGAAACATCGAATTATTTTTATTTTGCGGGATTTTCCCGCTAAGTGGTTTATATTAAAATGATCGGACCACCTTTCTATAAAATTCATGTCCTATAAAAGAGATCCAGCAACACCAAACCGTGCAGCGCTGCTGATCCTAAAATAAGAGATGGAAGAATGCGAAAAACATACAAATTGTATATAACCGTTGACGACTCGCGAAGTCCGTCACAAATGATTTATGTATTTCGGGAAGTTGGGAAGGCTGAAAAACCTCCCCTTCAAATGATAAAAGAAATCTGATCCAGAAAAGAAGGACGGCTCCTTCTCTTCACTACATATGTACGGCCGATCCCTATCGAATTTCCACAAAACACGACTTTTTCTATATTTTTTTATGATTTTGTTGTATTGGCTGCAATGAGCGCCAGTTTTACCGCCCTTGAATTCCATTTTCTTTCCTTTTTCTCGCGGTTTTCACACGGTCCGCAACTTCCACGCCTGGAATATTTGCCGCGGTTTGCTCCGTTTGAATGGAATTCATGCAGCGCCTTTACTTTTTCGCAGGTGTTACACTTCTTGCATTCGACTTCCTGGCCATCAATTTCTGCGATGAATACAGATTGTTTGCCGCTATATTTAAACATGGCTTACAAGCCGATGCCAATCCGTCGTACCTCAATCGGTGTTTGTGGAAATGATCCAGCATTTTGTATTTTTTACATACGTTGCAGCGTTTAAGACCGTCGGTTTCTAGTAACGTGATATTACTTTGGTTTACTTCGCCATTGATTCTCACTTTTAAAACCTCCGATCAATTTCCGAACTCTATCCAGGATTCATTTAAACGCGGATCACCTACATATTTTTGTGCCAATTTAACCACTCCACTAGGCGTAATCATTAATGTAGTTTTCATTGCATTGTTATACTGTTTAACTGGTACGTTAATGAGCCACTGTTCGAAACCTTTTCTAGTTCGATATACTGCGTTTGTATTTCTGTTTTCGTATAAAATCCCGTCTGATTGCAACCACGCAATAAACGATTTCGTTTTTATGCCGTCTAGGTATCGTTTGCAGAATTCTTGTAGCGTCATATTTAGACCACTATCGATATACCGATCAAATAGATCCGATTTTCTACGCGCTTTTTCTAAATCTTTCACTACACTTTCGAGTTTTTCGCCAGTTTCGGTTGCTAACTGCTCGAATAGCTTCGTATTTTCTTCGGCTTTCTTCCGTGCTGCCTTTGCATCTTGCGTTATTTTTCTTTCTTCTTGTAACTCTTGTTCAGCTTTTCGCTCTAGTTCTCTAACCGTAGTTTGATAATGTTCAATCGTAGTTAATAACGATTCTTGCGCCATTTTCGGTACACCGTCGGTCATTTCATCGTACAATTCGGCTTTTTTGCGTAGCTGATCGTCTTTAACTTCGACAATCGTGTTGACATCCGCCCTTTTTAGAATTTCGGTTGCCTGATCGCGGAATTCTCGGGCAACCTCTGAATCCCTCAGCATCATGCCAACGCGAATAATCGAATCTTTTGTGAGCATCGTGTTTCTTCCGTTCGCTATTTTTGCGGATCGTTCGCCGATAGTGATTAATTTATACCCGTTCTTTTGTTCGATTTCTGTTGGTAAATTATTTTTACCGACAGAATTGATAACATCCCTACCTGATACAACTTTAACCCCTGTTTTTTGAAATTCCTTTTTGTTATTTCTAATAAGCATTTTAATTGTGTCTCTAGTTGCATTATAGAATCTTGCAACCTCGTTAAGAAGTGCCAAACTCTCGTTATCTAGTAGCATTAATCCGCCTACTTTATTGATAATATCGAACGCCTTATCTCGGTGTTTTCCGATTTCTTCACGTAGTGACTTCTCGTAGATGATATTTTCATTTACATTTTCTTTTGTATTTGTTTTCATTTTTAGTTATCCCCTTTAAGATTTTGAATTTCTTTTAATAATGTTTCTCGGCGCTGCTGCATATGTTTGGGCATTCGATCAAGATTCGTTTTATTGTATATCTTTAAATCATTCCGCAATTTCACATATCTCTTTTTCGCAGCTGGGAAAAGTTTTAACATTCGTTCGAGTTTCATCGGTACTAGTGGCTTGTACACATTAGCGAAACCCTTGCCGCGGCTTTCCGTTTTAAGCAGTCCGACGTTTTCGAGTACACGCAAGTTTTGCTTTATCGCGTTTGGCTTTCGGCCCATTTCGAATGCTAACTGGCTTTGAGTCGGGTATGCATATCCGTATAAATCGTTGTATCTATCGACAATTACGAGATATAGCCACAATGTAGACTCTTTCACGCCGTAGTCAGACATAAACATGTAATGCTTTAGATCCGCTGGTGTACGGATGAATCGAACCCCGTCGTTAAAATTCTCCTTGTTATATTCGGGCTGCTCTCCGTGTTCCTTGAATACTTCTTTTGCTGAAATTAATGCCTTTCTTTTTGGATCTTTCTTTTCTTCCTGTTGGCTGGTTTCGTTGATCTGATTCATTATCGATTTCCCCCTGTTAGGTAGTTTTTTTCGATGCTAGGATCTTTTCGAATACTACCTAGTATTTTCCCGAATGTTACATAGTATTTTTCCGATGCTTAGTGTTGTACTTTTCCGATTACGTAATAAAGCATTATATAAATCATTATTTATAAAGCATTATCTATTTATTTGAGTTTCGAGTATAAAAAGAATACTCTCACTCTACGCATACTAGGTTATTGATTAATAGCGAGATCTTTTATATAAATAATCGCCGCTCGCCGCCTTTAATATAGATGCTCTCACTTATACGTTTGGGGCTGCGTCCGTACAATTTATTTTGCGTTTCTTCTCAGCTTCTTCTCGCTTACAAAAACATAGGCGCGGCCGTTTCCGAAACTGGGTTAATAAAAACGCCCTGGTTTTAAAAATCTGATGCGCGTAAAAATTACGATCGATATATTAGCGAGCTTCGAACGCCTGGGTAAAATAGATTCGATAGACTACGAAAACGACTTACGAGATTCGATGCTACTGCACGTTAACCATCTATATAACACAAATACAAACAAATTTTATATAAATGCGCAGAAAGGTCGATAGACGTCTTTAAATTGATATATAGATAAGTGGCGAAGGGAAGTCGATAGGATAAGCGACGGATTTCGAAGGGATTGGCGACAATTGGTGCGCGGTTTAACACCCCGACTTCAAAAATTGTGCGCGCTTGTTCTGGCAGCAGCTGCAAGGGATTTCGGCCCGTGGCCTGGAGGTATGGCACTTGATTTCGATTTGGGATCGCCGTGCCTGGTCCGCTTGCTTCGATTCAATTTGATCCGATTCGACTGCGACAACGAAACAAGAAAAACTTTTAATCGCTGATTTAAACAACGAAAAACAAACAACGAAACAAATAACGAAACAAACAAACGAAATGAAGTTCGATTGACAAACGATTAAACAAAACGATTCGATTGATCAACGGTTCTTTTTAATTAGGAAAGAAAGAGCGCAACTAACATCGAACGATCTTCGATTGACTTCAATCAAACAAACGAAACAATAATTCTTTTCGCTCACGTAATTTTAATAAGAAGAAAGAAGAACGATCAAAGAAAGAGCGCAGCCACTCACGATGATCGATGACATGATACATTGCAGCAGCAGCCGACACGATAGTATACAGACATAAGTCACGCTACTTATATATAATAGACTGCGACAGATATCCGATAGGCGTTCATATCTCTTCGACAATGCTTTCTAAACGTTTAGCAACGCAATAGTATTCGAAGTATATACGACGTACCGTGCAACCTATACACGGCCTTGTATAGTGCCCTGTTATATGTCGGGGATATACGCCAACTGCTTGCGATAGGTATGGCCGCCCTGGTTATGTATGAGCGTACGGCCTGGTGATAGATATTGCGCAGATATATACGGGCCTATCTTCGTATAAGTTGCGGTCCTGGCCGAATGTATGAATTTACTTAAAAACGTACATTCATTTCATTGTTATTATTGATGCGTACGCGTTTATATGATATTCTATAAACACATTAAAAAAACGTACATTCAGATCCTTATAAATAGAGGCCTTATAATAGGAGGAAAAGAAACATGAATCAAATTAAGGACGTGCAGCCAATCCGCAGTAAACAACAAATAGAGGATATGAAGTGGGCTTTGAAACGTCATTGCTCTGAAAGGGATTACATATTATTCCTTATTGGTATTAATACGGGATTACGTGTCGGAGATCTTTTGAAGTTAAAAACATCGGATGTTATTCGTAGAAAGATCGTAAAGGTTTCAGAGGGAAAAACAAAGAAAGTCCGTGAAGTTAATCTATTAAACATATACGAAGAAGTACAAGCCTATGCGAAGGCTAACGATAGTGAATGGTTATTTCCGTCAAGAAAAGGTGATAAGCCGATCACGACAACGCAGGCATATCGACAGTTACAAAAAGCCGCTGAATTCGCAGAAGTAGAAAGCATCGGAACTCACACGATGAGAAAAACGTTCGGTTATTGGTTCTATAAGCAAACGAAGGACGTTGCGAAACTCCAAACGATATTAAACCACTCACACCCACAAGTTACATTGACATATATCGGAATTACTAGCGAAGAAATCGAAAATAGTTTAAACGAATTCGTATTATAATGCGTGAAGGATCGGCCGCTTTTGGTCGGTCTTTTTATTTATCATGAAACTCGTCTCGCTGCACCCCCTGGTTTTTGAGATCGGTCTTTCTTCGACCCTTTCCAGCTAGTATAAAGGCGAAAACTCAACGTTAATCTACCGTAATCCATGCGAAAATTTTTCTCGAAATTGTATACAAATGCAAACGCACTTACGTCAATTCGCGTATGTCTAACGCTTAGAGCCGCAGGGGATTCGGTTACTTTACGTCAAATAAGCGTATAGTTTACATTCCACTTCATTACGCTACATTTGACTACATTTTTACACAAACGACTACACTTATACGATTCATATTGCGGTTAAATCGATGGAGGATCCTACATTCCGTTACAAATATTTGTAAATCGGTTTGTTGCGCTACATTCTAATACAGAAATACGATTAATATCTTGATGCGGACGGACTCGCACTCTACCATCTCAATTATTAATATTGTACATACATTAATCGCTTTACAAATGCGATAACGCATGTTAATATGTGAATAACAACAAAAAACGTGCGGTAACGCACTCGTTAGGAGGATTCGAATGATTTTAAATAAAGTAATTGGAGTTGAAGAAGCTGCGGTTTTATGGGACTTATCGCCTGGATACATAAAAAATCTATGCGCAAAAGGGGATGTAGTATCAAAAAAGATAGGGAAAACATGGGTAATCGATGCTACACAAGGACATCCCACATTACGTTTGTACATAAAGAATATACAAGGAAGCCCATTTCTAAAGGAAGTATGTATAAGCGAGGATTCTAAAAACGTCAACATTCAATACGTTAATTCTTTCGAAGAATACGTTGCACTAAATGAAAAAACGGGTAATGACGCTAAAGCATACGAAGAATATTTCGGAACAGGCGACAAGATTAATAAAATACTAACTCAAGAAAGCGCTCGCCTACTACGCCAGTTTTCGTTTTTAGATAACGTTTCGATCAATATTCCTTATAAGGGATTAGTTCATGAAATTAAATTGAATCGGGATAAATTTAACACTTATTTAGGCTATAAAATAGAGGATTTAAACGTCCAAGATAGAACATGGCATCAAGAATTTCTGGAAAGACATGCGTATCCCAAAGAAGGTAGATCCAGACTTGTAAATGAATTCGTAACAGTAAAGTGATTTCTGAAACTAGCATAAAACGATTAAAGCCGCTTGAGATAGCGGCTTTTTTGTTACATGGTTATCTTTCCAGTAGAGCATCCGAAGTGACAGTTAATTTTATAACGTAAACACCATAGCCATTTCCTTCTATATTGCGTAAAAACCAGTCGCTATACATGTCGTTAAAAGTCTCGAAATGATCGCGTATAGTGATTAAAAAACGGAAGAAATGGGAAGCGTTTGGAAGTCAATATTATATATTTTCTTCTATGTGTAAGAAGGGAAACTGTTGTCTCCCCATTCCGCTACTTATTCTACCTCTAGCCTTGAAACATGTGCTTTAACTTTCCGTAAGTTTTCTATCAATCTTAGCACCAAATCTTTCTTCAACGGGTCTATTGCTGCTTCTTTTAACTTATCTTCAACTTTTAAAGTAAAAGCCTCTATTTCCTCTACTTCATGACTGTAGAAATCCCTTGCATTACTAATCCTTAAATATTTATCTTGTAATAATTTCCCAAACATACTTATACCTTTATTAGGCATGTAAATAATCTCACTACTGAACTTTTCTTGGTCAATAGCAACAAAGAAGTTTTTTTCACTTTCAAGCTTAGAAAAACACTGCAATAATTTCTCTTCATCTTTCCCTTTCAAAACATCTAAAAATTCAGTGAACAGAGCCTCTTTTTGTGATTTAATAATTTCAACTCTTTTATCTTTTATTTTACAAACAAGTTTTTTATAATTTTCATCCTCACACTCGTTCTCGAAATATCTATTAAGCCTAGCTTCATGTAGTGGCATCTCATGTTTATTTAGTCCATTATCTAATCCATAATCAAAAATCTTATATAGTTCTGTCTTATTTTTTTCGATATATTTTTTATCAATAAATTCAATCAATAGTTTATAAATCCCTGGATACAATTTAGGCGAATAATACGCCTCCTCAATTCCTTTAATTACAATTTCAACACACTCTCTAAGCCTATCTAATTCAACATCCTCATAAAAATAGAGGACATTAACTGCTACTTCTTCTTTATTCTCTGTCTTATAATGTTTCTCCAATATTTCTTGTTTTAATACTTCTATATCTAAATGTCCTGTAAAAATATATTCCCCTATACTTTTATACATTTTAATATACCTACTTACAGGAGATTCTTGCGCAAGGTACTTATTATAAAATTCTTTTGAGTAAATTAGCTCCTTTTTATCATCCTTATCTTGCATACCTATATAAAATCCAATAGAGAGAATCATATATTGATTCCAAGGATTCTATACTATTTAATTTCCCTTTTTTGTAATCAATCGAAATTAAAAGTATATTAGCAAAAATAGAGAGTAAAATATTATTGTTATTCTCCTGAAAAGTCTGATCGCATTTATTAATTACTTGTAAAAAGCTATCAAAAACAAACCTTAATGTTCTTAAATTAAATTCTTTTGTTGCAAAATTTATTATTTGTAATATTAATTGATTATTTTCTTTATAAAATCGATTTACTGCACTGCTTTCTCCATAAATATTACTGATAAATTCTGGTAACACTTCTTCAACTGTCTTTTCGTATTTTATAGTTCTACCAATTACCTTTTCTCTTATTAACTTAAAATGTTCATTATCATGTAGTTGATCTTCATTAGATATAAATAAAGTTTTTATATTTTCGTGTTCAATAAAATTCGTATTTATATAACCTAGAACTTGCTGGATTGAAAGTGTGCGATCAATTCTTTCCAAGTCATCAAAGCATAAAACTGCATTTTCCAAGTTAGTAAATTGCTTTGCGATATTCTCCGCTTCATCCTCTATTCCTTTTGCCAAACCTACTCCTAATCCAGGCACTTTTCCAATAACTCTTAATCCCACTTTAGTATACCTGTATGCTTTATTTCCATACTCATTAGTTGAACTCAAGAATAAACTTTCATCTATTTCCCCAACACTTTTCACACCATTTAATGATATGTAAATAAATCGATACTTCTCATTACTATTTGGAATATCCAAACTTTCTATTTTATGTTTTAATGTTTCCTTCACATAATACGTTTTTCCAATTCCCCATGGGCCATTCAACTGAATCGCATAATTAGTTTTAGGTAAATTTAAATATTCATTAATTGTTGAAAAAATAGTATCCATCCTCTACCTCCATTACATATATCTATATATTCATTCTAACATATAAAAATATTTTAAGAATGGCATTTCGTCAACCAAACATCTCACCCTGCATCGTCGGCAGCACACGGATATATGTATTAAGTGCCGTCTGTATATCCCCTAATTTTATTTTCTTCGCGTAAAATCTTTATGCGCCCCCTCTTCCTTCCTCTTGTGTATAAAATCGCCAATCGAAGCGACTACAACTAGACCAAATACTATGCTATATTACTAGCTAGTGTACAGTCGATTAGTATACGATATCCCAACGATTAACATACGTAATTGCATCGCTTAGCATATAAAAATTATACATATACGAATTCATAAAAAAAGACGCTAAGATGGTTAGTCCTAGCGCCATTTAATACGATGTATCCTTTTATAATGCGGTGTTTCGTGTGGTGTCCGCATGAATTTCGATATTATATCGTTTTTAATCCGCGTCAAGATCCGATGTATTTTCATTAATAATCTGATCAACGGTTTTTCCTCCGACTAGTGTTCCGAAATTATCCGATCCAACTGATACAATTTCATTAGTATCGTTCTTAACTTTGATCGTAAACTTTTCACCATCCTTATCGGCTAGGCTCGCGAATAAGTATACCGTGTGCCCTTCGTCATTGAATGCAGTTTTGTCCGACGTCATTCCACCATAATTTAAGATTTTTTGTGCCTTTGCGAAATCAGTTACGCCGATCAATTGATTAAACTGCGCCCTTGTCGGTGCAGCTTTCATGCCTTCTATATTCGGAATATCTTCCATACGCTCGATTTTCGATGTATCGACCGCAGCTTCGACTGTTTTGCCTTCCATATCGGCTAGGATCTCGGCTTTCACTTCCTGACGCATGTCATTCCAGTAGCTATCGTCAAAATGAACTGACATCGCACC
This sequence comes from Bacillus sp. cl96, assembly GCF_900100505.1. Taxonomy (NCBI): domain Bacteria; kingdom Bacillati; phylum Bacillota; class Bacilli; order Caryophanales; family Bacillaceae; genus Bacillus; species Bacillus sp. cl96. The sequence goes on from NZ_FNDM01000004.1 coordinate 278,068, forward strand.
TAGTACGAATGATACTGGAATAACTACGACGAAACCGCCAATTATTAATAATCTTTTTATCCATGTTTTCATATGCTTCTTCCTTCTTGTATAAATTCTCGTTGAACATTCCCGACGTATGCCGCGCCTTCTCTGCGTATGGTGTCGCCCTATTCTAGCGAGTGATTAACCAGTAAGTAATAAATCTTTTAACAATTACTCTCGTAATATATCAGGTATCTAGTCGTATATACTTCGATAGATGGCATCACACATCTTGTATAGCTTCCACTAAAGCATTATTTCTATTGTATGCATTCATCATCGTTCTACCTCCGTAAAATTCCCGTTATTATCCAACGTAGTTATTTTGACTGTACCGTTCCGCGTATCACTAATCGCATGATCTGCATAATATAGTTTTCCATCGACGAAGAATGCTTTTACCATCGCTACGCCATTTGAGAAATTGTATTCAATGCCTTCGACATCGAGCATCGTAGTTTTACTAGCGTGATTAGCGTTTTTAGATAGTTTTTTAACGACTGCCTCCGTCGTGTCACCTATCGTCAATCTATCGAATGTGTCGCGGTTCAATAATCCACGGTTACAATATAGTCCGCGCTCATTACACGTATTAAAATGATCGGGTTTCACTCTAGCTGCTTCGCGTTTTTCCTTCGCGATTCGTGCTGCTTCTTCTTCCTTCGCCTTTTCCGCCGCTTTTTGTTTTTCTGCTGCAGCTTCTTCGCGTTTTAGGCGCTTCGACGTTTCTTCGATTTGTTTAACTTTTGCACTTTTTTCCGTATCTTTGATAGAGTTGCCGCCAGTGAGGGCGTTACAAGCTCCGATCCCTAAAATAATCATACCGCCGATTAATAATTTCTTTTTCATTTTGATTCCTTCTTTCTATATTTTTTTGTAATAATTGCAATCGAAACATCGCGATTTTAACCTTTATACATCCCCCTCTTCTTTCCTCTTCCGTATAAAATCGCCAATCATCGCAGTAACAAACACCAAACCTACCGATAACCCGACTACAACACCGAATGCTGCTACATATAGATTGCCGAACGCCTTCGCTGCGCACATAAATACGAATGCGAATATAATTTACGCTTGTTTCTCACGCTATAATATCCTCTCTTTTGACGTTCCTTTTACGTAGTCTCTTCTTAAAACCTCTTATCGTACCTCTAGCAGAATCAAATGATCGCCCCGTCTTTTTCGATAATGCTCTAGAGATTTCAGCCTCCGTAACCTTTTCATAATACTTTGCCGTATGTATCATTGCGTCCAGTACAATAAAATCTATTTCCTTCACGCATATGGTCTCGTATAACCTTACGTAAGTCTCTTGGTATGTACTTACATTATAGATCGCTTTTTTTTCGGTGGTATCTGTACATTCCCCCGCCGTTCTAAACACGTTACTATCTTCTATAAGCGTTAACTTATCTCGTTTCTCTCCCCTTCTTCCACAATAGTCTCGTAACGATCGATAGATAAAGTACTTCACTCTTTTGTCAAAGTCTCCTCGCTCTACATCAAACGTTCTAATTGCATATCTTATTCTACGGAAACAATCATCAATGAAATGAATCTCATTGTTTATACGATGCCAATTATCGTTGACTAACCTTTCTATTAACGGTATGTAATGCGCCTCAATCCTCGTTCTATATTTATCATTGTATATTCCTATATAATAATCTTCAACTTCTTTTTTGGCTAGTATCGCTATTCTATTCAATGTTTCTTTTATATTTTCGCCTTCATTTGCGTATTGTCTTATAGTAAGCCTGTTTTCCATGCGTAAGTCTTCCACCTTTTATAGCGCCTGTGTTGTCCTCCAATATTCAGCTAACTTCCGCTAGTGGCGTTCATACCGAATTTATGCTATTGACGATCGGTGACGCATCGACTAGCAAAGGCGAGGAAGTTGTAGGAAGCTGGGCGCAGTTTGAACCCCTATTTCGCATAGATAAAAAATAACAAAGCATTTAAACTTCGTCAGATTTCGTATATATCAATGCGAATAGAGGTAAGGCGTTAACAACTAGCGTCGGCTCGTCGTGTGAGGTTTTCAGTAACGCATTCCCCGTCCTTGTGCTTTCGCACATATCGACTTTCTACACTACAAAACGTCCCGTAGTGCGTAAATCTTTCGATACACCCTGTTACCGTAGTAACAACGTATTTCCACCCTGACCTTTAACGGCAGTCACCACCTAGACCTATACGACGCACGGGGAATGATATGCGTTGAGTTGTATAGCGCTAGTGGTTGCGGTGGTCTAGCTACCCTTTTACGTTTTTATAGCGGTACGGCTTCCGCATTTTGACTTACCGCATCAGTACCTAAAAAGACATTACTAAAGACGCCTTGCAATCTTCGAATTTTTTCGATATACTGCAAAGTAGATGATCGGACTGATACGGCTTGTCCTGTATTCAGTTTAGATGTGTGTAGTTTTGAGTCTTCAGTTGGCGCTGGGGACTTTTTTAATTAATCTCTTAATTTCCTTAATGGACTGTATTTTTTATGTAATTCTGTTATATCGTCAAACATAAAATGCGTGTATCTCCTTGTCATCGTAATATCGCTATGACCCATTATTTGTTGTAGTGAAAATAAATCTCCACCGTTCCTTAAATATATGGATGCAAATGTATGTCTAAAAATATGAGGGCTACACCTAGATTGAATGTTTGCTAATTTGGCATACTTATAAATCATTTGTCTTAATCCACTATTTGTTAAAGCCTTTCCAGATATTCCACAAAACAATCTTTTTGTATACACCTCCCCTCTTATCAGTAACCATCGCTTTAGTGCGTTTTTGGTATTATCTGTAATCGGTACTTTTCTTTGATGATAAGTTTTAGTGTGTTTCACTAATAATAAATCTTGCTCCCATACTACATCTAATACACTAAGATTCAATATTTCATTTTGCCTTAATCCTGTCTCTATTAAAACTAATAAAATGGCATAATCTCTAATACCATTCCAAGTCTTTCTATCCACCTTAGAAAGTAAAGTTTTGAGTTGTTTTGGCGTAAGAACTTCAACTTCTTTTGCACGGGCTTTTAATTTTTTAATATCTTTTATTGGATTTATGGGAATATGTTTGTTCTCAAATAGAAATTTAAAAAATGTTTTATTTGCCCTTATTACAATGTTGATTGTTGATGGCTGCAAATTTCTTTTTACTTTACAGAATACAATAGCATCCTCTATATGTTCTTTCGTTACCTCGTATGGCTTAATTCCAACAGGTAATGCCCTTAAAAGTGATTTCAATTGGGCTTGATAGTGAAATAAAGTCGCTTCCCTCAATCCTTTTAAAATGCCCGCTTTATGAAAAAGTCCAAAAGCCTCCTCCCAACTCTCGATATATTCCTCGGCTGCTTCCAATTCTCCGAGAACATCTAATTCTTCCATAGATAATCTGAAATTTCTTTTCGTTTTACTTTTTTTAGCCATTAAAAAAACCTCCAGTTTACGATTCAATAAAGCAGAACCACAAACTAGAGGTTGTTATAACTGGGTTTATATAGGTTTTATAGAGGAGTCAAATAATTTGCGATCCGCGAAACGCAAACTAACGTTACTTACTGTAATCATTTGTGTCCTCCTACTAATACCGCTTATTTCAGCGTTTTCTCACCGATTGTCTTAAAAAATCGCATATTACGACTCAATTATTATAGACTATAGCTATTATATAGTAGAAGCTGGATGAATAGCAACGGTTGATTGCTATTCCTTTCTTTCCAAACTCGAATAAAACCTTTGTTTTTAATTAGATTAAAGTTACATACACGTTTTAAAGAGGATTCATTTTGAAAAAACATTTATAATTGGAGCATTATGTTTATCAATTGAAATAACACAATAATTTGTATGCATTTCGCATTATAAATAGCAAACTAAAACGCTCAGAAAATATTCTGAGCGTTTTCATTTCCTTCTCCAACTAAAGCACCAGGTAGTGTAAAAAGCTATTTCACCATTTGTATTGTTAACTTATCTTTTAACATTGACCTATATGAGTCAATTTCATATTTTGTATTATTGATTTTTTCTTTTTTCATTTTTAACATATCGAATATTTCTAACTCTAAATTCCTTCTAGCTTCAAGAACTTTTATCGCTCCTTCTACCCCTGAATGGTTATGTTCTTTCCCATAGCCTTGGTTCGTGTAATAGTCGACAATTCCTGTGGACCATTCTGGATTTCTTTCTTTTAATGCCTTCCTAAATGAAAATTCAAGATCATCTTGTTCTACATAAAATAACATTGGATTTAAATTCTCTATGATTTTTGCGACTTTCATTACATAATTTATTATTTTTTCTTTTTGTTCACCGTATTTAATCATCCCAATTGTTAATGGATTTTGTATGAAACAACATTCAAAAATATAAACCTTATTATCTTCTAGAGCAATTTCAGCAAAGTCATTCCATTTGTCAGCAATTAATTCAACATTTTTATCGAATGGCAATTCATATATATCGTTTTTAAAAATATCATTACATAATTCGTCCGAAAACTGGTCACCAAACTCATTTTTTATCTTTCTGTATGGTAATAAATAATTGCTTCCTTTTTTTAAAACTCTTTTAAGAAGCACTTCTTTAAAATCTCCACTGTTAGATACTAATCTATCGAATTCAAATTTATTAAAACAAGATACACCATCATAGTCGGCGGGGTGATTCAAATTCCCCTCTAAAAATAGTTCAACTTCAATTTTATTTTGGCTTAGAATTTCATTTATTAGCTTTGCAGTGGTCGATTTTCCAAATCCAGGTAAACCTTCTACTATTATTAGTTTTGTATTCATATTTATAAATCCCTTCCTTCAAAGTATTTAACCAAGATTTAAAAAATTACTTACTCAACTGCAATCACTCCTTCAAAATACGATATTCAACATTTCCTTTGAAAAATCCTTCTTAAAGTAACCTGACCGTTAGTTTAAGAACATTTTTTTCACAATCTCTATCATTATTTTAACATAAATTCCCATTTACCTTTTAAAAAAGATAGTCCACCATTATTTGAGTGAACTATCTAAAGTAAATTATATCTTTTAAATCAAATACTTTGTCAGTAATCCCCAATCGTTGCGCTGGTGTTTTTACTGTTTTCTTTTTCTCTTCCTTTGCAATTTAACTAGATAAAAGTACTTAAACAATGCAATAACAATTAAAAAAGGGATGCTAAATCATATGTGATTTACATCCCTAATTTGTGTGTTATTTTATATGTTCTCTCCCATAACTGAAACAGTTACTTTTAAAAGGGGATTCTTTTATTTTCTTTCACTTAATTTCTTTGCATAATTCTTCATTTTACTCGTTAAACCTATTAAAGCAGGTAACAATATTGGCATCACAATGATAGCTAATAGTAACAACGCAACGCCAACTACGGATGCTACTTGTATAAGCGTTAATACACCTGAAGGGATTAATGCAGCAAATGTACCACCTAAAATAAGTGCCGCTGATAATACGACTCCTCCGATATGACGAGAAGCAGTTACAATTTTCGTCGCTGGGTCCCCTTCTAACTCATTGTATCTCATCATTACAAAAATACTATAATCCACTCCTAAAGCGACAATCATTATGAAACTAAAGAATGGAACATTCCAGCTTAATGAATCTACATGTAAAATATGCGTACTAATTTGTTCACTTATCCCTAATGATGCAAAGTAAGCTAATAGTAACGATCCAATAATAAAGATGGTGTTTAATAATGAACGTGTAATCACAATTAATACAATCGCGATTCCAATTAACATAATTGTAGCTGTACGTAAGAAATCTTGCCCAGTTACTTCTTTTAAATCAACGTTTCTAGCTGTCGTTCCTCCGATTGCTGTTTTCGCATGATTTAATTCCGACCCCTTCAAAGTACCATCTATTGTGTTATTGATTTCTTGAATAATTGGCATCGCTTCTTTTGAATACGGATTTACGTCTAAAATGATTGTCATTTTAGCAGTCTTTCTATCATGTGACATGTACGTATTCAAAGCTTTTTGGAAATCTTCTCCCTCCAAAACTTCTTTTGGAATATAGAATTTCTCAGAGCTTTTTGATTCGTTCAGTTCTCCTAAATATTTCTGAGCATCCCCTAGGCCATTACTTACCTTTTCAAGGCCTTCTGTACTTTTAGTTAGTCCGGATTGTAATTGACCCATCTGTTCTTGCAAGTCTTTCAGTCCGGTTAATAGCTGACCTTGCCCATCGTTTATTTTCGTTAATCCGGTTTGTAACTCAGATGACTTGTTCGCAATTTGTTTTGAACCTGAAGCACCTTCATTTAATCCATTTTTAAGATCAGCTGCTCCTTTTTGTAACTTAGTAACTCCATTGTTCATTTCTTTTAAGCCATTATCCACTTTCAATAACGATTGATTCGCTTCTTTAAATGATCCCATCGCCGCATTATGCTGCGCTTTCAATTTATTTAATTCATTTGAAAGCCCACCTAATTGCTTTTGAGCCTCTTTAGCAATTCCTATCGTCTGCAGAATGTTAGGATCATTTGCTAATTCTGGTTTCGTTTGAATGAAATTGGTCATTAACATTTCAATTTGTTCATAACCTTTCTTCGCACCGTCAATCGCTTGAGAAATACTTCCGAAGTATTGATCGTAAGAACTTAAACCTTTTTCTAACTGTGTATAGCCAGCATGAAGTTGTGAAGTTGCTTGAGATAATACACTTATATTTTCATTTACTGAAGTTAACCCACTCTCAATTTGCCGCGCACCTTGTGCTCCGTCATTTATGCCATTGGATAGTTGATTTAAAGCTGTTCCTAATGCTGATACACCACTTTTCGCTTCATTTGTTCCATCAATTAACTTTTGAACGTTCGCAAGACTATTTGAGTCCTTATTACCCATCTTATCTTTCGCAGTAGTTAATCCATCATTAATTTCCTTTATACCACCATTGGCATCTCCTAAACCTGTATTTAGTTCACCCGCTTGTTTATTTATATATAGTTCTTTAATCCTATCACCAGTTGGACGTGTCGGTGAATATACTTCTGAAACACCTTTTACTTTCAAAATCTTATCAGTTAGTTCATCTAAAGTTTGAAGCGAACTCGCCTCATCTAACTTGTTATTCGATTGAATGACTAACGTACTTGGTGAAGAAAAACCAGGTGGAAAATGTTCTTCTATTACGTTAATCCCCATTTTCGACTCATATTTATTGTCTACTTCAAATAAATCGTTGTAATTAAGTGTATTAGAATATTTTAATATGAAAGTAATTGATATCACGAATACAATAATTAAAGCTACAAATGGTCTCACTACTGAGTTTTTCGCAAAGAATCCCCATAGACGACTGTCTTCATGACCTTTAAATGTTTTAACGGGATAAAACATCCCTTTTCCTAAAAGAACCATAAAAAACGGATTTAACGTAGTTAATACTAGTAATAAAACTGCGACACCAATTGCTACCGCTGAAGTAGATTGATATAGTTTAAAACTCGCTAAAGCAAGAGATGCAAAACCAATTAGTACTGCTATCCCGCTATATAAAACGGTTTTCCCTGCCGATTTAAATGTTTCTTTCGTAGCCAAAAATGCGTTTTCTCGTTTACTTAATTCTTCTTTAAATCTCGTAAATAATAAAATGTTATAGTCTGTTCCAACCCCAAACAGGACAACAACGACAAACACTTGTGTAAAGTTAGAAAATGGAAAATTAAATTGATCTACTAAATGAGCAATAATCCCCATTGAAACTAAATATGATACCCCAACAGTAAGAAGAGAAACAATTGGAACAATAGGTGAACGGAATACAATGATTAATATTACAAGAATGAAAATGATTGAAATAACTTCAGTCTTTTTCACTCCCTCTTGAGAAGATGTAAGGAAATCTCCTGCTATTAAATCACTTCCTGTTAAGTACGTTGTTACCCCTTTCGTTTTCACTTTATTATGAAGGTTATTTGTAACTTTCGATATTTCACCATGCTTTTTATCTATCGATATTTGCGTTAAAATAGTCGTATTATCTTTAGAAACTAATTGTTTCTCTAATTCTTTATTATCTAAATGTGAAACAACTTCTTTAATTCCTAATTGTTCTTTTTCATTTTGCAAAGCGTTGATTGTTTTTATTATTTCCTCTTTTTGCTCAGTCGTTAAAGCTGTTTTACTGTCACTATTAAAAACAACTATAATGTCATACTTTTCTGTCCCGTCTTTATCCATTTCTTTTATCATTTTGTCAGCAATACTACTTTGTTCTGTATTAGGAATCGTAATGTGCCCTTTTTCTTTCACTAATTTATCCATATTAGGCATCGTTACGATCATTGTAATGGTAATAACTATCCATAATAGAAAAGATAAACTTCTCCAATTTTTCAGCTTGCTCATTTGCATCATCTCCCGCGATTAAAATTTACGTTAGTTACGGAATGAATATTCATTCCTATTATTCTATTACATTATTTGTAAACTCTATTAAACTAGTCTTTCCGGAATGAATATTCATTCCTTTAGTTGCACAAATACCCTCTCCTACTCTCATTTTTTAATTCTATTTAGGAATGAATATTCATTCCTGTCCTTATAAAGCTATAGAATCAAATGATTCTAATAGCGTTCCAAGAGCTTTCTTCCAATTCTTTTACTAACTCTTTCGAGTATTCTAATTGCCCTGTTGCAATTACTTTCGTTAATTTTTCTAACGGTTGATATACAATAATAATTAAAGCAACTGGAGGCAATGGACGAAGCAAACCTTTTGCGATTCCATCTTCAATAATATTCATAAAGAAGCCTATAAAATCGTCAAATATTTTCTTACTCTGCTCATCAAGAAAATAACTATCACAGTGAGAATTTGTAAATAAAAAAGCATCCACATTGTTTCTCGCAAATTCAAATAAACGGTTATACGTATGACTAAACTGTTCACGAATATTTGCTTCAACAGGAAAATCCGTTTTTATCATTTCAGAAAGCTGTAACATACTTTTTGAAAATAATGAGTTAACAAGCGCCTCTTTATTTTCAAAATAGCGATAAATAGTACCCGCACCGACATTTGCTTTTTCAGCGATCATTGGAATTGTCGTACCATCGTAACCACGCTCTGCAAAAAGTTGCATCGCAGCATCAAAAATATCCTCTTGTTTGTTTTTAGCCATTTTTTCCACCTCTATTTTCAGGAATGAAAATTCATTCCGTTTTTAATTATAAATTACAGGGAATAAAAGTCAAGTGCGTGACAACGTATAGTTGCGATTCTATTCTCTTGTATGTGAATAAAATTATATCAGCGATTTTCAGGATATATCAACTTACCGACAAAAATTAATACAATGAGATGGAGCTATCCCAAAATTTTGTTCGAAACAACTCCATCTTATATGCAAATTAAAAGAAATCATAAATAAACGACTTGCGCACTGGTACTACATTCTCAAATGCCCGTATTTCCTCTTCGCTTCCGCTAATTAATTCTAATTCATTTAGTTCTAATGGGCGTTTGTATCCAAGCAGTATTGTAGATAGTGCATTTATATCTAGGTTGATCCCTTTATCCATTGGTTCTTCTATAATTGCTATTTCATAATTTGCAAGTCTCACCGATACATTATTCCACGGTGCAAATGAATCTGTAATATGTAAAATGACTTCTTGTTGTACATTGTTCCAGTTTAACTCATACTGTTTTAAGAACTGCTCTACATCTACAATTCTTCCCATAAAATATGGTTTTATTTCTGTTTTCACACGTGGTTCTTGCAATGTATATAACAACTGTTCGTTTTCACTTACTGTCATTTCAAGCTCTTTAATCATAGAATCATGCTGGCAAATAAAATTCCATAGACCATTTCGTGCTTCATTATGCAGTGGAACAAATTCATCTACTGTCATTTTATAGTTTTCTATTTTATATAACATATAGCCGGCTGCAGTTTTATTTTCATCGTAATAAATTGCTAATGTTAAATCCTCATAAACAGCTTGTAACCACCATTTTTCATTGCGAACTAGCATACCAGAAAAACGTTCTGCAAATGTTTCATAAAGCTTCTCGACCTCTTCTGGGTGATTTTCTTTATTGAAACGTTTCACAGTACCATTCACTTGTTTTTTCATAACTAAATCACTCTTTGTCAAATGACATACGAGAAGATTCGCACAAAGTTCCCAGCCGTATTTACGGTAAAATGTAACAGCAAATGGGTGTAACATAGAGACTGTAAAGCCATCTTTTTTCATTCTTTGAAGTGAATGTTGAAGTAGCTCTTTTACATACCCACTTCTTCTGTACTCTGGATACGTCGCTACTCCTGCAACGCCACCCATTTTAAATTTTTCTTTACCTATGTAAATATGAAACGGGATGAGGTGTAGTTTTGCAGCTAAGTCTTTCCCTTCCATAATGCCGTATATTTCATGACTTTCCTTCATTTTTGTAAGTTGCTGCTGTAATCGTTCCTCATCTACTTTATATTGAAAAGCGTATTCTGATAAACGTAATGCTTCTCTGAATTTATCTTCTTTTAATTGTATGACATTCATATAATTCTCCTCCATTCCCTTTTTGAATTGTATCATAATTCTCACTATTATAGTTCGGTAAGTGAAATTACAAGGACGTTTTAACAAAAAAGCAGATACATCACGTATCTGCTTTTCACCCTTTTTATTTAGCTAACTTTTGAAGTTCTTCGAAGAATGTAGGATATGATACACCTACTGCTTCTGCATCTTCAATAATTGTTTTTCCTTCTGCTAGGCAGCCAGCAATTGCAAGCATCATTCCAATACGGTGATCACCATAACTATTTACTGTATTGCCTTTTAGAGCTGATTTTCCGTAAATGATCATACCGTCATCAGTTGCTTCTATTCGAGCTCCTAGTTTCGTTAACTCAGCAACGACTGTATCAATACGGTTTGTTTCTTTTACTTTTAATTCGTGTGCATCTTTAATTACTGTAATTCCTTCTGCTTGCGTTGCCGCTAATGCGATTACAGGAATCTCATCGATTAATCTAGGGATAATATCTCCGCCAATTTCAATTCCTTTTAATGAAGATGTTTCGATTGTAATATTTGCAGCTGGTTCTGATGCCCCTTCGTTAATTAGGTCTACAGTGAACGTAGCACCCATTTTTTCTAAAACATCAATAATACCTGTACGGGTTGGATTCATTCCTACATTTTGTAATACTAGTTTACTATTTGGGATGATTGCACCTGCTACTAAGAAAAATGCTGCTGATGATACGTCACCGGGCACTTGAATGTCTGTTGCTGTTAATTTTTGTCCACCTGACAGCTTCACTGTTTTCCCTTCGCGAGTTACTTTAACACCAAATGCTTCGAGCATTCTTTCCGTATGGTCGCGTGAAATATGTGGTTCTGTAACAGCTGTTACACCTTCTGCACGAAGACCTGCAAGTAAAATAGCTGACTTTACTTGTGCACTTGCAACAGGAGAAATATATTCAATTGCTTTTAAATCTCCGCCACGTATTGTTAACGGTGTAAATGTTCCTTCTTCTCGGCCGTCTATGTTTGCGCCCATTTGTTTTAATGGGTTTGTTACACGCTTCATCGGTCTTTTTGCGATAGATTCATCACCTTGTACGCAAGAGAAAAATGGTGTGTTAGCTAATATACCTGACATTAATCGGATTGTTGTACCAGAATTACCAACATCTAATACAGCTTTTGGTTCTTGTAAACCTTCTAATCCTTTACCAACTACAGTAACCTCATCACCGTTTTGCGTAATTTCTACTCCCATTTCTTTAAAACATGAAATCGTACTTAAACAGTCTGCACCGGGCAAGAAACCTTTAATTGTTGTTTTCCCTTCTGCAATAGAACCGAACATAACAGCACGGTGTGAAATGGATTTATCACCTGGGATTGTAATATTGCCATTCAATCCGTTATTAACAGGTTGTATTGTTCTTTCTTTCACGTTTTTCACCTTCTCATTTAAATTGTTTCATAAGTTTGGTATTCTTCTTCTCCAAGCGCTAGTTTTGCTTTCATACGATCTTCTTCCCTTTGGAAGCTAATACGTAATACCCCAAGCAGTCCTTCACGCGCTTCTAATATTTGCAAGTTCGTAATACTAATTTCCTCGCGCGCCAAAATACTCGTAATATGAGCCAATGCCCCCACCTTATCTAATACATCGACGTATAAGTCGTGATAGGCAGGAATTGCCCCTCTCTTTCTTACTGGTAAAGAATCACGGTATTCTTTCGCATCTGCAAAATAGTTTTGAATCTCGCCTGCATCTCCGGTAGAAACTGTTTTATATAAATCTTCCATTTCAGAGATCCACTCTTTTAATAATACCATTAAATGCTCACGATTTTGCTTTACAATATCACTCCACATTTTCGGACTACTAGATGCGATACGTGTAATGTCTTTAAACCCTCCAGCAGCTAGCTGATGAATGAGCGGATTATCTCCTGCATGTTTCTCTACTTGCTTCACTAAACCTGCTGCGATAAGGTGCGGGAAATGACTAACGATCCCTGTTACATAATCATGTTCTTCTGTATTTAAAACAAGGAAATGTGATCCCGTTCCTTTTAACCAATCTTTTAACTCTTCCACATGTTCATTTGGCACATGATGCATCGGTGTTAAAATGTAAAATGCATTTTCAAATAAATGCGCTTTTGCACTTTCAACTCCCGTTTTATGAGAACCTGCCATTGGATGTCCACCAATGAAAGATACTTCCTTTGAAAATAAAGTTTCTGCTTCATTCATAATCGTGCCTTTTGTACTACCAACATCAGTCACTATAACATCTTCTCGTAAACGGAATGACGCAAGTTTGTGTAATAGCTTCTTCGTTTCTTCAACTGGAGAAGCAAAAACAATTAAATGTGCCTTTTCACATGCAAGCTGTAAATCAACTGCTATTTCATCTACTACGTGTAATTCTTTTGCACGCTCTACTTGTTCTTGAAATATATCATAACCTGTTATCGTTACATCGTGCTCTTTCTTAATTGCTAATGCGAGAGAGCCTCCGATTAAACCAGTTCCAATTAATACTACCTTTTTACGCATTTTCCTCATCTCGAGACTTTCTTTTTTTATTTTCAAAGTGTTGTTGTAACACTGAAATCACCCCTTCATTTTGCTCCCTTGTTCCGACTGTAATACGGATACCATTCGGGAACGGACGAATAATAAATCCTGCGTGTGCACAAGCTTCATAAATCTCTCCAGCATTCTCAACTGGCAAGAAGATGAAATTTGTTTGCGATGGATAAAATGGAATATCATTTTCCCTACAAAAGCTCTCGTATTGTTGTAATCCTTCTGTATTCACACGAACTATTTCTTCAATAAACTCGTCATCACCAAAAGCAATCGTCGCTGCTTTTTGCGCTAATGAAGATACGTTAAATGGCAAACGAACGACATTTAATTTTTCGATTAACTCTTCCTGTCCAACCGCATATCCAACGCGGAAAGAAGCTAATCCGTACGCTTTAGAAAATGTTCTAAGTACAAGAATATTTTTATGTTTTTCTAAAAGCGGTAATGTCTCTGGGAAATCTTTTGCTGTTACGTATTCATAGTACGCTTCATCAATGACAATTAACGTATTTTCACTAATACCTTCAATGAATTGAGTCAATTTTCGGTCATTCACATATGTGCCTGTTGGATTGTTCGGGTTACAAATCCATACAATTTTTGTATCGTTATCTACTACTGAAGAAATTTCTTCTAAGTCGTATACACCGTTATTTAACGCAATTTCCTTCACTTCGCAACCTTCTATAATGGCATGATGACGATACTGTGGGAATGTTGCACCTGCTGTTACAATGTTATCTCCCGCTCGTAATACGGCGCGGCTTATTATTTGAATGATTTCATCTAAACCACTACCACAAAGTACTTGTTCCATTTTCACATGTAACTTATCTGCGATTGTTTGACGGAGCGTTGTAGCACCTCCGTCAGGATATAAAGCATGTTCCAACCACGATTTTTGCAACTCATCTAAAACACGTGACGAACAGCCGAATGGATTTTCATTCGATGCTAATTTCACAAACGAATGATCTCCGTACACTTCTTTCATTTGTTCTGGTGATTTACCTGGTTTATATGGTTGTAATGATGATAGTTGATCTTTTACTTGCACGTTAAACCCACCTTTTTATTAAAATTCTTTTGCGTAGTTATTGTGTTGCATAATGTTTTGTTTTAATAATTCCATACGATCTTTTCCGAATTGTTCGACTAGTGCATCTGCAAGTTCCCATGCCACAACAGATTCAGCTACTACACCCGCCGCTGGTACTGCGCAACTATCAGATCTTTCAATACTCGCTTGGAATGCTTCTTTCGTATCAATATCAACGCTTGCTAACGGTTTGTATAAAGTAGGAATTGGCTTCATCACGCCTCTTACGATAATTGGCATACCTGTTGTCATACCGCCTTCTAAACCGCCGGCATTATTCGTTCTTCTCGTGTATCCTTTTTCTTCATCCCACAGAATTTCATCATGCACTTTGCTTCCTGGTTGTCGTGCCGCTTCAAAACCTACGCCGATTTCAGCACCTTTAAATGCATTTATACTCATAATTGCACCAGCAAGTTTTGCATCTAATTTACGATCGTAATGGACGTAACTACCGACGCCAATCGGCATACCTTCTGCAATGACTTCCACAATACCACCGATTGAATCTCCACTACTTTTTGCATTGTCAATCGCATTCATCATTTCTTGCTCTACTTCTTTATCTAAACATCGAACTGGTGAGTTTTCAGTAATTGTTTGAATTTCTTCAATTGATAAGTTTGAAATATGTTTTGCTTTTACTCCACCAATTTCAAGAACATGTCCTGCAATTTCCACGCCTAATTCGCTTAAAATTTGTTTTGCAACTGCACCAGCAGCTACACGAACTGTCGTTTCTCTTGCAGATGACCGCTCTAATACGTTTCTTATATCACGATGACCATATTTAATTGCTCCATTTAAATCTGCATGTCCGGGACGTGGTTTTGTAATTGTACGTTTCATGTCTTTACTTTCTTTTTCCGAAATTGGCTCTGCACCCATTACTTTCGTCCAATGTTTGAAATCATCATTTTTTACAATTAACGTAATCGGTGATCCAAGTGTCATCCCGTGACGAACACCACTTACAATTTCAACTGTATCTGTTTCAATTTGCATACGTCTTCCGCGTCCATGACCTTTTTGTCTTCTTAATAATTCTTTATTAATATGTTCCGCCGTAAGTGTCAAACCTGCTGGTACACCTTCTAAAATAACTGTTAACTGCGGTCCATGTGATTCTCCAGCTGTAATGTATCTCATTTCTCTTGCCCCTTTACTATTTTTTTGTACAAAAAAGTCCCTACTGAGCGCTCAGTAGGGACGATGTTTATCGCGGTACCACCCTAGTTGTAGACTTCTTTCGTCTACCTCTCTTCTTCTTTAACGATCGTTTGACCGTCTTCCCCTCCAAAAGTTGTCGGGAAAGATGCTCCAAGGCTGTAATTCATGCTTACCTTTGTACTGATTCACACCGACCATCAGCTCTCTTTAACAGTGAGATAAGCACTACTGTTTCCTCTTCAACGCATATATGATATGGAATTAAGATAATTTATTTTTGAAACCTTTTAACTCATCCATGAATCTATGGAATTCTGGAATGTCCATTTGTTGTGCAGAATCTGATAATGCAACTGCTGGATCTGGATGAACTTCAGCCATTACTGCATCTGCGCCAATTGCAAGTGCCGCTTTCGCTGTTGGTAATAATAAATCTCTGCGTCCAGTTGAATGTGTTACATCAACGATAACTGGTAAATGTGTTTCTTTCTTTAAAATTGGTACTGCAGAAATGTCTAATGTGTTACGTGTTGCTCTTTCGTATGTGCGGATACCGCGCTCACAAAGAATAATTTGATCGTTACCTTGCGCAATAATGTATTCCGCTGCGTTAATGAACTCATCAATTGTTGCTGCTAATCCACGTTTTAATAATACTGGTTTGTTAACTTTACCTACAGCTCGTAATAAATCGAAGTTTTGCATGTTACGTGCGCCAACTTGAATTACATCAACGTAGTCTAATGCCATTTCAACATCGTTCGGATTTAAAATTTCACTAATAATTGCTAAGTCAAACTCGTCTGCTACTTGACGTAAAATTTGAAGTCCTTCTACTCCTAAACCTTGGAAATCATATGGAGAAGTTCTCGGTTTGAATGCACCACCGCGCATTAATTTTAAGCCTTGGTCTTTCATCGCTTGCCCTACTTGACGAACTTGTTCTAAACTTTCTACTGCACAAGGTCCCATGATGAACGTTTGTGTTCCGTTTCCAATCAATTCACCTTTTACATCAACGATTGTATTTTCTTGTTTCTTTTTACGTGATACTAGTAACGCTTTACGGTTATCATCTTCTTGTAACTCTAAGCTTGCTTTGAAAATCGTTTTGAAAATATGTTGAACTGTTGATGTTTCGAATGGTCCTTCGTTATGCTCTGCGATCATATCAAGTACTTCACGCTCACGTACTGGATCAAAGCGTTTCGTGCCTTGTACTTGCTTTTGCTCTCCAATTTTTTGAACAATTTCACCACGTTTGTTTAAAAGGTGTAATAGTTGTAAATTAATTTCATCTACCTGTTTACGTAATTGATCTAATTCATGATTTGCCATTTGGAAATCCTCCTCTAATGTTTTAAAAGTATAGTAAGAGAATAAAAAATTCTCTATTTTCTGAACTGACTAATTATACAAATTTATAGTGGAATCGATACCTCTTCTTATTTTAAACTAATAATTCGTACACAGACATAAACTACTAGTTAAAAATCCACTTTTTTGTACAAAAAAGCCCTACTGATCCAATCAGTAGGGACGATATTTATCGCGGTACCACCCTAGTTGTAGACTTCTTTCGTCTACCTCTCTTCATTGTTAACGATCATCTGACCGTCTTTCCCTTCATAAAGACAATACTATCTTTACTACGAAAAAGATGCTCTAGGACTGTAATTCGCTCTTGTTTATGTACTGGTTCGCACCAACCACCAGCTCTCTGTTACAGGGAAACAACAACTACTGCTTTTCCTTTCAATGCATGACTATTTAATTTTCAAGTTGGACCACTAAAATACAAAAAGTCCCTACTGAATAAATCAGTAGGGACGATATTTATCGCGGTACCACCCTAGTTGTAGACTAACTTTCCGTCTACCTCTCTTCACTGTTAACGATCAATTGACCGCTTTTTCCTCATAAAGAAAAACTATCTTTATTACGAAAAAGATGCTCCAAGACTGTAATTCATGATTATCCCTGTACTGGTTCACACCAACCACCAGCTCTCTGTTACAGTAAGACTAACCACTACTGTGATCTCTTCATTGCACTTTGTTTATTCAAATGTTTTTGAAATTGAATAAGTATGATTCGTATTATAGAACGCTTTTCAAAACACTGTCAACAACTTTTTATATATTTTTTAAAATTCCACTTTCGTCCTATAATTCTTTTTGTAAATCACCCATTACAATTCCTATGCGAATTATTTCATTTTCTAGTAAATGTAAAACATATCCCTCTACTTCATACTGAACTAATAATTCTTTTATTTTTATGATTTCTTTTTCAAATAAAACGGCTTCGTGACATGTTTGTAGTAAAATAAAAAACACATTTGCAAATATTTCTTTATGCGCTTTCATACTTTCTTTTTTATGAAGCATTTCAATCAATAACTGCTTCATTTCCTCACCTGCACATTTACCATGTACACTTGAAAATGCACGAGACATAATACATAATCCTTTTTCTAATATTTCATCCATGTATAAAATAATACGTAAAAGCATTACATATTCTCTTGCAGTTATCTCACCCATTTTTGGTCGTTCTCGCAAAAATACACTGAGCCAAGCTGTCCAAAATTTTTGTTGTTCTTTTACACTTAATGTTTTGACGTAATAGCATAAAAACTGCATAAACTTAATTTTATTTTCTTCATTTTCTAGTATGAGTAACGGGTATAACCAATCTGTTTTTTGCTCCCAATATAGTACACATTTAATAAATACAAAGCTAAGCCATTTCAAGAAAGCTTCTCTCGTATGCGGATGTAATACTTCCAAATGTTCTATCGCATACTTAATAAATCGCTTCATTTCTGTAAATAAAGGTAGATTTATTTGCGTGTAACATAAGCCGGCCCATGCATATTCCGTAATCTCATTTTGTTTTTTTAAATCTAAGTATGGTAACAAATATTTTCGGCACCATTGTTTTTCAATATGATATAGGAATGTAATATCTGCTATTAAACGAGCAAACATAAAGTTTGTTCGTTCCGAATTAACTCTTACTTGTTCTTCAAATAAAAATAAATATTCATATACATTACGATCGTATAAATGATCATATGATAACAACTTTAATAATACAGCCGTCATTTTTCCAACTGGATGCTGAATTGATTCATTATAAAAATCTTGTTTCCCAAGCTTAAAGTCTGTATCACTCTTCATAACTTGAGGAAACACTGAAAAAGCAAATCGTTTTACAACACGTATACTATTCTCTTCTAACTCTTCTAGTCGATTACTAATTTCATATAGAAAACTACTAATTAACCAATGAAAAGCAGTATTTCTAATAAATTTCTGCAATAGCGGAATAATTTTTTGGATTTGATCATTTGTCAATCCTCGATTATTTCGCCATTCTCTAATACAAACAAACCATACTTCATTACTTATTTCTTGCACTCCTACTAATTGGTATGCAAATGAAATACTCCACTCTGTGTTTAATTTACATGCTTTTGATAACATCTCTAAAAAATGGCGTTGTTCAAAAACACCATCTTGCGAAAATTGCTGAACTTGCTTCATAATTTCAACATCTTTCAGCTGCAATAATCCGTCAGCAGTTACATTACAAGTAATGCTTTCTGCTGTATCCTCTTTCTTTTGTACACTGTATCGTTCAGAATGAAAATGAGGATGCTTTTGCTTCATTAACTCATACCCATTTGCCGTAGATGGGCTATTCGAATCACACTTGAATAATAAGTCTAATACGAGACATGCATCAAATACCCTCTCTTCTGTAAGATGCTTTATTACAGTTCGAGTGACTTCTTCTTTTGTTTTTTCTAAACAATGTGCATAATGCCTTTTTAAAAGTTGAAAAACTTCGTGTTTATAAGTGAAATCTAAAAGAAGTCCTTCATGTAACAACCATTTCATTTTGTCATCTACACGAACAAAAATATTTTTATTCATCGCATCAATTGCAATTTGCTTTTGAAGTACACTATTTGCTTCTATCATTTCTGTAATATAATAATCCGCTTTTTTCTCATTGTTTTCGCATAAATAAGTTAGACACTCTTTTACAATTCGTATTAAAAATGCAAGGTCATTTTGATGAAACTCTTTCTCTACATTTTCCTTATTTCTTTTTTTCAGTGCCGTTTGTCTTAACGACAACATTCTCAATTTTTCTAATCCAATCATCATAATTGGAACAGAATAATAAGCGATATATGGCCTCATCTTTTCGTTCCAAATTTGCTCCACATGAGAAAATGTAGATACTGGTAAGCGACTCGATTCCTCGAGTTCTATTGATTCTTGCGTATCATTTCCCCATTTCCTTACACGTTTCAACTTCAGTTTTCCGTCTAAAATAAAAGTTAGTAACAATAAGGCAATTTCTTTATGCTCAGGAAAAGAACATTTTTGCAGTAACTTAGAAATCTTTTCTATAGAGCTACTATCTTTTTCAGCTGTTTCTAATAAAAGGAGTGTCCACCTTGCAAACAACAACGGGTCCATCTTACTCTTCGTTTCGGTTAAGTAGTTACAAATTGTTCTCCATAATAACGGTGATATTTTAGAATAGTTTTTATAAATTAATTGAAATAATTCTTTCTGATGACTAAAAAGAAATTGTTCGACTAACCATTCTGCAAGTAATTCATCTACTTCATTATAGTTTGGCGTAAGCATAAACAAATTTTGTAATTTACCTTCTACTTCTAACCATTCGACCCATTCATAATCATGAGCAAATTCCACAAAGTAACGAACTGTTTCAATTTTTTTAATTGATTGCTTTATGTATGATAATTGTTCCTGTTCTACTGACGGGGGAACCGTTACAATATCCCGAATACGCATTCTTTTCGTAATATAATTATCACCCATTAATTCCGCCCAGCGTTTTACCGCTTTTACGAGAGATTGATGATTATTTACTTTATTCGGATACACAATTGGTCTTATCCCTAAATGTTCCCAGTGGTACGTATTTTCTCCTTGTGCGACAAAAGCAAATCGTCTTGTACTTGGTGGTAAACCAGTTGCTAAATATTTCATTACTGGGTCATTATGACTATATCCAACGAATAAAACGGTGTAATTTGAGAATAGATCAACTAAAAATCTTCTTGCCCACCCTTCTGTTAAGTAAGCCCTTCCAAAATCACCGTCTGTTAAAATTAAAGCCTCTTTCTCCTGTTCTACATTACCATGTATGTAAGCAAGACCTTTAAAAGCTCTCCCAGTCGGTAAAGCTGGAGCGTAATAAACATTGATATCTCTATTTATTTCTTTAATTGCAGTTGTAAAATGTTGATCAAAATTTGTTGTTACAATGCGGATATCTGTATCTAAAGGAAATAACCTTGGAATTGCATAATGCAATGGATTCGGTTTTGATTTCTCTATATGAACGAGATCTCTTGCGACTTGATGTACATCTTTTGTTTTCGCAATTTTACCAAGATAATAATCATGTGGCTCTGTTATTTCACGTTTTTCGACATATAACGTTTTTGCAATTTCATCAACTAAATCATCAAAATTCGGTAAGTTTGATTTCCCTTTCATAGAAACTCCCGCTCCAACAAATAACACTAACTTTCCTTGCTCAAGGTGATCAATTAACTCATCTGGAATTTCTACTTCTGAAGTAATCCACATTTTGGATTCCCCCTTACCTAAAAATGTCATACACTCTCATTTTACTATAACATTTTTTCATTGTTTTTATAATATTTAGACTAAATTCCGAACATGAAAAAGTTTTATGTAAATAAATCCGTTACAATGTATGAACTCCAGAATTTATTGAAAAACTATGTATAAATCGGAGGTGTAAATTTTGAATGATTTCACAGTAGTGCTTATCAAGTTTATATCGTGCATTATCGCATTTAGTATTGGGCTTGCTTTATTTTTCCCTGCAACGTTTGTTCAAATTATTTCATTCAGTCTCTTTGTTACAATCGTATCCTACATGTTCGTTGATAAAATTATTTTAAATCGAATTGGCAATACTGGTGCCATTATGTCGGATTTCTTATTAACATATTTAAGCGTATGGATTTTCGGTAATATTTTATTAGACAACTATATGCAAATTGCATGGGGCAGTATCCTTTCTGCCATCGTCTTCACTTTATCTGAAGTAATCGTTCATCGCTTCTCTAACTCTCATACAAGGCACAACAATGATAACATTCGTATTAATCGCCGCTTTGCATATGGTACAGAGTTTGCTGAAGAACAAAATATATTGGATAAAGATAAGAAAAAGTAACGTTTTAATGCAGGAGCGCCCTTTTTAATTATGTGGTGCTCCTTTTTTGTATTTTTTCATTATGGTACGTGAAATTATATAAGTGATTATTTCAAAATACCGACTTACTAACAATATTTGACGCTATTTTTTCTAATAAAAAACTGCCTCTTATTTAGAGGCAGCCACTTTTAAGTCTTTTACTGCAACAACATCCGCAAACGCTCCCAATACTGCGTTATGATGTTTCACAATATCTTCAGCACGTAACACTTCTGTATTAAATGTACTATGCGCATCACTCACTAACGTTACTTTATACCCTTCACTACATGCTCTGCGCGTTGTCGTATCTACACAATACTCTGTTTGCATTCCCGAAAGAATAACGTGTTCAATTTCTTCCTCTTGTAACACTTCGCTTAAGTTTGTATTATGGAATGAATCTGGAGTCGTCTTTTCAACTATATTATCTCCTTCTTGCGGAGCGATGGCCGCATGGATTCGCCATCCATCCGTACCTTTTTCTAACGGATGGTCTTTAGGACCGTTATGTTGGATATAAATAACTGGAATATCATTTGAACGACATTCCCTAATAAGCTCTTGCAATGTTTGTAAAAACTTTCCCCCATTATGTACTGGCATTCCAGCTGTATACATACCCGCTTGCACATCAATTACGATTAATGCTTTTTTCATTTCACACATCCCCCTTTATTTGTATAAGCCATTATTATTGTTTATATTCCATCATCCAACAATCTTCTAATTTCCCCTCATGCAACTCATGTTCCTTTAAAATCTTTACTTTTTTAAATCCACTTTTTTCATAACACTTTATTGCTCGTTCATTATTTACTTTCGGATCCATTGCAATTGCTTCTGCTCCCATTTCACCCATAATATATGTAATTGCTGCCTGAACGAGTTTTGTTCCAATTCCCTTTCCCCAATAGGCTGGTTCACCGATAAATTGGTCCATACCCCATACATTTTGCGATTCTTTATAGCCATATAACGCTTTCCACTCTGAATCCACTGGGTACATTTGTATGTAACCAATCGGAATGGTATCAAATTCTATTAAACATCTTTTTTCATTACTGTTTGGACTATGTATAAAATGATCAAGCACCTTTTCTACAGATTGCGGATTATCTCGTCCTTCGTAATACCGCAGGACTGCTGGGTCCGTTAACCATTTAGAAATGATAGATGCATCATCTTCCATTACGTATCTAATCAATAAACCTTCTTTTTGAAAAAGCATATTATACCTCTATTATTTCTTTATATTTTTTCTTGCTGTTACATCTTTCATTGCACCTACTAATGCATATGGTAGTAATGTAATCGCAAAAAATGCTGTAAATACGTTAAATTGCGGGATTGTATAGAGTGTGAACCATTCAGTGAAAAATTGAGAATTTAATATTCTATTAAAAAACTCTCCGCCTGGCCTAAAGTTTGGCGCCCACGCAGTGATTTCACACAAAATAAAGTGAAACTTTAATCAGTGGGGGTTTTGTTCATCCCCCACTGATTATTAGTTGAACCAATCGGGCTTTTACGGGCAGTTGATCCCCCCACCTAACTTCTTCGCTTTCGCTGAATTTTGAGGTGGGGGTCTTACTGCCCTTTAATGCGGGGTAAACAGTAACTGAACAATAAAAAATGCCCCTAGATAACGAAACCAAGTCCGTTTCCATATAGGTTGTGCATTTTTTAATATATCTCCCATCTTACCCCCTCCTTAAATATCCATCATATTAATTATACACTTTCCTCACTTTATTTGTTAAAATTTTCTATATAATTAATGCTGTTGGGGGGAAATACATTATGTCTAATCCTATACTTACATCCACTTTAATCATTCTTAGAGGAAACTCCGCAAGTGGTAAAACAACGATTGCAAAACAACTACAAGAACATTTCGGACAAGGAACACTTTTAGTATCACAGGATGTTGTACGTAGAGATATGCTTAGAGTACACGACACAATGGGTAATTTATCACATGATTTACTATTTGAAATTACGAAGTACGGAAAAGGAAAATGTGAATTTGTTATTTTAGAAGGTATATTGAACAGTCATAGGTATGGTGAGATGTTAAAAGAATTAATTCGTTATTTTGATGAAAATGCATTTGCATATTACTTTGATTTATCATTAGAGGAAACTATTAGACGACATAACACAAGGGACAAACGATATGAATTTGGTGAAGATTCCCTCCAAAAATGGTATAATCCGCACGATACAATTGAGGTTGCCAGAGAAACTATTTTTACAGATAACTTTATGCAAAAAGATATATTTGATGCGATTCTTAATGATGTTGCGATACAAAAACAAGACTAATATAATATGTTAGTCTTGTTATGTATTTTGTGTTTCCGTTTTTATAATTGAACAATCTTTACATAAATAATAGTATATATTCATTTCCCCAAACTGGAAATCAACTACTGAAATAAGTTCACGTTCCTCGATATCTTGTGTAATTGTAGCAACATACTTCATCTCTTTAGAACAAGTTGGACACGCCAAATGCTCTGGAAGATCCGCATATAATGGTGCCCCTAATAATCTACATACATATTCAGAACCGAACAAGTCAAAAGCTTCCCAGTAACTATCTTCATCTGTAGGTATATCTTCATTTTTCATATTTATAAGCTTTACCGTTGTTTTTGGTAATGAAGCTGGTAACTTATCTTCCTCTTCCATTATCCATTCTTCTGTATTTTGCTGCTTTATGATTTGAACTGTTTTACCTCTATCACTTAACTGAAAATATTGCGGTTCCCACACCATCGCACAGTTCAAGCATGAAACGAATGGTAAAATATTTAGTTCATTACTTTTAAGTTCAGCAAGTCTCCCATCTTTTAAATCAAAACAGAGAATTTGATGCATCTTCTCACCGCATAACTTACATACTGGCAAATTACAATCTTGACCGCCAAAGTAATGATTATATGAACCTCTTCCTTCAATTACTCTATACCCTTTCCGCTCATTACAATGTGCGCCATATAATTCTATTGTCATATTCTATCCTCGCCTTTTATAAGAATGATTCACAAAATGATAATAATTAAGACTAAAAAACATCGTCTTCCTGAATAGTTTCCATAATAAATTCTTTTAAACTCGGAGATATTTCTTCCATTTCGTCATCCGCGTGATACCAAATATATATTTTATCATCCATTTTTCCATTATTTATTTTAAAGCACAATTTATCCCCTGAACCATCGTCACCAATTATGATAAGATTTTCTGGTATAGACTCATCTCTCATGTCAATATTTTGTCTAACAATATCATCCCAAGTTTTCGTTACATTTCTATTATCTTTTAATCGGATATAGTATCCATTCCCCTATTTCAGCATTATTAACTAATTTAATAAGATCCCTATATTGATTTTGGAAAGCAGCACCTAGCTTTTCTGCCGTTTCTTTTATTTGCAACTCCAATACACCTTGTTTCTTTGTTTCAATATATTCTCTTACTTCTTTCATGAAATACACCTATCCTTTGAACTTAATTACACTATTATGAGTGAAAGTGTTTAGTAAACGATTTGATCCGATGTATATATTTCATTATACGTTAACCCTTCGTTTTCAACATACTATTCTTCTCTACTTCTCAATAACCTTCTGTTCTACTTCCTTACCTCATTCTTAATAGTTTTTCTAAACATGAGACAATTTTTATGTTTTATTACAGGTTTATTAATAAGTCATTTAAAAATCCTATTATCCTTCTACTAAAAAAATAAAAGCCAGCCTCAATAAAGAGAACTGACTTCTATTTGGATAATTATTGTTATTATAAAATTTTCACTTTAACAGTTTGTCTTCCCCAATTCATAGCTTTACTTTTTGAACCCATTAAAACATCAATACGATTACCTTTAATTGCACTTCCAGTATCACCAGCGATCGCTTCTCCATAGCCTTCTACCCATACTTTAGATCCTAATGGGATTACTTTCGGGTCAACTGCGATAATTCTCATATTCGGATTTGCCGTTAAATCATGCCCCATCGCAGTTAAAACGCGTCCACCATATGTACCATTTTCACTTGGATCAGCAGTATACGCTGTCGCTACTACCGTTAATTCACGTTTAGCAGACTGTATGTTGTTTTTAGATGCTTCTTTCGCTCTCTCTTCTTCTTTAGCCTTTGCTATTTCTCTTGCTTTCTCTTCTTCTTTAGCTTTTGCTATTTCTCTTGTTTTCTCTTCTTCTTTAGCTTTTGCTATTTCTCTTGCTTTCTCTTCTTCTTTAGCTTTTGCTATTTCTCTTGTTTTCTCTTCTTCTTTAGCTTTTGCTATTTCTCTTGCTTTCTCTTCTTCTTTAGCTTTTGCTATTTCTCTTGTTTTCTCTTCTTCTTTAGCTTTTGCTATTTCTCTTGCTTTCTCTTCTTCTTTAGCTTTTACTATTTCTCTTGCTTTCTCTTCTTCTTTAGCTTTTGCTATTTCTTGCGCTTTCTCTTCTTCTTTAGCTTTTGCTATTTCTTGCGCTTTCTCTTCTTCTTTAGCTTTTGCTATTTCTTGCGCTTTTTCTTCTTCTTTAGCCTTTGCTATTTCTTGCACTTTCTCTTCTTCTTTAACTTTTACTTCTTCTTTGATTTTTGCCTCTTCTTTAGGCTTTACTATTTCTTGCGCTTTTTCTTCTTCTTTAACTTTTACTTCTTCTTTGACTTTTGCCTCTTCTTTAGGTTTTACTATTTCTTGCGCTTTCCCTTCTTCTTTAGGTTTTACTATTTCTTGCGCTTTCCCTTCTTCTTTAACTTTTACTACTTTTGCCTCTTCTTTAGGCTTTACTATTTCTTGTGCTTTCGTTGTTTCTTTCGCTTTTGCTACTTTCTGCGTCTTTACTTCTTTCTTTTCTTTAACTGATTTTTGTACTTTCGCTACTTGCTTCGTTTTCTCTTCAGTTTTCTTTTCAGTTGGTGCTGTACTTGATAGGAAAGAAACGTTTGCATAAGCAGTTTTTCCTTTATACTCAAATTGCAACCATCCGTCTTTTACTTGATGCGTTGATTCAATTACATCATCTTTTTTTAGTCTGCCAAGAATTTCTGAATCTGTGTTTGCTTCAGTACGTACATTTAACAAATTCGCCGTTACATGATATACATCTTTTGTAAACTCCGAACTTACAAACACTTCTTTACCATTCAACTCAATTTTTGACCAGCCATCTTCGGTATTTATGACTTTTAACTCTTGCCCATTCTTTACTTTTTCGACCACTTTTGATTCTGTAGTCGGTTTTTCACGTACGTTAAGTACATCTGCTGTTACGATTGTTTCTGCGGTAGCAGTTGTGGTAAACGCTCCTAATCCAAAAACAGTTGCTGTTGCTGCGCCAATTACTTTTTTCATATTAGCCTCCATTAAATTTTTTTGAATTTTATCAAATGCCTCCGTAAAATTGTATAATTTTACATAATATCAAAACATTTGCAACAGTATATTAATATTGTTTAATATACTGTTATTAAAACTCCTTACTCCAATACTATCAAATTCTCATTTCTAATTCTATATATTATAAATCTCCTTATCTTTTATAAAAGCTCCATGCCCTTCTTCACACTAAATAGTTGTGGCAATTCCCGCCAAAAATAAACTTACGATTGCTAAAATTTGAGTAGCGACAATAGCCCCTCTTAAATGAAACTTATAATCTTTATATCCTTTCATACCTTCCGTACTAGGAATCACAACAAACCTTGGAGTAATCCAGCAAAAAATTAGCCAATCAATTATAAGTAAATCTACTAAATTGAAAATCATTAAAATACCAAAAGTGTGTAAATAGGCATCCATATACATTAACTTTTCATGCTTATGTAGTATATATGTAGAAATGAAAGGAGTACCGAAAAGAATAGTATTATATACAATATTAAAATAAATGGTTTGCTTTTTTTCATGAATCGATTTTGGAAAAACTACTTTTTGAATATCTTTCGGATAATCAGTTAACGAAAGTCGAGGATTATAATATAAGGACCCTAAAATCATTACGGATAGTACAATAGACATGATGACACCAACGTACATCATTTGCTCAAATTGATTCATATGCTTCATTCACCCTTTTCTGTAATTACTATGATGGTCATTCACTTAATTACATATTGTATGTACGTACATAATCAAAAATTAACAACTAGCTTTAATAGCGAAGCAAAATTGTTGCAATGCAAATGCAAATTTAATACAGTGGAAGCCTAATTGATACAGATAGGATTGGTGAAACCTATGAAAATTGAACATATTGCAATTTGGGTAAATGACTTAGAATGTATGCGTGATTTTTATATGAAATACTTTAATGGTAAAGCAAACTCTTTATATCATAATAAAACGAAACAATTTGAATCTTATTTTATTACGTTCGAATCTGGAGCAAGACTTGAACTTATGCGTAAAAAAGGGATTGAAAATAAGCCTAATTTAAACATAACTGGCTATGCTCATATGGCTTTTTCTGTCGGTAGTGAAGAACGTGTGAATGAACTGACAAAGGTGATAAAAGATGCTGGTTATCCTTTATTAAATGGACCACGTTTTACTGGAGATGGCTATTATGAAAGTGTAATAGGCGATCCAGAAGGCAATCAAATAGAAATTACGATTTAACTTACCCTTTTCCACCACCTCCGTATTTTTCCACGGATTAGGCGGTGCTGTTGCTGAGGTGCCAAATGAGGCAACTGCTTACTTTTACCGAAAAGCACTATCAAACATGTCAATATTCGCTACTTGGGAGCAACCAGAAGGTGCCGCTGGAAGTATTCGATGGGTTGAAGACTTCCGCTTAGCGATGCTTCCATTTACAAAAGGTGTCTACGTTAATACGCCTGATCTATCCATTAAAAATTGGCCAGATGCATACTTCAGTTGCAACTTTGACCGATTAATGAAAGTAAAAGCGAAATATGATCCGAAAAATGTCTTTAACTTTCCGCAAAGTATTCCGCTTTTTTAAACTATATACTCCACCTAATCTATCTAAATGCAAAACATCCATTTTAAAAAATGGATGTTTTGTAAAAGTAAGTTTACATAATATAATTATCAATCACTTATACCGAATAACTATTCAATCACCGAAAGTAAAACTTTCTCAAGCTCTTTTTTGGATAACATACTTTCGTTTATATAGCCATTCTTTTAATTGTACTTCATCCAAAGTTTCATTCCCCTCTCGTGATCTTTCACACTATATTCGCTCGTTTTTCACAAAAGGTTCATTTTACATGAAAATTTATTTATTACAATAAAAATATAAGGTATATTTTTATGAAAAGGAGGAATTCAATAATGAATACAGAGGATAAAATTCACGCTGAAAAAGTGTTAAAAAATCTATTCATCGGATCCCAAGTTGATGGATTACAATTTGGTATTTCTCCAGGCGCTATAAAGATTCATTTCACAAACTTTCACGACTCAGTTGATTATGACGGACAATTATATATCAATATCGAATCCAAATGGTGTTTATTTAATAAACCTCAAAAAAGCTACCCATTAAATGAAGATGAATTTGAAGTTTATTCTGAGAAAGAAGAATATGAAAGAATATGTAAGATAAGAAGACAAAAAGTTACCGATATACAACTTGGCTTAGAAAGCCCTCATTTAATTATTACATTAGAGAGTGGACAAATTATTTTTTTAAATGGTTTTCATGATTATTATGAATGTTGGCAAGCTGGTGTCCTATGTGAGCAATGGCTTGTAGTCGCTGCACCTGGGAATGAAATCGCCACTTGGGCTCCCGATGAGTTTACCGATAAGTAAACTGTCTTCACGAAGAAGAAACGAAGATATTTTATGAAGTACTATACTAATGAACTACATAATCATTTCTATTACACGTAAACAAAATGACGATTTTACTTTAATAGAACTCACTTTATTAAAGTTGAAAGGATGATAATGATGGCATGTGTCCATGATTTTGGAATAATTGACGATTTTACTTCTCAAAAAAATTACGAAGATTATACACCAGAGAAATATCATTGTATATCTGTTGATGATGATATTATCAGTAGTTTAAATCAAAATTTATCAATTATGAAAACCTACTTCCATACAGTCAAAAATCAGAAATACGGTTTAGCTTATTGTGGTATTACAATTATCCCGCCTGAATCATTAGCAATTTGCTATGAAACAGTTACATCCTCAAAGTTCTTCAGAAAATCTGATGAGCTGAATGAGTTAGCTTCAAAAATTGTACAAGCTGCAGTAGAACAGAAGTACATGATCCATTATGGGGTTTAAATGTAATTCAAAAAATGCTTAGGATTTCTCCGAAGCATTTTTTGTATGTTACTAATACATTTATTCCTTAACCATTTAGTCAATGCTTGAGCCTATGGACCCATCTTTTACAAGTGAGGGCGCCCCTATTAATCTAAATAAGCGTCTCATTTCCAATCTTCCAGCTAAACCATCTCCCGTGCCCTTCTGTTTCTCCAACCGTTTCACGATATTCGTTTCCGTTAATATAATAATCAATATGAAGGTCACGATCCCACATGTTGTTATACAGGTGGAATACATCACGTTTTGCGCCAATTTCTTGTATTTGTTTTTCTAACTTATGTTTTACTTGTTCTGGTATTTGATTTGCAACATGTGTATGGAAAATACAAATAACAGCTTCTTCACTTATTTGTTCAATAATAGATGATAATAGCTCTACACCGTCTCCTTCTATTAATTGGACAGATTCATTTTTCACTAAAGATGCAGCTTGATCAAACATCTCAAGCCTTTCTTTATGTTCTGGCCAAATTAAAGCACGTAACCATAAATAATCTTCCTTATTATGTAAATCATTCACATGTAAGTCCAGTCCAATTCTTTCTACGACAGATGGGCTTTCTTTTAGAAAATGCGGCACATTCGTCCCTCTTATTTCAGAAGTTACATGCACATTTGAATTTATATTTCCGTACATTTCATCCGTCCCGTACGAATAACTATATTGGTCCCAGAACAGTTGCAACCCAGAACTTGTCCCAATTTCAATTAACGCTAACGGCTTCTTCACTTTGTTAAATATGTAGCAGAAACTTGGGTATAAGTATGCGCACCGTCTTACTTCATTTGTTTGAACGAGTTTCGTTTGTAACAAAGTAATGATTTCTTCTCGGTACTCTTTACAGAAATCTTTAAAATGATTAAAAGCTTTATCTAAATTTGTATCAGCATTTTCAACTAAACTACTATAATACGTTTTTAAATGATGTTCTTTCCCTGCTAGCAATAAATAATGTACTGCACCTAATAGTAAGTTTGGGACTGGTTGACCTACCTGAGCATAGGACGATAGTGTAAGTACTTCCTCATCTTCAGCAATTTTCATTGATAAATATTCATATAAATCACTTGACCCTTTACATTCCTTTATTGAAAAGTTTCGAAATAAGTTTGAAATTTGTTCTTTTGTACACATTAGAGTCCCTCCTTTTTATTTTTCAGAATAATCTTACCATTGCAGAAAGAATAATTCCATAAAAAGGTACTCGATTTAGTCCCTTAAGGATACGTAAGCTTTTTCGAGATAATTTCAAACTGTAATTTTTTTCTATTTATCACCTTAAAAGAGCTTGTTAAATAAGATTTTTAGCGAATAAAACGTTAAATAGTTTAAAATTATCAGATAACACTAGATATTTTAGTCTATTAATTATTATAATAGAGTATGAGATGGTTATATAATTGAGACAAAAAAGGTATACACCTAGGTGGGGCCTAGGCGGTGTTTCTCTTTTACGGCTTAGACATAGAAAACACCTACACTTTTTTGCCAATATAGGGGATGGAGAGATTATCATGAGCAACATGCAGCAAAAAACAGACGTTATCTTAATTGGTGCAGGAATTATGAGTGCAACGTTAGGCTCATTACTAAAAGAATTAGCACCAGAATGGGAAATTAAAGTTTTTGAAAAACTCGCAAGTGCCGGGGAAGAAAGCTCTAACGAATGGAATAATGCAGGTACAGGGCATTCTGCGCTATGCGAACTGAACTATACTTCCGAAAAAGCTGACGGATCTATAGATATTAGTAAGGCTGTAAAAGTGAATGAGCAATTCCAGCTTTCAAGACAATTTTGGGCATATCTTGTAAAGAGCAAATTAATTCGTAATCCACAAGATTTTATTATGCCACTACCTCATATGAGTTTAGTACAAGGGGAAAAAAATGTTGAGTTTCTAAAAAACCGTTTTGAAGCGCTTTCAAAAAATCCACTGTTTCAAGGAATGGAATTTTCTGATGCTCCTGAAACATTAAAAAAATGGCTTCCACTCATTATGGAAGGCCGCACATCTAATGAACCGATGGCGGCAACGAAGATTGACTCTGGAACAGACGTTAACTTCGGTGCATTAACACGTATGTTGTTTGATTACTTAAAAACAAAAAATGTCGAGCTAAACTACAAGCATAGTGTCGAAAATATTAAGCGCACGAAAAATGGTTTGTGGGAAGTAAAAGTACACGATATGAATAGTGGTAAAATTGAGCATCATACTGCTAAATTCGTCTTTATTGGCGGCGGTGGCGGTAGCCTACCTCTACTTCAAAAGACTGGTATCCCTGAATCAAAACATATCGGTGGATTCCCGGTAAGTGGACTATTTATGGTATGTAAAAACCAAAAAGTTGTAGAGCAACATCATGCGAAAGTGTACGGTAAAGCTAAGGTTGGTGCTCCGCCAATGTCTGTACCTCATCTAGATACGCGATATATAGACAATAAAAAAGCTTTACTGTTTGGACCATTCGCAGGCTTCTCACCTAAATTCTTAAAAACAGGTTCAAATCTTGACTTAATCGGTTCTGTAAAACCGAATAACGTCTTAACGATGTTAGCCGCTGGTGTAAAAGAAATGGGACTTACAAAATACTTAATTCAGCAAGTTATGTTATCACATGAAAAACGTATGGAAGAATTACGCGAATTCATTCCGAACGCGAAAAGTGAAGATTGGGATATTGTAGTTGCTGGGCAACGTGTACAAGTAATTAAAGATACTGATGCTGGTGGTAAAGGGACACTTCAATTTGGTACAGAAGTAGTAAGTGCAGCTGACGGCTCAATCGCCGCATTACTAGGCGCATCACCAGGTGCTTCTACTGCTGTTCACGTCATGCTTGAAGTATTAGAAAAATGTTTCCCAAGCCGCATGGTAGAATGGGAAGAAAAAATAAAAGAAATGATTCCTTCATATGGCATTTCACTAACTGAAAATCCAAGATTGTTCCAAGATCTTCACACTTCTACTGGTCGTACACTTGGATTAAACGAAAAAGAAACTGTTCATAATTAATGAAGAAATAAAAAAACGTCCGATATATTCGGACGTTTTTTTGTCTACTAAAAATTATACTTATCAATATTATCTTTCGTAAATACAACTCGTTCTGGTAATACGATAATTCCATTCCCTTCTGCCTCATAATCATATCCTTGAATGGAGTTTGGCTCTACCTTCACTTTTCCAATTCCTTTTACTTCGAAGCTATCCCCTACTTTTAACTTCTTCCCTTTTACAACAATTTCATTTGCTACATACGTTGCGAGAGCACCTTGTTGTTTTACATCCCATAAACCAAATTGTGCTACTGTTCCTCGTTTTACGTAATCACGCATAACGTTTGGTGTAGAGAAGCCAGTTACGACAACCTTTTTATCCATTTTTAAATT
This sequence comes from Bacillus sp. cl96, assembly GCF_900100505.1. NCBI lineage: Bacteria > Bacillati > Bacillota > Bacilli > Caryophanales > Bacillaceae > Bacillus > Bacillus sp. cl96. The sequence goes on from NZ_FNDM01000004.1 coordinate 311,521, forward strand.
TTCAGCTGCTTGTGCCATTGCCGGAAGTGCCGTTGCATCTGGACAAATGACTGCATTAATATCAGGATACGTTTTTAAAATATTCTCTCCTACTGACAAAGACTTTTGCGCATTATTTTCACCGTACTGCGTCGTTACAATTTCCCAGTTCGGATATTTCTTTTTAATAATTTCTTTCGCTTTCGTTACCCATTGGTTTTGATCCGTTACTGTCGGGCTAGAATAAAAGAAGGCTACTTTTCCTTTATCTCCAATTTGCTTTGAAGTCATTTCTATTAATAAATTAGCAAGTTGGTCTGGTGTTCCTTGGCTGATATAAAAGGAACGGTCTTTCGGATTCACATCAGAATCCCATGTTAACACCGTCATCCCTTTTTTCTTAGCACGTTGCAGTGATTGCGATAACCCATCCACTGACGTAGATGAAACCATAATCGCATCATAGTTTTGATTAATGAAATTGTTTATATATTTAACTTGCCCTGAAACACTCGCTTCAGACGGTCCATCATACTTCACTTGCACGCCTAACTTATCTCCCATCTCTTTTGCCCCTTCACCACCCGATGTGAAGAAACCAACTCCTGTTAATTTCGGAATAAATGCAAATTTCACATCATCAACCTTTTTCTTATCTGCCGTTTGGCTAGAACACGCAATTAAACCGATTAAACAAATACATACAATCAATACAATCCCCAGTTTTCTCTTCATGACATTTCCCCCTTATGCAAATTCTTTCTTTTCTCCGCTAAGAATTGATGTAATTTGAAATGTCTCATAATAACTGAAAGAATAAGGATAATACCTATTACTACATTGGATTGTTCATTTGTTAAACCCGTCATTTGCAAGCCATACTGCATGAGCCCAATAAAAATACTCGCTAGTACAGTACCAATAATACTTCCTTTTCCCCCCGTAATAAGTGTCCCGCCTAATACGACTGCTGTAATGATTGGTAAAATTGTTTCACTTCCCATATCAGCACGTGCGGAACCGAAGTAGGCAGTTAAGAAAGCGCCTCCTAATCCACCTCCTAACCCTGAAAGTATGTAAGCAATAATGACTACTTTTTTCGTTTTAATCCCGGTGTATTTTGCTGTATTTTCGTTCGCACCTGTTAATTTTACATGGCGCCCGTATATAGTTCGGTGAAATAATACAGTACATAAAACTGTTAATACGATCAGTAGCCATAATAAATTCGGTATTCCTATAAAACTACCGTTTGCCAGTTGTACAAATGTGTCAGGTAAACCGCTTATTCCTTCGTACCCAGAAGCACCTGCCCCTCCTGAAATGACGAGGGCAATTCCCCCGTATAAAAACATCGTTCCGAGTGTAACGACGAGTGGTTCTACATCCGTCATTTTTATAATGAGTCCGTTTAAAGCGCCTGCTAAACAACTAATTATTAGGGCGATTATAACAGCAAACAAAATAGGTATTCCGTTCATCCAAAGTACACCGATTAAGATTGAAGTGAGCCCCATTATTGAGCCGATCGATACATCAATTCCTCCTGTTACTATAACAAAAGTCATTGGTATCGCCGCAATTGCGATAAATAGAAAATCATTTGTACTAAAAAGGAGATTACTAATATTTAAGAAATCACTATTTATTAAACTAAAAAGGATGAATTCTACAAGAAGTAATACAATTAGAACCCCTTCCCATCTATATACATACTTCATAGATTCATCCTCCTTTCTGCCTTCCACTTTTTCATAACACTATCTAATATGATGATAAGTAATAATAAAAAACCTGAAATAGCATTATTCCAAAATGCTGGTATTTTTAAAAAGACGAGTGAGCTACTTATTGTTTCTAAAAATAACGCTCCTAATGCAGCTCCAAATAAAGATCCTGTTCCTCCTTTTAAATGAATTCCTCCTAGTACAGCGGCTGCGATTACTTGTAATTCTAATCCTGTACCTGTTTGATTTGGCACGAAACCGATATTCATAACAAATATGCAACCAGCGAGCGCAGCGCTTATCCCTGAAATCATAAACGCATATATCTTCACTTTATTTACAGGTATACCAATAAGCCTCGCGCCATCTTCATTATCACCTACCGCATAAAAGTATCTTCCCAATGGCACTTTTCTTAAAAAGAAGTATAGTAGTAGTAAAATAATAAGAACGAACCATACAGTTATAGGTAAACCAAGAATGATGATAGATGACAGCTGCTTAAAATCGTTTGGAATATCTTCAATCCACTTCCCGCCTGTGAAAATTAACATTGTACCTCTAATAATTCCTAACATGCCTAATGTCATAATAATGGCTGGTACCCGAAACTTCGCAACTCCAATACCATTTACGAAACCGATAATGGCTCCAAGTATAATAGCTACAAATATCGACAAGAATGCACTATACCCATTCGTTAACATCATTCCGCAAACTGCTGCACTTAGCCCCATGCTTGAACCAACTGATACATCTATATTTTTCGTAAATAAGACGAACGATTGACCGATTGCTAGCACGACTAAAATAACGCTTGATTTCATCAGTAAAGATAACGAGTTAAATTGAATAAAACTAGGGTTTATCATTCCTACAATAGCTATATAAATTAGTAGTAACAGTATGATAGACGTTTCATGCATTTTTAACATATGTTTCATTCCGCTACACCTCCGTATGCAAGGCGTGTAACTTCATTCACACTCAGTTGTTCTTTTTCCATATGAGAAACAAATCGCCCATTTCTCATTACATATACACGGTTTACTAATTGGACAATTTCTTCAACATCTGAAGAGATTAATAAAATTGCGAGTCCTTCCCTTTTCATTTTTTTTATCGTCTCATACACTTCAAGCCTTGCTTTCGCATCAATTCCGCGAGTCGGCTCATCAAGAATAATAATTTTAGGATTACATGCAAGATACTTCGCAAGCACGACCTTCTGCTGATTACCTCCTGATAAAGATGCCAGTTCTTTATTCATATTCTGTACAACAATTCGGAACTGTTCTATAAACGAATTAACTAAAGCGCTTTCTTTTTCTTGATTTATAAAAAAGCGATTATTTTGATATAAACTTGCTGCTGCAATATTTTCTTTAACAGAAGCAATTGAGAAAATTCCATTCCTCGCCCTATCCTCTGGTACATAAACTAGTCCTTCGTCTAGCCTTTTATGCAAAGAACACGTATCAATTGATTTTCCACCCAATAAGATAGACCCTGATTTTATAGTTTTCAATCCAAATATCGCTTCTGCTAATTCCGTTCTGCCAGATCCTATAATGCCAGCAACACCTACAACCTCACCCGCATGTACAGTGAATGATATATTTTCGAATGCGTGACCATTTATATCAACCACTTCTAATATTTTTTTCGTCTTTGCTGTCTCTTGAACTACTTCTATTTTCTCTTTCTGTTTATATCCTTTTGGCAATAGTCCCTCCATCAGCATGTCATATGTATAGTCACATACATTACCTTGGCTTACAATCATTCCATCACGTAGTATTGCTACTTTGTTGGCAATTTCAAAGATTTCTGGAAAACGATGCGTAATATAAATCATCCCAATTCCTTTTTCTTGTAAACTTTTCATCAACACAAAAAGACTCTTAATTTCGTGTGTTGTTAATGTCGATGTTGGCTCATCTAGAATAAGAATCTCAGCTTCTCTTATTAATCCTCTAACGATTTCTACTAACTGTTGTTGCGCAATCGATAATGTTCCTCCTAGTTTATTAAGGTCAATATCCCATCCTAAGCTGCTAATCAATTGCTGAATCTGTACTTTTAGTTTCTTTTTCTTTTCTTTTAACCCGATACATATATTTTCTTCAATAGTCATATGCGGAAAAATGAGTGGTTCTTGCGGTATTAAATAAATACCTTTTCGGTGTGCTTCTGATGGATTTGAAAACTGTTGCTTCCTTCCTTTTACATACATCTCTCCATCATCATACGAATATAACCCCGTTAATATTTTCATTAATGTTGATTTCCCGGCGCCATTTCCCCCCACTAAAGCGTATATATCTCCGCGCTCTACTTGTAAGTTCACTTCTTTTAATACAAGTTGATTTAAAAACGCCTTACTCATTTTCTTTACTTGTAATAAAGGTACGTTCTCCACATGATGTCACCTGCCTTTATCCAGAACATTTTTTGAGAAAATGATTATTTGTTCTACTTGTTTTGTAGCATTGTATATTCCTTTTTTTATATCTAGAACACTTTTTTCTACGTACTATTAATCGTTTCAACTGGAATAAACAAAATATATGGTACATATGTTTAAGCTGTGGTCAATTGTTGAAAGGGATGAAGAGTATGACTCAGCTGAACTTTGAAGAAAATTTATTAACTAAAGTAGCTTGGTACTATTATAAAGACCAATTAACACAACAGGAGATCGCGTCACTTCTTCATATTTCAAGAAATAAAGTCGTCCGGTTATTAGATAAAGCGCGGAGTGAAGGTATCGTTACATTTCACGTAAAAGGGACTGGTTTGCACTGTTTAAGTATTGAGCGTGACCTAATGAAAAAATTCCACTTAAAAGATGCTTTTATTATCCCTACCCCAGTAAACAATTATCACGCTTCTCTCGGAAAAGCTGCTGCACAATATTTAGAAACTCATCTCCAGCAAGGCGATTTACTCGGTATTGGCTGGGGAGAAACAATTAGCAAAATGCTAGAAAACATTCATTTTGAAAGTTCTATCAACCTTTCAATCGTAACGCTCACAGGCGGGGTAAATCACTATCTCCCGAGAAAACAAAACTATTTACACTACATGCAAGGCGAACTTCACATTATCCCTACGCCGTTTCTAGCGTCTACAACCGAAATGGCACAAAGTATTCTATCAGAACCGAGTGTAAAAGATATGCTTCAAGTCGCTTCACTTGCTCATACGGCTGTTGTCGGTATTGGGGGATTATCTCAAGACGCTACGATTGTAAAAGAAGAAAAATTAACACTACGTGAGATGACATATATTCGTAGTCAAAACGGTGCTGGCGATATTTTAGGACAGTTTTATAATACAAATGGCGATTTATTAGAACTCTCGCATCACAATCGTCTAATTGGCACGCCCCTCTCTATTTTGCGCAATATGAAGCATGTCGTCGGTGTTGCTGGAGGTACTGAAAAGATAGATGCAATTTATGGTGCCTTAAAAGGAAAGTTTATTCATTCATTAATTACCGATGAGGAAACTGCCCTCTCCTTATTACGAAAGGATGGTGATTGTTAATGTCCCATTTATTAGCTTTCGATGCTGGTACAGGGAGCATTCGAGCAGTTCTTTTTGATTTACATGGTAATCAAATTGCAGTAAGTCAAAAAGAATGGATTCACAAATCTGACCTTCGTTATCCAGGCTCTATGAACTTTGATGTAGTAGAAAATTGGAAGCTAGTACAAGAATGTACGAAAGAGGTGCTTCAAAAAAACAACACTCCTGCCTCTTCTATTCTTGCTATTAGCGCTACAAGTATGCGAGAAGGATTTGTTTTATATGATCAAGATGGGCAAGAAATATGGGCGTGTGCAAATGTTGATGGGCGCGCATCCGTCGAAGTTAGTGAATTAAAAGAAATTCGGTCACATCTTGAAAAAGATTTATATACAAAGTCTGGTCAAACTTTTTCATTAGGTGCTTTACCACGCCTACTCTGGATAAAAAAACATGAACCCGACGTCTATAATACTATTCACTCTTTTACAATGTTAAACGATTGGATTTTATATAAACTAAGCGGCGTACTACAAATTGATCCCTCAAACGGATGCACGTCAGGTATTTTTGACTTACAAAATAGAGTGTGGGATAACGATGTCGCTAAGGAGTGCGGTCTATCTTTGCCATTTTCACCAACAGTAAATGAAGCTGGTACAGTAATTGGCAACGTTACAAAAGAGTGTGCAGCATTAACTGGATTACGTGAAGGGATTCCTGTCGTCGCCGGGGGTGGAGATGCTCAAATGGCATCGCTCGGAACAGGAATCGTGAAACCGAATCAAACGTTAATATGCGGGGGTAGCTTTTGGCAACAAGAAGTGAATGTTACTGAGCCAATAACAGATCCACATGCTGCGATTCGAGTAAATTGTCACGTCGTTCCGAACCTATGGCAATATGAAACAATCGCCTTTTTCCCAGGTCTCGTTATGCGCTGGTTTCGAGACGCTTTTTGCCAAGAAGAAAAGAAACTTGCTGATAAACTTGGTGTAGATGCTTATGAATTACTAGAAGAACAAGCGAAAGACGTACCTGTCGGTTCACATGGCATTATCCCTACTTTTTCAAACGTTATGAACTACATTTCTTGGCGTCATGCCGCACCTTCATTCTTAAATTTAAGTTTAGACGCTGACAAATGCGGAAAAAAAGAACTGTTTCGTGCTATTGAAGAAAATGCAGCCTTCATTACACTTGGAAACTTAAAATTAATAAAAAATCTAACTGGCACATTCCCTTCTGAAGTTATTTTTGCTGGCGGTGCCGCTAAAGGAAAACTATGGCCACAAATTCTATCAGACGTACTCGGTATTCCTGTAAAAGTACCTGTTGTGAAAGAAGCAGCTGCTTTAGGAACTGCGATTGCTGCTGGAGTTGGTGCTGGCATATATTCATCTATGGAAGAAACTGCCGAAGAGTTTGTACAGTGGGAGCAAACATTCGAACCAGTTACTGAAAATCACGAACTATATAAAGAGTTCTATGAAACATGGAAAACTGTATATGACAGTCAGCTCGCTTTAGCTGATAAAGGGCTCACCTCACATATGTGGATTGCGCCTGGTGCACTGTAACACATTACATAAAGGAGTGAACTGTATGTTAAAAGCGAATGAAAATGACTTCTCCTATCGCTTCGGTGATAACGGGCCGAAATATTTAATACAAGGGCCAAATATTGATCTTGGCCTTGTTGTCATTCAACCGGGCCAGGAGTTTCAAAACCATTATCATACGACGTGCGAAGAGGTCTTTTATGCATTAGAAGGTGAAATAGACTTCTATGTAAATAACGAAAGAGTTCCGATTAAACAAGGTGATGTCCTGCAAGTTCGCCCTCATGAATCTCACTATCTGATTAACCATTCTGACAAACCTTTTAAAGCTGTTTTTATAAAGTCACCACATTTACCAAATAAAGATACGGTACAAACGGAAAATCCAACATTAACGAAGGAGTGATTTTGAATGACTTGGGGATTTAAAAATCGATTAAATACAATTTTACCTGATGGTAGAGCGGTTATGTTAGCAATAGATCACGGTTATTTCTTAGGACCAATTCACGGACTAGAACAACCACTTGAAACAGTTAAAAACTTACTTCCTTATACAGACTCCCTCTTTTTAACACGCGGTGTACTTAGCTCCTGCATTCCTGAAAACTGCAACACACCGATGGTTATGCGTGTATCTGGTGGCGCTACTGTCGTCGGTAAAGATTTAGCGAATGAAACAATTGTTACACCTGTGAAGGAAGCAGTGAAGCAAAACGCAATTGGCGTTGGCGTTTCTGTTTTTGTCGGATCAGACTATGAAACACAAACTGTTACAAATCTCGCAAATGTAGTTTCTGAAGCTCATGATTACGGCCTACCAGTACTCGGCATTACCGCAGTCGCAAAGGAATTACAAAAACGTGAAGCTCGCTTTCTAGCACTTGCTTCCCGCGTATGTGTTGAAATGGGTGCTGATATTATTAAAACGTATTACTGCGAAGGATTCGAAAAAATAACGAGCACATGCCCTGCCCCAGTCGTCATCGCGGGCGGCCCAAAACTAGATTCAATTGAAGACGCATTAAACATTACGTACAATGCATTGCAAGAAGGAGCAATTGGAGTAGACATGGGCCGAAACATATGGCAATCCGAGCACCCAGCTGCGATGATCCAAGCAATACATGGCATTGTGAAAAATGGATTGAATGTGAAAGAGGCACTTGAACTTTATGATGATGTGAAGAATTAATGTGAAAAGACAGACTATTTATTAGTCTGTCTTTTTTACTTTACAGTGAAACTTTCATACCTTCTCTATAATCAAGACAAGACACTTCAATTAATAAGCCATTAAATACTGTAAAATAAAAACCATAACTACTACCTCGCATCGAATAAGGTTCCTTATCTATTTCAATGCCGCCTGCTACTAAACGATTATACGCTTGATCAACTTCATTTGAAGTATCCACTAAAAAACCAATATGAAAAGCTTCAGGATACATCACTTCCTTATTCCCCTTAAATGCTTTGGGGTCGCTTAGCACCAGTATAAATCCACTCTCATCACTCATTACTAATAATGCCTTTCCCTTTTGCTCTAAAAATTGAAAATCAAAAAATGTTTCAAAGAAATGTCTCGCTTCTGATAAGTCATCAACACATAAATTTAAATGATTCAGCTTCATGTACTCATCTCCTTTTAAAAAGAAGGGATATAGACTCATTTTCATAACCCTTAAATATGTAAGGCAAGATATTCAAGCGTTCCGTCTAAGACTATGCTTTATAAGTCTAATACTTTTCTCCATAGCCTAGAACGTTTTTTATGACTGCAATTATATAAACTGTTCGACGTGAAATATTAATGTACCTATATAAAATAGTCTCATTATTTATTTTCCAGATTGTGTAGAACCCACTCAACCAGGAAAATTGCTGAAGGGATGCGCTCTGTTGTATCACCTAAAAATAGCTTATTAAGTAACTCATCTAAATGAATTGGCTTATTCGGCAACGTTTGAATATACCTTAAAGCAGATCCCGCTGGCGGTACTGGCTTATTATTAATAGCCCATATCCCTTCTAACAATGTCCAAGTTGACGTATGAACTAAGTATGAAGCTTTTAACTCATCATTTGCTTTTAAAGCAGATTGAATTTTAATAAGCGAACTATGCAACCAATGAGAAATGCCCTTCATTTTGTCGCTTGAAACACGATAGTTTTCAAATTCATATGTAGCTATTTCCTTTAACTTTTTTAACTCACCGCTTTTATCAAACAAAATTTTCCCTTCTAGAAATGAGTATAGTTCCATCGGATTGTTTTTAAAGTTTACTTGAATTTGATTAAAATCTGCACCCTTATATTCAACTAAAATATCTTCTCTCATTTCAGAATGAAATTTCTTCTTTTGTCCGTCTTCTAAAAGAATATAGAAGTCTAAATCAGATTCAGGATATGCATCGCCTCTTGCAACAGATCCAATTAGCATGAATCCATTTACCTTTTCCATAGATAAGACTTCCGCTACTATTGTTTGCACTAATTTTTTATGTTGTTCATATGTAATGAATGCAAGTTTTTCTATCATTCCCATCCCCCCAGTCATAAAAAAGAGGATACATGATTGCTTCTACAACATGTATCCTCTACTTATATATTACGACTGTTGATAAGCCGATTTCGATGATTTCACATAATAAACTGCATGATCCACATTAATAATATGATCTGGCTTTGGTTTACCACGGCCCGCTCTATGTCCAGCTAAGTGTTCTTCACTTGTTTCCCAGTTTTTCCATGCTTCTTCAGATTCCCAGCGAATCATTACGACAACTTCTTCGTCGCCGCGTCTTACTTTTTTCACGAGAACACTTAAATCGATGAAGCCTTCAAATTTTTCAATAATACCTTCTCCAGTGAAACGTTCTACAACTATATTTGATGTACCTTCTTTTACTGTAAATGTTTTCGTTTCGATAAACATATATCCCACTCCCTCTTTGTTATACGAATACTAGTATTCTTCTATTATAATTGATTATGATAATTATTTTCAATTGTAAAGTTTTAATTTTTTGAATTATGCTGATTTCTTTTCTATCGCCTCATCTAAAAATTTGAAATATGGAAGTAACATCCCTATTAAAGATGTAACACATATAATTGCACCGATGATTACATATAGCGCTCTTACTCCCCACATTTCACTCAATATCCCCCCTACTAACACACCTAATGGCATAGCGGATCGTATAAAAAATAAACGCACTGAAAATACTTGTCCTATCATATTATTTGGGACGGTTTGTTGGCATATTGTCGTGTTATGAACATTGAAAAATGCAATACAAATCCCTGCTATTACTTCAATTATTATTGCAATGATAATACTATGATTGAATCCTAATGAAATGTATGTGAGTCCCCCTATAAACAATCCTCCAAGCATCAGTATACGCCGGCTTTTATATGTTACTTTTCCGACTAATACTGAGCCAATTACGTAGCCAAGTGGAAAACCTGCCATGAAATAACCGTACTCTGCATATCCCGCTGACAGCTCGTCTTTTATATAAGGAAGATTTGTGACCATCGTTACCCCTACTCCAAACTGCACGAAAGTAAGAAATATACCGAGCCAAACGATGATTGGTTTTGTGAAAAAATATGTAAAACCGTGAAAAAACTGTTCTAGCCACGTTTTCCGAATAGGTTGCGACGTTCTATTTTCTTTTATATAAAATAAGAAAGTGCCACTAACAAATAAACATATGCATACGAAAGATAATGTAAGTTCTGTTCCAATCAAATGAATGACTACTCCGCCTAATACTGGCGCAAGAAACATCATAAGGCGAGTCATTCCATCAATGTACGCATTTGCATCTTGAAGTTGTTCTTTCCCTACAATGCTCGGTGTAATTGCTTGACTTGCAGGTGTATAAAGTGGTGTAATAAGTCCCACTACAATTTGAACAACATAAATGTGCCAAACTTCTATACTACCCGAAACTAGCATCACCAAAGGTAATAAAAATACGGACGCTCGTATCCATTGTGAAAATATCATAATCCACTTCCGGCTCCATTTATCAATAAATGGGCCACTTATTAATTGCAATATGAGTGATGGGATGAAATATAATAACCACATACTACTTAAAGCCATTTCTGATCCTGTTAACTCATATACTAGAATTGAATTACATAACGTTCCGAAAGCCCCTCCTAATTCAGAGATTGCACTACCAATCCACATAAAAAAGAACGAACGATTTTTCAATATATTTTTCAATTTCACACACCAACTTTTCTTTTATATTCCTCCCTTTATGTACATTCTCGTTGTTAATTATCTATTCAAAAACATATCTAATTCTTTCGCTAAAGACTGTACTGCTTTCTTTCTTAATACATATTTTCCGTCATGTATATCAACTAACTTCGCTGCACGTAACAATTTCAAATGATGGTGTACAGTCGATTTACCGAGTTGCAATCTTTCCGTTATTTCCTGTAATGTACGTTCTTTTTCAAACAACATTTTTACAATTCGCAATCTCGCTTCATCTCCAAGAGCCTTATGTTTTTGAACTAAAAAATAATTCGGTTCATACGGATCTTCAGGATGAATGCTTTCATTCGCAACTGGATAATGAAATACTTTCGTATCATCAATATCTGCTTCAATATTCCACGGTCTGTACGTCATTTGCGGAATAAGAAGTACGTGATGAACACTTGGCTCTGGCATATAGTTCACGCCACCAGTCGCCCACTCGACAAACTCTTCCGGCTTCATCTTTTTATTCATTTCATTTTTTGCTTCATAATCTCGTTTTAATATAGAAAGTATTTCTTCTTCCTCACTCTTAATTACACTCTCATACCAACCTGTCATTACAGCGATTAAATGAGATTTCAGCACTTGTACATCTACATCACATATAAAGCGAATGTACGTAGAGAAAAACTGATGATCATGTGTTAATTCCTTTAGTTCATGTATTGCAGTTCCATCTCTACTTGCGGCTAAACGTCTTTTTTTCTCATATTTCTCCCCTAAAAACGGTAAACATATATACTTCAAATCTTCTTCTAAAAGTGAATCGATTTTAACATGAAACTGTGATACATCCTGTATGTCTTCTTCATACAACAACTGAAGCAATGCTTTCCACGTATTATTTTCTTCGACAAATTGTAAGTGCTCTCTCATTTCTTCTGTTAATGATTTCTTAATTTCTTCCCATTCATTTTGACTCTTTTCAAGTGTATCAATTAACCTCTTATGAGTAATTGCTGCAATGCCAAGCGCACATTCGAAAAGTATCGAATATTTCACTTGAACGTTATACGTTTCCCTCTTTCTACTCGTTATGTGATAGACCTCCATTTTTATCCCCTCCTTGTTTGCTATATATCAAATTCTATTTTTATCGAATTTAACCTTCTATATTTTTAGAATTATTTTGCGACTTCAAAAAAACTCTAATCCATGAGCAAATAGAGAAAAGTTTATACTCTTTTTCATTCTGACTCAATTAAAGCCTTGATTATTAAGTATCATATTAAAAAGAAGTTTTTTAATGGCTCTGTTATAAGTTGTCTTTCACCCTCTTGTGCAACTATAGAAAAGGTTTATTGAAGAGAAAAGAGAATTGGTTTTATTAAGAAAAATGAACAGGAGGCTATACGAATGGGAAGAAAAGAAATGTTGCAAAATGGAGTCCAACAAGTTTTTTACGAAGAAGAATGGTACCCACCAATATCAGAAGCGTTAAAGAATCTTACGGTTGAACAAGCATGTTGGCAACCAGAAGGTGCTGCCAGTAATACGATTTGGGAAAATGTGAACCATTTATTAATCTTTAAAGAACGCCTACTTTCCCGTTTACATGAAGACGACACATTTGTTGCTCCACAAAATAATGATGAGACGTTTATCCAAGGTGGACCTAATGATGATGCCGCTTGGCAGCAAACCGTAAAGCGAACGCTTCAAGTACATGATGCCTTACAATCTTCATTAACCGCCCTTCAAGAAGCAGAACTAGATCAACTAAGTCCTTCTCTACCAGTTTGGCAACAATATATGAATATCCTTTTGCATGATGCTTATCATACAGGACAAATTATACAGCTTCGGAAACTTCAAGGTTCATGGCCAACTCACCGTTCTTATTTATAAAGTGAAATTTTAATCAGCTCTTACCAATCGGGATTTTGCGGGCAGCCCATCCCCACCTCACTTCTTTGTTTTCCTTGAATTTTGAGGTAAAAATCTTACTGTCCGTTAATCCGGAATAAACGATGTTTAAAATCGCATACGTTTAATATCCAACAAAACAATTGAAAACAGCTAATTGTTCGATAATTACTGCGATTGCTCAAAATAAAGCAAATTAAAATACATTGATTCCTAACATAACTTACATGCTTCATAACTTCTAATCATAATCCAAATTTGGAAGAATAGATGCTTTTTTATATACAAATAATAACTCTCAAGGAGTTGTTGACATGCATTTCATATTGAATATGTTAGGGATTTTCGTTGTCATATTAATCATTTTCTTATGTTCGCCTAATAAAAAACATATAAAATGGAGACCAATTGTAATTCTCATCCTATTGGAGCTTTTTATTACGTGGTTTATGTTAGGCACAAAGCTCGGCAGTATTATCATTAATAAAATTGCGTCATTTTTCAGTTGGCTACTAGCATGTGCGAATGAAGGTATTCGATTTGCATTTCCTTCAGCTATGGAAAGTCAGCACATTGATTTCTTCTTTAGTGCGTTACTTCCTATCATTTTTGTTATTACTTTTTTCGATATTCTTTCTTATTTCGGAATCTTAACTTGGATTATTGATAAAGTAGGTGCAGTTATTTCAAAGATTTCTCGTTTACCAAAGTTAGAAAGTTTCTTTTCGATTCAAATGATGTTTTTAGGAAACACCGAAGCACTTGCGGTTGTTCGTGATCAATTATCTGTTTTAAAAGAAAATCGATTATTAACTTTTGGAATTATGAGTATGAGTAGCGTTAGCGGATCCATTCTTGGTGCTTATTTATCAATGGTTCCAGCAACATATATTTTCAGCGCAATCCCATTAAACTGTATTAACGCATTAATTTTAGCCAATGTATTAAATCCTGTGGAAGTTTCGAAAGAAGAAGACATTGTTTACACACCTTCAAAACATGAAAAAAAGGATTTCTTTTCTACTATTTCAAACAGTATGTTAGTTGGGATGAATATGGTTATCGTTATTTTAGCTATGGTAATTGGTTATGTAGCTTTAACAGCATGTTTAAATGGGATTTTAGGATTTTTTGTAACGGGGTTAACAATTCAAAAAATCTTCTCCATTATCTTTAGTCCTTTTGCATTTTTACTCGGTTTATCAGGCAGTGATGCTATGTATGTAGCTGAATTAATGGGGATCAAAATAACGACGAATGAATTTGTTGCAATGATGGATTTAAAATCAAACTTAAAGTCGCTACAACCGCATACGGTTGCGGTTGCAACGACATTTCTAGCTTCTTTTGCTAACTTTAGTACAGTAGGTATGATTTACGGAACTTACAATTCATTATTTGGCGGAGAAAAATCATCAGTCATCGGTAAAAATGTTTGGAAGCTTCTTGTTAGCGGGATGGCTGTTTCTTTATTAAGTGCTATGCTCGTTGGGCTATTTGTATGGTAATTAATTTTAATAATAAAAGACACCCAAGCCAATTGAGTGTCTTTTATTATTATTTTCGAATTTGTCCATTTCCACGAATCACATATTTTGTAGAAGTTAATGCTGGAAGCCCCATTGGTCCTCTTACGTGTAACTTTTGTGTACTGATACCAATTTCCGCTCCGAATCCAAATTCGGATCCATCTGTAAAACGAGTCGATGCATTATGATAAAGTGCCGCGGCATCTACAGAAGTAAAAAACTTGCTGACGTTTTCCTCGTTTTCAGTAATAATTGCTTCAGAATGCATAGATCCATACGTATTTATATGATGAATCGCTTCTTCAACAGTGGAAACCACTTTCACTGCTAGTGTGAGAGATAAAAACTCAGTTTCCCAGTCTTCTTCTGTCGCAAGTAAGATAGAAGAATCAATCGCCACTGCTTTATTATCACCACGTAGCTCCACTCCTCTTTCATTCAAGGAAGAAAACAACTCGCTACCATATTGCTCTACCCAATTCTCATGAAGTACAATCGTCTCAATTGCATTACATACAGATGGACGCTGTGTTTTTGCATTTATAATAATATTAAACGCCATTTGTTTATCTGCTGTTTCATCAATGAATATATGACAATTTCCCGCACCTGTTTCAAGTACTGGAACAGACGCTTCTCTCACTACTGTATCAATTAATTGTTTACCGCCTCTTGGTATAAGAACATCCAAGTACTCGTTCAATGTAAACAACTGTTTTGCACTATCTCTCGTTGTATCTTCTATGAGCTGTACACTTTCTGAAGGCAAGCTAGTTTGCTTAAGCGCCCGGTGAATAACGCTAACGATGGCTTTGTTAGAATGGATAGCAGAAGAACTACCACGTAGTATTACTGCGTTTCCTGTTTTTAAACAAATTGTAGCAGCATCAACAGTTACATTCGGTCTTGCCTCATAAATCATCCCGACAACACCAAGTGGTACGCGCATCTCCTGAATAGATAGTCCATTTGGCCTTTCCCATGCACTTACACATTCTCCTACAGGATCACGTAATTCAATTAGCTGCTTAATCCCCTCTGTCATATCAATAATACGATTTTCAGTTAGCAGAAGACGATCAAGGAGTGAATCAGAAAATCCTTTTGCCTTACCTTCTTCAATATCCCTCTTGTTTTCTTCTAAAATATAAGCTGTTTCTAATATTAACTGATCAGCTATTGCGGAAAGTGCTTCGTTTTTTTGCTCTGTAGATTTAAGCACAAGCTCTCTAGCAACCTCTTTTGCTTTTATCCCCTTTGCCAACACTTCATTCATTTTTATTTCCTCCTTTTTAAAGTGAAACCCAATGATCCCTATGGATGACTTCATAACTATGTCTCTCGCCTCTTACTTGAATATCTTGGCTTTGCATACCTTTTACATCTATTAGTTCCTCTGCACTATATGTGCATTGTCCTTTTCCTATTACGCGCCCTTGTTGCGTTACAACCTCTACAACTTCACCCACTTGGAAAAATCCTGATACATTCGTAACACCAGCTGGAAGTAAACTCTTACCATGCTGAATGATGGCAGTAGCTGCCCCAGCATCTACTTCAATTTGTCCGCTAACAAGCGAATGTAAGGCAATCCATTGCTTGTTCATCTTCATTTCTTTTTGAGGAGCATTACCAACATACGTTCCATCACCCTTACCCTTACCCTTCAAAACATCTACAAACTTTTCCTGTCCACGTCCTGTTCCGATAAATACACTCACACCAAGAGAGAGCGCTGTCTTTGCAGCGTCGATTTTTGATTTCATACCGCCAGTCCCAAGTTTTGAGCCAGCATCTCCTGCAAGAGAAGAAATTTCTTCCGTAACTTCAGGAAGAAAATAATATTTTTTTGCATCCGGATTTTTCTGAGGATTTTTGTCATATAACCCGTTCACATCCGTAAAGATCATAAGCATATCCGCCGAAACAAGCCCGCTTACTAAAGCTGACAGCATATCATTATCACCGAACGTCAGCTCCTCTAAAGAGATGGAATCATTTTCATTAATAATTGGAAGAGCGGAGCGGTTTAATAATTCTCCTAACGTAGCGTAAGCATTACTATATTGTTCTTTTCTAGAAAAATCACTCCTCGTCAGCAAAAGTTGCGCAGTAACGATGCCATATTTACGGAATTCCTCCGTGTACGCCTGCATTAACAAACTTTGTCCGACAGCTGCTGCAGCCTGTTTCCCTTTAATCGTTACAGGTCTGCTAGGATATCCTAGCGCTGAAAAACCTGCAGCGACGGCTCCAGATGTAATTAACACAACCTCGTGCCCCTCTTCTTTCAACCGAGCCAATGCGGCAACGTGATCTGAAAGCTGTTCTGTAGAGATGCCTCCGTGACTATCTGCCAAGGAACTACTCCCAATCTTTACAACAACTCGTTGTTTTTTCACTTTTTTATCCCCCAAGTCTAAAATCAAAGTTTTTTATAAATTACACTTCATTCACTTTGTAACTATATCTATTCTCATCAATGCTGCAATGAGGTATTTAAGAGCAAAATAAAAATGACCGCTTCGCCCTTAATAAAATAAAAAGGACGAAACGGTCATTGTTCCGCGGTACCACCTTAATTGATATACATAGATATCCACTTGGTGCCTATAACGCAGGCGAACGCCTAAACTTTCATTTAAGACTCAGGGATAGGTTCGATATATTCTATACGAGGAATCTTTCAGCCGGTGAATTCCACTCTCTTTCGCAAGAAGACATATGTACTAATTCCCTTCAACGATTTTCAATCTAATTTTTTTATATTATGCGATATAGTTCGATTCGGTGTCAAGAGGTATTTTTAAAAATAAATAGAGCCGCAAGTTATTTGTATGAAATTATCGCCCTACTGAATGAAAATACAAAATGATATAAGTTTAACTCATATTCATAAACATAAAACCTTACATTATAGTGTATATATTTACATAATGTCGAATATAATTAATTTTTATCTTTTAGTGTTGCAAAAAGGAATATATTCTCTTAGAATGTTTCTTTATATTGCACAGGGATGTTATTCTTATTCTAAGAAAATAATATCAAACCGATATAATTGATTATAAAAGGAGCAAGATTGAGTTATTATGGATAAACAAATTGGATTCATCGGTTGCGGAAATATGGGAATGGCTATGATTGGCGGAATGATAAACAAAAATATAGTGTCTTCAAATCAAATTATTTGTTCAGATTTAAACACTGCTAATTTAAAAAATGCTAGTGAAAAATATGGGCTAACTACAACTACCGACAACAATGAAGTAGCTAAAAATGCTGATATTTTAATTTTATCAATCAAACCAGACCTATACGCGTCAATAATTAATGAAATAAAAGAAATAATCAAAAACGATGCTATCATCGTTACGATCGCTGCTGGGAAAAGTATTGAAAGTACTGAAAATGCCTTTAATAAAAAAGTAAAGGTTGTAAGGGTAATGCCTAATACTCCTGCTCTTGTTGGAGAAGGAATGTCTGCATTATGCCCGAATGAAATGGTGACAGAAAAAGATTTAGAAGATGTACTAAACATTTTCAATAGTTTTGGTCAAACAGAGATCGTAAGTGAAAAATTAATGGATGTTGTCACATCCGTAAGTGGTTCTTCACCAGCTTATGTATATATGATTATAGAAGCGATGGCAGATGCTGCTGTACTAGATGGTATGCCAAGAAATCAAGCATATAAATTCGCTGCTCAAGCTGTGTTAGGCTCTGCAAAAATGGTACTAGAAACAGGAATACATCCAGGTGAATTGAAAGATATGGTTTGTTCTCCTGGCGGAACGACAATAGAAGCTGTAGCAACATTGGAGGAAAAAGGACTGAGAACAGCGATTATTTCAGCTATGCAGCGTTGTACGCAAAAGTCTGTTGAACTATCTGGTCAAACTAAAAAGTAAAACTGTAAAAGAGATCGCGTTAGCTATGAATTCATATGAATTTAATTAGAAATTCACTACATGATAAACGGCCAAACTCATATATAATTGAGTTTGGCCGTTTCAGTTTTAATTATATTAAAATAATTTCATTCAAATCTTCTTTACAGGTTCTGTTTTATCCCTTACCTATTCCCTACTATGATTGTGTAATTTTATTAGAAACTAATAATTTTTCAATGCACTTCGGTAACATATCTAATAGCGTTTCAAATGCGTAGTTTACATCTAGACGTTCTGTCCATTGATGTGCATCTTTTCCTACCGGCCCCATATTTAATACTGGAACATCAAACTCTTCTAATTCCTGAAGCGGAATTGAATAACCTTTATCCCATAATGGCATATTGTCTACAAGTGAACTCATTGAATCCAGTGGATACTGCAAGCCTACATAACTTAAATCTGAAATCCCCCCAAAATAATTTTGGTTTTCAAATGTAATTTTATGATTGTAGTGTGCATACTTTTCCATTTCTACAACTACCTCTTTTATTAAAGGATTGTTGCGTGAACTCACAGCTGGATAGTACGGCGGAGCGAAGAAAAGTACAATCATCGGTGCCTTTTCTTTACATAAAATCGCTAATTTATCTACTAAATCAATGGTTACCGCACGATCATCTTTATCTCCTCTATTTTTTATAATATTAGATTGAATATGATTTATTTTTTCTCGTCCATGTTGCTCAATTGCATATGTGATAAGCTCTTCATAAGTTAATACATTTACTTTGAGATTAGGTGGTATAAATGGATTATATTTAGAAAAACGATATGCATGTTTTTCATACGACTCTTCTATTTTCTCTGCTACTTTCGTTACTTTTTGACGTAACAATGAAACTACATCTGTCATTGATTTTTCTAATAAAAACAAATTAAATAATGTAACTGCACGATGCGGAATTTGTACAGAATAATCCTCTTTTAAGTCCCTTTGAAGTAAGTTAGTTGGCGGAGGACTCGCTTCCCCTTCTACAATATCACAAAGGTCTGTGTTTAACTCTAATTCTGCTGTTATTAATGAAGCCATATAACTCCCATTTAACCCTGCAAAAGGTTCACCTACATGTGTCTCTTTTCCGTAGCAAAGAAAACCAGGTAACACTTTACCAATAGAGCCAGTGTAAATATACTTATTTTGGTCACCAGGATGTCTTGAAAACATAGGCTCTGAGTTTAGTACCGTTTTATACTCTAAATCATGTTCTCTTGCTAACTCTAGTAATCTTGGAACAGCAGCTCTCATCCCTACAGAGTTTACTTCTTCATCTGGTACAGCCAATAAAAGAACATTCCCATCAAATCTTTCTTCGCAAGCTTGCTCAATCATTGCCATTTGTAATGCTAGACCGCATTTCATATCCATTGTTCCTCTACCAAACAGCCATTCTCCATGTTCTATATCTTCACGTACATGGTCTGGAAGTTCATCTTTATGAGAATAAAACATAGATGTTAACTTTTTAGGATTAAATGCATCTTCTTTCCACATTCCGTAATCTTGTACATCTACAACATCAAAGTGACTTACTAGAATTACAGTATTTTTTGTACTATCGCTTTTCTTTACTAGTGCTGTAACAAAATATCGTCCGTCCCCTGTCGGATTTTTTTGCAAATGGTGCGGGTTTTCTTTGAAATACTGTAAGTCAGATAATTGTTCCACAACAAAGTCTGGCAATATTACTTCAGCTTCTGAACCGGTAATACTAGGAATTTCAACAAGACTGCTTAATAATTGAACCAATTGTTCTTTTGATTGCCACTTTGACATATAAATCCCCCTATTTTCCGCATTATGAAAACTAATTCCAGTATATGAATAAAAAATGACGACAGCTATCAAAATTATAGTTCTGATGTACTGCCGATTTTTATTGATATTTCATGAGCCGCTTGTTTTACCTTGCTAATAAGAAAAGATAGTCGATCATCATTAATACGATGACTAATTAACCCAACACTTAATGCTCCTACTACTTTATGATTAAATCCGATAATAGGTGCAGCTACTGAAGCTGTCCCTTCTGTTTTTTCACCATAACTGACAGCATATCCTTCATTTTTTATTTGCTTTATTTGATTAAGAAGAATTTGCTTTTGTTCTGGTAATGAAGGAAGTAAATACTCTACAATATGTTCCATTTCATTCGTTTTCATATTGGCAAGCATCGTTTTATTTGCAGCACCAATTGAAAGTGGAATTTGTTCTCCTAGATTATCGATAACTCGAATTTTTAAAGGACTATCAATTCTTTCAATGATAATAGAATGTGTTCCGTTTGGAATATTCAAATAGACACTTTCTTCCACTTCAGAAGCCAAACGTTTCATCACTTCTCTTGCAACAGATCTATAGTCTACCTTCTCCAATTGACGCAACCCTATTTCCATCCACATTGGTCCAATTTTGTACTGTTTTGTCTCTGTAATTTGTGTAACTAACCCATGCTCCATTAGAGAGTTAAGTAATCTATGTACTGTACTAACCGGGAGATGTGTTCCATCAGCTATATCAGAAATAGCCCAATACTCTTTTTCATTTGTAGAATTCAATAATTTAATAATACTTATCGCTCGATCAATGGACTGTACCATAACTCGCCTCAACTTTACTCGTAATATGTTAGTACGCTAATTAACTATCAATTTAGCAAACATTCGAAATGAAATCAATCTATTTATTTAATTTTCTAACAATAAAAACATATCACTAACAACAAATTGAAAACGCAAACAAAAAAATATTGACTTTTCTTTTTAATTATCTGAAAATTATAACAAGATTTCACATCACGGAATACATTCCATAATACGGAAAAACATCAAACGTTATTCTATCAACTACGAAAGTGAGGAAAACAATGGCGCAAGTAAGCAATACAAACAATGAATTAAAACGTACGATGAAAAGTAGACACTTATTCATGATTGCACTCGGTGGTGTGATTGGAACCGGGTTATTTAACGGATCTGGCTTTATTATAAGTCAGGCTGGACCTGGTGGATCCGTACTTGCCTTTATTGCTGGTGGATTATTAATGTATTTCGTTATGCTATGTCTTGGTGAACTTGCTGTAGCCATGCCTGTTTCAGGTTCTTTTCAGGAATATGCTACTAAATTCATCAATCCTGCAACTGGCTTTACAATCGGATGGTTGTATTGGTTAAGCTGGGCGAATACGACCGGTCTTGAATTTACAACTGCCGGTATTACAATGCAGCGCTGGTTTCCTGATATTCCTGTTTGGGTTTGGTGTTTAATATTTGGCGTTACCATCTTCACTATTAACGCATTATCTGCTCGTAGTTATGCAGAAACAGAATTTTGGTTTTCAAGTATAAAAGTATCTGCCATTATAGCTTTTATAATTCTTGGTGGCGCCGCTATGTTCGGTTTTATTGATTTAAAAGGCGATGAACCAGCTCCACTTCTTTCAAATTTCGTAAATCATGGTGGTTTATTTCCGAATGGACTTGCAGCTATTCTATTAACAATGGTTACAGTCAATTATTCCTTCCAAGGTACAGAGCTTGTCGGAATCGCAGCAGGTGAAAGTGAAGATCCAGCAAAAACTTTACCTCGTTCTATTAGAAATATTATATGGCGCACAATGTTTTTCTTCATCTTAGCAATCTTTGTTCTTGTTGCTTTAATTCCTTGGGAAGAAGCTGGATTAACAAAGAGTCCATTCGTTGCTGTTTTTGATAATATCGGTATTCCATATGCAGCTGATATTATGAACTTTGTTATTCTTACTGCTGTTCTTTCTGTCGCAAACTCAGGACTATACGCTGCTACTCGAATGCTTTGGTCTTTATCAAAAAACGAAATGGCTCCAGCATTTTTAAAGAAATTATCATCACGTGGGATTCCTCTCAACGCTTTAATCATGACAATAGCTATTTCTGCTTTTTCTCTTTTGACAAGTGTAGTAGCTGCTGAAACTGTTTACTTGTGGCTCATTTCAATTTCCGGAGTCATTACCATTATTGTTTGGATGTCAATTTGTGTTTCTCAATTCTTTTTCCGCAAACATTATTTAGCAGACGGCGGAAAATTAGAAGACTTAAAATTTAAAACGCCACTTTATCCACTCGTACCAATTCTTGGTTTTGGATTGTATGGCATTATATTAATCAGTCTTATTTTTATCCCAGAACAACGACTTGGAATCTATTGCACTGTCCCATTTATCATCTTTTGCTACACTTACTATCACTTTAAAGTTAAGAAAAGAAATTCTACTAACACTCATAGTGAAACTAAAATTAGCGAGACTTCGTAATATTTGACTATACATAAAAGACTACACATGGCGTTTCACTTCATGTGTGGTCTTTTTTCATCATTTTTATATGATTTCATCTGAATTTAATGAATATATCCCCTTTCCTACAAAAGTAGTAGAGTGTTCATTTAAACACTTACTACCTCAGTGGGATTTATCACATTCCAATTTCAATATAATAGTAAATAGGTATATCGGATATAGATGTACATTACTAGGCTTATACATATTTCAACTTTAGAATTATATTCACTATTGAATTGGTAATTACCAATAAAGAAAGAAAGAAAGGAATGATCATAATAATACAGAACATATACGAAACTCATTTACATGTAAGAAATTTAGAGAAGGCAATAAATTTCTATCAAAACAAGCTAGGATTAACGTTAGCAAGAAAACTCTCCAAAAGAAGAGTGGCTTTCTTTTGGGTCGGAGAAAATAAACAACAAATGCTTGGACTATGGGAAGTACATAACATTGAAGACTTTGAGCCGAGACATTTTGCTTTTGGTGTAAATTTAGAGTTTTTAATGACTTCTAAAGCGTGGCTAGAGGAACGTGGAATAGCAGTGATAGGAAGTCAAGGAAAAGGAAATCAAGAGCCAATTGTCCAAAGGTGGATGCCTGCTGCAAGTGTATACTTTCTAGATGGTGATGGAAACAAATTAGAATTCATTTCTATGTTACATGAGAATCCAGATGAATTAGAATATGCGTCCTATTTAAGTGTATGGAATGCGGAACACCAAGAAAAATGAATGGAATTTTCGTTCAAGTCTTTTCTTATTTTTGGATATAATGTTGTACGATCCCCCCTTTTACTATGAATTTGTTAACATAATGCATTTACTGTCATCTTATATTTGTACTTACGTACGAGCAATTCCTAATCTGCTTCAATTACAATTTGAATTATGTAAATTTTCCTCTTATCTGGTCTGGCATCTACTCTTTAAACACAAACTCCCCTTAAATCGAAAATGATTAAGGGGAGTTTTATATACGATGCAATTATAGTTCAGATTTCACTCGAACAGAAACATTATTTTTAATTATATTTTTGACATCTTTAAAGCTAACAAAATTGTTACTTTTCTCATCCCAAAGACGGAAACGTAGTGATTGTAAGCTTGTAGCAAGCGTAATCGTTGGTACATTTTTTAACGGAAGCGTATTATTGTGTGCCTCTTCTAGTTTATAGTTAGGTACCCTTGGGCTTAAATGGTGAACATGATGGAATCCAATATTACCAGTTAAGAATTGCAAAATTTTAGGAAGCTTATAAAAAGAACTTCCTTCCACTGCCGCTTTCACATATTCCCAATCTTTATCCTCTTCAAAATAAGAATCTTCAAATGTGTGCTGTACGTAAAACAGCCAAATCCCTACTGAACCTGCTATTAAGAATATAGTACCATGTACTAACAGAAACGATTGCCACCCAATTGCCCAGCAAAGTATAGCTACTACAGCAACAATTATAATATTCGTCAAATAAGTATTCATACGTTCTTTCTGCCTTGCACCTTTTCGGTTAAATCTATTTTTAAGCAAGAAAACATAAATCGGACCTAATCCAAACATAACGAATGGATTGCGATATAAGCGATATGCTAAACGAAGTCTAAATGGTGCAGCTACATATTCATCAACTGTAAGCGTCCAAATATCCCCTGTACCCCTCTTATCCAAATTACCACTCGTAGCGTGGTGAATAGAATGTTCATGCCCCCACTGATCAAATGGGAATAATGTTAAAACACCCATACACGTTCCAACTATTCTATTTGCACGTCGACTTTTAAAGAACGAATAATGGGTGCAATCATGAAAAATAATGAAAATTCTTGTCATAAATCCAGCGGCTAACAGTGCTGGAACTAATGTTAACCAATAAGAAACTGACAAACTTTTATAAGCAAGGTACCATAAAATAATAAATGGCACGATTGTGTTGATCAGTTGCCAAACACTTTTTTTAATCGTTGATTTTTCAAAAGGAGCAACTTGTTTTTTTAAATTTTTAGTATTTTCTAAGGTCATTGTTCTAATTCCTTTCCTTTTTGTTGCTAATTCATATTATAGCACACTATTAGTATCAGGTGTTAAAAGTAGCTATAATAAATATTATATACTATGAAAATCTCTTTTTTCTTACTCATTACTTACAAATTACTTACGCCCAAAATAGCTTCTATAATTGGACAGGCGGAGTATTTTATTTATAAAAGAAACTTCGAATTTTTCCAATAAGTACATAAAAAAACAGCAAGTTTTTTCACAAGAAGAAAAAAGCTGCGATAAGTCAGTTTCACCGACTTATCGCAGCTCCTCTTCGTTTTACCTTATTTTATCGATGAAGCCACACTGCACCTGCAGACTTGTCTTCAGCTTGGCCTACCACTTCAAACTTCAGTCCTAGTTTCGGTAACTTACGTCCTGCATCAGGAATAATGCTGTTGATGTATTGCTTAGAATCATCAAATTTTGCCACTCCTGGTAATCCTTTATAATCGAAGATACCGCGAGTTGGTGAATTTACTTTCCATGCTGGTGTTTGATCAAATGAGAATGCCGCATCGGCAATTTGGTAACGCGTACTGCTCTTCACAGTAGGTTGTCCGTTTAATGTCCCTACAATTGCCTCTGGATGAGAATCTACTACTCCTAAGAACCCTTCACCTGGATGAACGCCTACCCAGTTATCTGTAAAGCTTTGATCCGCATACCATACAACCATTCCCGTATTAAATACTGGGCCACGTGCATGTTGTAACGCAGTGTCAGAACCAGCGTAATTTCTCCACTCTACATAGTAATTATGTTTTTTCTGTTCAAATCCGTTAGACACAGTAAAGCCTTTTAACGTCATTGCTGGCTGACCTTCTGCATCATCAGAGAAAACAACTTTTCCATCTACAGTTAATGCTGCATTATCTAACGCAAACCCTTTATAAGCTACTGCAATATCTGTTAAGTACTCAAATTGCAGTTTTACTTTTTTTCCTTTGAATTGGCTTAAATCGTATGATTTATCAACCCACTTACCATCAGTTGTATCCGCGCCGCCTTTTACATCTTTTTCGCCCATTCTATCAATGCGTGTCTTCGTTCCATCTTCTGCAATCGCATATACGTCAAGGAAATCATACTTCGCTTCAAGTTCGTAAAATGCCTTATAATCGAACTTAGCATCCTTTGCATTTGTTAAGTCAAATACTGGTGTCTCAAGTGTTGTATGAATGTCATTTCCTTTTGTACTGTAATAGAACTTCTTACCAAACGCTGATTCGATATTTTTTATATCTTTGTCCGGCAAGTTAACACGAACGATTCCAGGTCGTTTAGATTTTGTAGTACTTTGATCTACATATGTCGCAACACCGATTCCTTTGCTAAGTTTGTCATAATCTACTTCAAGGATATTCGCCCAGTTCCCCTTCATATTCTTTTGGAAAAATTCTTTATTTTGTGGTGAGAAACTCGTTGGCTCTGTTCCTGCAATTTTTCCAGCCCAGCTACCACCACTCATAATAGACCATGACTCAACAGGTTCACCTTGTCCTGAGTACTTTGTATCATATTCATCTGGTAAGCCTAAATCATGGCCATACTCATGTGCAAACACACCAACTGCCCCGTCTTCAGGCTCGATTGTATAATCATATGCAGCCATCTTTCCGCCCCAGTTCGAAACAGAAGATTTCGTGCCATCAATTGCATATGGTTTTGAACCTAGTTTTGAACGATGTGACCAAATCGCATCATCTTTCAATTTACCGCCGCCAGCTTCTTGACCAACGCCAGCATGTACAACCATTAAATGATCAATAATGCCATCTGGCTCATTTTTATTTCCATCACCATCTTGATCGTATTGATCAAATTGGTCATAGTCTGCTAAATTGATTCCTTTTGCTACCGCTGCTTTTAATGCTTCTTTCACAAAATCTTTTGGTCCTAAAGGCCCCTTGTTATCATGCCCAGTACCCGCATCAGCACCATAATCTGATGCTTTTCCTGGAACAGTAAGCCATTCTGTTACAGTCCCATCAACTGTGTAGCTACCACCAGATTGTTCTTCATAATATTGCTTAAATGTGTTAATCTTCGATCCATCAAATAAAGTAAATGGTTCATCACCAAATAACATTTTTTGATAATGTTCACGATTAAAGTCTTTAGAATACATGTATCCTGGCTCTTGATCAATATTGTTATGCTTAAAATCGCTAAATTCTACAAGTAAAACAAGTACTTTATCTTTTCGAACAGCTCCATTGTATTCTTCTTGCTTCGCTGATGTAGTAGGTACTTTTCCATTTAATTTCCCAGAGTTCAATGCTACACCTTGTCCAGCTACTGGGCCTACTTCAGGCTGCTGCGCCTGTTCATTTTCCTTCATTTTTGCATCTTTTACTTTTTTCATAAAATCAGAAGCTTCTTGCGTAAGACTATCTCCTGTTAAAATTTCTTTCCCAGGGTTTTCCCCTTTCTTTTTCTCAACATATTTTTCGACAGCCTTTGACGTCTCAGCTTGCGATGCAGATTGATCAATTACCCCCCGTTGTTTTAGCGCTTCAGCCAAGCGCTCCTCCGGTATTAAGTGCTCATCTATTGGTAGAGATGATGTTGGTGTCTCAGCATGCGCTGCGTGACCTCCAAAAGCAAACGTACTACTTAGTACTGCTGCTGTTGTTAATACCGCTAATGGTTTTAATTTCTTTTTCTTTTTCAATGTATTTCCTCCCCAGTGTCTGCAAATTATCGTTTTTTGCCGATAACAACATAATATTCGTTATAATACGAATATTCAATCTTTTTCAACAAATAAAATGTTGAGAAATATTTTTTATGAAGGGTGAAATACATACGATAGAAAAACAAACTCACCTATAAATAACAGTGAACTTTTTTAGTAAAAATAAGAATTAAATATTCTCTATACTATTTAATCTATGGGTTACCATATTACTCACTATTCTCATTATTACAAGCTAATAGTGGTTCGTACATCATTATAGCGTGATTCTCTGTTACATATTGATCTTCTATTAACTGTTTCTGTAGATTATATACTTTACGTTGAATCACATTATGTCGTATATAACCGCCCCAGTATGCAGGTTGAATTGAGTGTTCTTTCTCATACACTTCATATTGATAAAGTTGCGGATAGACTGTTCTCCATTCACCAACTAAATGTTCATCTGTCATATAAAGGTGAAGTTGATACGGTTGGTCCGTTTCATTTTTAATTTGTAAATCCAAATAGTTATAGGAACAAGTCGCCCCACTCCCAAACGGTTGAGTTCGCCTAGAATCAGGAAAGACATCAAAGCTATGACGATATCGTTCGGTTACTGTCAGTGGTGTATGTAAAGTCATCCAATATATTAAATTCGAAAGCTGACAAAGACCTCCTCCAATACCTGTTTGAAAAGATCCGTAGTGTAATACCATACCTTCTACATACCCTTTTTTCTTCGTTGGCTTACCTATTAAACGCCAGTAAGAAAATGTTTCTCCCGGTCTAATGACGATATCATTTAGTTTTTTAACAGCAATTTTCAAATTAACAACCTTATTCTGTTGATACCACATATCTACATCTTTAAGCTTACGAAGTAATATCGTTTGGTGCTGAATTGCTGTACAAGGTAGCTTTTCTTGTTGGAACCTTTTTGCATATGTTTTTCCGTCTGCTAACCACTGAATGTACCTCTTTGTAGAGTAATACCACTTCCCTAGCATAATGCGATACTTAGACCGCTGTTTAGGACGTAAGTGCACTATATTCATTTTATTCCCTCTCTCTTTCTTCAACTAAATTCTAATATATTTCTAATTCAATAAACTACAGTTTTCTTAGCTGCATAATAATTTTCGCAAAAAAAATAATAAATTTACTCTAGTGGAGATTTTATTTTGATGATTGCTTTATAATTATATAAAACTACGCTGAAATACAATAAATTGAAATAAATACATTATAAATATAACGCATACCTTAAATAAAAAATAATGAAAATTAAAGAAATTCTAAAGTATTAATATATTTTTCGTAAATATTAATTGATAACACATTAGACTTTACTATATGTATAAATTCTCTATTCTACAAAACGAAATTTTTTAATGTAAGAAAAAATATAACTCCCCTTTCACATTTATACAAGTCTCATCTGGAAAACTTTCCAAAACAATCCGAACCCTTATATTTAGAATAAACACAAAAAATTGCCACCAGTTAGCTTAACTGGTTGGCAATTTTTTAACGAGAATGCTTTACAAATAGTTGAATTGCTTCTTCTGGTACATAGCACTTTCCATTACTCTCTACAATAATACTTCTTAATTCATGTCCTTTACCATTGATACGAATTATATTTTTGTTACCAAATAATTGTGCTTCTACTTTATTACGTTTTACTACGAGTAACGGGTTTGCTCCTTCGGTTTTGTCGGCTGTTACAGTTGCACCGATTTTCTTAAAGACTTGTTCACTCTCTAAAAATATTTTATTCGTTACTTCTTCTAAGTTAAAGCCCATCGCTTTCGCCATCGTCTTCGCAATGTCTGTATTTTGGATTAAGCCTTCTGGTTTTTGAGGTCCATAAGAATGTAAGAATACATCCTCACCTGTATGTCCTCCTGTCGTAAAGCCGATATTTGCACGATTAGCCAATAATGTAGTAAGAATTCGTCCTACATCCATTTTCTTTTTTGCCGCTTTTAATTTTTCTTTTTCATCATGAGTTAGATTATCCAAACCATATAGTTTAGCTACATCTTCTACATTTGATAAATCAGATTTCAGTTTATTTATAGTTCCTTCAAGTGTCATTTTCGCCTTTTTCAATGGATCAATGTATGCAGAAACCGGTGTAGTATTGTATCCTTTTGTCGTATTCCTATTCCCTATAGAGATGCCGCTGTTACCATGATCAGTTAAAGCGATGAGCATCGTATCCCCATCTTTCTTCGCAAATTGTAACGCCTTTGCTACCGCTTCATCAAATGCCAATATATCACTAATCATCCCAATTGGGTCATTAGCATGGGCTGCCCAATCAGGCTTACTACCTTCTATGAATAAAAAGAAGCCATCTTTATCTTTTGATAATGTTTGAATTGCTTTTTCTGTCATTTGAGAAAGTGTTGGTTGTTCTGGGTTTGTTGCTATACGATCCATATCAAACGCAAGAGCATGATGTGAGAAAGAGCCCCAAATTTTATTAGATTTGGAGTTCAATAACGCATCTTTCGTTTCAACGAAATCGTATCCTTTGTCTTGAATCACCTTCACTAAATTTTCACCATCTTTTCGGATTCCATTACTTTGCATAGGTAGCAGCGCTGCTTTTCCCCCGCCTAATACGACATCTATATTTTGATATACTTGCTGCTTCGCAATTACGTCAAATTGCTTGCGATTGACATGGTGAGCCGAGAATCCCGCCGGAGTAGCATGCTGAATTTCAGATGTAGCAACAATTCCAGTTGCACGACCAGTACGTTTTGCACCTTCTAATACGTTTGCGACCGGCCGTAACTTGTCCTCTTCTTTTATTGGCTCTAAGCTAGGCGAACTTACAATAGAAGGTAATACACCTACATATCCTGAATTTGATTTATTTCCAGTTGCTAATGCTGTTGCTGCTGGCGCTGAGTCTGTAATAGCTGATTCCGCCGAAAACGTACGAACTCCTCCTGTTACAATTTGATCTAACGTAAGCGGTGCCCCTTTATACCAGCGAGCCAATGTTGCCGCCGTTGAACTCGTTCCGTCCATAACCATTATAATTATATTTTTAGGCTGATGTTCTACTTTTTTCACCTTAGCTTTGGCCGCATGATAATTCATCATACTTTCCGTACTTAATACGCTTACTATTATAGCTGCCACTAATAGCAACTTTTTCATCTTCACACCATAATTCAACATGATTGTTCCTCCATAAACTTTGCATTCATTTTAAATACACACTATTTCCTTTTCCATACCAAAACCTACATATGTTTTATTAGTTCCCAATTCTCATAAAGCTAACAATAGTTACTTTCCCTTTCTTTCCTTTATTAAATATCGGTATGTATCATCTATCTTATAAAAAAGATTTAACATCCTTTTCATTAATTACTTGTTTAACAATAAATCCTCGATCAAAAGAAATAAAAATTTATTGTTAAACAATAAATTTCGTGTTAAATTAATAAGATATTAAATAAATGAGGTGCTTTTTATGAAACAAGGATCCACACTCTTTTTAAAGACCGTTGTGATTCTGATCGGAATCCCCGTTCTTGCTATGTGCATTTTTTTAGTCCCTAAAATAGGAGCTTTCGCTGCAGAATTATATCCAGATATTGCATATATTAAATATCTTGTATTTATCAATTTATATGCAACAGCAATACCTTATTACTTCGCACTGTACCAAACATTTAAGCTTTTAAACTATATTGATAAAAATAACGCATTCTCAGAGTTATCTGTTCAAGCTTTAAAAAATATTAAGTACAGCGCATTGGCAATTAGTGTATTATATGTATTAGGTATGCCACTTTTCTATCTCGTGGCAGAGAGAGATGACGCCCCTGGCATTATTATTATCGGAATGATTATGATTTTTGCTTCAATGGTAATCGCGGTCTTTGCTGCCGTTCTCCAAAGACTATTAAAAGATGCTATAGATATAAAATCAGAAAATGATTTAACGGTCTGAGGTGAATAATATGGCAATTATTATTAATATTGATGTAATGTTAGCAAAAAGAAAAATGAGTGTAACAGAGCTTTCGGAGAAGGTTGGAATTACAATGGCTAACCTTTCTATCTTGAAAAATGGAAAAGCAAAAGCAGTCCGTTTTTCAACTTTAGAAGCAATATGTAAAGCATTAGAATGCCAACCGGGGGATATTTTAGAATATCAACCTGAAGATACCGAGTAAAAAGAGTCCTTCATACGAGAAGGACTCTTTTTATTACACATTACGGTGCAAAACTAATTTGACCAGTAAACAATAGGATAATTGCTATGATCCAAAATATAAAAAATGATGAGGACAGTATTAATGAAAGAATAGCAATTCCCTTCTTCTCTGTTCTTTTCGTCATTGTGATTATTGAAAGTATGATACCTACACCTGTCAGGGCAATTGTAATATAATCTCCAACTATATTACCTGCATTGGCTATCCTTGTTGGCGTTATAAAAACGAATAGAAAACACAAAATGCCGATGAGTAAAGATACATAGCTTATTATACTGTACTTCTTTTTAGGAACTATTTCAGTTTTCATACTAACCCCACCCCTTCTATATAGCTATGAATTCATATTAACATGAATAACCATAATTTGGTTAAAATATAAAAAAGATAAAGTAGACGCTATCACTTTATCTTTCGGTTTATTTCTATCTAACAATTAACCTGGCTACTTCCTTAATAAAGATGGACGATCATTCTTTAACCTCTAGTAATTATTATATACAGAAAATAAAGTGAAACTTTAATCAGTGGAGGTTTTGTTCACCCTTCACTGATTATTAGTTGAACCAATCAGGCTACCCGTTAATGCGGAATAAAATGAAAGAGTTCTAAAAAATAAAGACTGTACCTTTAAAATGAAAGATTCAGTCTTTATTAATAACTTTTTTTATAAAGAAAACTCTCTATCACTCACTATCTTAAAAAACTCCGAGTAATGTGATAAAGAATAGTCCGCTACATCACAATCACCTTGAAACATACATGTTGAAATACCTAATTCTTTTGCAGGTAATAAATCTAATTCTCTATCTCCAATAGCTAAATCAATATTGTATTTTTTATGCAGATGATTATAAGCTAAAGAGTTTGGCTTTCGAGGAAAGCCATCGTCAATTGTAACCATATCTACGAAGTATTTTTCCCAGCCGTAATATTTTAAAATGCCCATAACCCCTTCCCTATGTTTATGGGTCATAATCACATTTTTATTTGCAAATTTCAAAACCTCTTCGACACCTGCAAAAGGTTTCATATCTTTTGGCGTGAATTTCCCCTTCAAAACTTTAATCTTTTCTTCCTGCTCACATGAAATATTATAATACTGAATTGCATGAGAGTATGATATTTTTAAGTTTTTGTATATTTCTTGTTTTTCTACTGAATCACCTAATATTTCAGAAAGCATCATTGTATATGCAGGATACGTATCAAATAACGTCCCATCAAAATCCCATAAAATATTCATTCTATTCACCTTCTATTTTCAAATCATTCAATGACTAAATCCGCCCTATCCCTCGGCAATTCCGTTTTTAAGTAATAATCCTCTGCTTTCCAATACCTATTTTCAAACTTTGAAAGGTTTTTCTGCGTTTTTTCACTCTCACGTAGAAACCTTGTCTCTCTTGGACAGTCCAAATAGACCATATAATGAAAAAAATCTCTCCATTCTTTTCGCTGCAGAAAAACTCCTTCAATAACAATTACGCCTACAATAGGAATCTGTACTTTTTCCATTTCACATATATCTGTTTCTTCATGAAAGAAAGGTAATTTCAATTTTGTTTCATGTTGTAGCTTTTGAAAAAATTTCCGCCTTAGCCATTCAATGTCCCATTGTAAATAATAATGCTCATACCATTCTTCATATCCAGTATGATATCGTTTATTACGCTCCACTATATGATCATCAATATGGAAAATACGAAACGGAATGCCTTCTTGTTTCATATTTTCTTTTAAATTGGCTACGAATGTTGTTTTTCCAGATCGACTTAAACCATCTATACCTAAAATGAATCTATTTTCCCTATGCTTCTTCATAATCGTTATAAGTTCGTTTGTACTCATTACTTCTTCCACTCTTCTTTTAATAAAGAATATAAAATGGTATCATGAGCAACTCCATTTTGAATCATATGTTTTCGAAGTAATCCTTCTTCTTGAAATCCTGCTTTTATTAATAATTTTTGAGAAGCTTTATTTTCTACATATACAACCGCTGCGATTCTTATTAGTTGCAGTATTTCAAATCCGTAAGCTAAAATTGCTTGTAATGCTTCCAATGCATATCCTTGTCCCCAATATGTATCATCTAATTCATAACCAATTTCAGCTCGTTTATGATGATTATTAATTAAATGAAATCCGCACGTTCCGATTAATTGGCCCGTCCCTTTTTTCTCGATTCCCCAGCGAAATACACTGCCCTCTTCATAACGATTTTTGAACGTTTGAATCATTGTTTTCGCTTGCTCAATATTTTGGAAAGAATCCATTCCGAAATAACGTATAACTGATTCTTTCGAAAAATATTGGAATATCGTTTCTGCATCTAATAGTGTAAGTTCTCTTAAGAATAAACGTTCTGTTTCTAGTTTCGGAAATCCCATTTCTCTTTCTCCCTCTATTCTAATGAACTGCAAATTTCAATATAATTTCCATCTGGATCAGCAATGTAGGCAATTGTTTGTCCCCACGGTTTTACAATTGGCTCTACTAAAATTTTAATACCTTGCTCTCTAAATTGCTCAATCGTTTCTTGTACATTCTCAACAACGAATCCTAACTCGAAATGAGAAGACTGTAATTCACCTTCTGTAAGCGGTAGTCCTGTTAATTCTTTCACATCTTGCCGCGTATTCATCGCTAAAATGGTAGTTCCAGTATTAAATTCAATATATGTGCCGTGCTCTGCTTTTATAGGTAACTGTAAAATATCTTTATAGAACTTTAAACATTCCTCAAACTTTTCTACATATAAAATGATGTACTTCATTTTCAAATTCATTTTACATCCCCCTTTGTATCTATCCCTAAAATTTCGACAAAAGTCTCATAAAACCTTGTTCCTTGTAGTAATGAGCAAAAAAAATGAGGCCGATTTCTCGGCCCCCCAGCTTATTGGCATAAAACAGGAGATTTGGTTTGGACATAACCAGTTCGTACTTTTATTATATTTTATTTTTTCTGAATTTTAAATACATTAAACACCTATTTATATTGAGAAAGTTTTTTGCTTGCATAAAATTAAAGATTTTAAGAAATGATACAAATGGAGGTGTATACATATGGAACCAATGCTATGTCCAAGTTGTAAAACGAACCGTACTCGCTTTAATATTCTTGAGCAACAAGTAAAACCAGTCAAAATAAATCCACAAACTGGTCAAGTGGAAGAAGAATACACAAATGAAACGATGAATGCTTTTCATATGGCCTATCAAGGACCTACATACCGTGTCCAATGTGCTGTATGCGGACTTGTTGAAAACCCTGAACAATTTATTAAACCTGCGCAAAATCAGTCTTTCTAATAAAAACATGATTATCCCTTGTAGAAATAGATTTTTCTATAAGGGATTTTTTCGTTTTATACTTTAATAAAAAACGTGTTTCTTCCTTATTATAAGTTACACCCCACATCTTTTTAGTCATCTTTTATTTTTTGATCCTCAATATGAATCTTTTTTCTTCATTTATTATTTTCAGGTTAAATTGCGGCTTTGATATTGTTAATTTTATGCCTTCATATAGATTTTTATTATATAAAAAAGAGTGAGCAAAAATACGATTATATAGAAACAAAAGAAGTTGATTCCCATATTAATTACCTCTTTACAAAATCAACTTCTTTTAAACTCCACTTTTTATTATAATATTTCACTTTTTAATTTCTTGATTTTCCAAGAAAGTCTTATAAAGAAGTACATCCACATACCACCTGTAAGACCGGTCATAACTTTCGCCCACATTGGCACTCTTGATTCCATCGAGCTTAAAAACAGATTATACATTGATGGTAATAAACTTGCTGATATAATAACAAGGAATAACAATAATTCATTTAGTTTTTGTATCCTCGTCTCCTTTTCTGAGTAAATATCAGGCAATTCATTTACTTCTTCTACTTCTTTACAAAAATAATTCCATCTTGTGAAACTTGTTACGCGTTTCCAACCTGACATTTCGTATATTTCGAAATATTCTTGTTGTTGTTCTTTCGAATCTCTATAAACCAATCTAAAATCAGCTTTGTACATTACATCTTTTGGCTCCGTTTTCTGAAACGTATACATTAAATTATATTTTTGTAATGCCCAACCTTGCTGATGCATCTTTCGTAAAAAAGCTTCTTCTTTTTCTAAATTCCATGCCATAAAAAATTTGAATACCCTTTTTGTCTCCATCTTCCATTCACTCCCCTAATATACTATTCCCATTCCTTACAGATCGTTGCAACCTGTTATACTCTAGCTCTAACACTTCTTTACCAAGTGGCGTTAACTCATAGCACTTCTTTCTGTCTGTAGAGGCAACTTCAACAATTAACTTCTCTTTTAGTAATTTCGTCGTATTTCCATATAAAGTACCAGGGCCGAGCTTTACTTCCCCATTTGTCATCTCTTCTACTATTTGCATAATTCCGTAGCCATGCAACGGCTTCACGAGTGACAATAATATGTAATATGTCGCCTCAGTTAACGGAATATATTTTTGCGCCTTCGCATTCATTATAACTACCTCCGATACATCGATATATGATATATCGACTCACGATATATCATATATCGATATTGTATAATTATATTCCAAAATATGCAAGAGTAATTTAATAATTAAATATCCATTTCTTTGAATTAAAAAATCATACCAATTTTCTGAATAATTTGTTAAAATATAGAAATATTAGCTCTTTTATAATGAAAGGAATGGTACATATGATAAATAAATTGAAAGAAAACATCGGATCTGTGTTTGTTGGTAAAGAAAATGTTATTGATCTACTGCTCGTTTCACTTCTTGCTGATGGACATGTACTACTCGAAGACGTGCCTGGTACTGGGAAAACGTTACTGGCGAAAACCATTTCAAAAAGTATTGGTGGTAGTTTTTCTCGCGTTCAATTTACCCCTGATGTACTTCCAAGTGATGTAACAGGTATTGAATACTTCAACCCAAAAACAAGCGAATTCGAATTAAGAATTGGACCAGTTATGACAAACATTTTGCTAGCAGATGAAATTAACCGTGCAATGCCGAGAACGCAGTCGAGTTTGTTAGAAGCGATGGAAGAACGACAAGTGACGCTGGAGAAGCAGTCAACTCCTCTTCCGAAACCGTTCTTTGTTATTGCGACGCAAAACCCAATTGAATCACAAGGGACTTTCCCTCTTCCAGATGCACAGCTTGATCGCTTTTTAATGACGATTTCAATCGGTCATCCAACTCCTAAAGATGAGTTACAAATGATGCGACGTTTTCGGAACGATTTACCATTAGAAAGTGTCACATCTGTCATCTCATTAGAAGATATTTTAGAAGCTCAAAAACGAGTAAAAGAAATATTTGTTTCGGAACCGTTAGAACATTACATTATTAAACTTGCTCATGCTACAAGAAATCATGATTATATCGCTAACGGTGTAAGCCCACGTGCCACATTAGCTTTAGTACGTGCTGTTCAAGCTTTAGCCTTTTTACACGGGAGAGAATATTGCACACCAGAAGATATACAATTGTTAGTTCCTTCTGTTTGGAATCACCGTATCGTCTTATCAATGGAAGGTGCCCTGCGTACGACAAAGAATGATATTATGCAAAGTATTTTAAAAGAAGTTGACGTACCTGTGGAGATTGAACAAGCATGAATGGACAGCGTGTTGTAACTGTGCCTTTATTTTTTCAACTCCATATTATTCAACTAACCGTTCCAATCGCATTACTTTTCACATTCTTTTTCCCGCAACGAATGCTTATGTTTCTCTTTTTCTTCTATTATTTATTTGCGATTTTTATTTATAAATATGTCGCTTTCATAGAGAAGAAGTTTCAAATCATAAATGAGAAACAAACTACACGGATTTTTCCTGAGGAATCTGGACAGTTTTTTATTCATTTAAAAAATGGAGCCAGCATACCAATCGTTAATGGTGTTTGTTACTTTCATTTAAATTCGTCCCTTATACCGCATAAAGAGCAAGGCATTGAACAAATATCAAAAACGTTATTCTCTTTCCCATTTTCACAACTTGCACATTCGGCACAAAAATGGGGGTTAACATTAACCGCCACGAAGCGTGGCGTGTTTCAAATTGAACAATTTGAATGTGTATTAAAAGATCCATTTCATCTATTAACTGTACATTTACCTGTTTTTGATAAATTAAGGACTGAAATTATTGTGTATCCTTCTCCTAAAGAAGTAGCAGGTTTGCAAGAACTTCAGCAACTTTTGAATGGATCTTATCGAACGAATTTTTCTTTTTACAATGATGAAACATCTATTATCGGTGTAAAGCGATATGAGCGTGAGTCTTTCCGCTCTATTCATTGGAAGGCATCTGCTAAAATGCAACAATTACAGGCGAAGCAATATGAACCTGTAAAAAATTATAGTTGGACGATTTGTCTTTCTTTAGCTGCCGATCGTGGATTTGGTTGGAAAGATAATGTAGAAGAACTTATTTCATATGCAACATACATTTTCCAGTATGCAACGAAGCACCACATTCCGTTTGAATTGTTTATTAGTGTATTAGCAGAAGGCGGTGCATTACATGTACCGTTAAATGAAGGACAAACACAATATGCAAAAGCTTTAGAAGAATTAGCCCGTATTTCAGATGATAGTACGTTACTTCCGAAACAAGGATTCCTTCATTATGTAAAGAGAAAAAGAGAACGATCGTCTACAATGATATACATTGGTTTACAAAGAAATGAACTCCCTCTTCTCTCGCAGCCAACGTTTCTCATTACTAGTGAAGGGATGGTGGAACCAGTTGAAAACTTGGCTATATCACATTCATGATTTCATTCTGCTCCTTCTGCTTTCATTATTAACAGAAAGAGATGAACTAATTAGTATTGCAATATTTTTAACAACAGGCTATATTGGAGTATTTCTTATTCATAAATTTATGCAGAAAAAAACAACAGGATTTGTAATACTTTTAGTTCTTCAAATCGTTCTTTTCTCTTTATTTTTACCTTTTTCTCTATTTGGCACAATCATATTACCACTATTTTTCTTTATCGTACATGTGGTCGGACCTGGATATCCAGTTCAAAAATCTTTAGGTGGTATTGTATGGTTTGTCGTTTCAGCTATATTTTATGCACCCTTTCCACCGTTGTGGAAACTATTAATGTTAGCCTTGCATCTTATGATTACATTTTGGTTAACCGGGGCCAATCGCAAACAACAACTATTACGTTTTTCTTCTATCATTACGATTGGCTTAATGAGTATATTAATTGTTCAAGTATTTCCTTTCATTCGACTTATTTTTGGTTTTATAACGGAAGTAGTCGCATTAGGCTTCGGCTATGCTTTAATGCCATTAATTAAAGCAGCGGAATTAAAAGATACTGAAGATGTTTGGGCAAATAAAGGACATCTCTTAAAACCAAAAATTGAAGACGGAAAAAAAATTCCTGATTTTGATCCAATACTCATAAATAGCACTACAATAATAGTCTGTACAGCTATCGCTATTTACGTCGTTTGGAAAATAGTAAAAAAACGAAAACATTTAAGTTTACCAAATATGCCCGCCTTCGAATCTACTATCATTACTGATAAAGAAGGAATGAGCCAAAATCGTTTTAAACGAAATAAACCGCCACATAACGAAATTCGGAAGGAAATTTTTAAGCTAGAGAGTAAGTTAACCCCTCCTTTAAATAGAAAACGGGGAGAAACTGTTGAGGCTTGGCTAGAAAGAATAAACGATGAAGAAGATGTAAATATTCAAAGTGATATTATTATAGATACTTATAATACGGTGCGTTATTCAAATAGTGCAAACACTGTACTTCTACATGAATTTAAGGAAGAGATTCATAAGCTTTATGCATATCAAAAAAGTTTGAAGAAACGAAAGAAATAACGTAACAAAAAGACTCCTATATTCATAGGAGTCTTTTTGTACTTCTACGTTGCTTTTTAAATGGAAGCATTCTTCCCTGCTTCAATTTCTAATGACTCTTCATGCCACCAAAGTGTTTCTTCAGGGTCTTCTTTAGCGATTTGGTGTGCTTCTTTTTTCGTTTCTACTGTAGGATATGAACCTTTTAGCGCACGCCCTGAAGTTGTAACGAATAGTACACTAAATACAACTAATCCAATAATACTTACACCTGCTAAATAAAATGCCGGTGCGAGCGGGTTACCAGTTGCATGAACTAAGTATGAACATACAAGCGGTGTTGTTCCACCGAATATCGATACAGAAATATTAAATGAGATCGAAAGCGCTCGATAACGTACATCAGTGAAAAAGAGTGATGGTAATAATGAAGGTAATGTTCCTTCATATACACTTAAGAAGAAACCTAGTACGAAAATACCTGCAAATATAGCTGCAATATGTCCGTTACCTATTAGTAAAAATGCTGGAATTGCAAATACAGTTAAACCAAGTAAACCAATTTGCACAACGCGTTTATTACCAATTTTATCACTTAATTTACCGAAATATAGTGCTAGTGGAATCATAAGTGCCATCGTAATAGAAATAATTAATAAGCCTGTTGTTTCTTCGACTTTAAGTACTTGAGTTAGATAAGAAGGAATATACGAAAGAATCATATAATTTGTAATATTAAAGAAGGCGACAATTACTGTGCTTAATAAGAAGTCTTTTTTGTGATATTTAATAATATCCATGAATGAAAATTGTTCATTGTCTTCAGATTCCTCTTGTGCTTTTTCCATCTCTTCAAAGATTGGAGATTCATCTAGATGACGGCGTAAGTATAAACCGACCAAACCAATTGGTGCAGCTATTAAGAACGGAATACGCCATCCCCAGCTGAGCATTTGCTCATCTGTTAACAATAACGTCAAAATGGTAACAATTACCGATGCAGCAATGTAACCTGAGAGTGTTCCAATTTCAAGACCACTACCGAGTATACCACGCTTTTTATCTGGAGAAGATTCTGCGATATAAACCATTGCTCCTGAATATTCGCCGCCTGTAGAGAAGCCTTGAATCATTCGGGCAACTAAAAGTAGTATTGGTGCCCATACACCAATTTGTTCATAGGTTGGTAGTAATGCGATGAATAATGTAGAAAGTGCCATTAAAATAATAGTAGTACTTAACACGATTTTTCGGCCGTACTTATCTCCTATTCTACCAAAGAATACACCTCCGATTGGTCGAACGAGGAAGGCTGCTGCAAATGTACCGAATGTAAGTACAAGTTGCAATCCACTATTATCAACACCAGAGAAGAATAATTGACTTAAAATTACCGCTAAATACGCGTATAATCCGAAGTCAAACCACTCCATTGCGTTCCCTATACCAGTAGCAATTACTGCTTTCCTGGCTTGTTTAGGATTAACAATATTAACGTCTTGAGGTTCAAAATTTAAATCATTATTTTGTTGCATATAATAAAACAGCTCCTTATTTAATTTAACTTCTTTAAGCACACCTTCTCTTATTGAATAAAATTAATTCGAAGCACTTAAGGAAAAGCAACGTCTCCTTATCTGTTATTATTATTTCACATAATTAATTATTTGTCCAATTAAATGCTCTTTTTATATAAAATTAAACCCTGTTTAACTTGTTATAGAATGACGTTCAGCTTATATAACACATACCTTTACACTACAAATGAAATTTTAATTTATTTATATCTATACGTTTCTGTAATTGCTTCCTTTAACCTAGAAATTAGTAACTTTTACTAAAGATTTGCATATATTTAAAAAGTGAACTCATTAGCTCGAATTTTGTCTTATTACATTCAAATATAGTATTATTATAGATTTAAAGGAGGGTGTTTTATGTTGGAAATAATACTTTTACTTGCTACTATTTCTTTTCTCTTCATTATTTCTGGATTTTTCATTACCTTAAAACAATATAAAGAAATAAAAAATATAAAGACTATATTAACTACCAAAAAAGAAAATGAGAAAACTACATCCGAAAACTCAATCCCTATGCAATTAGACCTGAGCGTTCTCAATAATTTACTGGCTTCTGGAATAAATAAAGGTACTAATTCAGGTAATGAAAATTCTAAGTCTGAGAAAACTAAATAGTCGTTACGTATTTAATAAAATATATATCTCCTATTTTATCTAATCTTATTAATAACTACCTCTGATTAAAAAGGAGACTACTTATGTGTAAAAATCCGATTTCTATTATTATTCGTATACAGCATAACATAAAAGTTTTACCTGAAATTTTGAAAGCCTGTGAACAACTACACCCTTTAGAAATCATCCTTACTATTAACGGATATATCGATGATTCCATTGATATTGCACAATCTTACAATTGTAAAATTATCACATTAGAAGAACCGTCAGAATTAAATAATTGTTATGTAATTGGTGCCACAAAAGCAAAGGGTAAGTACCTCTTATTTTTAGATGCAAATTACATTATCCAATCTTCCTTACTTACACAATTTCTTCAACCATTACTAGACGAATCAGCTGACATAGTATTAAACAATTTAGATGACTTTTTTTATCAAAAGCAAAAGCCAACTATAGAAATGATTTGGCAGCAGGTTACGAATCATTTTTTTCATCGTCCAGATTTACATGTTAACTCACTATTATTTCCTCCCTATGCAATAACAAAAGAGATTCTTGATGCAATTACTCCAGAAAGTTTATTAAATCCGATATTGGCACAAATGAAAATTATTAAAAATAAATTTCGCATTAGCAATCATTTTAAAATTTCTATACCGCAAATTCCCTCCTTCCCCTCAAAACAACTCATTCGTTATCACCTAGAAGCAATTGAAAATTGGGTAAATATATTACAAAATTCAAGAGGAAACTATACTGATAATAATCGAAGGCGAGATATTATTTTAGAACTTCAAAACGGCGAACAAAGAGCTATACCCAAAATAATTACAGGTAAAAAGTTTTATTCAAATACTTATGGAAATAAACAATTATCCATCATTATCCCTGTTCAAAATGAAGAAAAAACGATAGAATCTATCATTTTTGAGGTGCAGAAATTAAAACCTTTAGAAATCATCATTATTGTTAATGGATCAACAGATAAAACAGAGGAATTGGCGAAGAATTGCGGTGCAACAGTTATTACTTACAAAGAAGCACTCGGCATTGATACCGGACGTGCCGTTGGTGCATATTTTGCAAAAGGTGATATATTATTATTTATTGATGGTGATTTCTTAATTCCTAGTTCTGATTTATTACCATTTGTACAATCTGTTCAAAATGGAACCGATTTAGCTTTAAATAAATTAGAGCACTACTACATGTATCGTGTTCCTTATACTATCGTAACTGCATGTAAGCATGTTGTTAATTTAGCATGTAATCGAAAAGATTTAGGTATGGGCTCCACAACTGCTGTCCCTCATGCTTTTAGTCGAAAATGCATTGATACAATTGGGTTTGATTCTCTTCTTTCACCAACCTTAAGTCAAGTTAAAACAATTTTAGCAGGATTGCATGTACAAAATGTTCATTCTATCGACGTTGACAAGATAAATCGAGTTCGACCAGAAAAACACTTCTCGCAGGAAGGCTACCTTTCATTAGCAACGCAACAAATCATTGGTGATCATATAGAAGCAATTTCTTACCTCATTGAACAAAAAAGAAACACTGAATACTTTTAATTGTATATTCTTACCACCAAATAATATATGAATTCATTTTAAATATATAGCAAAATAAAAAAAGATGGTTGTAACCATCTTTTTTATTTTTACATTAGATCAAAAGAAAAGTAGCAGGCAGGCTTTTCATTTCTGTATCTTTCTTAAGAAGTTTGAAAATAGAGGCTTGTTAATGAAGAGTCAACACTTAAATCATCTTTTAGTGCAATTGAGAAACATGCAACTAATGGTAAAGTAATAACAATTGATCCACTAGGACTAATTACAATAGTAGGACTTGTCCCACATGTGCCTCCACAATCGACTACTGCATCAATTCCACTACCAGGGGTAATTGTAATTTTAA
Source organism: Bacillus sp. cl96 (assembly GCF_900100505.1). Taxonomy (NCBI): domain Bacteria; kingdom Bacillati; phylum Bacillota; class Bacilli; order Caryophanales; family Bacillaceae; genus Bacillus; species Bacillus sp. cl96. Next base: position 355,261 of record NZ_FNDM01000004.1, read on the forward strand.
GACACACATCTAAACAAACATTATTCGTAGTACATGCCATAACTCTCCCTCCTTTCTTTTAACAATATATGCAGTTAATTAAATTCGGACACGACTCTCTTACTAAGTCTTATAAATTAGATGTTATTTTATTATTAACTGCATAGAAAATTAACGTTTTATTAAACTATCTAAATCAACTAAAAAACTCAAATCATCCTTTACTGAAATAGAAACACATGCAATAAACGGTATTACATTAAAATTAGATAAACATTCATCATTGCACCTTACGAATATTTCTGCCCCACCATTTGGATTGACTTTAGTTTCTAAAGAAATATGAAAACAACTTTTATTGATGCAAGACAAGATATTCCCTCCTTTCTTATATCTAATATCAATTTATCCAAAAATAAAAATACCGTTACAACTTTATTTACTCTTTACCTTCCATACTTAAAATAAAAAAGATAAAAGCTTCTTCATATATATAAAGAAGCCTTTACCTTTTAGTTACTTGTTCATTTACTATCAGTCAGTGAAACATGCTCTTCACTTGTACCTGAGCTAAAAATAATAAAAATTTTTGATTTTAGTTTCATTGCAATACTAAATATTGTCAAGTTGCATAAATGAAATGTTTAAGTTACTCATTCAATAGACAAATTTACCTTTTAAAATAAATCTTTAAAATCCTTATTCTTCAATAAATATGAAAGTCCTTCTAAATGATCCCCAGTAATTCTCAATACAGCTGGTGGATGTCCTATCGTCGCAAAATGCTCTTGTGGCCGAATACGATTTGGTTTCATTACATCTACAAAATGGACACATTCGACTTTATACCCTTCTAATATTGCCTTTACTTGTGCAACACACGCTGTGTGAAGAGTGTCCCAGCCAATTCCCTCTAAACATTTTCTACTAATAGCATGGGGAACAGCAATTGTAGATCCTACCCCTAAATCTTTACGGTTACAAGCAATATTCAACATATATTTATATAAACTTACAATATATAGAGGAAATCTAAGATTTAAATTTAAATCATTTAAAACCATATCAACACCATCCGCAACAGCTTGCGTTAACGGATGAAGATCTTTTGCTGGAATAGCAAAATCAGCATCAATAAAGAGAAGTATATCTCCTGTCGCTTCTTGTGCACCGATTGCCCGACCTATATCATGCCCTAATCTTTCTTCATAAACAATTACTGTTGCCCCTGATTGCTTAGCAATTGCTTCTGTTTGATCTGTTGACCCATTAATGACAACAATTATTTCTTTCGGTTCAATTTTTCTTGCCTCAAGAATAACTTCTTTAATCGTTGATTCTTCATTTTGTGCTGGTATAATAATTGATAACTGTTTTCCATTATAAATAGAGGAATTCATTCCCCATCCTTTATGGAAACGTGAATAATTCTTTTGGTTTTTTAACTGCTCTATAATTTCTCTTTTTCTTCCTCCATCTGTATAATTACCTCTATCATCTTTTCGTTGTAACCAACTCTCCAAAGCTTTTATATTTTCTTTAATCTCATATACTTCTAATTTAGTTAATCCATTTTTATAGAAAGAGGTTTTGTTTGCAGGCATATTATTCAAGGAGGTGTTAGTGATGGCTGACGAGGATTGTAGTCGCCACCCTTTCTCAATAAGAGTTACTTGGGACAGAATAGGATTCTGCAAGATATCATATCCAATGTCTTCAATTGCTTTTTTAGTAATAGCATATGGCATAGATAACATCGAATCATATTTTAAATCCATACGCCCCAATACATCGTTTACTATTTTTCTATACACCATAGCAATGCTTGGCCATTCTACTCTCATCTTTTCAAAACAAAACGAGTCTATATTATTTAAAATTACATCCTGTTCCTTTTTTAGTAGCGGTTCTATAAATCGTTCTAATTCTACCGAAAAAATAACATCTTCTCCATTTAAAAATAAGACTACATCACCATTGGCGACTTTTGCCCCATGAACTGGTGCTTTCCATTTACTTTTCTCCTCAATCACAACAACGTTATTTTCAACAAATGTTGGTATAGATTGTATCGCACTCATTCTATCATCAGCTACAATAATAATTTCTAGTGGTTTTATATGCTGCACTTTATTTAAAATTTGATTCAATTTTGATTTTTCTTCTCCTAAAACTATAACAACTGATAGGTCCACTTCTTTTTGTTCTTCTTTTACAGTCTGATTAGGTTTTACTTTTTTTATATATTCAATTGTTTCACTCTTCCCTACAGCTGCATGCCCTGCTTTTTTATCAAAATATAAGTCAATTATAATTTGATTTACTTCCGTGTCTTTATCAAGTTGCTCTAATTCGGAAATAAATGGTAGCAAATGATTTTGCACATCAAATTCACACGCGAAATTTTGCAAAAAATAAATATTCGGTACATATTTAATGTGATTAAAAAATTTCACAACATTAATTCTTTCGCCAAATTTCTCTTCAACTTCTTCTCTTGATAAATTTGGATAAGACAAATCGAAAACTAGATTTATTGGTACAGGTATCCATTTTAATAAATTTGTTTGAGGATTATTAATGAAAGCTGTGGAGCCCTTAACGAATCCAGCTAAAATTAAAGACATAAATCCTCCCCCAGAGCTGCCATAAAACAACACATTTTTCGAATCAACTTTTAACTTTACAAATACTATTTCTAAAATATTTGCTATATCTTGTAAATAAAATCTATTTAACTCTCCCTGTCCCCAACCTAAAGATAATTTTCCAAGATATAACGTAGGGTCATTATAATATATAACAGTATCTTCAAATTCATCCATCCAAGAATGTCGATGAAAAATAGGTGGACCAATTGGCTGTTCTTGAAACCCACCTGCTCCGGATCCAAAAACAATAGTGTTAGAAGCATCGGGCTTAATACGAATTAAAAATTCATACGTTACTTTATCCCAATCAACCTTGAGTATAAATGGTTCTGTAATTTGAAAATCCATTTGCCATAATTGTTCATATGAAATGTTAATTATTTTATACTGGTCTAACAGTTTAATCACCCTTTCCATCCATTTCAAGTTGTTCTATCAAGTAAGAGAGAGCTTCAACGTGATCACCAATGATTCTTAATACTGCCGGAGGATGCCCATTGTGACTTACATTCTCCATTAAACGAATTCTATTCGGTTTTACAACATCAACGTAATGTACACATTCTACTCTATACCCTTGTAATATTGCTTTTACTTGTGCAAGACTAGGGCATAGTAAGCTTTCCCAGCCTATTGCATCTAAACATGATCTACTCATAGCATGTGGAATTGCTACTAATGAGCCATTGCTTAATTCTGGACGATTATATGCTAAATTAAGCATATATTTTACGACGTCTACAACATAAAACGGAGGGTGTAACATCGGATTCAAATCATTTAATGCTATGTCTACACCAGCTGAAACTGCTTTTGTAAAATGATGCAAATTACTTCCTGAAACACTAAAATCACCATCAATAAATAAAAGAATATCTCCTGTAGCTTCAAGCGCTCCAATAGCACGTCCAACATTATGACCAAGTCGTTCGTTATATTCAATAATAGTAACACCAAGTCTTTTAGCAATATTAGCCGTTTGATCTGTCGAACCATTTACAACGACGATGATTTCTAGTGGTTCTATTTTTCTCGCCTCAAGTATTACTTGTTCTATAGTCTCTTCTTCATTTTGTACTGGTATAATGACAGAAAGTTGCTTCCCATCATAAATTGAAGAATGCATTCCCCACCCTTGATGATAGGAAGGGTATCGCTTACATTCACCTAGTTTTTGAACAATATCTCTTCTTTTTCCTGCATCAGTAAACCCTACTCTTCTTCCTTTTTTCTCTATCCATTTAGCTATACCGCGTAAATATCTTTCTACTTTCTCTTTTTCATTTTTGGATAACTCTTTTTTTATTAAATATCCTCCTTCCTCTATAGTCTCATCTTTAGATAACGTATTGATTGCATATTGATCGTTAATCCGCCACCCTTGATTCACAATCTTCATATGAGATAGAACGATATCTTCCATATAATTAAAGCCGATATTTTCCACTACTTCTTTCGTAAGCGCATATGGTAACGAAAGTATTGAATTGCTTTTTAAATCTGGTCGACTTAAAATTTCATTTAACATTTTTCTCCATACAATATCCATATTTGGACATTTACCTATTTCTATCAATTTATCTATTTTATTTAAAACTACATCGGCTTGATTTGTAACAATTGGCTCAATAAATCTCTGCATTTCATTTGTGGATAACGAAAAATTGCCATCTAAAAATAATAAAACTTCTCCTTTTGCTGCCTTTATACAAGCTCCATATCCATCATAATGCTTATTATATTTGTCCATAAAAACAATATGACATTTATGTTTCTTTGCTATTTCATACAAATTACTTCTATCGTTAGGAACGAAAATTATAATTTCAAGAGGATTTAGCTTCCATATAGATTGAATTGACTCTTCTAATATTTGCTCTCTTTCACTGTACAAAATAATAACCGTTAACGATTTCATTACACGCCCCCTTTACACATCATGTGACATAAAATATTAAGTATTACCATTTCCTATGAATTTGCTACTTTATTAACATATTCAAAAGTGAATTATACTGTGTGAAAACAAACGTCTATTTTTAAAAATATAATTCTGCACTTACCTCCTTTCTCTTATCCTTGTTTGTTACAACTCTCACCATAAAAAACAAAAAAAGTCCTAATTTCTTTAGGACTTTTTTAAATAAATTTATCAATATTATTAATTTTATATACTACCTTTTTCCATGTTATACCGCGATCTTTTGTAGTAAATATTTCTTTTTTATTACACGCCCAACCTTTACGCCGATTAAAAAAATGCAAACAAAATACATTTTTTAACAATGGATTACTTGATACTTTAATCCATTTTGCTCCTTTTTTTATTATTTGATACACACTTCCATTTTCACTATTTATAACCCAGCCATAATAGGAACTAAAAAACGAAACAGCCACTTTACTAGTATTTATTGTTTTATTTGAAATATGCCACGAATTCCCCTTATCAAATGAGTAATTCATTAAAAATACATCATCATTCTTTTTAGTTGGTATTACTAATAAGTTATTTTTATAGATTGCTTTATAAGCCATAGCAGTCCCATTGTTAATTCCTTCAATACTTGGAATATCTTTTGTAGGATGCCAACTTTCCCCACCATTTATTGTTTTAAATACCGTTGATGTTTCATAATGTTTTTGTAATGAAATAAACCCAATTAGATCGTTTATAAATGTTATCCCTGAAATACTATCACTAATACTTATATTTTTTATTACTTTCCAAACTTTCCCTTTCGTTTTCAAATAGTATAAATTATGTTCAAATTTATTTGATGCAAGCTTTCTAGATAATACAATCCATATACTATCCATATTCGTAGCATGCAATTGTACTTGAACATCAGTCGATTTCTCCCAATCTTCTTCAACCGGTAAAATAAACTCACTCCACCTTTCTCCTCTATTAACTGTATAAAATATAGCTGGCAATAAATCGTCATTCTTTTTTGTTAAACCATATGCCCAAGAGCTTCGAGCGTTTATTGGATACCCAAATAATACAATTGAATTAAGAGGATTGACAATATCCCATTCTACTCCTCTATTTTGAGTATATAAGATAGCCTGCTTTTTATTTGTATATTGAATACTAGCCCAACCATATTTATCCGTTCTCATTTGTAAAGAAGTAAATTGAATATCATTATTTTCCAATATATCACCTCATTCTTATTATTTATATATTCGTATGCTATTATTTTCAAAACGTTCTATCATTAGTTATTTAAACCACCCGCTTTATCTACTATCTTTATACTTACTTTCCCTTTTCTTCACCACTCAAATATAACGAAATTCCTTCTATTTTTCCGTTATCATATAAAAACGACTGTATTTTACAAAATTCAACTATAAAAAATGCACCCCAATTGTAAACTATCCCCAACAATTAGAGTGCACTTTATATAAAATATAGCTTTAATTTTTAAGCACTTACTACAGCAGCAACTTTATCTAAACAAATAATAAACTGATTCATAAATGCGTCAATTTCCTCTTTCGTAATAATATACGGCGGAAGTAATCGAATAATATTCCCTTTTGTTACATCGACTAACATTCCTTTATTCATTAGCTCAACCTGTAATTTCTTCACATTTTCATTCGTATCATTCAGACTAATTCCAAACATCATGCCAGCATGACGCACTTCCTGTATATAATAAGAATTTTCTTTCTGAATGTCTTGCAGTTTGCCATTCAAATATAGTGACGTTTCATAAGCTTCTTGCATTAACCCATCATCAAGTAATGTATTTAATACCGTTAAACCTAAAGCTGTTCCCATTGATGAATGAGCAAACGTTGTCCCGTGATCTCCTGGTGAAAATACATCACATAACTTTTCACCTACAATAATCCCTCCTAGCGGTATCCCGCCTCCTGCTCCTTTACCAATTTGAATAATGTCCGGTGTGATATTAAGATTTTGATAAGCAAATAGTTTTCCCGTTCGACCCATACCACTTTGAACTTCATCAACGACAAGAAGTACATTATATTTTTCACATAAATTTTGAACACCATGCAAATATTTACTTGATAAAGGATAAATTCCCCCACTGCCTAAAACAGGCTCTAGCATAATCGCAATTGGTTTTTCTTTAATAATGGTCTCCTCTAATTGGTCTATATTCTCACGCTCTACTTCGTATACAGGAATAGATGTTTTAGGGAAATTTTGATATACCTTTTCTTGTCTCGTAAAATGTAGTGCCCCTAACGTCCTCCCGTGAAAACTATCTTTTAACACAACTACTCCGTCACGCTCTTCATTCGCAATAGATCTATATTTATCAATTAATTTTAATGTCGTTTCTGTCGCTTCCGTACCAGAGTTTGTAAAAAAGACTTTTCCGCTTTTTAAAGTACACTCTACTAATTTCTTTGCATACTCAATTGCAACTGGGTTTAAGAAATGAAACGGTAAATGCAACGATTTCACAACTTGCTCCATTGTCGTTTGTACAATTTTAGGATGATTGTATCCTAGTACATTTACTCCTACGCCAGAAAATAAATCTAAATACTCTTTACCATCTACATCATATAGTTTACATCCTTCTCCTCTTTCCATTGCAACCTCTGTCCGACAATATGTAGACATCATATATTCTTTATCTAATTGAAACCAATCCGACATGTTAAATTCCTCCTAGTTATTTTTCCTTTTTTAACGTTTATTCTCTATATAATCGTTTATAAATTAAGTTTTAAGATTGAAATTTTAATAGTGGTTTTCTTCCACATTTTTTATTAAAACGTGTGCTTTCTCTTCCCGATATTCATTTTTCCATAATTTCTTCTATTTCAACAGGTCCACTACATATGTGTTTTTTTCATCTAGCGGTATGTTACTGCTTTGAACTTTGTATGTCATACATAATCGAGACTATAAAATCATATTTAGTAACAATCGACGAAAAAATTTGGAGGCTATATCGATGAATGAAAAATATGATAAACATAGGAAAGAATTATTAGAAGAAGACTTTAATAAACATCGAGAACTTACTGAACCAGCTAAATTTCACTCTCAAACAGTTGGTTCACGTGGACCTGTACTAGAGCAAGATAGTGTACTGCATGAGTCATTACAACAATTTATTCATGAAAAAATTTTAGAAAGACCTGTTCATGTAAAAGGATTTGGTGCGTTCGGTTATTTTCAAACGATATATTCGATGTCTGAACATACTAAATTAAGTTTTTTACAAAATTCTAATGAGAAAGTTCCTGTTATGGTTCGATTTTCGTTAGCTGTTAGTACGAAAGGAACACCGGATACTGCTAGAAATGTACGCGGTTTTTCCACAAAATTTTATTCAAAAGAAGGCATTTTTGACCTTTTATGTAATCACATTCCTGTTTTTTCTGTCCGTGATCCAATGCGTTTCCCTGAAACGATTCAAGCATTATTGCCTTCACCTAAAAATAACTTAATAGACCCTAATAGATTTTGGAGTTTTGTCGCTAAAGCACCTGAATCTATTCATTTTGTTGTCCGTTTATACTCTAATAATGGTACGGCCAAAAGTCTTCGCCACATTCCAGGACATAGTGTTAATACATATGTATGGAGAAATGCGGAAGGTAATCGAAAGTATGTAAAGTATCATTGGTACCCGTTTGAAGGTGTACAGTACATTACTAGTAAAGAAGCAATTAAACTAGCTGCCGAAAATCCTGATTATAGCGGGAAAGATTTATATGATGCAATTGAAAATGGTAAACCAGTGGAGTATGGTTTATACGTCCAGCTCATGGATCCGAAAGATGAAGCGCATCTTTCTTATGATCCTTTAGATGACACAAAAGTATGGGATGAACAGACGTATCCTCTCATACCAGTCGGGAAAATGGTATTAAATAAAAATCCTGAAAATTTTATGGAACAAGTAGAAAAAGTCGCCTTCTCTCCTTCTAATTTGCTAGAAGGCGCTGAGTTATCAGATGATAAAATGCTGCAAGGGCGCGCTAACATTTACAGTGATTCACAAAGAAGAAGAATTGGTCCCGAATTTCGCAAATTAACGATTAACCAGCAGCAAGATTGGACACCTGCTAATCAAATTACAACCGGTGAAGGAAGGTACGTTGAAGGTAAACTTGAAAGAACTTCTATAACGAAACAGGATGACTTTACGCAGGCTGGTGAATTTTATACGAAGTTACAGCCAATAGAAAAAGAACATCTCGCTGAAAACTTAGCTAGTGATTTGAAAGTTATATCCGATGATATTAGGGAGATCGTTTTGGGGTATTTCAATCAAGTATCAACTGATTTGAAAACAAGCATTGAGACAAAAATGAAAGAGCATTAAGAAGATTAAAACATGCTTTACGAATGAGAATTCAAATCTATATTAATTATTTTCTTGTCAAAATCCAATGAGGTTATTTAATTTGAAAATATAAAGCCAACATATCCCTGTTCTATAATTAGAACAGGGATATGTTGGCTTAGTTTAATGTTTAACATTACATACTTTATTTCGCTAAAAAATGCGATAAGTAGCCTTTCAAAACAAACTATAGTAAACTATTTTACTTGTACCGTATAATTCCCTGTTCCACCACCATACTTATATACACTTAAGTAATATTTCCCTGGCTTTGCATTATAATTTCCAAGCAATTTGTTTCCATCACGTTTTGTTGCATAAGCTACATAATTATTTAAATCTGATTCAGAATATAATACCCAGTTCAGTCCAAGATTTTGTTCGTTCGTAACAGAAATTTGTAAATCTTTTTGATCCTTTACATCAATAACAAATTTATCCCCCTGATCTTGATCGCTCAAGGTTCCTCTTAACAAAATATTCAAAGATAGTGGGTTTGCTGTTTCAAATGAATTATTTGGTTCTTTTTCTACAGCCGTACCTTCTTCCGTATTCACTCCGCTAAACACAACATCATATTCAAATTGCCCAGCATTATTTACACGGTAATTTACGTCAATGTTTTATATCCAGTCCACTCTTTTCCTGAAAGACGTTTCAACATATCATTTGTTGCTTCATTCATCACTTTCCAGTCCTCAACTTCTCCTTTAGCCACACTTCCTGTATATGTTCCCTGTAGTGTAAATGTATTAAAGAATTGTGATTTATTCTTTGTTACTTTCACATCTTTTAATTTCGCTTCATTCGTAATATCTGAAGTAACGTCCGAAAGCGATTTTGGATCATGTTGAGTTAAATATTCATCTGATACTTGTGGAATCGTATACTTATCGCGATTATCAATAAGCATTTGCATATAAGATTGATATTCTTCATTTAACTTATTATCTTTGCTTAATGTAGCACGGTATGCATCGTAACTTGAAACATCATTTGCGCGAATTAAATCATGTACTTTATCGAACATTTCTGGGCGCTTATTATACATATATGATTGCAGCGCAAACGAATAATTATAAAAATCCCACGTTCCATATTTCGCATTTAACGTTTGTGATGCTGTATAACGTTTTGCAGGATCATTAGATAGCCCGCCAATTATACTTTTTCGCGGTACTACACTATCTAATCGAGTTGCACCTGCAAAGAACTCTGCATTCCCTTCTTCAAACCATGTTAAACGTTCATTTTGATACATTTCCCCTTGGCCCCATAATCCCTGAACTTCGTACCTTCCCTGTAAGTAGTGCGTAAATTCATGGCGGAACAATTCTTCCAGACTATAAATACTTTGCTCTGGTGTACGTTCATATGTAAAGAAAGTTCCTGTCCCTTCAATATAAATCCCACCATTATTCGTTTCATATCCGTACAGTTGACGATTAAATTGATACTCATCTGGGCTATTATAAATAACCATCGTTAACACATCATCAGCATGTCCACTTTCAAGTGGTTTATCGCTACCAACTGTACGATAAAATTGAGAACGCACCTCTTTTGCCGCCCAGTATAGACGTTTAATTTTCTCTTCGCTAACTTTATCCCCAGCTTTAAAGACAATTGCTCCATCATCAAACGTATACGTTTTCGGTAAATATTTCTTTTTACCTTCTTCTCGAATTTGATCTAAATTTACAGTTTTTCCATTCGCATCTATTCCTCCATAATTTGTAGTAATTTGTTCTGCCGCAACAAAGTATTGCTCTCCTAAATATGGGTAAATTCGCATTGCATCTGTAACAACTTGTTGTCCTTTTGTCGGCGTGCTATGAAGCTTGCCCAATCGGCCAGCATAATAAATTCCATTATTAATTAACCATCCGTTTTTATTTGTTACTGTACCAAGTAGTGCAAAACGATTTACTTCATTAATAAAGTTATCGATATTCCGAAACCACATCGTATCTTTTGGCTCTTTTCCAGTCGTGTACATATCCGTCTGAATATCAAAGTCAATTCCCTTCATCAACTCATATATAGCGTCTCCTTTTGTTCGGTCTTCAATGAAAGTTGCAAGATTATCGTTATATTGTTTAAAAATTTCACCTGCATATAAAACCGTTTCAACATCTGCTGATGCATTTCCAATTAATTTTCCATATGATGCAATTATTTTATTTTGTTCTGATGTACCAAGTTTGAAATTTGGATTTTTTGCAATTGTTTTTAAAGCTGGTAAACACTTATCATGGTAGCTACGCTCATTTAGTTTGCTTAATTCATCATGGTAAAAACCTAAATAAAATGCTGCACGTAGAGCTTCTACTAATGTTTCAATCCCTTTTGAATCATCTTTCGTATAAGCTTGTCCTTGTTCTGCTAGTTTATTAATAATTGCTTGCATTCGGCTATCATCTTGATAGAATTTAAGACTATCACTATTAAACTGAAATAATTCCGGAATTTGATACCATTTAATTGTCACAAGAAGATCAGTTAATTGTTTATTATTTAATTGATTTAACTCAGCCATTGAATACTTTTTTTCTTCAGCTAACGGTTTAATATTATCGGTTGGTGCTAGTGGACGCTGTGATAAATCCGCTAATTTTAACCGTTTTGTAAAAGATGCATTTTCTTGTACTTTTGAAGGGTGCGCCAATTCATCAACAGATTTCTGTATTCCTACCGGCTCCATTTGTAATACGTTCTTCACATTTTGCTCTTTTGTCTCTGCTTGAATTTGCAAACCATTACATGTTATTGTCACTAATCCAACACCAAGAATCCACTTAGAAATTTTCGAATATTTAACCATCCCATTGCCCCCTAATAATTTAAAAGAAAATTCAGAATTTTGAAATCAAAAAACCACTTATTTGTATGTATTTACAGTTCCGCTATAAATACAACTATGATTAATAATGCAATAGTAGCTTGTTTTATACTATTACGAGTACAGATTCCTTACATACAATCTCCCTTCCTTACATGTAATACAAGCAAAAACCGTGCCAATCATATTTCTTATGAATAGCCAACATTCTTTTATAAATACTGTAGAATAAAATATACATAGGTGGTTCGGCAATGTATAAATCATTTGACACAAAATCTAATGTTTATGAAGAACAAATTCATTGAATATTATAAGTTCATTAGCCAGTAAATAATCCCCAATTATTAAATCTCTCAAAAAAAGGTAAACAAACATATTCCATAAAGCTAATATGTTCGTTTACCTTTTTCTATTTCACATCAACAGCAAAATATCGTTGAATAAAAACAGTATGAATAAGTATTTTGTTATTCATTTCTCTTTTTCATATAATCTTTTTCACATTGCAACAGCTTGAATTTCACTTTTTTCCCTTTCTTCTTTTTCGTTTTTATAACGAGCCATTCCCCTTTTTCAACGTCTAGTTTTAGGCGTTTCATTACATTGATATTATCTTTTTCTTTATAAAGTAAAAATGCTTCTTGCGCCCTCACAAATAAGCTGGGCTGTTCGCTAAATCCACCACTATCATAAATTTTAGTTAGCGAATTATAATAAGAATCATTTTCCTTTCCGCCATACATCAAATGAGCAGCCTCCAGATCTCTTTTACTTACTTCCCAAAAACTATGTTCATCAATATTTAAATTAAATGTGGATTTAATGTCCTGTATTATATTCTTCACATGCTTTTCATCTCTAACTTTTCTTTCTTCGAGACAATGCGAAGATAATTCTGGTGCATCTGATTGGGAATGTACAACGTGTTGTATCGATACACACAGAATAAATACGCTTAAAATGTAAAATATTTTTTTCATATTTACATATCACCTCAAATGATTTAGATACTATATCATTTGAGGCTTACAATATTCTTATGCTAATAATGAGAAAGATCCTATAAAATTTTTATAGGATCTTTCCTTTTAATATTGCTTTATCAAATTCACGGGCGGGGCAACTACCTTACTACTTTTCACATCATATAATCCTATAGGTGTTACTCGTATAAAAGGCAAGTGCGTCGCAGAAAAGAATAAAATTGTAAATGCTGGATCATCATACGCGTAGCCACGCTCTTGTAGTAATTTCACCATCTGTTTCTCTTCCTGTATTAATTCACTCATTTTTAAATTAGACATAATCCCGAGCAATGGTAATGCTATTTCGTGTAACACTTCATTGTTTTCTGCTACGACCATTCCACCACCGAGCTCTTTTACTCTACGAAAAGCTGTAAGCATATCTTCTTTACTTTTTCCAATGAGAATCATATCACCTGTGCCGGAATAAGAACTAGCAAGACCACTTAATTCTTTCGCAAAACCTTTTACAACTGTATTTACTCGCCAAGTACCATCACGAGCAATCATCATGAGGAAGCATTCATCATGATCTGTGGATAATTCATCACAGTCTATATTGATTTCACTAGTATATGGTTTTGTAATAACGTTATTTAATAAGTGTATCCCCGTTTTATTAGAGAAAATCATATCCTCTTTTTCTATTGACCAATCTAATGATAATGAAGTTACTTTATATTTACTCCAGTCTATATGTAATGCTTCATGCGTATTTACACCGTCACGCTTCACCCATTTCCCCTTTGCAAGGACACTAATTGGTACTGGGTTTTCTTTACTTTCTAAAATATTGATATTAGCAATTCTACCTGTCGCAATCGAACCATGTACATGTTCCATATTATAATAGCGAGCAATATTATAACTTGCCATATGGTATGCATCTATTACTGGCACTCCTTGTTTTATCGCGGTAGAAATCATTACGTTTGTCATTCCATTTTCATAAAACGAAGGATGTGAGCCGTCTGTTGTAAAAAAGAATCTATCAAACTGCTTTACGCCTAGTTCCAACAATTCTTTCAGTAAAACTTCTAAATCTGGGCGGATTGAAGAATTTCTTAGGGAAACAGTGTAACCTTGCATAAGACGAGTGAAAACTTCCTGCCCTGTCATCGCTTCATGATCACAATCTGTACCTAACAGTTTTAACTTCGCTAAAGTCGTTTCAGATGCACCCGGAAAATGTCCTTCTACTTTCTTTTGCAATCGCTTCGTTTCCTGCACCCAAGTTAACATTTCATCATCGCCATGTAATAGTTTTGGCCATGCTGTTAGCTCGCCGCCTTGAAGAACCGCTTCATGCTGCAGCCACTCTATTATTTCTTCACGATTAAACAAAGATTCTCCGTTTTGCAATTCAGTCTGTCCATCAAAACGGCACCACCAATACATACTTGCTGGAATCTTATTGAATTCATCTAATAAACGAAATGCTTCTTCACGCTTTAATGTGAAAAATAAAGTTAAATTATCATTAATAAAAGTTGTTGTCCCAAACTGCATCGCATGATTCGCTAGCGTCTCTGGGTTATACAACTGATACGGATGTGCATGTGGTTCTATGTAACCGGGTACGACATACTTTCCTTCGCAATCAACAACTTCACACTCCGTTAATTGCTCTGGCAGCTGCTCCCCTACGTATACAATTCGATCATTATATATCCAAATATTCGCTGTCATCCACTCGCGCATATAAGAATTTAAATATGTTGCATTCTTTAAAAATATGTGTGTGCTTCTCTTACCATCTAGTACTTCAACATGTTCTCGTAATTGTTTATTACTCCATTTATAATGATTTTTCCCCATTGTATTCAACTCCAAATCAACTCATAATTATTTTGATTAAAACGAGTAATATTTAACTAACTAAAGTATTTTCCATTCATAACTCCCCTATTGGTGCCCCTATACCCTTCATTATATGTAAAAATTTAAAAAATAACAATTTTCAGAACTATATACATACCTCTTTTATCCAAAATAAAAAGAATGTCATGTAACTGACATCCTTTTTTATTTTGTCGTAAGCATTAAGATTGATTTTCACTTTGGAATACACTTGATGTCATATCATAAATGCAACTACTGTCCATAGTTGCGAACTTAAAAAAGCACCTCTTTTAAATACAACTATAACAAAATTCTATTCATTTTCTTTTCATCTATTTATTAAATTCAATTTGCATCATTTTATTTAACTGTGGAACAATATCGACCCCACCTATTGAGTTAAGACTGATAGCTAATGTATGTTTGCCTCCAATTACTCCCCCAGCAAAAGTTGCAAATCCAGGAATTCCTCCTCCATGCCCCCAAACTGAAACACCGTTTGGAAGTTTAGTCTCATAGATTCCAAGACCGTATGCGTCACCAACCCCTTTGCCTTCTATAGGAACTGTAGTAAGCATTTCTTTTAGCTCGCGTTCCTTCAGTAACTTACCACCAAGTAAAGATGAAAAGAACTTATTTAAGTCATCCGCATTAGAAATCATATCTCCAGCTGCATTAGCTAAACTCGGATTATAATACGTAATATCTTTGAACTCGCCTGTCCCTTCCATTTTCACATATCCACGAGCATGATTCTTTCCTGGGATGACGGGTGAATTTCCTGGTAAAAACGTATTTGATAGATCCAAAGGTTCAATAATTCGCTTTTCGATTTCTTCCGCATAACTATTTCCAGTTATTTTTTCAATAAGCATTCCTAGTATTACGTATCCTGTGTTTGAATACAACCAATCTTTACCCGGCGAGAAATCTGGAGGCAGCGAAAGGCCTATTTTCACTATTTCTTCTGCTGTATACGTTTTTTTCGAATTCATTATGTCCGCGTCTTTTGACTTTAAGTATTCAGCGATACCACTCGTATGATTCAAAAGTTGTCGTATCGTAATTTGATTACCATCATACCCATTTCCTTGCACGAGACCTGGTAGCCACTTTTCAATTGGATCGTTAAGTTGTAAGCGATTTTCTCCTACTAATTGAAGCACAGTCGTCGCAGTAAACGTCTTCGTCACACTACCAATCCGAAAGCGATAATTCGAATTCACCGGTTTCTTTGTACTTAAGTCCGCCACGCCAGCAGTAAAACTACTAGTTTTTCCGTTGTTAGACGCCTTAGCTAATATTCCTACAGCACCAAGCTGTACTGTTTCCTGCATTACTTGTTTCCAGCCATTACGATTCTTTTGATCATGTACTTGTGACGAACTAGAAATATTTTGAGCTGACTCTGCAGTCACAGTAAAACCAGGTGTGAATAGAACAGTACCCGCTAATAAAACTGCAAAACTTGCTAACTTAATTGAATTACATTTTTTCATAAGGCTTTCTCTCCTCCATTAATATCGGATTGATTCAAGCTATACGTTCATCCTATATGATAAATCTCTCTTTTTTCTTATCCATTCCTTACGAAATACTTACGTTTAAATTTAAATATGGTAAACTGAGGAAGAGTTATGCATGCAAATAAAAAGAGAACATGTTTTCATTTTTTATGTAAACATGTTCTCTTAAACATTTAAAATTCTATATCAACTTTTCATCCTATTCTTTACACAACTAATTTATATTCCTTTTTACCAGCCCGCACTAGCATTCATACCATTTCCAATAATAGAAAGTAATAGCGGCCATAATACTGGTCCTAGTGTAAGAAATATATTTAGAAGTATGAGCATTCTATATCCAACGGTGAAATTGTGATTTTTACGATTAACAAATACTAAACTGATTAATGATATTATAGTTGTTAAAAATAATACTAACATTAGCAACCAATACCACACCATTAAACTAAGACTCCACGGTGTTAATAGCTCATGTATGATACAAAATGAGATTCCTAATACAGCAAAACTAAAACTAGTCACCGATGTTTTTATAAGCCATTTATTTATTTTTTTATCGTATGTATTTTTACAATATAAATCTATTAAAGTATATAAAGATAAATATGCCATTAATACACCTATCCAAGACAATAACCAGTCTCCGTCTCCTTTGAATAATACGTACAGTAACCAACACATACCTACTGCTGAAAAAACAAAGGAAATAAGTATGCTTTTTAATACCGATTTCATTACATTTTCACACCCTTAAAAAATCAAAAATTAATTATAATTTATAAAAATTAAGTATAGGTTAACATGTAATGAAGTATAAGTAAATAAAGTTAATTTTGTTTACCTATTTGAAGACGGTTTCATATAAGAAAATAATTCATGTTAATCAAATTTAAGTATAAAAATAGAAAAGGTGGATATTTATGTATCCACCTTCCCGTCTCCCTCTACCCACTTCATTATTTCTTCCACATCTAAATCCGTATACGTCTTTTCACCATAACGAACAGACTCATATAACGAGATAATATCCCTTGTTCTACAAATTCTTTTTAACCATTGTTGTATCGTTTCATAGGACCTTCTCTGTTCATGAAATGGTAATGTTCTTTCCCATTCAACTAACGTTTTTCTTATCTTATCTGTCGGTAACGGCCGTTCTAACTGATGAATGACTTTTTCATTCTTTATGCTTCTTACCGCAGTTTGCTTTGTGATCGATTCTTTCTCCTGTACTATTTCTGTTCTCGTCAATTTGTTCCTAATATACTTGCAGATGGCATATATAATTAATATTGCGATTATCACATAAAAAACTATAGTAATCCATACATTTGAAAGAACAGAAAGCACGTCACTCCATAGACTTTCTCTTTCGAAAGGTTGAAATTTTTTACCCGTTTTCGTTCTTATACCCGTATCTTTTACTTCTTCATATTCATCTTCATCTATTTTGGAATCATCAAAATTTTCACCTATACTAGTAAAGTCATAATTTCTTTCCGATATTGTCTTAGTCTTACTGAAAAAACGCTCTTTTACTATGTCTTGTACATACACAATACCTTGTGATAACGTTATCGCACTAATCGCAAAGAAAAGTATGATTAAAGTTCTCACACTCCATAACTTCACTTTCATATGTCGCTTTTTATTCACCATGACATAAGCCCCTTCTTATTCTTTCATTACAATCCATTTATTCGTTCTACTGTATTTCTTTGGTGAAGTACCAATAATTAAAGGAACCGCATCCAGTTCCTTTCGACGAAAGCCTGCTGTGTAAAAGTAAGAAGAAGATATAGGCGTATCTTGGTCTGATATCGAGGCAAGTATCCTTAATACATTTTGCAAATGTTTCCGATTATCCCCATTTTTTATATGTAGCAAACCGTTATCTTTTACACTATTGATCCATACTTCAAACGAACAGTTTTGCATAAGAAGTTGTTTGCATATACCTGCTGTTAATTCAATTAGTTCCTCTATATCATTTCGCAAAGAAACACCACTTTTATTTTGCAAGTTGAGATAAATCGCGTATTTATCACATTGTGTTCGCTCATACTTTTTCGCAATTATTGTCCCTGTTTTCGCTGTTGCACTCCAGTGGATGGAACGAAAATCTTCATTTTCATAAGACTTTACTCCCATTACTTTCGTTTCATCATATAAGGGTGAAGACATCGCTTTTCGAAATCCTCGTGACCATTCTTGTAATTCAGGAACTTGTATTTTCGGAACAGCTGGTAAGACTAAATAAGAGGGCGTATCAACTTGTTTATATGTTATATGGTTCGTTATAAATCCAAAGAGATCAGTAATAACAATTTCAACTTCTTCCCATTTCGCGATGCCTCTTTTTAACGCTACAGCTTGCAAATCAAATGAAACTGACTCCCTTCCTTTTAAATTAAAATTCATATAATAATTTGAACCTGTACTATGATTTTTGTTTATTTCATCATGATTCCAAGTTAGCTTATTTTCACATTTAAATCGAAATACGATATTAAGAATAGGAAATATCGACTTGTTTGAAATTTTCATTTTGCACATATTCGTTTCACCTATAAAAACATTCGAATTCCCTTGACTGTATTCCCATTCAACACGAGATACTTTACGTATATATACATGCATAGCACCTATTAAAATTACATATAAAAATACGAGAGATAAAAACAGTAGATTACTTGAAAATACACTTAAAATAACGGCTACAACTGACATAACCCCCATTACGAAAGGCTCCGCTAAAGGTGTATACACAAGCTGTTGATTCATCGTACATTCTCCACTGGCACACTAATCGTATGAAGAATTTCTTTCATAATTTGTTCTTTCGTCGTTTTCATCTCTCCCTCAATCGTTAACGTTAAACGATGAGCACAAACTGATGCAGTGAGCGTCTTAATATCATCTGGCGTACAGTAATCTCTTTCATTTAATATTGCCCGTGCTTGAATCGCTCTCATAAATGCCAACGTTCCCCGAGGGCTTACACCAATTTCAATTAACTCATGGTTACGAGTTGCTTCAATAATTTCAAGAAGATAATCTTGCACATCATTCCCTACTAACACTTCTCTTGCACGCTTTTGCATCGTAATAATTTCTTCACTTGAAATAATAGAGTGTAATGTTTCTAACGGATCATTCATTTGAAACCGATTCATCATTTCCTTTTCAGCTTCTCTCGTAGGATAACCTTGGCGAATCGTAAGTAAAAATCGGTCTAATTGAGCATCTGGTAAAGGAAATGTGCCCGCTGATTCGAGTGGATTTTGCGTTGCTATAACTAAAAAAGGTTCTGGTAATGAATGTGTCTGTTTCGCAATTGTAACCGTACGCTCTTCCATAACCTCAAGTAACGAAGATTGTGTTCTCGGTACAGCTCGATTAATTTCATCCACTAATACGATATTTGCAAAAATGGGTCCTAACCTTGTTTTAAAATCCGATTCCTTCACATCAAAGTATTCAAGGCCAATAACATCCCCAGGCAAAGTATCCGCTGTAAATTGTATTCTTTGAAATTTAGCGTCCACACTTTTAGCCAAACTTTTCGCTAATGTTGTTTTTCCTGTCCCAGGTACATCCTCTAATAAAATGTGTCCCCTTGCTATTAGAGCAATGGCTGCTAGTTCTATCGATTCGTCTTTTCCTATAATAACCTTCGAAATATTATTAGTAATTTTCTTTAATGTACTCATATAGTATCTACCACCTTTTAATTTTCTAAAAATTAAGAATATACTTTTCCAAATTATAACATGTAATTCAAATATGAAATAGAGCAAAAAGAAAACTTATATTTTTTCTTCACTGCACGCAAAAAAGCACCTATTGTCGTATATTGACAATGAGGCGCTTAACTCAATCCAACAGCCTTCTTTCCCTCTAATTTTTAGTAACAATACATCCTTTTTTCTCCCACGCATGCATTGTTTTCAATTAACTAGTAAAATGCATTCTAATATTACATATAATAAAAACCATTTCGATTTGTTCGTTATAGAACTTCCTCTACATCGACACTCTCAATCTTCACTTCATACATATTTGGGATGTTTGCTTCTTTTGGTACCCATGCATAATAATTTTGATCATTCTCTAACATAAATTGAATTAACTTTGTTTCTGATCCATTCCAGAAATTTTTAAGATTATCAATGTAGTCTTCTAAATCTTCTTTATAGTCCAGTTGTAATATATAATCTCTTACCGTTAGGGCAAACACAATTAAACTTCCTAATAGATTTTTTTGCTCATTTTCTTCTTCATACTCTTGTGGTAAGAACCACACTTGACCTATTCCTATCGTTTTTTTGTATTTTTCATAAAAACTACTATCATCCATATTCTCATAGTCATGTATTAATTCATTGACCAATGAATGCCATCTTGGCGGAATAATATTTTCCAATGTAGGATTATGTTCAATTCCTTCTACTATATCCTCGATTTCTTCTGTCTCATCTTCATAGTGATATTCACTTAGGTCTATATGCTTAAATTTCATTTCATTTTTATAATGTGCCAAATCATATGGATAATGATTATTATCTTTTAAACTTGTATCATCAAGTCCGAGTATCTTTACTATTGCAGCTGTCTCAAAGCTCCAATACCCCACATATCCAGGTTCTTTATGTGCATTTTTCCATTCATAATCATAATGGCCTTTAAACCATTCTTTCTCCATGTACGTTTGCAATCTTTTAGACGCTTCTTTTTTATCTGTTTGTGCAAGTTCTATAATCTCTCTCGTTTTTGCATATGGATTTTCTTTATAATATCTATTCGTCATTTTTGTGTATCCGATATCACTAGCGCATAAGAGGAAATCGATTACTGCGTCGTTCATATTTTTTGTATCAACTATCTTTTTTAATCTTTCTATATTCTTTTTATCCGTTTCTAACAAAATTCCTAAGGAAATCATCCAAATCAGACTTAAATATCCAATTTCCCTACTTCCTGTATTCTCTAAATCATAAATTGCATTATGAAACTCTTTTTCTATTACACTAACATCTTCCCCTAAAGAATACTTTGCCCTAATATCCTCCATCTCATATCTAAAATTGGCTAGATATGTCCCTTCTATAATACTCTTATTATCTTTAGAATATCTTTGAATTCCATTTTTAGTATCTTCTTCTAAACTTTTAATATCTTCTCTATTTTCCTCTATAAACTCTTTATGATATTCAATTCCTTCTCTACACTTTTCTTCTATACATAAATAATCTCTCATACCATTCAATTCCTCCTCGCTTCTAAATTATGGCCATTCTCCAACGATGTTACCCTTTGCATCTATCTTAAATGTTTTAACCTTTCCGCTACTATCGACTTTTGATAATACTCTTTCTACCTTATCTCTCTCCAACGCTTTTGTAATCTTATCTGCTAATTTGTTATCTCCATCAACAGCTTTCAATATTCTACTTTTTTCAGTATTCACACCTGTCAACCAACCATCTGACATTTGTGGTCCATCTTTAGTTTTTCCTAATTGTGAACTACCAAACTTTGCTTCATCAATAACATATTTAATATTTGAATTTGGATTTGCATTTTCGTATAATCCATCAATTCCTTTTACTATTTTATCATTTATACCTGTTGGTGCACTTTTTCCGACTGGCTTTAAATCAAATCCAGCTTCTTTTAAACTTTGATTATTCAATAAATTGTCACTAGATTTTATTTCACCATAATTACCTTTTTGCTTATTGGTAGCTGTTTTTGCATCAAAATTGTCTACATTTGTATTTTTGTTACTGCTAGGTTTACCGTTAGCCGTACCCTAAGTATCATTCTTAACCTCTTTAAATTAATCAATTTCTTCCTAAAGCTTTGAAATCTTACTTTGAGTATAGGCTTTCGTCTCTTTATGACTTAGGGTGATTGCCTCTTCAAATATTAACTACTATAATTACAAGTAAATTAAAACAAACTTAAAAAGAATGAATTCTTTACTATACAGAATTCATTCCTCGCTAGTTGCTTAAAATATTTATCTAACTCTTTAGGTTCAATTCACATTCAATATCCCCTAAACATACATTAAATTTAAATTCCTAAGAATGATGGAAAGCTAGCATACCTTGTAAGCTTATGCTGAATACCACTCTTCCGTAGAAAAATTATCAGCATTTGAATTTCCTTCTAACTCCCATTCACTAATAAAATTAATTATTTCTCCTAAAATTAGATTTATATCATGATTTTTTATAATCAAACCTCTATGATTATCCCAAGTAAAATCAATTTCGATATTTATATTCAACCCCTCCTCACATTTACTTAAAAAGTCATTCATTACTAAGGTAAAACATAAATTCACAAAATTATCAGAAACCCAAATTACGGATGAATCATCATTAACCTTCTCTATTCTAAATCTTAAATTATTGTATGTAATCCACTTTATATTACCTTGTATTTTTTCTTCTTTCATAATTATTTTCCTCCCATACTATGACATCCATTGCTGGATTTGTTTTTAAACTGCCATATATCACATTTTCCCATGAACCATACTTTTTATAAAGTTGTTCAGGTGTAGGTCCTTCTGCCTTGCCATATTCAAGAATATTTCTTTCATTGCATTCAATCCATGTTTTTTCACAAAATCGGCATTGAGATTTCTTATTAGATATCCTAAGTACACTCATACTCTCATCCGTCTCTTTTTCTTGTAACCAATTTCGTACCACTGATGAATACCCTTTACAGGTGTAAAAACATAGAAAAAAACCTTGATTGGTATATATGCCAATCAAGGTCTCATTTTAAATGCCACCTATTATTTACACATTTTTCTTTCCCATACTCTTTTTCCGTCAGTTAAAAACACTGCACTTGGCGGATCATCATAGAGAGAAATTTCAACCAACGAACCTTTCTCTTGTATTAACCAATTATATAAACTACCTTCGTCCCTAGTAGGACGAGATAAAATATCATTCACTCGAAATACAACGGCATAATATTCGGTATAATTCACATCATCGTCATCTAACCCATTGTCTGTTTCAAAAAGTGTGTCTGGTTCACCAATAATTTTCAATCCACTTTCCCACTCTATTATCAAGTCTCTATCTTTATACTCTTTTAACGTTTTTATTAAAGGATCATATTTCATGTATATCCCCCTCTTATTACTTCTTTAGTGGTTCTGAAGGCACTATATGTGCTCCGTCTTTTCCATAATGAATCATTCCTCTAGTAGTTTCAAGGTATTCACCAGTATCACGATCATAGTATTTTCCAATTGTTTTACCAAAGTCTACTCTTTCTTTTTTACCGTTTGGTAGTAGTTGACCTTTCCCGGCGAACTTATTAAGCAATTCTTGTGCTATTTTATTATCTCCATAGAAAATGCTCTTATTTTTTCCATTTGCTAATTCTTGTTTATAGTTCGGTGTATCGGGAATATGCTTTTCTTGAGCTCCTGCTTTCACTTTTATTGGATAACCATTTACTTCACGGTATGGGCCTTTAGGTACAGAATCTTTTCCATAAGAAGGTATTCGATTACTCGCACCCTTACCTCCACCAGAAGACTGGATTTTTTGAAGAGTATCCTTAGTATTTTGAATCGATTTATTCCAAACAAATCCACCATGTACAAAAAGACTAGCCCCAGCAGCTGTTGCTGCTATATCTAATGGAATAACAATTGGTGATGCTAACCCACCAGTTCCTACTTCTGCGACGATAGTTAAGAAATTAGATCCGCCTATGAGCGAAATAGCTTCAAACATTTCTACAATGGACCCGGCTATTTAATAATATTGCCCTATTTTTTTATGTTTTCTGACATTGAAAAACAAACTATATACCTGCAATTGAAGCCTATGTGCATATTCTGTTAGCTTTAATTCATAAAAATAATTTCGATAAATTTATAGCTTACCTTTCAATTAAAAAAGCACTTATTGTCTCAAATAGACAACCAAGTGCTTTAAGTTCATATGTTTTTAAGTAGCATAAATTTGTGAATTTTTTCCCATTCCAAGTCTTTAATATTCGTCGTACAGTAAAATGTCATCTCGCCTAAGCTCGTACCTCGTTTTCTATTCTATCATTGCACATAACACTCTATGATGGTACAACCATCATGATCTATGAATTTCAAGAAAGTATCATTATATCCCATGGTTCTATACTTAAGCACACCAACTATTCCTTTAATTTAAGGATTTTCTATATAACTTTCTGCAATATCAATATCATTTGTCATTTCTAATTCTGGAAATTTTCCATCTAATTTTCTTAAGCAATTAATTAGTTCTTTACTTTGTATAATTTCTACTATATCTTCCAAAACTTCACTTATCCAATATAACTCTTCTTTACTACAGTTCTCTAAATATCTTATAGTATTTTCCTCATTTTCTGAGAGAACTTCTATTATTTCATTCCAACTTTTTTGTATCCCATAGTCATCATTCAAATTTAATTTTTTTCTTTCATTTAATATAACTTCCATTTTATTTGCTATATCCATATTAATCCTCCAAACTCTATCTACGGTTGTTTAGTCGCATCTGGAAAAATAGTCCCTATCTCTCCATTTGTTTTTATAACTCCAACCCTAACACCGTTTTCGTATACTTTATTTATATTATAATCTACATTATTTTTTTCCAAAAATTCAATATTACTTTGTCCATGTCCTCCACCCTTCATTTTTGAAATATCTCCTGTTTTATGATGTGTTGTAAAGTCACCTACATTTGAATGTTTAATGCTACTTTCGAGTATATTAACCTTGTTAGCCCGACTATTTCCATTACTGAATCCACCTTCTTTAGACTTCGCAAACTTATAATAAGCTTCTATTAATTCGCCTTGAGGTATTTTGGTTACAATAGTTCCACCAACACTAGAGAGTGCATAGGAAGCCTCTCTCTTAAATGATTGTAACATTTCAAGCGTAGGCTTCAATTCTTTTGCTAGTGTTACTGCATTAGCAATTGTACTTACTCCACTTGATGCTTTTGCTCCTTTTGCGATAATCCCAGGCATTAAAAACTTCTTCATATCATGAAAGAGAGTTGTGGAAGCACTTCATCATTCGAAACTTTTGTTTTGATATTTTTGGATATATAATTCATCTTACTAAATATTGTAATCTCAAAATAAAAAGTACTTATTTCTTTTTATCAGCAATCAATTGCTTTAAGTTCATACGAGTTAATTATCTTTCAGTAAAGTTAAACCTTCATTTTCTAATTTATTCAAAGTTACTAAAAAAACCCCAAGGCATATACCTTAAGGCTCATAAATCAAGAAAATATTCCCTCTATTTTTTTGTCATAATTTTTTACTTTATCATTAATTTCTATTAGCAAAGTATCCTCATCCGTTGCAGGTTCATAACCAATTATTACGTTTGGAATATCATACTCTTTTTTCAAATTAACTAGATAATGCACTAACTTTTTTAACCTTAACTTATTATCATTCCTCTCATCCTTTAATATTTCATTTTCAGGAAAGTTAAATACAATATCACCATCCTGTTCATCAAATGAAAATACTATTACTACATTTTTTAATGAAATACCTAGTTGTAATTCTTCTAAACATACATTTCCTGTGCCTTTCGGTGTTAAAATCTCTTCCATTTTTTTCACTTGAGAAAAATCCAAATCTTTTTCTAAAATATTATCATAAAAATGTGATGATTTAATTTTTAATATATTTAATTTAAGTTCGTCGTAAATTAACTTATCAATACTTCTCTTATTAAAATCTCTTAATATAATCTCTAAATTTTCCACTTACAATCCCCCTCTTTCACTGATCAATAAACCCTTTAAAAGTTCCATCAAGGTTCAATCGAACTCCACGTCCATCTGGTAGTTTTTTCTCCAAAAACTCTATTCCTTTAGGACTTTTAATTTTTATAAATCCTCCTGGTCCATCCATTATTTCTTTAAGGTGTTTCAATGCAGTTTGGTTTATTTGGTCAGGGCCACCTTTAACTTCCCCCCAAATATCTGGATTTCTTCCTGCATGTTTTTGTAAAGCATGACCTACAACAGTTTCTCCACCCTTTTTAGGAGAAGTTGCAGTATTTATTATAGTTTCATTATTAACTTTAACAAAATCACCTGTACCCTTACCTCCACCAGAAGACTGGATTTTTTGAAGAGTATCCTTAGCATTTTGAATCGATTTATTCCAAACAAATCCACCATGCGCAAAAAGACTAGCCCCAGCAGCTGTTGCTGCTATATCTAATGGAATAACAATTGGTGATGCTAACCCACCAGTTCCTACTTCTGCGACGATAGTTAAGAAATTAGATCCGCCTATGAGCGAAATAGCTTCAAACATTTCTACAATGGACCCGGCTATTTAATAATATTGCCCTGTTTTTCTAATGTTTTTTGACATTGAAAAACATACTATATAGCATCAATTAAAGCCTATGTGCCTGTGAAATGCAAGGTACGAAAGTGCATTCGCTCAAATAATAATTTTCAATTGAAATCAACAAAAGAGACCTCAAATGTGAAGTCTCTCTTGTTGATTATTTTCCATAAGTAACTCGCCATTTATTTGTTTATTTTAAGACAGATAACGTGGTTCATTCAAATATATATCTTAAAGAAAAAATTTTTCCTGCCGTCATAATCTAGTAGAATAGATTCAATTAATTCTTATTAATTGCGATAAACTCACTAGGAATCTCATCTGCTAACCAAACTTTTTCATTTCCTAAATAAAATTTAACGCCTTCTTCTCTAGCTTTTTCAGTATTAACTTCTAAAATAATAGGATGCTTATCTTTTCTTTGTTCAAAGCCTTCAGAAGCAAAATCATGAATAAGTTGAACTTTACTTCCTTTGCCGATTTCAAAACATGCAGTATCATCATTATCAACTCTTTTAGCAAAAGGAATCAGCTTACGATTAGGATATCTTTTCTTCATACCAGAGTATATGTTAGTAGCCTGTTCTGATTCCTTTAAAAACCATATATCAAAATTAACTAGATCTAATTTGACTAATAAGGTAACAGTTTAAATGCCACCTATTATTTACACATTTTTCTTTCCCATACTCTTTTTCCGTCAGTTAAAAACACTGCACTTGGCGGATCATCATAGAGAGAAATTTCAACCAATGAACTTTTTTCTTGTTTTAACCAATTATATACAGTACCTTCGTTTGTATTAGGTCGAGATAAAATATTATTTACTCTAAATACAGCTGCATCATATTCTGTATAATTTATATCATCCTCATCTAGTCCATTGTCTGTTTCAAAAACTGTATCTAGTTCTCCAATAATCCTCAATCCACTTTTCCATTCTAGTATCATGTCACTATGTTCATAATTTATTAATGTTCCAATTAAAGAATCGTACCCCATTTGCATCCTCTTTTCTTATGATTTTTATGGTCTTGATGGTACTATATGAGCGCCATCTTTTCCATAATGGATCAACCCTTTAGTAGTCTCATAGTATTCACCAGTATTGCGGTCATAATATTTTCCTATTGGCTCACAAAAGTCTACTCTTTCTCTACCGTTTTTTAATAGTTCACCTTTCCCGGCGAACTTATCAAGCAATTCTTGCGCTATTTTATTATCGCCATAGAAAATGCTCTTATTTTTTCCATTTGCTAATTCTTGTTTATAGTTCGGTGTATCAGGAATATGCTTTTCTTGAGCTCCTGCTTTCACTTTTATTGGATAACCATTTACTTCACGGTATGGGCCTTTAGGTACAGAATCTTTTCCATAAGAAGGTATTCGATTACTCGCACCCTTACCTCCACCAGAAGACTGGATTTTTTGAAGAGTATCCTTAGTATTTTGAATCGATTTATTCCAAACAAATCCACCATGTACAAAAAGACTTGCCCCAGTAGCTGTTGCTGCTATATCTAATGGAATAACAATTTGTGACGCTCCCCCCCCAGTTCCTACTTCTGCTACGATAATCCAGTCGTTGAAAACTTCTTCATATCATGAAAGAGAATTGTGGAAGCACTTCATCATTTGAAACTTTTGTTTTGGTATTTTTGGATATATAATTCACCAAATATTGTAATTCCGAAATAAAAAGCACTTGTTGCTTTTAGTCGGCAATCAAGTGCTTTAAGTTCATCTGCTTATTAAGTAGGATCATTTGAGGGGATTTTCAATTAACTTTACAATATCTTTAAAACTTAGGAATTCATTAGTTTCATGTTTATTCCATTTATTTATATTCTTAGCTCACTAATAGCTATCTCGCCTAGTTATTGTTCTTATATTCAAAAGAATTATCTCTCTTCTTTGCACAAATATAAGTATTGGCCAAACTCAGGGAATGTATCCCAATTTCTAGATACATCATCTTTTGTCTCTCGCTCTTCTACTTCTCCAGTTTTAGAATCTTTTTGCTCCATAGCAATATGACCATTTTCTTGATACCCCAAAATCATACTTTTTAACTGTGTATCCCCGTCATATTCCCAATACATTATTGTCCTTAGGAATAGTCTATTATCTTCTTTAACAATAAAATCGTAGTGTAAATATTTACGAAGAAAATCATCCAAAAAACTTACCGATACCCATTTCTCAGTGACATTTACTAAATACTTTGGCTGCTCTCCATCACTAAGAACAGCAGTATAAGAATGACGATTTTCATGAAGTGTCTTGGCTGCATTCTCATCAATAATATTCCAAGGCTTCTTTTTTATATTAGACCACTTATCACAATAATAAATTTCCATTAATTATACACCTTCCCATTAATATCACGAATAATAATCCCTTTCTCATTCGCCTCTTCAATAATTTTTTGTGGAACTGGCTTTGTTTGTACAGGGATTTCCAAAATTAACTCTCCATCTAGTCGACCACCTTTTAAAGCATTAGGATTAAATTTACCTGAAGAAATTTCTGAACCGGAAGAATACTTTTTAGTAAACTCACTTAGATAACTTAATGCCGTCTTTTCTTTTACTTCAGCCAATTGGGTAAATTTCCTCGAGACAATTTCTTCACCCGGAATATAAGAATCTACAACATATTTCTTCCCATTGATTTCCTTTGCCTCTAACTCTACTTCATTATAAGGATATCGAGGACGATTTTCCTTATTAAATCTATTCCCTGCTTCCCATTGCTTTTTCACAAAGTCCGGTATTGATTTCTTTTTAGATAGTGTTTCACCCGTACCCTTACCACCATCTTTAGACTTCGCAAACTTATAATAAGCTTCTATTAATTCGCCTTGAGGTATTTTGGTTACGATAGTTCCACCAACACTAGAGAGTGCATAGGAAGCCTCTCTCTTAAATGATTGTAACATTTCAAGCGTAGGCTTCAATTCTTTTGCTAGTTTTACCGCATTAGCAAATGTACTTACTCCACTTGATGCTTTTGCTTCTTTTGTGATATGGCCTACTTTATTTATTGCCCTATCGCCTAATATTGTGGTAGCTATTTGTGTTAATCCATAGGTAGTCAATTCTGTACGACTCTCTGCATCTCCCTCTATCATATCTCGTTTTATTTTATTTGAAAATGCATGCCACATATTTTTTGCAGTTTCATCCAAATGGAAAAGTGCATAGGTTACATTAATAAAAGTTCCTATGTCCATATTACTTAAAGCTATTGCGGACTCGATTTCATCACCAATAGCTTTCCCCGATCCTCTTTGAATAGCTTCCCACATCTTTTTCGCTGTTTCAAACGTGCCAACTATACTGTCTGTCGCATCGTCCCAAGCATTTCTAACCGGAGATTTCTTCTCAATTATGTTATTTGTTTCTATATCTTTAATTGACTGATCATTTTTTCGAGCTGTTTCTTCTATAATCCCCTGAATCGAACTCACCCAATCCATATTCAACCCTTGTGTACTAAACGTACCACTCACAGGACTAAATCCTTTCCCGCTTTGCACTTCAGAGAGTCCGGCTGTGATGCTAGCTGCTAATTGGAGGGCGGTGCTGTAGTTGTTGCTGGATGAATGATTGAATTCATATAAATGCTCTAGTTTTTCTTCCAGTTTTTTTCTCATTGCTCTTAATACCGTTACAATTGCGTCTACTCCAGGCATCGGTGTAAGTACTTCGATTGCTTCTATACTTGCAATCGATTGATTAATTTCCTGTATTTGTTGTCTTATTTCATGTTCGATCACATCTGTTGAAGCAACTTTTGCTTGGAACTCATTTGGGAATGCTTCGTTTTGGCGAATTAATTCTTCACATAAGCATATGATTCCTTGCGCTAATGGCCGAAATGTTTGGACAAGGTAGGCTTTTGCACTACTGTATGTTTGTCCTTGTAATACTGTATCTATCGCAAATGCATCAATAGATTGAATGGCTTGTTCCATACTTTGAATCGTAGCATTACATATAGCGTTCATACTTTAAGTTTGACTTTGTACTTCTCCCAAATACATGTTTAAACTCATGCATTGACCTCCCTTTGTAGTTGCTGCTGTTCATAGGAAAGGTCGTTTTCTTTCTCACTGAGATGCCGTTTTTCTTTAAGCAACGTCTCTTTTTCGTTCTCTAATTCGAATGTAAGTTTTCTTTCATACTGCCTGATCTCTTGCCGCATATTCGTGAACAGGTGAAATACTTCTTTGTCACCATACCAAGTTTCTAGTATTCGGTTAAATAAACGATTGCTTCTATTTTTCCATTCATGAAAACTAGCCTCATCTCGTTCTTGATTTTGCAACGCAATTCGGTTTTCATTTTGCTCTTCAAATATACTTCGTAATTTTTGATTACATTGACTGATTCTCATTTCAATTTCTTGACTCATCTTTTCTCCCTACCTTTTCCCCTTTACGTAGGCCGTTACATTATTGAAAAGTCTTTTGAAGTCCGGTATCCATTTTCTCAAATTCATTTGCTACGGAATGGATATTATCAATTGTTTGTTGAAAAGCAGTACAAAATTGTTTCGTGATCTGTAAATTTTGTTGATTTGCTTCTTGTGCCTTGAAGTTCACAGATAGTGTAGTACGCGTTGCCTTATTTATAGAGCGACTAGTAGCACTTTTCATTCTATCTGAAGCATTTCTCATTTTCGTTGCAAGTTGCGTTGCCGTATGCAAATTACTTTGAAATTCTCCCATTACTTGCTCCTCTCTACCTTTTATTTACAAGAAAATTATACCACGGAAAAATATCCCAATAAACCGAATATTCGAATTTAACATACAATTCAGCACTGTTACTGAGGATACGAGCAACGCTTATCTATCAACATAACTGAGTCCAAAATGGATTCTACTTATACAAAAAAGATGACTTCAGCCATATGCTAAAGTCATCTTTTTCTACCTTATTATTTTACTAACTCTCCATTATAAGCTTTTATATCAAGAGGAGCAGTTAAAAATTGTGCTGCTTTACTAACGAAAGATGTGAAGTGTTCACTCGTATTATGGCTCGCAACTGCTGCTTCATCTTTCCATACTTCTACCATCGTATAAACACTTTCTTTTTCTGTATCTTTATATAAGTCATAAGATACATTGCCACTTTCTTCTCTTGAACCATGAATGAGTGGCTGAATTTCTTCTAAAAATGCTTGTTGTTTTGCTGGGTCTACTTGAAATATTGCGTGAATAATAATCATGGTGCTTCCCCTCTCATCTTTCACTTATTGAAGTTCTTTTATAAAATTATTTCCACTCTGCAACTTTTTCAATTGGAAGACGTACTGATTGGTAACCACTGTCTGCAGCTTTCCCGATTGAAATTAACATAACTGGTACGTAGCTTTCTTTATCTAGTCCAAATGCTTCTGCGATTTGATCTTTCTCAAATCCACCAATTGGACAAGTGTCATAACCGTGCGCACGAGCTGCTAGCATAAATTGCATTGCTACAAGACCACCGTCAATTAATACCGTATCTTTCATTACTTCTGGTGTAACCATAGAGAAGTAAGCTGAAAGTTTTTTCATTTGATCTTCTTTTACTTCTGCTGGCATAAGTCCACGCTCTACTGCTGTACCGTAAATTTCTTCTGCGTTATCAAAGTTGTTTAAATCACCAAATAAAGCAATCATTGCTGAAGACGTTTCTACTTGAGATTGATTGAATTTCGCAAGTGGCGCAAGTGTTGCTTTCGCTTCGTCACTTTCAATCACTACGAATCTCCATGGTTGCATGTTTACTGAAGATGGTGCAAGTGTTGCTTCTGTAAGAATTTCTGTCATTTCTTCTTTGCTAATTTTCACTGAAGGGTCGTACTTACGAATTGAACGACGTCCTGTTAAAATTTCGTTAAAATCATTTGTTTTTACTGAGTTAGTCATAGTTGTATTCTCCCTTTTTTATAATTCTTTTATATTTTCTTGAATGTGATTTAACATATTTAAAAGATTATCGCGTTCTTCCTCACTTAATCCTTTAAATGCAGATGCTGCAAAACGTTCTTTTTCCTCTTGAAATGCTTGAATTTTATTTCGTCCCTCTTCAGTAAGAGAAACTAACGTAATTCTGTTATCATCTGGATTTTTACGTCTTACAATCATTTCATTGGCCTCAAGCTGCTTTAAATGCCTTGTTATCGCAGCATTATCAATATTCACTTCTTGTTGAAGTGCTTTTTGACTAATTTCACCTACTTCATATAACTGAAGTATAAGCTCTAATCGAGACTGGCTCATACCCGTACACCCTTCAAATTTCGAACTTACTTCTTTATTTAGAAAGTGTAATTTATATAAAATAATCGCTTCTTTTGAGCATGAACTTGTCAAATTAACCCTCCTTTACAATCAAAATAAAAACATTTGATGTATCAATAGTTGATATGTCAATTAATATAATCTATATCGATTTAGAATGCAAGCATTTTGTTTTCATTTTATTTTTTCCAAATTAAGGCGCTTTGTAGCGTTACAAATAATGTTAATTGCACTATAATAATACTAATTTAAAGAACTGGAGAGTGATTGATAATGCGGCAATATACAAATAGAAATGAGGAATTGAAAATGGAAAATGAAATGAGGATATTCACAAATGACAACAATAAATATAGGGATTGTCGCGCACGTAGACGCTGGCAAGACGAGTTTGACTGAGCGTATTCTTTATGAAACGAATGTGATTAAAGAAATTGGCCGAGTAGATAGTGGTAATACACAAACTGACTCAATGGAATTAGAAAGACAACGCGGAATTACGATTAAAGCATCTGTCGTTTCTTTCTTTATTGATGCTGTAAAAGTAAATGTCATTGATACACCTGGACACGCTGATTTTATCGCTGAAGTGGAGCGATCATTCCGCGTTCTAGACGGTGCGATTTTAGTTATCTCTGCCGTTGAAGGTGTGCAAGCACAAACAAAAATTTTAATGCGAACATTACAGAAACTAAACATACCGACTATTTTATTCGTTAATAAAATTGATCGTAGTGGCGCAAACACTGAAAAAGTTATGAAACAAATAAAAGAGGTTCTTTCAAATGAAGCATTCCCCTTCTACTCTGTTCTAAACGAAGGAACGAAAGAAGCCCGGATCATTGAATACAAATCATATGACGATTGTATGGAACTGTTAGCACCATTTAATGAATCGTTACTTGAATCATATGTAAATAACGAAATAATACCGGACGCACTATTAAGAGAAAAACTAGAACAGCAAATACAGCAAGCAAATGTGTATCCAATCTTTTTCGGTTCAGCAATGACAGGTATAGGAGTAACTGAAATACTTGAAAAACTTCCGGCCCTAATGCCAGCTCTTACATCGGCACAAGAGGAACCATTATCTGGTGTTGTTTTTAAAATTGAACGTGAACCTTCCGGAGAAAAGGTTGCGTATATAAGAGTTTTTTCAGGTAGCTTACATGTTAGAAAATATGTTGATATACAGCGCGATGAGTCTCTACCACATAAAGAAAAGATTAAAAAAATGTGTATGTTTCATAGCGGAAATGCTGTTCAATCTACTATCGTTCCTAGCGGAGAATTTTGCAAAGTGTGGGGACTGAATGATATAAAAATTGGTGATATTATCGGTGAACGGACCGATTATATAAAAGATATTCACTTTGCCGAACCACAAATGGAAGCAGCCATCAATGCAGTACCAAAAGAACGAATTCATGATTTATACGTTGCACTTATGGAACTATGTGAAGAAGATCCGCTCATTAAAGTGTGGAAAGATGATATTCATAATGAACTTTATATTCGCCTTTTCGGTGAAGTACAAAAAGAGGTTATCGAAACAACACTTTATGAGAAATATAATTTGCAGGTTACTTTTTCAAGTACGCGAGTTGTATGTATGGAGAAACCAATTGGCATTGGGAATTCCGTTGAAGTCATGGGTGAAAAAGCGAATCCTTTTTACGCAACAGTTGGATTCAAAGTCGAACGTGGTGAACTTAATTCTGGCATAATATATAAATTAGGCGTTGAACTTGGCTCACTACCTTTAGCATTTCATAAAGCAATTGAAGATACAGTATTTCAAACGTTAAAACAAGGTTTATACGGATGGGAAGTTACGGACATTTCTGTCACGTTAACACATACTGGTTATGCTAGTCCTGTTACAACAGCGAGTGATTTTAGAAACTTAACACCACTCGTACTAATGGATGCCTTAAAGAAAGCTGAAACATATGTATATGAACCAGTAAACGAGTTTGAATTAACTGTACCGAAGCAAGCAATTAGTACCGCAATGTATAAACTTGCTACTATTCCAGCAACTTTTGCAGAGCCTATATTATATAATGATTCTTACCAATTAACAGGATCATTACCTGTTGCGAAAACAGAGAATTTTAAACGCATGCTTCATTCATTTACAGAAGGAGAAGGCATATTTACAACGAAGCCAGCTGGTTTCACAAAGCTTATGGCTCCCTTCCCTACTCGAAAACGTGTTGATTATAATCCGCTGAATCGTAAGGATTATTTACTTCATGTTTTGAAGGCTTATTAAAGTAAAAGAGGTGCAATTCGCACCTCTTTTGCATGTATTAATAGGTTAGTTTGTCCTAACAACTTCTTTAAGTTTTCCTATTATTTTCGCTATAGCCTCAATTGAATTTTCCGTTTCATATCCCCCAACATTTACAGAATGATTTGCATTTTTGACAACTTCAATCTGTAAATTTGTTTTATGTAGCTGATCAACTTGATCTGCATTGTATTGATGATCTTTATCCCCCATAACTAAAAACCCTTCGTGATTACTATGCAAGATAGAATCAAAAATCGTATCAAACGTCAGTAACGGTGTCAGTAATATCATTTTCGACTGTAAAAACTCTTCTCTCTTCATTAAATCATTCGCAATTGGAATTGTTCCGAGTGACTTCCCTAAAAATACAGTATCGTTGTATTGCTCAGCTTTTAATACTTCCTTCATTACAGGATTCATATCATCCATCATTATTTTTGTTACTTCTTCCATTGGTTTATTCATTACTTGTTCGTCGTAAGAATAATGAATATGTACAACATCAATTTTATGTTCAAGCATAAGCATCGTCGCGTAATAAAATAACGGCTTATCATAATTGTATCCTGAACCTGAAAACATAAAGCAAACCGTACTAGAACCTTTTTCGATATGTGTGTAATAAATTACTTTGTCATTTATATGTATCTCTTTTTTAATCCCCTTCATCCTTTTCTCCTCCGAATACATTTAATCTTGTAAAATGATATGTTCTGTATGAACTGCTATATTCTTTACTTTCTCTTTTATAAATGCAGGCTGTAAATTATATGCATGTAACTCTTCTACCGGCACCCACTTAAACAAATATGTTCTATCCTCTTCTTCCAAAATATATTGATCCGCTCCATTTGCAGGTAATTCATGTAGCTCTACTTCATAATAAAAACTAATCTCATGAAACTTTTGCTCAGAAAGTGTAAAGAAATTTTCTACTGACCATATTAATCTCTTCCCTTTAATAGGAGCAGCTAGTTCTTCTGCAAGTTCCCGTTGTAACGCATCCTCACTGTTTTCTAACATTTTCACTCTTCCGCCCGGTACGTACCAAAAATCTTCACCGTCACCTTGCAGAATAAGTATTTTATTATCCTGTTTACAAATTGCTCCAACGCGGTAATTAAAACATGTTTCCTCAACTTTAAACGTAAGATCCATCCGTAACGCCCCCTTATATAAATATCGAATTATTACAAAACAATTATGTAATTACTGTACAAATAAGGTTACTAAATTTATCCACTCCATTCAATGGTTTTTGAATTTTCTAAACTATTATTTTTCATCATTACAAGTGTATATACATATGTTACAATCATATTGCACACTAGAAAACATTATGGGGGTACGGATGGAAACGTTATTAATCCAGCAAACTGAGAAATCAAATAAGTTTTGGAAAATCGTTGTGAAAGAAAAAGACTACGTTGTGTTTTACGGAAAAATTGGCACAGCTGGTAGTGTAAAAGCGAAAGAGTTTGAAACAGAAGAAGAATGTATGAAAGAAGCTACTAAACTAGTTGCTTCCAAACGTAAAAAAGGATATATAGACCCTATTCAAGGGGAAGATTACATAAAAGAAAAGACGATAACCGAAGAAGAATTTTGGGAACTACTCGCTCGTGCAAAAACGAAAGGTGAGGACCAAGAAGAACAAATAGAATGGCTTACTTCTCACCTTGCTAAACGTACAGTACATGAAATTGTTGCTTTTGATACGCATATGCATCGTATTTTAAAAGATTCCTATACCTCCCGTTTATGGGCAGCCGCTTATATTATTATGGGGGGCTGTTCAGATGATCCTTTTGATTACTTCCGTGGATGGTTATTATATCAAGGAAAAGAGACATACGAAGCTTGTATTGAAGATCCAGAACGATTAATTCCTGTATTAGAAAATTTGAGTGAGTATGACGTTCCAGAAATAGAAGAACTTTCTTTATATTTCGGTTTCACTGTATATGCAGAAAAAACTGGTGACGAAGATGATACTTACTTTACACTTTACCATGTCTTATCTAATGAAGAATTCGACGATGTTGATTTTGAATTTGACTGGGATGAAGACGATGAAGAAGGTTTAAAAAAGATGTTTCCTAAGCTATGGGAGATGTATGGGGAAGAACCGATTGAGTGGTAGATTCATATTAGGACTCTGTTTAACCAATAAACAGAGTCCTTTTTTCATAAGATTCCTATTTAAGCTCTCTTTATTTCATACCACTTATCCAATAACATCTTTTCTCTTTCCCTTGAAATACCTGCTTTTAATTCCCATTCGTCCACACTCTTCATCCACTTATACACATCTGTAACTGTATGTTCTAACCTTCTAAAAGTAAGTCCTTCTTTAACAGCACTTTCAATACTAATTGAAAATCCACCTTTCCACGGCTTCGTTTCCCCTTCTAATGGAAAAGTTTCCGGAATCCATAAAGGCATCTCTGTCCAAGGCTGCACATTATGTTCACTCATAAACGATTCGTCTACCC
Organism: Bacillus sp. cl96; assembly: GCF_900100505.1. Lineage (NCBI taxonomy): Bacteria > Bacillati > Bacillota > Bacilli > Caryophanales > Bacillaceae > Bacillus > Bacillus sp. cl96. Next base: position 392,984 of record NZ_FNDM01000004.1, read on the forward strand.
AAACAAATTCAGCATCACTATTCGTAACCTTTTTACACGTATTTAATAGCTCTTCCATCGTCAATTCATCATTCGGACCTGTTACATTGAATATACCTGCTTTATTGTTTTCTGCCATGTTGAGTCCAAAGTATGCAACATCTTTTATATCAACTATCTGCACTGGACGGTCTTTTCTTCCTGGAACTAACACTTCTCCTCCCTTTGCTATACGCCCAATCCAGTATGGAAGTCGATCCGTATAATCAAACATTCCCGAAAGAAGTCCCGCTCTTACGTGTAAAACACGCCCCGGCCAATACTTCTCTGCTTCTTTTTCGCATAATACTTTCAGTGCGCCATAATGCTCATAAGGAGATATTTCACCATTCTCTACACCCTTTATTTGCTCTTCCGTTGGTTCAGGTTGTAATATATAGTCTTCTTTTATGTCATGCGGAATCCAATCTTTATATACGGAAAGGCTTGAGATGAATATATAATGTTTTATATTATCTTTTAAGACATCTCCAATATTCCGAATGTGATGTGGAGAAAACCCACATGTATCCACGACAACATCCCATTTTCGATTTTCTAAACTTGATACATCGTTATTTCTGTCACCGATTAATTGCTCTACTTCAGGAAAAATTTCTTTGTTCGTTCCGCGATTAAATATTGTAACTTCATGCCCTCTTTTTAAAGCCTCTTCTACTAATGCTCTTCCTAAAAAACGTGTACCACCTAGAATTAGAATTTTCATGGTTCTCCCCCATTCATCATTAAAAACCCTTTCTTTTGTTAAACGAATTTCTATCATAAAAAGTTACGGGGGATTTGTTATTTTACTTTAATCCTACAAATAAAAAGAATCCATTTTGAAAAATTAATCAATACGGATTCTTACATTAGATATAATTATTGAATTACTAACTCCGCACAACTTCCCCATCAACTAACTCAATAATTCTATTACACTTATTTGCTACCTCAATATCATGCGTTACAATAATAATCGTTCGTCCTTCTTCATTCAGTTGTAATAATAGATCCATAATTTCTTCTCCTGTTTTTCTATCTAAATTCCCTGTCGGTTCATCAGCCAAAATTATTTCTGGTTCGCCTACTAATGCTCTAGCAATTGCGACTCTCTGCTGTTGTCCACCTGATAGCTCGTCCGGTGTTTTATGCATATGTTCTTTTAACCCTACTTTTTCTAAATAGAACTTCGCCTTATTTTCTCTTTCCCGTTGCTTTAGCTTTCTATATGTGAGTGGTAGCACTACATTATCCAGTACAGTATGTTCTTTTAACAATGCAAAATATTGAAATATAAATCCAATCATTTCATTTCTTGTTTTATGAACTTTACTTGCTCTAATTTCAGTTAATGTTTTTTCATTTAACGTATATTCACCCTCATTTGGCAAATCAATTAACCCTATAACATTTAATAGCGTACTTTTCCCCGATCCTGATCGACCCATTATCGCTATAATTTCGCCCTTATCTATCGTTAAGTTTATACCGTTTAATGCGAACGTATTGTGATTCTTGTTACTATACACCTTCTTAATGTCTTTCAATTCAATTAAACTCATTATTCCATCCCACCTATTAATGTTTTCGGATCAAGCTTTCTAATAAATAAAAAGACAATTACATTTGAGACAACGATGATCAATAATAAGAATAGAAATACTAAAAATAATATAGGCATATCCAATTTAAAGTCTAATGCCGATACTGCTTTAAAATCCTTCGACATTTGCAATAGAGTCCCATATCTCCATGAAAAGTAAGCTATTGACATTCCTAAGCCAACTATTGCTACAATAATGTTTTCTATAACAATTTGAATAAACATTCCAAATTTACTTTCGCCAAAAACTATTTTTATACCAAATTCCCTCTTTCTCATCAAGATAGAAATAATAGTCGTTACTACAATTCCGACGATTGAGAATAAAATAAATAAGATTCCGACTATCAGTTGAGGTATTTCAGAATAGCTGTTAAGAGTAACATCTATATTTATTTCATCACCTAAATTTTTCAAATAAAACGTACCGCCGTTTCCTTTAAGTTGAATTGATTTTTCTAGTTTCTTTACATCTGCATCTTTTCGTAAATGTAAAACTGTACTTTGATGCAGTCTTAAAAACATTCCTTCATAATTTTCATATCTATTAGATGACATAGGCATTATCATTGCGTAATCCAACTTCAAATAAACGTTCGTTGTATTATTATCTACGATAAATTTATTCTCTGGTAAAAAGCCTATAATTGTATATTGATTATTAATTGTATCCCCAACTTGAAAATATTTCTTAAAGTAAGAACCCATTAATACTTTTGTTTTTTCTTCACTATTTTTTGGAAAATCTTCATGCAAGAAACCCTCTTCAGGTTTTAAAGGTAAACCTAACAATTTATAGTAATTTTCATCTACAACAATTGTTTGAACAGTAGGTCTTTCATCGTGAAACGTTTTATGTTTCAAATCAGCAATCATACTATTTTGAAGTTGCCTATTACTTGATTCTATTTCAATTAAACTCTCCTCGTATGTACCATACGAAATCACATCTTTATTTTGATGAATTGTTTTATAAACCTCTTGAATTTGCTCTTTATTAAATTGATTGCTTTGTAACCTATCTGTCGTCCTTTCAAAAGTAACTAAATATGTTTTATCCACATTTAATGCTGAGCTGGATTTATCGTTTAGATGGTGTAAATTATAAAATACATTAATTGAACTCGCTATAGTTGCTAATCCAAATGTAATCTGTATTAGAAGAAGTACGGAAAATAGAAATCTCTTTTTTAATGCTAGGAACGCACTTTTTATTCTCATCATTTTTACTCCTTTAATGCTTTAGCAGGTTCACTTTTAAGCACATATACAAATGGTATTACAGAGAGAATGAAAGCTATAGTAAGTGAAAAAAATACACACATTACAATATGAGTAGACTGTAAACTAATATTATAGCTTGTAAACTCTATAATACTTTCACTCAAAATGCTAAAAATCCATTGTATGCATATTGCACAGGCTGATGCAGTGATTGCACATAAAAATAATTGACTAAATATAAAAATAAAAAGATTTACATTACTTGCTCCCAAAGCTTTCCTTAACGACAAACTTTTTTTCTTCGTATAAATCCAATAATAACTTACTATTATACTGGTAATGAAAGCTATACATAAAAGCCTATATGGAAAACTGAGTAACTCTTCTACGGCTTCACTTGAGTTTTTTTCCTTCTCATAGTTCTCTTTTTCACTAATTACTTTGGCATTTATATCTTTATTGTTCTGTTTCATATGCTGTATGAAAGTTTCTATTTCCTTGATAGGGTTTTCGTTAGAACGAACAATCATTCGGAATGTATTATCTTTTTGTATCATCTGTTTCACTTCATCTGGCATGTCATTTAGAGAGACGTAAATTTTAATATTATACTCATATCCAGTATTTTCTCCAGCTACGCCTTTAACTGTATATTCCTTATTAAATAATTTTATTGTTTCCATATCCTTATAAATTTTCTTCCCCACTATTACACTATTTTTTTCATCTTGTCCCATCTGAGAACCTTTTAGTAAAGGTGGAGACCAATTTTTATTAAGGAGACCATTCATTATTACGTGGCCGATATCCGGAATAGTAATACGAATATCATTTGTAATAACGCTAGCGTTTTTAAAATCAGATTCTACTAACGTCTGAAATTGTTCGAAATTGATTTCCCCCATATTAGTAAGTCGAACAGAATAGTAATAATTAAAATAACCATTCTTACTATCATAAAATTTCTCATCATAATAATCTCGCGTCGATATTGCAATCAGGATTGGCCATATTGTCAATACAAATCCAATAAATAACATAATGAATATTGTTTTGTTCACCACTATTTCTTTTAATACTAGATTCATATATCCTCCTCATTTTAAAAACCGTGAAAATGGTATTTATCCTTTTTCACGGTTTTTGTTGATTTTTATTTAATTACCATTTCCTTAGAAGTGTACGCACTATCCCCTACCATTATCCATTCATGACCCGAATAACCTCTGGTCACCGGTCCTTTGGATGCAACGCTAACGTTTATACGATCTGAAGTTTTAGCATCATACAATGCTAACTCTTTAGAAGTCCCATCATCAAAGCTAGCTCTTACAGTCATCTTGTAAAAATGAGGTTCGTTCTTTTTCGCAGTATAGGCAGTTGCCTTAGCTTTTGCTCCGCTTCCTGTCCACGTTGCATTATTATCCCAACTAATCGAAGCAAATGAAACGGAAGAAACCATACCTAATAAAGAAGCAGTTAATCCTATAACAGCTAAAGTTTTTTGAAGTAGGCTTTTCATATATTCTTAATCTCCCTTTTTAAAATATTCACTTAAATATTTAAGTATTTTTAGGCCTTGTCCTCATTATACATAAAAAAAATAACCATATATCGATAAAGTCTAATATTTACATTTATTCACGCAATTCTTACATTCCCCTGAAATTTCCGTCATAAAACAAAAAGATGGTATGAAGCTCCAATTCACACCATCTTTTTACTAAAATTATTTATTTAACCGTATACAAGGAAGAATATATTCCACAATCAATTCCCATCTATCCCGTGCATTCGGCATAATTTCAGAAGCAATTACTACAACCAAATCCTGCATCGGAATACAACAAATCATATTCCCACCATCACCCATTGCACAATACGAATAGACACCCTCTTCTTCTCGTAACCACCATAAGTAACCATATTGATTTTGGTTCATTTCTGTCGATTCTTTTATCCATGATTTTGATAGTATTTGTTTTCCATTATGAGTACCTTCATTCAAATACAGCTGTCCAAACTTAGCCATATCTTTAACTGTTAACGTTAGTCCCCAGCCGCCTGTCGAAATACCATTTGGATCATGAACCCATCCTTTTACATCTTTTCCGAATAAGTCATCAAATCCAAACGCTTTCATATTGTAGTTTGGAATTTCTCTCATACCGAGTGGCTGAAATAGCTGTTCATTCGCGAATTCACGCGCACTTTTTCCTGTTACGCTCGTAATAATTGCTGATAGTACATGCGTTCCTGCAGATGAATATTTAAAAGATCCAATTTCTCCGCCGTTTCCTATCCTATTTAACGTATACTTTACCCAATCTCGTTGCATACATAGTTCTTCTAACGGCTCCTGCCAGTCTACGAAAGGATGTGGAGCTGTCATTGTCAACAGATGTCGTACTGTTATTTCAGATGAATTAACGTTATATTCCGGGAAAAATTCTATTACTTTTTGATCAACACTTTTTATATAGCCCTTATCTATACATATCCCAATTAACGCAGAGATTATCGTTTTTGTAACTGACGCTACATGAAACGCATTATCTGGACTGTAACCATTATAATAATTTTCAAAAACAACATTACCTTTCTGCACTACTAACATGCCATTCATATTTTTGTATTCTTCTTTTATAATCAGATCTAACTTTTCAGCAATTTTCATTATTCTTTCCCCTTTAACCTATAATTAAAAAGGTTCGATAGGTACATATATATCAACTATATGTTTATGCTTTGGATGCTGCTTTGGGTCATTTCTATATACTTCAAAAGGATACGAATCTCTCGGTTTATATCCGCTATTTGGAAGCCACTCACCATATATAAAGTCCCATGCTCCTTTATATTCATCTTGGCATATTTCAAAATGTCCTACTGCATACTTTCCAGAAGGTATTACCATTATTCCAACGTCGTTCGTTTCTACTGTGGATTCATCTGAAATTGTTACACATAAACTTGTTCTTAAATGATATTCCTCAGTAAATTCATGATGATCGTGGTAAATGGTTAATACTTTCGTATCATCAAATACATGATAGTTTTGCTTAGCTGCGTAATGAAATAGTTTTTCTATCATTTCTGGAAAAGCTATAGTTAACTCCTCATATGTACCGATATGTCTTATGTATGCGACGTTTATATCGTCCGCTGTTACAATTTCAACATTTCCTCGAACCTTCTTACATTCATTGTATTGAGAAATTCCCCTTACGTCTTTGCAATTCTTGCTATTGTCGTTTCGATATTGAGATGGACTTACGCCGTAATAATTCTTAAATGTTCGGGAGAAAACTGCTGAATCTGTGAATCCGAAGTGATACGCAATATCTGTAATCGTCATATCTGTCCGATATGTAAGTAGATGTGTTGCCCTTTCTAACTTCAATCGGTTTACATACCGTGATAATGACTCGTTTACTATCCCCTTAAAAATCCGATGAAAATGAAACTTTGAAAATCCTGCTACATCCGCTAACTCTTCAATTGAAAGTGAATCATTTATGTTTGATTCTATATAATCTTGCACTTTATAAATGCGTCGTAAGTATTCATTTCTACTTTGTTTACTCTCCATACTTTTAGCTCCTCACAACAAAAAGGCTAACTTTTCGCTAGCCTACTTTTACACATGTTTCAAAAATAAAACTCTACTACCGCCGTTCCCATCATAATTTGTATGTACCGATACACCCTCTATCTCATCATCCCCAGCCTCAATTCGAAAACCGATTTCTTGATGAAACTGTATCGATTTTTTATTAACTGGTGACGTAATTGCTTTTACAACTTTACGATTATTTGCACGTGCGACATCAAAGAAATACGAATACAATGTCGATGCAATTCCTCTTCTTCTATACTTCGGATTTACCCCGATAAAATGAACGTACGCTTCCTCTTTATGCGTTTGCGAAAAGAATCCGCATAAGAAACCTAACGTTTCGCCATCTTCTTCAATGATGAAACTCGTTTCTTGAAAGTGAACGAAAAACAATTTTGGCAACATAGCAGCCATGTCTCTCCCGCCCCACCAATCATTTAAAACAGAATGAATCTTTACATAATCTTCCCCTTGGATGTTTCTTACTCGCATACGTTTCTCCCTCTCACTCACTTCATTTTTTCATAAATTTTAATGACTGTTTCTACTAAAAGGATAAATACCCATATCCCGCAAAATACAAGAACTGACTGAAATATAGAACCTAACATAACAATACTTATTAAACCTAATTCTGGGCCTGAAATGGACATTTCATCAAATCCTATATTATGTATAAATGGACCGGTTGAAAAAGCCATTAAAATAGATGCTATTAAATAAATCACACTCATTATTTTTAATATTTTTATAGAAAGATATGAAGTTTGTTTTTCTTCCACTTGTGATAATTCGATTTCCCCACTCGCAATTCCTTTTTGCAAACAGTCTTCACATAGAAATTCTTCCTTAATTTTTTTGCCACCGTGCAATGTACCTGTTATTTCTTTACACCTTGAACATTTTCGATTTATCATGTTGTTACCACTCCAATCTATTAAGATTATACTTATATAATTCTACATTTACCTTAATATCCCTTTTATGTATTTTATAGAGAAAGGTCGTGTTTTATGATTTCAAAACTCACGTTTGGCTTGAAAAAACCTACCGTTCATTATGAATTAAGACCTAGTTGTTATGCGATTATTTTTCAATCATCTTCTTCAAAGATTGCTGTTATCCAAAAAGGAGAACGCTACTTTTTACCCGGCGGTGGTATGGAAGGTACCGAAACAAAAGATGAATGCTTACATCGTGAACTACTAGAGGAATTAGGATGGGCAATTGAAATTAACCAGTATATCGGTAATGCGATGCGATATTTTTATGCAGAAAAAGAAGATACATATTATTTAAACGATGGATTTTTTTATATTGCGAACATGGTGCAGACACAAACTGAAAACTGTGAGGAAGATCATGTTTTGCGGTGGATGTCTCCTTTACTTGCTGTAGAGCTTCTCATTCATGATCATCAAAAATGGGCTGTTGAACAAGCGCTTTTATTACAAAAACCAAAAGGATCTCCTTCTATATGAAAGAGATCATTTTTACTGTTAGCTTACCTTTTTCAAATTGAGAGCTGGCTTTTTGATTCCACCTTTTTTTACAACATATAGACCCACAAAGATAATAAGTCCGCCAACCAGTTGCATCATATTGATTTGCTCCCCTATTGTTACTGCCGCAAAAATAACTGCGAACAATGGTACAAGATACATATAAACCATTACTTTCGTTGAGCCTATTTTACTAATACCGACATACCACATTGCAAGTCCGAAGATTGTCGCGAAGACGATTGAATATGCTAGAGACCCCCAGCTTGGCATGTCTACTGGCCACGTTAATGTATTTACGTTGAATAAACAATATACAACGAGAGGTACAATTCCAATTAAAGTTGACCAAGATGTGACTCTCATTGCGGAATATTTTGTTATAAGAGGTTGCGCTAATATTGGATACCATCCCCACGCAATCGCTGCGACTAATCCAATTATGTTTCCGAGCCACGCATATTCGTAAGTAGTTCCTCCTGTATGTCCTGTTAATAAAACGAATGCTGCACCAATAAACGCTACTATTGAACCAATTTGTACTTTCATCGAAAAACGTTCTTGTTTGTGCAATACTGCTAATATCCCTGTAAAAATAGGTGACATCGCAATTAATAATGAGGCGTTCGTTGCTGAAGTATATTTCACAGATAGCATAAACATCGTTTGATACATTGTCGTACCAACGATACCGACTGCTACTAATCGTAACCAATCTTTTCTTTCAATGCGTAATGAGCGTTCCATTAAAAATGTAATAAGTAATAATACCGGTGATGCTACTAAAAATCGTAAACTATTAAATTGAATGGATGACATATATGCCACGCCATACTTTCCAATTGTATAATTCGCTCCCCATACTAATGCTACTGATACTAGGAGCCATTCCATTTGCCATCGTTTCATCCGAATCTCCCCTTCCCTATTTAGCATAGTAAAATTGGCTGGATATAACACCGTCCAATTGGCTGTTTTTTTACCCAGCCAATTTGTTATACTGAATGTATATAAGAGTTACGGAGGCGTTTTTATGGAATGGAAGCTAGATAGCGACAGTAAAATCCCTATTTATCAGCAAGTTGTTGACTTTATTGAAAAACGTATTACATATGGAGAACTTCCTCCAGGTAGCTTCCTCCCTTCCGAACGGAAATTAGCTACACAGTTAAATGTAAACCGCAGTACAGTAACGACTGCTTATAATGAACTTCGTGCTATGGGAATTGTAGAAAGTACGACTGGTAAAGGAACACGCGTGAGTACACATATGTGGGGTGTTTCTCCAACATTAACGCCGAACTGGAGAAATTTCGTAGAAGGTGGTACGTTCTTACCAAACTTACCGTTACTTCGCCATATTCGGGCAGAAGTACAACAAAATGAAAATATTATTGATTTTGCAAACGGAGAGCTTGGTTGTAATCTTTATCCCCACGATCAACTACAAACAATTTTACGAGAACAACCGTTAACGCATGCATTAAGTTACGATCATCCGCAAGGCTATCTCCCGCTCAGACAAGCGGTCGTAAAATATATGAAGGAATATTTAAAAGTTGAAGCGACTGAACAATCCATTATGATTACATCTGGCGCACAGCAAGCACTTCACCTTATCGTACAATGTTTATTAAATCCAGGTGATGCTGTCGCTTTCGAAAGTCCATCACACTGTTATTCCTTACCGTTATTCCAATCAGCAGGTATTCGTATTTTCCCATTACCTGTCGATGAACACGGTATTAATCCGGATGATGTGCAAGAGCTATATAGAAAGCATCGTATTAAAATGATTTTTTTAAATCCAAACTTCCAAAATCCTACGGGCACAATGCTGCATCCAAACCGTAGAAAAAAACTATTATCACTTTGTGCAGACTTACGAATTGCGATTGTGGAAGATGATCCGTCTAGTTTACTTACATTAGAAAAGAAACAACCTTGCCCTACGTTGAAATCGATTGATGAAAATGGAACTGTCATTTACGTGCATTCTTTATCAAAGATGATTGCACCGGGATTACGAGTCGGCTGGCTTGTCGCCCCGCAATCGGTAGTAGAAAGGTTATCTGACGCACGACATCAAATGGAATTAGGGATGAGCATTTTCCCGCAGTGGCTTATGCAGCAGTTTTTTGAAACTGTACCATTTCAGTCTCATATCGTACCGTTACGAAAACAACTAGCAGAAAAAAGAGACGTTATCGTTCGCGCTCTAAACGAGCAACTTCACGATAAAATCTCTTTTTCAAACCCGACCGGTGGTATTTACATATGGGGAAAATTAAAAGAACCGATAAACGAAAAACAACTCATTATGCAAAGCTTAAAACAAGAAATCGCCTTTATGCCCGGTAGTATTTTCGGCGCGAAAGATGGTTATATTCGTTTATCTTATGGAAAAGTGAATATTGATCAAATTGAGGAAGGGATTTCTCGTTTACGTGAGGCTATTTTGGTTTGTGAAAAGTAACTTTAGATACAAACCCTCGTTTGACAAAACCTAAATCTACCATTATCATCAACACGAACCTAGTTATAGGAGTGATACCAATGAAAATCTATGTTGATGCAGATGCTTGCCCTGTAAAAGATGTAATTATTTTTGAAGCAACGAAGGCAGAAATTCCTGTTACCCTCGTTACAAGCTTTTCTCATTATTCTAATGCAGAGCAGCCAAAAGGTGTGGAAACAATTTATGTTGATTCTGGAGCAGATGCTGCGGATTACCGAATTATGCAGTTAGCCCAAAAAGAAGATTTAATCATAACACAAGATTACGGTCTTGCTTCGCTCGCTTTAGCAAAAGGTTGTATCGTACTACACCATAAAGGCTATAAGTATACGAATGATAACATTGAACAATTGTTACAAACACGATATTTAAGTGCAATGGTTCGAAAAAGTGGTAAACGTACAAAGGGACCGAAACCATTTACAGCAGAAGATAAAGAAAAATTTAGAGCGCTCTTTAAAAGTATGATCGCACTGTAGAAATGAACCGTCTATTTGTAGAGAAAGAAAAGAAGAGAATATCCAAATGAACATTCTCTTCTTAAGGCTTACCCGTTTAAAATGAAGGTAAATTATCTAAGTTATTTTCTTTTATTCCATCAGGTTCACTACGTATAATATCTCTGCCATACTTATGAAATACGTCCACATGAGCTAATTTCCCTGATTTCGCTTCACTAAGAGCAGTCATATAATCTAACTCTCTCCCGCTACTTGTTTTAAACGCAATTAAATCTCCATCATCATTTTTACGAACGGCAACAATTTGTTCTGCTCCTGGAGTAACTTCCTGAGCTATTTCAAATTGAGCTTGCTCTTCTCCTTGATGTAAATAATCATTATACACTTTTTCAAAGTCTTTTTTGTCCATAAAACTCACCTCCAACACATTTTATTAGTATGGTTGGGAGGTATTGGTTTTATGTAATTTTCTCTAAACTTTAGTATTTTCAAATGAAAACATTGTCCCCTCACTATTTGATTGTAAAGTGTATTTTATATCAAACATCTTTGATATATCTTCAATATTTTTCAAACCAAGTCCTGTTCCTTTACTATTTATATCGAACCCAATCCCATTATCTCTAAAATAAACAATATCTTCATCTATAATGATTTTAAGTTTTTTAGCTTCTGAATGTTTAAGGACATTTTGAAAAATATTATCAAATAGCCTTTGAATCCATAACTCATTACTATTCCATATCAACTCTTTATCTTGTGGATTATATACTAATTCAATTTTATGAATGTTATACAAATAGCTCCATTTTTTAATCATATTTTCTATTAAATTATGTATATTCACTTCATCATGCACAATATAAGTATTCTCTAAGGTTTCGGTAGATTGCATATTAAATTCGTTAGTTAAATCACTTATATATTGTATCTGCTCATACAGTGATTCAAGTACTGGTGCTTGTTCCTTGTACTCACCTTCTAAATAATATAATTGTAATCTGACCGCTGTTAAGGGTGTATTACTATCATGCCGTAATTTATTTAATAGTTCCTTTTTTATTTGTTCCTGTTGTTGTAGTTCCAATTCTCGATAAGTTGTTCTTTCTATAAGCAAGTTTACTGATTTAATCAGTTCTCCCATTTCATCATCGCTTTTAACATCTATTATATTAGGGATTTTTTTATCACTCGCCAAATCTCGAATTGTTTGATTTAATATATTAATTTTATTTAATACGGTGTTAATCGACCTTGAAAATACAAAAGCTAATACTAATAGTGATAACAAAAATATGATTAACATAGTAGGATATGCATAGGATTCGTGAAAAGGGATGTTCTTATTTTTAGTTTTAAAGACAGCATTATAAATAACTGATACAAAGATACTAATCAACAACAATAACAGTGGTACGCTAATAATAGCGGAGAATAATAGTAACTGATATTTTTTCTTTAAGTTCATTTCTTCATATAGGTATTTAATCTATACCCTTCTCCATATATGTTCTGAATAATATCACCTGTTTTATCATCAATTTTGGTTCTGATTTTCTTTATATGTACGTTCATGATATTTTGATTTCTATCTTCGAGTTGCCATAGGTAATCATAGAAGTGCTCTTTCGATAAAATTCTATCTCTATTTTCATATAAATAGAAGAATATTTTACGTTCAATTGCTGTAAAAGCAACTTCATTACGCAAATCATTAATAAAAACTCTTTTATATTCTGCATCTATAAATACATGGTTAATTTGCGTGAACGTACCATATTGATTACCTAACATTTTCTGAATCCTTAACAACAACTCTCTAGGGTCAAAAGGTTTTATCATGTATTCTTCTCCAATAGTTAAACCTTTTAGTTTACTATCCATATCATTCCTTGCTGATAGAAATATAATTGGAATATTTAATCCTAGATTTTTTATTTTCTTTGTAATTTGATAACCATCTTCGCCTGGTAACATAACATCCATTACGACTAAATCTATTTCATGAATTATATCAAGAACTTTCCTTCCCTCTTTCTCCCAATACACATTATACTTCTCACACTGTAAAATTTTTTGTAATAAATCTCCTATAATTAAATCGTCTTCAACAATTAATATGTTATATACTTTCATTATGTAGACCTTTCATCACTAAAATAACAATTGCTTAGTTCTTCACTACTTTATTCTTAATAAAATCCATAGCAATTTTGTATATTTCATCAGGAGCATATAAATAAATACTATGTGTACCTTCAATTATTTTCACATCAGCTATTAATAACTTGCTAGCAAACTCCTTATAATCTTTGTTTTTTTGCTTTGTATACTTCGAATCTTTATATTGCCTAGCAATCGCATCTATAAATAACATAGGTGTTTCTTTTGGGATCGATAAAGAATTTGATTTTTTACCGTTATTGTAGCTTTGTAAAAGTTCTTGCTTCATATCATCATTAAAAGCCCGCTTATACGTAAGCGCTTTATAAACATCTTTTTCCTGTTCGTTTAAAAAGGATTGACGAATGACTTCGGGATTATAAGTAATAGAGGGAGCTAATCTCTGAAAACCAATTTTCGTTAAAATATTCATCCCTTTTATTTTTAATGAATCAACCATACCTATTTTATTAGTCACGTACTGTTTAGGTAAACCAATATCTAACGCAATAATCCCTTTTACTTCACTTGGATATTTTTGTGCCCAATAAATGGCCTCAATACCCGATAGAGAGTGTGGTACTAAGATGTATGGTGGTTTATTCCCACTTCGAATAAGCGCTTCTCTTGTTTGTTCTAGTATCGTATCAATATCTCTATCATCTTGAAAAACATCACTGTATCCATAACCAGCTCTCTCAATTACAGAAATCTTGTTTTCTTTCGAAAATTTACTGTATAAGCCTTTCAACTCATAAACAGGAGCGGCAATTCCAGATCCGGCCATAAATACAAACGTATCTTCCCCGCTCCCCTCATTATAAACATTCACTTTTTTATTATCGAAATTAACAAGTTCACCTTTATTGTTCATTAATTTCGATTCCATTTTTAATTGACAGTTATGATATATAAATACAGCTCCTGTTCCAAAGAAAATCATACTAATACATATTAAAAATATTATTTTCACTGACTTTAATAATTTTTTCATTTGACACCCCTTTCAGCCTATACTAAAAGGGTACAATGTAAAAATAAATTTCTAATAAATTTTTCAAAATGAACATGTATTCTTTGTTTCTAATTATGGATTATTTTAATATCTACGCAAACCCTTCAAAGTCTCCAATATATCATCTGTAAAGGCTGTACTACCCTCTGTCTCTAAAACTCTGAAATATAAACTTCTTAAGAACGATCTAATATTTTGTACTAAAATAGCATGCTGCGGATGTCGGATGTCCTCAACAGTTGCTATACTATGTAGCCAATTGCTCCACTCTTCTTCAGTTAAAAGCTTTTGGTTATGTAACGACATAATTGGCTTTACTAATCTCTCATCCTCAAAGTGTACATATACGTAATCACTCAATCGAACCTTCTGACGAACAGCCGCAAGAATCGCATATGAAAACTCACGATTTTGAATTGTACGTGCTAACGCATCGAGCGCATCTGCTGCATGTGCAGTAGAGTGTGCCCAGCCTTTTCCTTCTACGTAGCCCCTTACATCTTCTTCTAAATATACATATTCCAACACTTGTTCTGCCACACTGTACAATTGTTCTTCCGATAACAACGGTTCTCTTTCATGAACAGATAAAATAAGTGGTGGAATTAATACGGAGAATGCACGTTTAAATACAGAGTCTGTTCCCTTTTCACCAATTTTATAAAATAAATAATCAGGACTAATTGCTTGTAACATTAATCCTCTTAACTCTTTTTGTCTAAATACATCATTTGTAATCCATGTGTGAAGCGTACTATAAATTAAATCATCACGTAATTCAGCATCAGGTGATCCGATATAATCTAGCATCCACTGCGCATATGGATATGCATCTACGTCTTCTGGTACAGCATAATTATTATTTTTAATTTGTAGTAGTTCTTCTTTTAGTTCGAGTACTTCATTCATTATATTTCTTATCCCCTTTTTGCGTTTTTTATTGTCTTATCCCCTTTTATTTGCTTCATAAAATTAATTTAATTATAACAATAAACAAAAGGCTATACATATATTTCTGATTATGTATTACGCTCTTTCATGAAATATAACTTCTGGATTTCCTAAATCACTATTCTTAAATATAACATTCGCACACTCTTTTGGATTATGCTCATCTATATACAACTTACAGGCCGCATGATATCTGTTCAAAAATATCTTCTCTGCTTCTTCATAACTTCCAAAAGCTTCAGTTTCCCGCTTAGCACCACGTTTTCTCGCAATCTCAAAATTTGTATCTACAAAGATTTTGTAATCAAATAAATACGCAACGTCTTTTTTCAATAGAAACGTTCCATCTACTATTAATATCATATTTTGCGTGGCCAATAGCGGCTCATTATGTACAGACATATCCGTTATTAAGTTATGAGAAATCGTTTCATACTGTAAATTCCCGTTAGGTCCTAAAGGCATTAATAATCTTTCTTTGAAAGCTGTATAATCGTGTGCATCTTCATAATACCCTCTTGCAGATTCTTTTCCTTTTGCATAGCGAATCACTCTTGGATTATGAAAATCATCAATGCTTGCGCGTGTTACTGGTAGTCCTCGTTTTTTTATTTCTTCCGCTAGTTCGTTTGCAAATGTTGTTTTTCCTGATGCTGTAATACCACTTACTCCAACTCTTGTTGGATAGGTTAAGTTTAGCTTTACAATATGATCTGCAATTTCTTTGATTCGTTGTTTTCGGTTCATGATATCTCCCTTTATAATTAGTTTACATAATATAATTATAAGTAACAATTCATGTCACTATTTGTCGGTAAATCGATATCCTTTGTCGAATCGTTGATATATCGAAAAAATCGTTGATATATTTTAAGTTATGATAGATATATTTGAAAAATCGTTGATATATTATTAGCTTACTTCCCCTTAACCCCCCGATATAAGGCCGTCCGTAACTCTTGCTTATACTCTTCAATTTCTGGCATTTCGAGTTCTTCTGCTAATCTGATAGCTAATTCAATATCATACGGTACTCGTACAAGTTGAATAGAAAAGCTCGCCGCTTCTTTTTCATTATATGTTCCTTCAAATATTAAATAGGAAGCTTGCGTTATTTCAAGTGGGTTTCCTACGCTACCGGCATTACATAACGTTTTCCCTCTGAAATTTTGAACGAACGCTTGGTGAACATCGCCGTAACAAACGACATCTGGTTTTCTTTCTCCTTCTATATTTTCTGTCAGATCACTATTTTCGAACATACTAATACGTTCTTCTCTTGAAGCGTGTGGTTGAATTCTTTCATATAAACTTCTCGGTGAAGCGTGAAACATACGAATGAGTTTTCCACTCATAAAAAATTCGATTGAAAATGGTAAACTTCTTAAATAATCATTTTGTTCTTCCGATAATTGTTTTTGATGCCATTTTAATGCTTCAAATTCAGTCGGCTTTGTAATAAAATCATCCCAGTTTCCCATTACGACTACTTCACATTCTTTACGAATGATTTCAATTGCTTCACTGGAATGAGGTCCTTTTCCTACTAAATCTCCAAGACAAATAATGCGCTCGATTCCTCTTAATTTAATATCATTCAACACGGATTCTAATGCTTGAATATTACCGTGAATATCTGAAATTACTGCTATTTTATCCATATAAATTACTCCTTTATTTATTAAATTCGCTTGATTGATACCATTTTGGAATATAGGATGAAAAATCATTATGATCTTCTAAAATTCCATTTAATCTTTCCTTCATATCATCTACTAAATGCGGCGTACTTCGATTCGTCCAAACGATATCCGCTGGGAATGTCATCGCGGCGTACAATGTATAGAGTTTCCAAAAATGAAGCGATGGTTCGCCTCCGCAATAACCGTGAACTTGTCCAACCGCAAATGGTTTGCTTATATTCGTTGTAAATAGTGCTACTTTATAAAAATCATGAATAGGATCACCAATATCGAATCTAGCAAAATCAATGACAGCCCGAAACTCATTTTGGTCAATCATTATATTAGCCGGATGAAAATCGTCATGTAAAAATACGATGGGACGATTTTTTAATAAATCTTTATGATTTCCTACAAAATCTATCACTGTATTTAAACGAAAAAAGTCTACTTCATATTCTTTCAACGCTTCTAAGTATCTCTCATATTTACTCCATATAGACATTTCCCATGAATTACTTTTATCTTCTTTTTCAACTAAATGAATCTTTTTTAGTACTTCTCCAGCCTTTTTTCCAGCCCTATACTGCTCTTCTGTAGACAACGTTCTTAATATATCTTCACCATCTAATCCATCAATCCATTCAAAAACTTGTACACATTTATTGAATTTAGTAAGACTAATAAAATGAATTAATTTTGGCATAGGAATATGTAAAGAATCTAGCTGCTGCATATATTCATATTCTTCCTGCTTCCGTTCAAAATATGATGAATCGCATACTTTAATAAAATACGAGGCCCCACTCTCTAATTCAATTTTATATTTCTCATCGAATGAAAAGCCTTTTGAAATAACAGTCGCTTTTAACATACGAGGCCATTCTAGTATTCTCTCTATCTCCCTAAGCATTTCTTTCACAACGTTCACCTCTAATAATATATGTACAAACTACCTAGCACTTCATGCTCTCGTTTATTTCCACCTTTAAACTCTACTGCAAATGGATATTCGCCATTCTTATTCAAATGTTCTAGTACTAGCCCTTCTCCAATCGGTTCACAAAACTGCACATGAATATTTCCAAACACTACACTTTGACTCTCAGCATTCCATTTTTCATTTTTCACAACTGAGCTTGTAGATAGTCCCATTACTTTTTTCCATTTCCGTACTGTTTCTCGAACATTTTTTACTGCGTAATGAATCGTTTCAATTTGTTGCACTTTGTTTTTATGTTCAGTAATCGTCCCACTGTTACGTAAATCGTTTCTTCTTTCTTCGTCCGTTTCATTCCACTGTATAAAGAAAGGTAATTTCGGTCCGTTCTCTTCTTGCTTAACGAATAACATTTTCCATTCTAAAAGTCGGCCATCTTTTCTCATGCGTTTCCCTTCAAATGGCCCTATCGTATGTAAGCCGTACTTATTAAAGTTAACTGCTAGCTCCTCAATTGCATCTGTTCGGATCGCGATTTGTAGCATTCCTTCTCCATTTTGTAGTTTCACCACTGTTTCTTGTACTAATGGATTTTCTGCTTCTTTCGCTTTTTCTTCATATTGAACTGCTAAAAATTCTATATATGATAAATCAAAATAACTTAAACTATTCCAAGTACCCCAATTCGTATGCTCTCCGCCTAATACAGTATGAAATCCAAGTTCCTGCATTTGTTTTGCCGCTTCCTCCGGTGTACCATGAACTGCGTGAACAAGATGATCAAATCGTAACATGTCTTTCTCCCCTTTCTCTCCATCCTTTTATTGTATATTTTATTTTTCTTTCATTCAATTCAAAAACTTTAAAACCTAGTTGATTTATACGATTAATATGTATTATAATGAAACAAATTTAATTATTGCTGATTGGAAAAACCAAAGGCACTTTTCTCATACGGGAAAAGTGTCTTTTTCATTTATTATTACAGGGGGATTATTTATGCAGAAATTAATTGTCTTTGCTATTATTGGATTTTTCGCTCAACTGATCGATGGAGCACTCGGAATGGCGTATGGGGTAACGTCTACTTCACTATTATTAATGTTTGGTATTGCACCGGCTGTAGCTTCCGCATCGGTTCATTTAGCTGAAGTCGTTACAACTGCAGCTTCTGGCGCATCTCATATCAAATTTGGAAACGTTGATAAATATACAGTTTCCAGGCTTACATTACCTGGGGCAATCGGCGCATTTGTTGGGGCATGTTTTTTAAGTAATTTGCCTGGAGATGTAATCAAACCGTACATTTCCGTATTTTTATTTACTTTAGGGGTTTATATTTTATTACGATTCATCATTCAAAAACAAATTGTCACTTCAAATAAGCGTATGTCTGCAAAACAACTTGTGCCGCTTGGTTTATTCGCTGGATTCGTTGATTCAACTGGTGGCGGTGGTTGGGGGCCGATTACGACACCTGTTCTTCTAGCAAGAGGAAATGAAGCTAGAAAAGTTATTGGATCTGTAGATACGAGTGAATTTCCTGTTTCACTCGCTGCAACAATCGGCTTCTTCATCTCACTTGGCTGGGAACAAGTAAGCTGGGTTTGGGTATTTTCTCTCATGCTCGGTGGTATCGTAGCGGCACCAATCGCGGCATGGCTAGTTCGCATCGTTCCTTCTCATTTACTTGGCGTATTAGTTGGTGGTCTTATTATCTTTACAAACATTCGTACACTGCTTACTACATTTAAAGTGGATCCAACTATTATTTCACTTTCTTACGTTGCAGTTGGTCTTGTCGTTATTATTTCTATTTTCATTGCTGTTCGTAATCATTCCAATCGTCCTAATACGTCAACGGCTGAGTATCCGAATGATCAGAAGCAAATGCTACCATAACTATAAAAAATACCGCTCAATTTAGAGCGGTATTTTTTATTTTTCTATTTTCCAATTAATCATCATTTCTGTAGCATTTACTCTCTTCATATGTAACTTTTCTAAAACACGCATCGAACTATAATTATCTAGAAGTGTCTCTGCAATTATTGTTTCTACCTCACCTGTTTTGAAAGCCCAATCGATTAGTTCTTTTACAGCTTCTGTTGCATAGCCCTGATTCCAATATTTCTCAATGAATCCATAGCCAATTTCTACTGTTTGATCCTCGTTTGGTTTCCCTTTAAACCCAATATCACCTAAAACGCTATCGTCTTCTTTTCGAAGAACATACCACGCCCCCCATGGTAATAAAGTTGCATCTTTTTTTACATTCTTTACATGCCCTACAATATGCGGACCGCTATTATATCCTTGCTCGTTAGCGACTTGAATCCTCTCTTCTGTACACGGCACTATATAGAGCCTTTCTGTTTCTAATTTCATTTTGATTTCCCCTTTTTGCTTAAACGTTACCCTAATTATAACAAATAATATGACTTTATTATGAATGTCGAATTATATTTTTCTGAATTTTCTTTTAATTTAGAGGGTTTTTCAATATTTTTTGCGAAACATTTGTATAACAATTTTTTCTTTGCTTATTGCTACATAATAGTAGGTTCGGGTGGAGTTTTGCAAGCGTTTCCTATACAATAACCGATATTTTTTGACTTTTCCTAACAAAATATCTTGCAATATATTCAGAAAGTCATTACAATTGCCATATATTAAAAATCTTAGCAATATATAAATCCTCATCAATCCGATGAGGTAGAGGTTGCGACTTTTAATAGTAAAACGGACGAGACACAGAGAATGTCAGCTGACTCCGTTTGAAAGGAAAAGTTGCCGAAGTTTATATTTCTTCTCTGGAAATATGAGCTGGGGCTGTCTCCGAAAGGAACAGAACTGTCACGTTTACAAAATTACCGTGTAAACGTGGGGTGCTATCTTAACGGAAGGGTATGATGGGGTGGTTATTTGTGAAACGTTCCGCCAAATTCCTTTGGCGGTTTTTTGTATTTTTCTCCCCCGCTCCTTCCTAACCTACAAGAAAAGGAGTGTTGAACATGAATAGCGCAACAAATCAATCTACCTCTAAAACGCAAACTACACAAGGACAAGGTGAATTAAAACGCGGATTAAAATCTCGTCACCTTACGATGATTTCTCTCGGTGGTACAATTGGTACCGGACTATTTCTTGCCAGTGGTGGTGTCATCCATACAGCTGGACCTGGTGGCGCATTAATTGCATACGCCGCAATTGGAATTATGGTTTATTTTTTAATGACAAGCTTAGCTGAACTTGCAGCTTACATGCCTGTTACTGGATCTTTTAGTACGTATGCAACAAAATTTGTTGATCCATCACTTGGCTTTGCACTTGGATGGAACTATTGGTATAACTGGGCAATTACGATTGCTGCTGAACTTGCAGCCGTAACATTAATTATGAAATTTTGGTTCCCAGATACCCCTTCTCTTATTTGGAGCGGATTATGTTTAGCTATTATTTTCCTTTTAAACTATTTATCTGTTAAAGGGTTTGGTGAATCTGAATATTGGTTCGCACTTATTAAAGTAGTTACGATTATTATCTTTTTAATTGTTGGTTTCATGATGATTTTTGGAATTATGGGCGGTGAAACGGTTGGATTTAAAAACTTCACTGTTGCAGATGCACCATTTAACGGCGGTATCATGGCAATTATCGGTGTGTTTATGGCAGCTGGTTTCTCATTCCAAGGTACTGAACTATTAGGAGTAGCTGCTGGTGAAACTTCTGATCCA
This sequence comes from Bacillus sp. cl96, assembly GCF_900100505.1. Lineage (NCBI taxonomy): Bacteria > Bacillati > Bacillota > Bacilli > Caryophanales > Bacillaceae > Bacillus > Bacillus sp. cl96. Next base: position 414,420 of record NZ_FNDM01000004.1, read on the forward strand.
GAGCGTAATATTCCGAAAGCGATTCGTTCAATCTTTTGGCGTATTCTTTTATTCTATATCCTTGCAATTCTCGTTATCGGTTTATTAATTCCTTATACAACTGAAAGCCTTGCTGCAAGTGATGTTACAGTAAGTCCGTTTACACTTATTTTTGAAAAAGCGGGCGTTGCCTTTGCTGCTTCTGTTATGAACGCTGTTATTTTAACGGCAGTACTATCTGCTGGTAACTCTGGTATGTATGCATCAACTCGTATGCTTTGGGATTTAGCTCGCCAAGGAAAAGCACCAAAGTTTCTTGGTAAATTAGATAGCCGCGGTGTACCTGTTAACGCATTAATCGTAACATCAATTGTCGGTAGTATCGCTTTCATTGCTTCTTTATTCGGTGACGGTGTTGTATACATTTGGTTATTAAATGCATCAGGAATGTCTGGCTTTATCGCTTGGGTCGGCATTGCAATTAGTCATTACCGTTTCCGTAAAGCGTATATCGCACAAGGAAAAGATTTAAATGACTTACCATATAGAGCAAAATGGTTCCCATTTGGTCCAATCTTCGCATTTACACTTTGTATCATCGTAATTTTAGGACAAAACTACGGCGCATTTATGGGTGAATCAATCGATTGGAATGGCGTACTCGTTTCTTACATCGGTTTACCACTCTTCTTAGTACTATGGTTAGGATATAAATTTACGAAAAAAACAAAAGTGATTCCACTTGATAAATGTGAACTAAAATAAAGTGAAACGAGCAAACAAATTTGTTTGCTCGTTTTTTGTTGCAAACCTCTTTCCTTCCCTATTGCTCCTGTTTTTGCCATAATAGAAGAAATATAAATAAAAGGTTGGGATACAATGAACATTCGCATTACTGATGAAGCAAAAGCAGCTATACATAGATTAGAACGTGAAGACAAAAAGATCATTCGCATTAGAGGAACAATGACAAACTCCTGTAGTATTTTCGTTGATGTCGATTTAATTTGGGATACATTTAACGCAGATGATGTTGTATATGAAGATGCGGAGCTTATCGTACAAATGGATTCATTTACGAAAGACTACACTGGTGATACAGTGAAGCTTGATTATAAGACGACAGGTTTTAGTATTACGACTCCGAGTGAGACTTTGGTTTATGGATTGTCGATTAAAAAATAAAAATTGTTTTCATTTGACCACCGAGGTGAAAAAATGGGTAAATATGTTCCGTTAAAATTTTTATTTAATGAAGAATTAGCAGAAAAAATAGCTGATTCTATTTGTAAACACGATCCTTGTTTCTCTAAAAGCATCTTTGTAGATTCTGTAGCTTGTAAAGTTGAAAATTTAGAGTTAAAACAGCGTATTGAAGTAATTGCAGATGAATTACACAATGCTTTACAAAAAGATTTTAATGCCGCAATACATATATTACTGAAAACATTAGGACCAGAAAATACAACAGAAGTAGGCACATTTACAAATGGATATATGTACATGCCTGTTGCAAAATACATTGAAAAATATGGGCTTAACGATTTTAAAATCTCGTTTAATGCAATGTATGAAATAACGAAAAGGAATACTGCTGAATATGCCATTCGGCCCTTTCTTGAAACATACCATGAAGATACACTAAACATATTACAACAGTGGATTCATGACGAAAACAGCCACATTAGGAGATTAGTTTCTGAAGGTACAAGACCAAGGCTTCCTTGGGCTAAAAAAATAGGAGCTCTAAAAGGTGATTTTCAGTACAATTTACAACTTCTTGAACCATTAATGAATGACCCTTCTAAATATGTTCAAAAATCTGTAGCCAATCATATTAACGATATTACGAAAGAAGATAAAGAACTCGTTTTTCAGTGGTTACAGCAATTACGTGATAAACAGCATCCTATTAATCCTTGGATTATAAAACATGGGTTAAGAACAGTTATTAAAAATGGTAATTTACCAAAAGATTTTTGTTTTTAAATATTTTAAACAAAGCCGCTTATGCTTCAAAAATGAAGTATAAGCGGTTTTCCTTTTGAATACAGAAATAACAAACGTAAAAAGCACTTTAAATTTCTTCTTTATATCATTATTTTACTAGCTCTTCTATGTTATTACTTTCCTTAATTTTTTCGGATGATAGCCAGAGTGAATAACTTGTTCCATCCTTGTTCCTTAAATATATGTTAAATTCCTTATTATATAGTTCTTCTTTAAGAATAGTGACTACCTTTCTCAAATCATCTATTACATATGGATCATTTCTATATTTTATCTCACTGTCATTGAAAACTAATGTCAATTCATACTCTAGACAATTGCCGTCTTTCGGGTGTGGACAAGTAATATCCTCAATTTCAAAACGATCATTTTGAATTTCATTTAACCTTACGCCTACTTTTGTTTCAGTTTGAACCAAATATGTCCAATAACCGCTTACTGTGTTTTTCATTGTTAAAAGCAGTTCTTCTTTCGTTATAGCTTTTTGCACATTTTGAAAAGGCAAGCCTATAGATTCACCATTATAATCCTCAATTTCAAGTGTTGTTATCTTTCTATTACTCTTCTGAATGAATTGGATTAGAGCATATAAACGATCTAATTCTTTTGATTCAAATTGACTGTAATCAATCTTGTCACTCGTTTTTAAAGTTAATAATAACGTATCCGTTGGTTTCTCCTCTATATCATCATCCACTATATATTGAAAAACATTTTTATTTTCAGGTTCCACGTAACCTAATTTTTTAATTTCTTCTAGCATTGGTTTAAATTTCTTATATTCCTCATATGTTTTTTTTCCGTATTGATATTCATCACCTTTTATTCTTGAATATAAGAAGCCATCTACCTCTACTCTAAATTGAATATTTTTGTTATTTTTTGCTTGAACAGTATGATATGTATGCCCCATATTCCCTTCGTTTATAGCACCCCAATGTGTTACAATCACATCAATTCCGTGCTTTTTTTTCACATATTTTTTCACCTGATCGTCATCTTTATAATTACACCCACTTAAACATAAGAAACATAACAATAGTAACATTACATTTTTCATTCTTTTCATATAGCACCTTGCCCTCTTTTCGCATAAACAAAATATTCCATATATAAAGAATACTAAATCGCTGAATGTTTTCAAAGAATTAAAATATTTTTACACTCGGTTTATATATCTATTTCTTTTATTAATGGCTCTAATAAGTTTTAATATTGATAATCGAATATAATAAAAAGAAACCTAAATTTAAGTTTTCCCATTTTTACCAACAATTTAAATTTTAATAGATATTTTTTAGCCAAGTAATAATTCGTAGTACCTGAAACGACTCAAACCAAGTAATGAAAAACAGGAGAACAAAGAAAGAGATAAGTGATATGAATTTTAATCTTCCATCTTCACGTCTAGCAATCGCTATAATACTCAGAACCACTCCAATTAAAAAAGAAATATACCCTAATAGGATAATAGGCTCAGAATAGCTATCTATTATCCTATTTAATCCAAATAATAACATTCCAAAAGTCATCAATGTTATTGAAAATACACTAAATTTTTTCATTAAACAACTGCCTTCTTTTATACCCTCAAAGGATTCCCACTCGATTATCCCGAATATATAAATTACTATTCTCACAAGGAGCAAATTTATATGAATCTATTCGAACACGAAACGTAAAACCGCTTCTCTTTCATGAGAGGTCCTCCCGTTCTCCGTTCTCATCATATCATTCATTGAAAAATAGGAGGACATAATTATGAAACGTGATCCATTATTTTTAACTTTATTAGAAAGTGCAAATACACATTTTAGCGGTTGGGATTTTTCTTTCATTTCAGAAACGGGCCGAATGAAGAGCGAGCCTTTATCATGGTCGTACGGCAGTACTGCTTTCCAGCTTATGCAACGCGCTAAATCAATGCTAGATATGGGAACTGGCGGCGGAGAGTTTTTATCTATGTTACAACCGTTCCCGTCAACTATTTATGCTACTGAGGGCTACGCTCCAAACGTGCCAATTGCTCGAAAGAAATTAGAGCCTTTAGGGGTTACTGTTGTAGAGGTGAACGATGATACTGCATTGCCATTTCAAGATGGTCAGTTTAATCTAATCCTAAACCAACATGAATCATATGCTGCTTCTGAAGTAAAAAGAATCCTTTCTCAAAATGGGATTTTCCTTACACAACAAGTTGGTGGTCTCGATTGTGTGGAACTTAATGAGCAATTTAACGCACCGCTAAATAACGAATTTGCAAGTTGGTCACTTGAAGCAGCATGTAGTGAGTTAGAGGAAACTGGATTTACTATTTTAGAAGCAAAGGAAGAATTCCCTTTCCAACGCTTTTATGATATTGGCGCTATCGTCTACTATTTAAAAGCGATTCCGTGGCAAATTCCTGATTTTACTATCGAAAGGTATTATGAGGAGTTATATCGTATACATGAAATTATCTTACAAAAAGGATATTTTGATGTGAAGCAACATCGATTTATGATTAAGGCGATTCACAGCTAACAAAAAGGAGGCGGCAAAGCCACCTCTTTTTTGTTCCGTTTACGTATGTTCTCTACGCTTTCACCATAAGAAAAGTTATATCATACATATTACAATTCTGACCAATAAATTGTATTTCTGAAACATATAATCACTTCGTATATATAATGAGAACAAAACGTGATTTTTCACTATCCTCTTCTATTGAGAAATGAGTTGTTTTTCATACCGTTTGTTCGCATCATCTTCTGTACAAAATGAAGTTGTGTAAGTAATAATATTCCGGTTATCATATGTGAATATATGCTCTAACTTATTTTCTTCTGTTAATACTATTGGTAAGTATTTTGGTAAATTGCTAACTACACCTCTATTATCCTTATTTAATATCCAATCAATTTCTTTCCATTCTAATAATCCTTCCGTCGTACTTAATGGCGTGTCCATATGTACTCCATCTGGCAGGTCAGCAAGGAATACATACATTCCTTCACTACCTCGAGGCTCGTCCTTACTTTTAAAAACGACATTCCCTTTATACGTTACACTTGAAAGTTCTATACCCGTTTCCTCAAATGTTTCTCTAATTATTCCTTCGTATGGCGTTTCATTCTCTTCTATTTTTCCTCCAACACCATTCCACATCCCCATATTCGGCTTTTTATTTCTATTTAATAGCAGTATTTTATCGCTTTTTCTAATAAAACAAATTGTGTATTTGTACATACGATCATTTCCTTTCATTTTCCACATGAGTTATTTGACTTATTTTCAAGTAAAAACACTCGCCTTACAATTCCTTACTACATAATATATAGTACAACTTTCATGCGTAAACACTTTACGTCAAACGAGAGAATCCTTTTTAGAAAGGAGAATTTAAAATCGATAATATAAGCAATGAATTTCTAAACCAATATTACAACAGCCTCGTGTGGTTAAACGATACACACTGGTTCGGGGTTCCAATCTGTAAACTTCCCTCTGATCTCTTTTTGTATCAAGAAATTATTTATGAATTAAAGCCCGATTTAATTATTGAATGCGGGACTTTTCACGGTGGTAGTGCACTGTATTTAGCTTCTATGTTAGATTTAATTGGAAAAGGTCACGTACTTACTATCGATATAACTCCGCAGCCAAATCGGCCATCACATAATCGGATTACGTATTTAACAGCATCTTCTGTTTCTGTGCAGGCCATCCAAACAATTGTAAGCATGCGCAAACCTGATGATGTGGTTTTAGTTATTTTAGATTCTGATCATAGTAAAGAACATGTCTCCAAAGAACTATTACTATATAAATCTATCGTCACTACTGGCAGTTATATGATTGTAGAAGATACCTCCATTAATGGAAATCCGCTTCTTCCCGATTGGGGTCCTGGCCCGATGGAAGCTGTGGATGAGTTTTTAACTAAAAATAATAACTTCATAATCGACGAGTCTAAACATAAATTTTTCATATCATTTAATCCAAAAGGTTTTTTAAAGAAAATAAAGTGAAACTTTAATAAGTGGGGTTTTGCTCATCCCCCACTTATTCTATCATTTTCATTTTTGAAAAAGGATAATATACAAATTCCACCTTGCCTATTATGTTATCTTCTTCAATATATCCTAAGCCATTTCGACTATCTCTACTTACTTCGCGGTTATCTCCCATTACAAATAACTTATTTGGCGGAATTTTTGTCTTTTGAAAATTATAAAACACTTGTGTGTTGTTAAATAAATCTTTGTTTGTATATGGTTCTTCTTGCTTTTTATCGTTCACATATACCTTTCCGTTCGTTATGTTAATTACATCACCAGGAAGCCCTATTACACGTTTCACATAATATTTCGATTCATCCTCTTCTTTTATAATGACAATTTCTCCGTGTTGTAAATTAGAAAGACGTACTACCGCTTTATTTACAAATACGTAGTCTTCTTCATATAAAGTCGGCTGCATCGATTCCCCTTCCACCTTACATAAAGTAAAAGAATGGTAGCCTATGACTATCACCAATATAAATAGTATGTACTTTCCCCAGCCTCTCTTAATCTCCTTTTTCATATCCATTCCCACCTTATAAAGCGCTTTTTAACTCAAAAAATATATCACTGCACAATATGTTTCCATGCAGTGATACTATTTTTACTGTGCCTTGTTCGGTTGTTCTACTGGAATTGAATTTGCATTTGATCTATTTGTTTTTAATTCAAAATACGCATCCAAAATCTCTTTACCAATCGCAGAATTAATTCCTGATTTATCATCATTCACCCATGGTACAACAACTGAAAAAGCTACTTCCGGATCAGCATCATATGGTGCATAACCGGCAAGAGTTAAATTATAACATTTTTTTCGGTTGTTGTTCTCATCTCTTCCAATATCACTTTCTCCACCATATACTGTCTCAGCTGTTCCTGTTTTTCCCGCTGGTTTATATGGTAGACCTTTAAACGTTCCGGTACCTGTTCCGTCAGCTTCTTGAAAAACTCTTCTAAATCCTTCTTTTACATGATTAATGTACGAAGTGTCCATATCCACTCTATTTAATACAACTGGTTCAATCGACCGAACGACTTTTCCTACATCCTCTGGTCTATTCGGTTGCTCTCTAACTTCTTGTACAATTTGTGGTTTCATTCGGTAACCGCCATTTGCAATTGTGGAAATATATTGTGCAAGCTGAAGCGGCGTATATGTATCATACTGTCCAATCGCGTAATCAAGTAAAAATCCGGGTATGTTATCAGTTCTACCTACTTGACCAATTGATTCATTTGGCAGGTCAATACCAGTCGACACACCTAGGCCAAATTGTCTAAAATAGTAGCGCATTTTATTAAATGTTTCTTGTTTAATGTCTAATGGATTGTTTGGGACATAATTAATGCCTGCCATTTTTAAAGCCGTATTAAACATATAAACGTTCGATGACACTTGCAAAGCTCTTAAATCATCAATATCCCCAAATTCTTTCCACGATTTCTTCGGCTTAGAACTTCCTTTAAAATACATTGGCGCATCAAAGAAATGTGTATACGGCTTAATCGCTTCTGTTTGATATCCAGTTAATAAAGTAGCCCCTTTTACAGTTGACCCTAACTCATAAGAACTTGTCATCGTTCCTAATGCATAATCTTCTATTTGCATACCGCCATCTTTATTTACAATTTTCTTTCCTGCCATTGATAAAATTTGACCGTTTTTCGGATTCATCATTACTACGAACGCACGATCCATCATCGGCTCTGCAGCATGAAAGGCTCGTAAATTCTTTTCAAGGCTGCCCTCTACTCTTTTCTGTAAATCCATATCGACTGTTAACATCAAGTTATTTCCACTTTTTCCTTCAGTCACTTTTTCTGTTCGAACAATCTTCCCTGCTTTATCCATAATATTTTTAGACTGTTCCTTCGTTCCATGTAGTGCATCTTCATATTGTTTTTCAATGTAACTTTTACCAATACGGTCGTTTCGATTATAATCACGAACTAAATAATAATCTAATTGTTCTCTTGGCAATCCTTCATTTTCATTAGAAACGCTACCTAGTATAGAGCGCAGTATTTTATCATTTGGGTATTCACGTTCCCAATCTACTGTCGTATCTACCCCTGGTAAGCTTGCCAACCTTTCACTAACGACAGCATATTCATTTTGACTTACATCTTTTTTAACGATTTGCGGCGTCATTTTATATCCCGCATTCATTTTGCTTTTAATTACTAATACTTCTATATCTTCCTTTGAAAGCTCATTTAGTTCTTCTTGTGTAATTCTTTCCCGGCGCAGTTCTTCTACTTTTTTATCTAACTCTTTTCCTTCTATTTCTTGCTTTCTAAATTTACTCTCATCTTCTTTCGTTACTTTCGCCGCTGCCCGCTTTTCATTTAACTGCATCCAAAAATCTTTCTTATCTGTCTCTGTTAACTTATCCATGTCCTCTTGCGACATTTCAATTAGCTTAGCTAAATCTCTTGCTACTTGTAAAACTTCTTTCGAGTCTACTCCTCTCATTTTCGTATATGTAACGGTTCGTAATGGTTTATTATTTACAATAACGTGACCTTGCCGATCAAACATTTTCCCTCTAGGAACGGGAGTACTTACCGTTACATCTTCCTTTTTGTTTACTTCATTTCTATACGTTTCTCCATCAATGATTTGTACTTTACCTAATTGAATTATAATAGCTGAAAATAAAAGAAAGACAATAAAAAATAGTACATTTAACCGAAATGGAATATGAGTCTTTTTCTTTTTCGATTGTTTTTTCTGCTCCTTTTTCTGTCTCATTTCGCTCCCTCGCTTCATTCTATTAACATTTCTACGCAAAATCATTATGTATCAAATTTATTTATATGATATATATAGAATTTTATATTAATTATAAAAGAAATAAAAGATTTAATTTTCAGTTTTTTGTTTTTACATCCTATTTATTACCATTCCCTTAATGCACAATAACATGAATATTATTCTAAAAGAAAAATGCGGCAAATTGATTTTTATAAATTATAGAGATGTTGTTACTACGTTATCAAAATGTTTTCATATGGCTTAAAACAGTGATTACTCAAATAAAAAACTGAGGCAGATACCTCAGTTTTTTCGATAACTTATTTCATTGAAGATAACCCTTCAACAAACTCACCAATCTTATTTTGAAAAACAACATCAAAGTTATATTCCTGTCCTGTTAACTCTTCATTTACTAAAATAGTTGTTGCTCCTACTTCCCTCTTTGCAATTTGCGGGAATGAAGCGACAGGCTGTACTTTTAGTGATGTTCCCATAACGATAAGCACATCTGTTTCATATAAACGTTTGACCGCATTTTGATATTGCGGCAATGTATCTCCGTATAAAACAACGTCTGGATTTAAAATGAAATTACACTTCTGACAGCGCGGCACTTCATGATCAATCATATACTGCAAATCATATCCCGTTTTACACTTCGGACAATGTGCAGTTTGCAGTGTGCCGTGTAAATCAATGACATGTTTACTACCACCTAATTGATGTAAACCGTCAATATTTTGCGTTAAAACCGTAATATCTTTTCCTTTTTCTTCTAATTCAGCTAAAAAGCGATGGCCACGATTTGGCTTATATTGATGAAACGTATTAATTTGAAATATTTCTTTATAATGCTTCCAAAATTCTTTCGGACTTCGGTTATAGTACCCTCTTGATAAGTACATTTCCACATTCGCATCAGCATACAATCCATTTGCTGAACGAAAATCTGGGATACCACTTTCCGTACTTGCACCAGCTCCTGTTAATACTGTAATTTTCTTCGCTTTTTCTAAAATCAAACGTACTTCTTCAAATTGTTGCACAAAAATCACCTCTATGTATATTGCTATACTTATTATACCAGTTGTTTACAGGAGGTGTCGTGCAATTCATTCTACTTAATGCGTCGTGCCACCAACCTCTACAATATCTACCTCAACGGTCGTCGTTACTTCAACTGCCAACTCTATCCCTTTACGAATAGTAGAAAGTGACATACTCGGTTGCCCTGGATAATTACTCGCTTGCTCTGGTAAAAACGGAATATGAATAAATCCGCCTTTCATTTTTGTATCATGTTTTTCTAGTTCATGCATGAGACCATAGAATAAATGATTACAAACGAACGTACCTGCTGTTTGTGAAACGGAAGCCGGTATACCTTCTTCTTGAAGTTTTTTTACAATCGCTTTCATCGGAAGTGTAGACCAATAAGCAGCTGGTCCTTCTTCTACAACCGGTACATCTACCGGTTGGTTCCCTTCATTGTCAGCAATTCTTGCATCATCAATATTAATTGCGACACGCTCTATCGTAATATCTGGTCTACCCCCAGCTTGTCCAATGCATATAATAAATTCCGGTGCTAGTTCTTCTATATACTCTTTTAATACACTGATTGATTTATGAAATACAGTGGGTACTTGTTTACTAATAATCTTGTATTCTCCGATTGTTTTTTCATGCAAACTTTTTGCGACTTCCCAAGCTGGATTGATACTTTCTCCACCGAACGGATCAAATCCTGTTAATAATACTGTTTTCATAGTTTTCTCCTGGTTTAAAATTCTTATAAAAACCTATAAATTGTTGGCGAACCAAGTCAAATGCCAACTACCGAAAAGGAATCTCACCTTTTTCCTGTCCGTAAGGGTTGTGACCTTTTCATCCACCTATTGTGAAAGAATGACGGCAGGTTCCTGTTAGGAACGATCTGTCCTTGCATACTACCATTCATCCAAGTCAGTAGTATGCAAGAGGTTATAAGAAATAAACCAGTACCCCCCTTCTCATTTAAATTTTAAATACGAATTGTTGATTGCTC